>JAEZZO010000055.1 GCA_023418475.1 Bacillota bacterium
GAAATATTTACTCAAATCCTTTAATAAAAAAAGTTGAAATAAAAAATGTACTCAAATACATAAATAATAAAATCACAACTCAAATTCATAAAAGAAAAATGAAAATGAAAATGAAAAACTTAAATCCTAAAAAAAGTATTATCATCCATTTACAAAAAAAGTAGTAAACCATTTTATATAAAAAAGTACTTGACTTTCCGTGAAATGAGTGTATTATAAAACATATTAAGAATATATATAATATATGGAATGTTAATATTAGGTGATTAGAAAACTAAAGCCGATTATTACCTGTCGCTGTAATGAACAGGAATAATCCGGCTTTTTTTATATTTAACACATCAGTGGAGGTGAACCAAATGAGTAACATTCGATTATATCTGTATTGCAAGAACGAAGGTTATCTAGGAGATTTCTGTAGGGGAAGGCTGGCGAGACACCAATCATAGCAGGCAGAATTTATATGCAAACAAAAATGGAGGAATTCATCAATGAGAAAATTAGCAGGTAAAAGGATTTTCACTATATTACTGGTTATCACAGCAAGCGTAACATTTTTAACGGGATGCGCTTCTAAAAATAAGAGTACAGATAAGGCTGCATCGGCAGCAGAAAGTACGACAGCACCAACGGATACGGAAAAAAAACAGGAGGACAAAAAGGTAACACCGGTTGTTGCAGCTGTGATGGGAACGACCAACGGGTACGCATATGTGGATGATAAGAATGAATTAGTAGGATATAACGTTGATGTTTTGAAGGCTGTATTCGCTAAGCTGCCGCAATATGAATTATCTTTTAAAATAACAGACTTTCAATCAATATTCAGTGGAATTGATTCTGGAATTTATCAAATCGGAGCGCAGGCTTTTATAGCAAATCCGCAGAGAAGAGAAAAATACATCTTTACAGATTCCTTTGGAAAATACATTTTTAAAATTGCTACAGCCGCTGATAATACAACCATAAAATCCTGGAAGGATCTAGGAGGACTGACCACAGAGGATATTGTGGGCGACGGTCCTGTGGCAATTGTAGAAGCCTTTAATAAGGACTATCCCGATAATCCGATAAATTTGCAATTTGTAGATTCAACGGATGGATCGATTAACCATCTGGCCGATAAAAAAATTGATTTTCAAATATCATCAACAACCACGACACAACTGCGAGCAAAGGAATATGGACTTGAAAATGCAATCAAATTTGTACCTTTCGGCGATGGAGCACCGGATTATTTCAACTCCAATCAATATTTTGGTTTCCTGATTTCAAAAACAAATCAGCAGCTGGCCGATGACTTTAATAAGGTTTTGGAGGAATTAATCCAGGCAGGAACAATTAAGGAATTAAGTATCAAATGGTTCCAGGAACCTCAATTGGCAGTAAGTGTTCAGGAAGCAACGGATTTTAGAGATGCAAAATAATTAGTACAAAATAATTAGTACAATATAATAATATGTGGAAGTGTATAGTAGCTTCATATTTGGAAGGAGTGCAAAATGGGCTAAGTAGAGACCATTCTAAGCTTCTTTGGAAATGAATGAGTACTGCTTTGCGATATTATAATAGGAAGAGTGAGAGAATGCCAAATTTATTTGATTTTAGAATTGTATTGCAGCAAATTCCGCAGCTACTGCGGTATCTGCCGGTAACATTGGAGCTGACTGTGGTATCGATGCTGTTTGGATTAGTGTTGGGTTTAGTTTTGGCAATCATACAGATTAACAAAATACCAGTGCTAAATCAATTAACAACACTGTACATATCGGTATTGCGTGGTACACCGATTATCGTACAGCTTTATATCAGCTATTTTGGAATTCCGATTTTTTTGAAATATGTTAATTATTATTTCCAGACAGATTATAACATAAATGGAATTCCAAGCGTTGTATTTGCAATCGTGGCACTTTCGCTAAATGATTCTGCCTATAATGCCGTTACGATTAAGGCGTCTATACAATCGGTCGATAAGGGGCAGATTGAAGCGGCATATTCCCTGGGAATGACCTACTGGCAGTCATTATTTCGAATTGTCATACCGGAAGCAATAGAGGTGGCCATCCCATCCATCGGGAATACGGTAATTGGCCTCGTGAAAACGACATCTCTGGCATTCTCCTGTGCGGTTATTGAAATAACCGCACAGGCAAAAATTGTAGCAAGCAGGAATTTCCGCTATTTTGAAGCATATGTAGCGCTTGCTGTTATTTACTGGCTGTTAACGATTATATTGGAGCAGATTGTAAGGTTTATAGAGAGAAAGGTTAGCATTCCAGACGTTGTTTCTGATAGATCCTATACGGAGGAGACATAATGATAGAAATTGAGGGATTATCCAAGCAATTTAAGAGTAACATAGTGCTGCAGGGTATTAATCTGTCGATTAACGAAGGCGATGTAATTGCACTGATTGGTCCGTCTGGTACCGGAAAATCAACACTTTTAAGATGCATTAATCTACTGGAGCAGCCAGAAAATGGGGTGCTAAAAATACAGGATACATCCATTCATCTGGCGCAAATCGATAAAAAGAGCCTGCTGGAATTACGGAAGAAAACGGCCATGGTATTTCAGCAATTTAATCTTTTTCACAAAATGACTGCACTGCAGAATGTAATGGAAGGATTAATTGTCGTAAAAAAGCTGAATAAAAAGGACGCTGAAAGAATCGCTTATGCGGAACTAAAAAAAGTGGGACTGGAGGATAAGGTTTATCATTATCCGAAGCATTTGTCAGGAGGACAGCAGCAGAGGGTTGCGATAGCAAGAGCTCTTGCAATGGAGCCAGAGCTTTTGTTGTTGGATGAACCCACGTCGGCATTAGATCCGGAGCTGGTGGGTGAGGTGCTGGAAACAATTAAGAAGATAGCCAAAGAAGGGCACACCATGCTGCTGGCTTCCCATGAAATGAATTTCGTAAAAAATGTAGCTACCAAGGTGGTATTTCTTGAGGACGGAAAAATTGTTGAAGAGGGTACACCACAGGAGGTGTTCGAAAAGCCGAAGAATATCCGAACGAAGGAATTTTTGAAAAATTGTAATATGCTTACAAATTATGATTATACAATATGATGATCAGCCCGATAAAAGCCGAAGGGTCATTGGCCGGATGGATATGAGTGTATCTATATGCACTCATATCCATCTTCATAACCTTAATCAGGCTTTTGTCAGGCAAATCATAAAATACATATCCATGTCTTTTCGATTTCCGAAATAATCAGAGAGGAAGATGAATTATCATGAGCAGTAAACTGGAGGATAGTTCCGTAACAATAAGAGAAAACAGATTACATACAATACTTGCATATCACGGGGATGCTTCTGAACTAAATGAAAAAGGTAAAAAGAAAGAATTAAGAATAGGCGGCTATGGCTATGAGCAATGCGGAAACTGTCAGGAGGGTTGTGCGGGAGGAGAGGTTTATGCCATATTAGATGCCGCATTAGTGAAGCATGCGCCAATTGGCTGCTATGCTACAGTTTCTGCCAGCTGTGTATCGGAAAAAAGTACAGCAAGGGCAAGAAAAAAAGAAGATTTTCACAATAAGGCGATCTGTACCAATATATTGGAGGAAGATACGATTTACGGCGGTTCGGAAAAACTAAAGACCGCAATACGCGAGGCGAAGCGCCGTTATCAGCCAAAAGTTATTTTTGTGACTACCTCCTGTGCATCGGGAATTGTCGGTGACGATGTCCAGGGTATTGCAAAGGAAATGAAAGAAGAAACCGGAATACCAGTAGTTGTAATCTCCTGCGAAGGCTTTAAATCCAGGATATGGTCCACCGGATTTGACGCTGCATTTCATGGTATTTTACAGGAGGTCGTAAAAAAACCGCTAAGGAAGCAGGAGGATTTAGTAAACATATTTAATTTTGAAGGAACAGATTCCTTTACGCCCCTATTATCACATTTAAATCTTCGTGTTAATTATTTACCGGCCCAATCAACAGTCGAACAATTATCGCAGATATCCGAGGCTGCATGTACGGCAACAATCTGTGAGACACTTGCCACCTATGTGGGTGAAATGCTGGAAAAGGAATACGGAGTTTTGCAGGTGAAAGCAGCTGCACCTTATGGTGTTGCATGGACGGATAACTGGCTGAGAGAGGTTGCTAAGCTTACGAAGAAAGAAAGTATTGTCGAGCAGGTGATAGAGAGTGAGCATAAGCGGATAGAGAAGGAGCTGCAGGAGCTTCGGGAAGAGTTAAAAGGAAAGAGAGTTTATGTATTTGCAGGAGATGCATATGCTCATAATATGGCAAATATTGCAACGGATCTTGGAATGGAAGTCATCGGTATCACAACCTATCATCATGATCAGAATTCAGATTCTAAGGAGATTAATACACTAGATTTTCTGGTAAAATCAATTGGCAATGTGCCTAATTATACGGTATGCAATAAACAGCCCTATCAGGTAATGAAATTTTTACAAAAACTAAAACCGGATCTTTTAATTGTCCGCCATCAGGCACTGGCAGTACATGGTTATAAGCTTGGGATACCAACGATATTTGAAGCGGATTCCAATAAGAGTGTAGGCTATGACGGAATTGTTGAATTAGGACGCAGAATAAAAAGAGTTTTTCTCACAAGAAAGTTGATTAATAATATTGCGGAAAATGTCAGTCTTCCTTATAAGGAATGGTGGATGAAGGAGAGTACCGATCCATTTTATTTTGAAGGAGGAAAAGAATGAGTACAATAATATCACAACCCAGATTTACCTGTGCACTTGGAGCACAGCAGACAGTATTGGCTATACCGGGTGCTATTCCCATTGTTCATGCGGGTCCGGGATGTTCAATGAAGGTTTTTGACTATGCAGCGACAGGTGCAGGAAGACAGGGGGAGGGCTATGCCGGCGGCAATCATATCTCCTGCACGAATACAAGTGAGAAGGAGGTTGTATTCGGAGGAGAGGAGAAATTACGTTCTGTGATAGAAGGAACGCAGAAAGTGATCGAAGGTGATTTATATGTTGCATTATCCGGCTGTACAGCAGGTATCATCGGAGATGATATTGAAGAAATTGCGAAGGAATTTGCCAGGGATGGAAATCCTGTTGTCGGAGTTGAAACCTCCGGTTTCAGGGGAAATAACTATTACGGTCATGAATTGGTGATGAAAGCGATTATCGATCAATTTATAGGCGATGCGAAACCTGAAATACAAAAAGGGCTGGTAAATGTATTTTCAGTGGTTCCCTTTCAAAATCCCTACTGGAGGGGCGATCTCGAGCAAATAAAAGCATTGATAGAAAAAATCGGATTAAAGGTTAACATCTTGTTTGGCATTGGCTCAAAGGGAGTGTCGGAGTGGAAAGGCATTCCGAATGCGGAATTTAATTTACTTCTTTCCCCGTGGTCAGGTCTTACTGTAGTGGAGCATCTTCAGAAAAAATATAATACACCTTATTTTCATTATCCATTATTACCGGTAGGAGCGAAGGAAACCAGTAAATTCTTAAGGACTATCGGAAAATATGCAAACATACCGGAGCAGAAGATAGAAGAGGTAATAAAAACAGAGGAAAAAAGATATTACGACTACTTTATTTCGATTGCAGATTTCATTGCCTTGTTTCAAAATAATCTTCCCTATGAAATATATATTGCAGCAGATAGTCTCTATGCTATCTCCATTGCAAAATATCTGGAGAATGAAGCAGGATATATTCCAAGGGGAATTTACCTGATCGATGATCCGAGTGCAGAAAACACCAGTTATATTAAAAAAATCCTGGAAGATAATTTGCCGCTATACAAGGATTTGCTATTCATAGAGGCGGATGGAGAGCTCATTACGGATGACATAAGAAAGAAATTAGGAACCTCAAAAAGAGCATTATTGCTTGGAAGTGACTGGGAAAGAGAAATAGCGAAGGAAACAGGAAATTTATTTCAGTATATCAGCAATCCGATTAATCAAAAGCTGATCATTCAGAAGACCTTTGTTGGGTATCAGGGAGGATTAAACCTTCTGGAAGAAATATATACCTCCTTGTTTACCGGAGCCGAGGTCAGTGCAAACACTTACGCAGAGACAATTGCAAATTAAACATAGCATTGGTATGAATAGCAGGGAGCTGTCTTAAGATGGCTCCTTTTTCAGAAGTATTTACCGGATGTTCAGCTCGGAATTTGCATGGACAGTGAACTGCAATAACTGCTACCTGTTTCACATCCTAATTTAATAATAATTTTTGTATTTTACAACTGCTTGTGATAAACTTTAGGTAATTGCGAAACCCATGAATTGTATCAACTGTATATATAAAAAGTATAAATTCCGGATCGGAGAAACAGATACTTTTTGTGTATACAATCTCTACAACTATATAGTTTTAAAATTACCTATGTAATAAACTTGTAGGAAAGGAGAAATGATATGCCTGATAGGATAGAAGAAAAAATCATTCATATAATTGACAAGAACAGGGAGGATATTCTTGATTTTGCAAGGGATATATTTAATCATGCAGAGCTTGGATACAAAGAATACCGTACAGCAGATAAATTCACTGCCCTGATGAATAAGCTGGGGCTTCGGACAGAGGATAAACTGGCAATCACAGGGGTGAAGGGATATCTAAATGAAGAGAAAAAGGATACAATTTCACTTGCTTTGATAGGAGAAATGGATGCCCTTCGTATTCCGGCCCACCCCCATGCAAATCCTGAAACGCAGGCCGCTCATGCCTGTGGTCATCATGCACAGCTAGCCGGTGTTATCGGAGCAGCGATTGCCTTATCGGAGGAAACAGTTGCCGCGTCTTTAGACGGACAGGTAGTTTTTTTTGCCGTACCGGCGGAGGAGTATGGAGAAATTGCTTTTAAAAATCGTTTAAAGGCAGAAGGTAAGATACGGTACGGAGGAGGAAAATGCGAACTGATCCGAATAGGGGCATTTGATGATATTGATTTAAGTATTGCACATCATTCAATTAATGAGGGTATTTTACTAGGCAGTGGAACCGGTAATGGTTTTGTTTCACAGGTTGTTAAATATATAGGCAGAACGGCGCATGCGGGTGCTTGTCCCGAGGAGGGCGTGAATGCTTTGAATGCTGCTTCTCTTGGTCTGACCGCATTAGCATATCAGAGAGAGACCTTCCGTGATGAAGACTGCGTCAGGATTCATCCGATATTAACAAAAGGCGGGGATCTCGTTAATATTATTCCGAATGAAGCGGTAGTAGAGAATCTAATTCGTGCAAAAACACTAAGCGCCATGGAGGATGCTTATCGTAAAACCACAAGAGCGTTTAAGGCAGGTGCCGATGCACTGGGCGCCGGCTATGAGATAGAAACCATGCCCGGATATCTGCCGCGCATTGCGGATGAACCCTGTCAGGATATTGCTGATGTGGCTAAGCTTGCAGCGCCTGATATAATTGCGGAGGATGGCAGCAGGGTACATAGGGGAGGTTCCTCTGATGTAGGAGATTTACAGCATCTTCAGCCTGTAATACAATTTAGTACGGGAGGATTTCGCGGAACCTTTCATACGGAACAATTCGAGGCAGTGGATGAGGATCTGGCCTATCTTGTGACAGCAAAAATGTATGCACTTACCGCTTATAGACTGCTTCGAGATGGTGCAGCAGCCGCAAAGGAGATAAAAAAACAGTATGTACCGCTTCTGACAAAGGAAAGCTATCTTACTTACATGGATCATAAAATGCATATGGAACGAAAAGAGCTTGTTGGAAATGAATTTCAAGAAATATGATATTTGACTTTGAGAAAAGCAGTGGCTTTTCCCGAAGTAATAAAGTTGTCAGAACTGATTAAAATAATAAGAAAGATAAATATGAAAATATAGGATGGATAAATATAAATATAGAAATATTAGAAGGATAAATATAGAAATATCTATTGACAAAATGATTGAAATAGTGTATCATTCCTACAAAACATATAAGTCATATCGGATAAGTATGAACGAAATGAGGTGGGCATATTGGAAAAGGGGGATAACCCAGTACGTAAAAATATTATTTTGGACCGGGACCTAAAGAAAATAGTAGAATTACTCGAAACATTACAATATGGTTCCGTTACAATAATTGTGCAGGACGGAAAAATTCTGCAGATTGAGAAGAATGAGAAGATACGGATTAAGTAGAAACTGACCTGATAGTAGAAGTGGGGGATACAAAGGATGGCAATTATATTAGAACTAAATCATATCAAAAAGAGCTTTGGATCGACGGAGGTATTAAGGGATATTGATTTACAGATAAATAAAGGAGAATTTATCACACTTCTAGGGCCATCGGGATGCGGAAAAACAACAATTTTACGAATTATAGCAGGACTGGAAGAACCGGATGCCGGTAAAGTACTCTTAAGCGGTGCAGATGTAACAAAAGCAGAACCGAATAGGCGGAACGTAAATACAGTTTTTCAGAATTATGCTCTATTTCCTCATATGAATGTCGAAGAGAATATCGGGTATAGCTTAAAAATTCATAAGGTACATAAAAACGAAATTTCCCAAAAGGTAAAAGAGGCCTTAGAACTGGTACAGTTATCCGGCTATGAAAAACGTATGCCCTCCGCATTAAGCGGCGGACAGAAGCAAAGAGTGGCAATAGCGCGTGCAATCGTGAATAATCCAGAAGTTCTTCTTCTGGATGAGCCCTTAGGAGCTTTGGATCTACAGCTGCGAAGACAGATGCAAACAGAATTAAAGCGATTACAGAAGAAGCTTGGTATTACTTTTATCTATATTACACATGACCAGGAAGAAGCAATTAATATGTCAGATCGGATCGTGGTAATGAAGGAAGGGAGCTTTAAGCAGATCGGAAGCCCGGCTGAAATTTATGACCGGCCAAAAACCAGCTTTGTTGCAGAATTTGTGGGTAATGCAAATATTCTTCACGGAAGCATAGCAGAATATGATGGACAAAATGCTCTGGTTAAGGTAGGTCAAGATTTTGTAAAGGCAGCAGTCCATGAGATACAGCCGGAATTAGGAAGTAATGTTACGCTGGCAGTCAGAAGCGAGAATATCAGGCTGCATACAAAGCCTTCGGCATTTGGATTGATGTGCCGGTTGAAGGAAAAATCCTTTGCAGGCGGCTTGCAGAAAATCACTCTGGAGCTTGCAGATGGTACAGAAATTATAGCCAGCAGCTTTGGAATTGGTGATGACGTAGAGCAAAATGAACAACTGTACATGGATTTTGATACAAAACACGCAATTTTTGTGGATTTATAAAGAACATATATAACATTACGATTGAGGATATAAAGATGAAAAGAAGAAAGAAAAAATATATTCATACATGGTTAAATGTAGCACCGCTTTATTTATTTACACTATTCTTTGTTGCAGGCCCGATCCTTTATATGCTTGTTTTAAGCTTCCTTACCAGAGCACAGGTTTGGGGTGTGGAAAATATCTTTACCATCAATAATTATCTTAAAATATTTGAACCGGTATATTTTGGTACTTTTCTCTTATCTTTGAAACTGGCATTTACAACAACATTGATCACTTTATTCGTCGGGTATCCGTTTGGTTATTTTATGGCGAAGCTATCCGCAAGGTGGAAAAGGGTAATGATGCTTCTGGTAATTGTACCTTTCTGGACAAATGCTTTAATTCGTATGTATGGATGGATTATCCTGTTTCGAAGCAACGGCTTGCTGGATAAAATACTAATGAGTATCGGGATTACGGATGCTCCGCTGAAGCTTCTATATACATATCCTGCTGTACTTGTTGGTATGGTATACTCTTTACTTCCTTTTATGATATTATCCGTTTATTCTGTTACGGAAAAGTTGGATTGGACTTATATAGAAGCTGCAAGAGATCTGGGAGCCACAAGATTTCAGGCATTTTTTACAATTACAGCCAAATTAACTCTGCCGGGAATTTTATTGGGAGTGGTACTTGTATTTATTCCATCCATGGGATTATTCTTTATTGCTGATATTCTTGGAGGCGGTAAATTTATGCTGGTCGGAAATCTGATCAGGGATCAGGTATTTACAACAAGAGATTGGCCGTTTGCTGCCGCATTATCGGTTGTATTTATGATATTAACCTCATTGATTATCTGGTTGTACCGTAAAATTACACATGTGAAGGAACTGGAGGGAATGATGTGAGTAGACATAAGGTTGTTGTGAAAAACAGAACAATTCTTCCTAATATATATCTTGCATTTCTGACTATTTTAATGTATTTGCCGGTAATGGTGGTTATTGCGTATTCTTTTAACCAATCGAATCAGACGATTATATGGGGAGGCTGGACCACTGACTGGTATGGAGAAGTTTTTAAAGACAGAGACCTGATTGCCGCATTGAGAAACAGTCTGGTGCTTGGAGCTGTCAGTAGTATCATTGCCGGAATAATTGGAACACTTGGAGCAGTCGGTATGTCTAAATCGACCTCTAAGGACAAGGGAGTGGTAGAATATATATCAATGCTTCCGATCATGATACCGGAGATTATTCTGGGAATGGTATTTATGGCATTTTTCTCACTTCTTCATCTTCCATTTGGTATGGTAACACTGGTACTGGGGCATGTGGCTTTTTGTATTCCCTATATTTATATGATGGTAAAAGCAAGACTGATCGGGATAGATCGATCACTTGTTGAAGCGGCGAGAGACTTAGGAGCGTCAGGAGCAAGAGCTTTTTTTGACATTACGCTGCCCTTAATTACTCCTGCAATTGCTTCCGGAATGCTCTTATCCCTGGCTATGTCATTGGATGATGTAGTAGTCAGCATCTTTGTAACTGGTGCGAAAACCAATACTTTGCCGATCAAGATTTATACACAGTTGAAAACGGGAGTAACACCAAAGATTAATGCCTTGTCAACGATAATGCTGCTTTGCACGTTATTATTAGTAGCTCTTTCCGGTTTGGTAAGGAGGAAAAAGTGAACGAAAAATCACATTTACATAATAAGTTTGTGGTGACGCTGCGCACACAAACTTGAGATACATAAAAAGCAGCACTGAATGGAAGTGTGAAGAAGAACGTCTTCCCACTTAAGAAGAACCCCGAAATGAGCACAGCGGTGTTCATACCAGGCTTCTTCCCAGTAATGTAAGATGCCGCTCTGCGGCGTATGAATGGAAGTGTGAAGAAGAACGTCTTCCCACTTGAGATGCCGCTTTGCGGCGTATGAATGGAGGAAAAAGTATGAATGTAAAGAAAATAATAAGTCTTGTACTGGTGACCGTGATGATGACGGCCATATTGAGCGGGTGCGCGGGCAAAAAACAGCAGGAGCTTAACTTGTACACATGGGCAGAGTATGTTCCGGCAGATGTAATCGCTGATTTTGAAAAGAGTACGGGGATTAAGGTTAACTATTCTAATTTTGAAACGAATGAAGAAATGCTGGCGAAATTGGAGAATAGTAAAGGGGGAGATTATGATCTGGTAATTGCATCGGATTATATCATTAAAATAGCAGCAGAGGAAGGACTTATTTCCAAGTTGGATAAAACGAAAATACCAAACTATTCTAATATTGATTCCATATTCCAGGGCTTTTTCTATGACAGTGAGAATAATTACACGGTTCCTTATGCACCCGGAATTCCGTTGATTGTTTATAATCCGGAACAAGTAAAAATCGATATCACAGGATATGAATCTCTGTGGGATCCTTCTCTAAAGGATAGTATAGGGATTATGGATACGGAGAGAGTTATCGACGGAATTGCACTGAAAACATTGGGGGAATCCTTTAATACGGAAGACTTGAAGGTGATACAAAAGGCGGGTGATAAGCTTCTGGAACTTGCGCCTAATATAAGAATCTTAAGTCAGGATCAAACACAAGATTATCTGCTGAGTGGTGAAGTGAATGTAGCATTTTTATTTACTTCTCAGGTGGCAAAGGCACTACAGGCTAATCCTAATCTGAAGGTGGTATATCCGAAGGAAGGTCTTGGCTTTGGTGTGGATGCATTATTCATACCTTCAAAGGCTCCAAATAGCGACAATGCACATAAATTCTTAAACTACATATTGCAAGGAGAAGAGGGAGCTAAGATTTCTTCACAGATTTTTTATCTTTGCCCCAATAAAGCAGCCTACGAATTTCTGCCGAAGGAATTTCAGAAAAGTCTTGTAATTTCTGCAACGGATATTCCAAAGGGTGAGTTTATTCAGGATGTAAATGCAGAGGCAACAGCACTTCATAATAAGATATATACGGCATTTAAGGCTAAGCTTAAGTAGTACAGAGGCTATGAATAATCAGACATAAGCTTGATTTAGGATATGTAAATAGATATATATACGGATATCCATCCGGCAAATGAACTTTAGGTTTTTGTCAGGTTAATACTGAAATTCTATTGTGCCTGCGGGATTACGTCCCGCAGGTTTTGAAGAAAGGCATGGCTACAATATGGTAAATCAATCACGAATACTTCAGAAATTCATACAACTGGCAGAAATTGATTCCTTATCTTTTCAAGAAAGAGAAATAGCCGACAAATTAAAAGAAACGCTGGTAAGTCTCGGCTTTGAGGTGACGGAAGATAATGCGGGAAGTTATTATGAAGGCGGCAGCTGCGGTAATCTCTATGGGTATCTGAAAGGAGATCTCGAAGGAGATCCGCTTCTTTTTTCGTCACATATGGATACCGTCGGACCCGGCAGAAATAAAAAAGTGGTCGTCCATGAAGATGGTCTTATTACCAGTGACGGAAGTACAGTACTTGGAGCTGACGATCTGTCGGGTATAGTATCTATCCTGGAAGCCGTCAATACAATTAGGGAGAAGAAAATTCCTCACCGAAGTATTGAAGTACTGTTTACCATAGCAGAAGAGGTATACATTCGAGGCAGCAATGTTTTTGATTTCAGCATCCTGAAGGCAAAAGAAGCCTATGTTCTTGATCTTAGCGGACCGGTGGGAAATGCAGCCTTAGCGGCGCCCACGCTATTATCCTTTACGGCTAAGATAAAGGGAAAAGCCTCCCATGCAGGTTTCGCACCGGAAGAAGGGATTAATGCAATTGAGGCTGCTGCCCTGGCTATCACCCGCATAAAGCAGGGAAGAATTGACGAAGAAACCACAGTAAATATCGGTTTAATTGAAGGCGGTCAGGCAAGGAATATTGTTCCGGAGGAGTGCATTCTTCGCGGAGAAGTAAGAAGTCTAAGACATGAGAAAGCTACATCGGAAATTAACAAAATAGAAGAAATTCTTAATGATGTAAGCATGGAATTTCATGCCTGTTATGAATTTATAACTGATATCGGCTGCCTCGCTTATCATGTAGATGAAAATCATTCGGTAGTAAAAAGGTATGAGAAAGTCTGCAAGGAACTGGGGTATGAAGTGAAGCTTACCAATACTTTCGGAGGAAGTGATAATAATAATTTCCTAAGGAATGGAATTACAGGAATTGTAATGGCCTGCGGAATGAATAAGGTGCACTCCTGCAATGAATTTACCCATTTGGATGAGCTTGTGAAATGCAGCAGGATTGTGTTGAAACTTATGACAGAAGATAAATAAGCAATAAATCGTTGAAGTCCTTTTAACAGAATGGAGGTTCCAGTGAAAAATCCGTTAAGCTATCAATCAACTGAATATGATTGCGGTCCGACGTCCATGTTGAATGCAATTAACTATCTGTTTCCCAGAAGAGATATTTCTCCGGATGTGGTTAAGAGCATTATGCTTTATTGCCTGGATAGTTATAATAAGAAGGGAGAGGCATATAAGAGCGGAACAACGGGGATGGCGATGCTGTTTCTGGCAAATTGGCTTAATCAGTTCGGTAAGGTTAAAAAATGGCCGATTTATTGTGAAATGCAAAACGGAGAAACCGTACAGATCAGTCAGAATAGTAAGATAGCAGAATGCCTGGGACAGGGTGGAGTTGCGGTTGCGCGTGTTATGCTGGGATGCTGGCATTATGTCCTTTTAACAGGTGTTGATGATCAATATGTCTACCTCTTTGATCCCTATTACAGAGTGAAACCATTTCCGGGAGAAGGCATTGAGATGATAAAGGATGCACCGCTAAAGATGAACCGGAAAATCCGGCATGATGTCATAAATAGTAATGGCAGCGGCTATTATGCATTCGGGAAACCGGAAGGCAGAGAATGCATGCTGCTGTTTAATCAGAAAACAAGAAAAACGATGGAGAGTATAGAGTATTTCATCTAAAGAATAAGGGTAATTAGTCTGATAAAAGCCAGATATAGGTGATGAGGATGAATATAGATACCCCTATAACCATGGGACTAATAAATTGAGCTTTTGCAGTCTGAATCAGAAGGAAGGATACCGGAGAACATATTACAAGAATAAATGATAATATTGAGAATGAAAGCCGCCGTATCATCTTACGATGAAGTGGCGGCTTTCATAATTGCGTCCGGCGGGGCACCTTCTGACGAGTTAACATCTAGATAAAGAACATAAATCCTTGATCACCCTTATACTTTTCTGCTTCTGTAACAAGATCATATAAGGTTATCTCCTGCAAAGAAGTCTTGATTAACTGGTCAAGCGGATGATAGATAGTATGCCGCATGGCATCTTCAATTTCAGGAGCCTTGTCCCTTATTGTTTCCTCCGTATGCTCGAATAAAGATGTCTCAACCGCAGACAATATATCGTAGACAGTAATCTGCTGCGGAGCCCTGGTTAGTTGATAACCGCCCTGGGAGCCTTTGATGGAATTGACAATCCCTCCATGCTTTAATAAAGAAAATACCTGTTCCAAATATATTTTAGAAATACCAAGTTTTTCGGAAATACTGATTAAGGTGATATATTCATTGCCGCCCTTAGTTTGAGCCATACTGGTGGTAGAAGCAAGTGCATACCGGCCTTTTGCAGATAATCTCATTTTTAAACACCTCATTTCATACCTTTTTTATATGTTATCATAATAAGTTATTTATTTACACTTGTCAATAACCTATTATATATATATGTAAAAAATAAATTAATTTCATATTTCCTATTGACATTCTAGGAATTTAGGTATATTATTAATACATATTAATCATATATGCAAATATTGAATTTAAAAATTAAAATAAATGAATGGAGGGTTTTCATATGTCAAAGATTTATAAAAGTCTAACAGAATTAGTAGGTAAGACACCCTTACTAGAAGTATCAAATTATGAGAAAAAACACAATTTGGAGGCAACAGTCGTTGCAAAGCTGGAGTACTTTAATCCGGCAGGCAGTGTAAAAGACAGAATCGCGAAGGCGATGATTGAAGATGCGGAAGGAAAAGGGATATTAAAACCGGAATCAGTCATCATAGAGCCAACCAGCGGTAATACCGGTATTGGTTTAGCATCTATTGCAGCAGCGAGAGGCTACCGGTTAATCCTTACTATGCCTGAAACAATGAGCATAGAGAGAAGAAATTTACTCAAAGCATACGGTGCGGAATTAGTATTGACAGAAGGTGCAAAAGGCATGAAGGGAGCTATTGCCAGAGCAAATGAACTTGCAGCAGAGATACCGAATTCCTTTATTCCCGGCCAGTTTGACAATCCTGCAAATCCGGCAGTCCATAAAGCTACGACAGGTCCGGAGATTTGGGAGGATACGGATGGCAAGGTAGATATCTTTGTTGCCGGTATTGGAACAGGTGGAACCATTACAGGCACTGGTGAATTCCTCAAATTCAAGAACCCGAATGTCAAGGTTGTTGCGGTGGAACCATTTGATTCGCCTATGTTATCGGAAGGAAAAGCGGGACCGCATAAGATACAGGGAATTGGTGCAGGATTTGTTCCTGAAGTGCTTAATACAACAATTTATGATGAGATTATCAAGGTAAAGAATGAGGATGCATTCGCTACAGGCAGGGAGTTATCAAAAGCAGAAGGTCTCTTGGTAGGTATTTCGTCCGGTGCAGCACTTTGGGCTGCAACGGAACTGGCAAAACGTCCTGAAAATAAAGGAAAGATAATAGTTGCACTTCTTCCGGATACTGGAGAACGTTATTTATCAACTCCCTTATTTGCTGAATAAATAAGTTAATATAAGAAAATAAAAAATGATTATCCTGCACGTTTGGTTGGTGTAGGATAATCATTTGTCATAATTACAAAATTACTGTTTATTCAATCCCCGTAAAAGCAACACGGAAATACCGCCGCAGGCCAACAAACTAAACAGGCTTATAGTAAATTGAATGCTCGTTGCTTCATAATACCCTGCTACACAAAATGCCGCAGTAATTGGGTAGAGGGAACGCATTGCATTTTGCATCCCGGTAAAAAGGCCAAGAAATGAATAGATTTCAGCAAATATTAAAGCAAGCCAATAACCCTTTTTTAACCTATACACAATCGCTATGACAGGTGATACAGCAAAGAAAAGGCCAACACCCTCTAGGAGATATAGCTTTGCAAAGTGAAGTGCTATTCCAACGTCAAGCAGTGAGCCATGAAGAAATGCTTCTACACTAAAGGTAACCACAAATAGGAAAGCATACAGTGCCACAGAAAAAAATCCGGAAACAATTAGTTTAACCCCTACTAATTTTGATATATTAACCGGGATCAGGGCAAGGGACTTCAGGGTATCGTCCTGATTTTCCCTGCAGATGATGTAGCTTCCCATAAGGGCAATAATTGCCGGAAACACATACAGGCTTCCTAGTGATTGCGTTGCCGTCATATACCATGTAACTTCATCCACATACCGTTTCCCATAGTATTGGAACTGGCCCTGCATAAACACAATAAAAGCTACCATGATTGCTGAAAATACAGCAATCCATACTATTTTTGAGCGTTTAAGTTTTACTCTTTCTGCCCATAACAAAGTTTTCATTTTTTCACCTATTTTCCTTTTCTAAGCATTATTTCTGCCCATAGGGTTGAAACGCCTGCCCATAAGCCGATACATAAAACTGCTTTTCCTATACAGACAGGTTCCTTCAGGGATACCCCTTGAATGTTTCGCAGAAGAATAGCCGTTGCGCTGGAAAGAGGATGGATATACATATTTACCATAAGCAAAATAAAACCGAGGAATGTATAAATAATTGTTATACATACAGGGAGAATATACCCTTTTTGTGAAGCGGCTACCGCAAGTATAGGTATCATTGCAAAAGGTGTTATTACCCCGATTTCCAAACACTTGATAAATAAAAAAGAAAGGCTGTCAGCTGTGATTACAATCAATCCAGGTATCATTCCTGCTAAAAGAGAACCGATAGCAGCCATCAGCATAAAACAAATGGAGTACAGAAAAACCACTGCATATTTACTAAAAAAATACCCCATCTTACTAACCGGAATAATCCATAGCTGTTTCAACATATCATTTTGGTTCTCATCATATAGCAACATAGTGCAGAGCATTCCGAGAACAAGAGGAAGGATAATCCACGGTGTATAGGAAAGAGCCGTCCACTTATAAAATTTTATCGGTGTGATTTCAACCGCATTTGTACCACTAAAATAGAAGATGCCCACAATAGGCATAAACAAAGCGGAAAACAGCATAAACCAGATGCATTTTTTACGTCGCAGCTTTAGAAACTCCGATTGAATCAAGTTAAGCAATGCCTTCTCCTCCCGTAACTTTTTTGAAATAGTCTTCCAGAGTGTCATTGCAAAGCTGTGAACTGCTTACGGAAATATTTTCGAGCATCAGGGCTTTATTGATCTCTGCCATATCAAGAGCTGTGTTATAAAGGCGCAGGGTATGAGAATCCTGCACGGTATATTCTTTCACATGAAATTTGCGTTCTAGCAACAAAGCGGACTTTGCAGTATCAGAAACTTGTAACAGAATATACTTGTTATTTTTCTTTTGAAGCTCTGCTAAACTACTTTCTTCCAGCAAAACACCATTATGAATGATACCAATATCATCCGCAAGCAGGGAGATTTCAGAGAGAATATGGCTGGAAATTAAAAAAGTTTTCCCGCGTTCCACACACAAACTTCGAATGAATTTTCTGACCTGTGCAATACCGATAGGGTCAAGTCCGTTTGTGGGTTCATCCAGTTATAGCACAGAAACCTTGCTAAAACCTTGCCGTTATCTTGCTTGTTTCTTGTTTATAAAAAAAGCGTTACTGTTCACAGGGTATCTGTCCGGAGGACATGGAACCCCCATAATGCACAGTATGGAAGACATGTGACCTGGTGTGTCTTCCGTTCTGTGTGTGAGTGGGGTGCCATGTCCTTTGGACAGGTGCCCTGTGAACAGTAACAAAAAAGCTCTGTAACATTACAGAGCTTTCGGAAGGGTTATGATGAAAGTTGTTCCGCCATTCGGCAGATTTTCCGCGCGGATTGTACCGTCATGTATTGCTATAAGCTCCTTGACAATGGATAAACCAAGGCCATTTCCGGGGCCTCCACGGGATTCATCGCTTTGATAAAGCCGCTCAAAAATGTGCGGCAAATCCTTATCGGATATTCCTTTCCCGTTATCTGTTACACAGATGGCTGCTTGTGTTTTATCTTCAATAATTTGCAGGGTGATTTTATCGCCGCCGCTGTGTAAAAGTGCGTTTTGAACCAGGTTATTGAGTATTCGAATATAAGCACTGCGGTCTAAACGGACACTATACTCCGAAGCAGGGATATCAATGTCATAAGTGAAGCGTTTATCCTCAAAGGTTGGTATCCAGTCAGCTAAAATATCACGGGAAAGTTCATTCAAATCATAGATTTCAAATTGAAAAACTCGTTCCTTAGCATCCAGTTTAACCCATTCAAACAGGGATTCCACAAAATCCTTTAAATGATGGGCTTTGTCTAAAGCAACACCGATATATTCTTCTTTTTCATCCCCTGTCACAAATTTTTCCTGTATTGCCTCCAAGTATCCGACTAAAGAAGTTAGAGGCGTATTGACATCATGGGAGAGGCTTGTCATAAGACGTTTATAAGCTTGCTCTGATTGCTTCAGCCGTATAAGCTGCGCCTGATCGTTCAAGGCAATTTCATTGATTTTATAACAAATCGTTTTTGTCATATCACTTTTTCTTGTCAGGATACGGCGGTTCAGGTTTCCTTGTTTAATATCCTCCAAGGCATCCCTGATAATGGAAATTTGTTCCCGAACCCGACATAGCTGTGTTGCCAGATAAATAATAACGCAAATACTGATACTGGTTGAAAGAAAGAAAACGAGTGTCCAATTCATACGCTATGCCTCCTTATTAAAGCGATAGCCGACGCTATGTACCGTAAGTATATAAAAAGGGTGTTCCGTATCCGGCTCGATTTTTTTTCGCAGCTTGCTGATAAAAGACATAATATTGCTATCATCAAATGCGTACTCGTTCTCCCAAACCTGTGTGTAGATTTGTTTTTTCGTAAAGACACGTCCTTTGTTGGAAGCAAGAAACAGTAATAAATCATATTCTTTACCAGTCAACTCAACCGTTTCTGCGCTAATATGCACCGTTCGATTTTCTTTATCAATCATCATATTTTGAAAAGTAAGGACATCCGTTGGCGCAACTTGATTAAAGGTTGTATATCTTCGTATCAGCGATTCCATCCGTGCCATCAGTTCATTGATACTAAATGGCTTCGTCAAGTAATCATCCGCACCTAGACGCAAACCTGTCACCTTATCTATTTCATTGCCTTTTGCTGTCAGCATAAGCACAGGAACCGTACTGTATTTTCGTATTTCTGATAAGACCTGAAAGCCGTCCATACCGGGGAGCATAACATCCAAAATCACAAGACAGTAGGCGCCGTTCTGTTCAATGATTTTGGATAGTCCGCTCGTTCCCGTATAGGCAATATCGGTTTCCAAATCTTCCTGCATGACACATTTCTTTATTAATACGCATAGTTTTGTATCATCATCTATGATTAAAACTCTATTTGGCATATTCGTCCCTCCTGTATCTCTTATCCTCCGGCTTGATAGCATCTTTCGGAATTAGCCATAAATTACCCATTTTTACGGCTTTGACATTTCGATCTGAAGTGCAATAGTAGAGTACCATTCTATCTGTAAGACCACATTTAGCGGCTGCTTTTTTGTTGTGATATAATCCATATTCATTACTTTCGATGTTCTTATTATATTTCTTCTGTCCGAAATATACAAGGCTGTCATTTTTCTTCACTCCCTGGGAGAACACTAACCGGCAGGCAATGTGACAGTTGTTATAGTTTGCAAGGGGCTCTGGCGGCACGTTGCAATTGATGTATTCTCCGGGTTTCAGTGCGGTTGAGTACCTCCAAGGTTTTTGTGGAAGTTGGTTATACAGCACTTTCTATTTAGATGTACGGGAACTCCACCTATAGATTTAAGAGTCAGTACACCGTAGGTATGATATAAAACATATATTTATATGAAATATCATAAAATATCTATAGTATTATGTGTGTCAGAATAAAAAGCGGGTGAGCGATTGTATTTGACATTTCAAAATTCTAACGGCTATGTACTTGATCAGAATGAAATAAGCAGATATGTACTGAACACGTTTAAGGCTTTTGCGGATTCCATTATTCCTCAGTCTCCGGGAATGGCTGAATTATATGGTAGGATACAGTATTATGGCGCATTAGATGAATATACGGATGAATATTTAATCATGTCACTTAACAGTTTGATCATTCCATACGCGATACCAACGGCTGAAATATTAAATATGGCAGCGGCACAATTTATCTCTATAAATGAGGATAATCAAGGGGTGGATAATTTAGAAAAATCATCTTGGATGCTGTTATATGATCTTCTGCCGATCGCACGTCTTCAGGCGGTAAATCTACTGCTTCTACAACCGATGGATTATGTGATGGAAGCTCCGATACCATTTCGAAATGATCAGGGAAACATATTATTTATTACTATGCTCATAAACAGGTTAGCAATGATGGGATATTATTCAGAATGGTCAGGGTATGGCACAACCAGGTTGAAACCGCCAAATCAGCGTAAATTAGAGCACAATCCTATTAGTTGGCAACAGATTGGATATCCGGGACCTTCTCTGGGGTACCGTATCTCACCGAAATATGATCCTACCGTTAAAAGTTAGATTTATACTTTGCTGCTTATGCGGCAGATGTATTTGGAAGTGTAACAGATAAATCTTTCTCACGGCAATTTGTGCTCCGCACAAATCACAGCTTCATGAAAGGGGCATGGTAGTCATTATGAATAACGAATATGATGCGGAGGTTATCATTATAGGAGCTGGCGGAGGCGGTGCCGTTGCTGCAAAGGAAATAGGAGAAAAAGGAATAAAAGTACTGGTGCTGGAGGCAGGGCCATGGTATGGAAATAAGGAGTGGCCAAAACCGAATGAGGAGTCCAAAGCAATCAGCAGCTCCAGCTATGCTGATCTTGATATTAAGCTGTTAAAGGAAAACTTTACGGATTTAGAGGATGATATGAATGACCCTATTTCAGGTAAGTTTCGTTGGGGCAGTGCAAATAGGGAACAAAGTCCGTGGAGCAGAATAAACCGGCAGGGAGGTTATGCCTGGCAGAGTGCGGGGGTGGGTGGCAGCACACTCCTTTATTTTGCGAATTCACCAAGAGCATATCCACAGGCATTTGAAAAGGAGTGGGTAATATCGTATGAAGAGCTAATTCCCTATTATGAAAAGGTAGAGAAAACATTGCCCGTACATCAGGCCTTCGCAGCAGCAAAGGAAGAATTGTTCTATTATGGGGCAAAAAAGGCCGGATGGCAATACTTAGATGCGAAAGATTTAACCGGCCCCGGATACCGCCCGCAGCCAAATGCAATATTAAAGGTTAATCCACTGCTAAACAGTCCTGATTTTGATATACAGAATAATAATTCGGTCGGATGCACCATGAGAGGACACTGTGTAAATGGATGCAATATTGGACCAAGTGTGGGTGCAGTAGCAAAAAGATCAACCTTAGTAAGCTATATACCCCTTGCACTTAATACTGGAAATGTTACAGTCAGACCCAACACCTTTGTTACCAGAATTATTACGAGGGAAGATGAACAGGAAGGCATTTATGCTGCTGCTGTACAATATAGGGATACCTGGACTGGTAAAACGGGGGAGCTAAGTGCAAGAGTTATTGTCATGGCAGGAGGTGCAATTGAGACACCACGTCTATGGCTGAATTCTGATCTGCCTGAGAATGAATGGGTCGGAAAGGGGCTGACAAATCATATCATAGATTGCTTGTCGGGTATTTTTGATGAAAAGGATTTAATGAATATTTTGGGGATGTCGGATGTGAAGCCATTTGTTGGTCAGAATTCCGGGGCCCGCTTTGATTATCCAGGACTGGGAGCCTTTGAACCATTTGGAGTGAGTCCCGGATTATATGCAACCATGCTATACGGTACGAGTCAGAAGGGATACGCTATTCTAAACAGTACAAATGGGCAACAACCTTGGGATTTTGAAGGAATGGCAGCTGGAGAACAGCTTAAAAATTTTATGAGAGATTATAGGAGAACGCTGGGAATTGTTGTATTTACAGATGATGAAGTAAATCAAAAGAATGCAATTACTCTGGATCCGGTACTGAAAGATGAGAATGGATATATTCCGGTTATTACCTATCAGGTTAGTGAAGAGGATACCGTAAAAAGGGATAAATTAGTGAGTATAGCATCCGAGCTTCTAAGAAAAGCCGGAGCAAAAATAATCACGCGTGCCAACTGGCCAACTGAAATCTTCGCGCATATTATGAGCACTATGCGTATGGGATATGTGACTGATACGAATTGTGAAGCGTACCAGGTGAAAAGGTTATACATTGCGGACAACAGTGTTTTGTGCAATGGACTTGGCGGACCGAATCCCACCCTGACTACACAAGCGCTGTCAACGCGTACGGCAGAGAAAATAGTTGGGAAGTATTTTAGCTGAAAATAGGAGTATTTATATATGATCAAAAGAAAATCGCTGCTATTAGGAAGGAATATATGCAGCGGGTATTGGCAGTCCCCATACGCTGAAGGACTACATGTGGCATATTGGTATGATTATGAGAGTACTGATCTCAAATGATAAGGAAGATATACTGCAAATTTTAACAATGCTGTCAAAAACGCATACAGGAACAAATTATATCCATGAATCATTTGACCCGGAAAATCCGGAAAAATTTACAAGAGTGTGGTTTGCATGTGCAAATAGCATGTTTTCTGAATTACTTGATCGGTTGGACATTACAGGTTTTTGGAAGCAAACAACTTCTATTTGAAATACTCCTATGAGCAGACAATGACTTGCGCATAGGAGTATTACTTCTTTTGGTAATGATTGCATATAAGGTGAAATAGTTTTATAATAGATTCAATAGTTCAAGTGACCATTCATGATACCTGCAATTGAGCTTTAGTAGTTACTTTACGGGAAAAAACCTGAATAGAAGATAAAACCGGAGGTGTAAAATGGGCAGCATAAGAATTATTGCTGATAGTACCTGTGATTTATCACAAGAATTAATCGAAAAATACCAGATTACAATTATTCCACTGAATATTGTATTGGACATAAGAAGCTATTTGGATGGAAAAGAGATTACTCCGGAAGAAATCTATCACTGGGCTGATGAAACGAATACGACGCCAAAGACAGCTTCTCCTTATCTGGGTTATATTCTTGAGGTGTTAAAGCCTATGGCGGAGGCAGGAGAAGATATCATTTTCTTTGGTATATCGGAGGATATGTCAGTTACCTGTCAGACGGTACGAATCGCAGCGGAAGAGTTGTCCTATCCGCGAATATGGGTGATCAATACGCAGAATTTGTCAACCGGCATAGGGCTGCAGGTACTAAGAGCAGCAGAATACGCTGCCCTTGGAATGGAAGCGGCACTGATTGTAGAAATTATTGAAAGAGCCAGGAATAAAGTAAGTGCATCCTTTGTCATTGATACACTTACTTATTTGCACCGTGGCGGACGTTGCAGCTCCGTTGCTGCTTTACTTGGAAATGCATTGAAATTAAAACCGATGATAGCAGTAAAAAATGGTAAAATGGTTGTGGATAGAAAATATAGAGGAAGACTGCAGCTTGTGGTTCGCAGCTATGCGAGAGATATGGAGCATAATCTTTTACAGGCTGATCCGGCCAGGGTTTTTATTACTCATTCCGGAATTAGCAGAGAAATTGAGCAAGAGACCTATGAGTATCTGAAAGGACTGAATTATTTCAAGGAGATATTGATTACACGAGCAGGAGGAGTTATATCCAGTCACTGCGGACCGAATACACTTGGGATTTTGTATTATAAGAAAGAATAATATAGATTACAGGTACAGGTATATCTCATATGCTGACTGATTGGCCTATTTACATCAGCTACATCAGAGATATGAAAGCATTCGTCAGAGAGCTTGGAGTACCGGAAGGTATTGATCCATTTATGACGCTGGCATTTGTAAGTTTTCCTGTAATTCCGGAGATTAGACTGCTTCCGTCAGGGCTTTTTTTGTAGGCAGACAGGAACGGGTTTCTGTTATAGTATCATAAGAAACAAGGACTGGGTAAAAGTAAGAAGCTGTTATATTTCAAAAGAGTAAAATAATACTTTCCGACATAATAATTCGACATACTGATTTAGGATTTGAGTGATAAAGTCCTATGATGTATCTGGCTTTAATATTCTAATTTTAAAGTACTGGCATTGTTTGATTGGAGGGTTGAAAGAAATGTATTTTCAACCTCAATATGCGCAGAAAACATGTGCAGGAATGGAGTATAAAATGGAGAAGATCAGTAAAAAAAATTGGGGATTGATTTGGATACTGGGATTAGCAGGACAATTGTGCTGGAATGTGGAAAATGTATGGTTTAATTCGTTTGTATATGCAAAAATAGCACCAAATCCAGGTATAATTTCCTGGATGGTTGGAGTTAGTGCTACAGCAACAACCTTTGCGACCTTTTACATTGGTACGATGGGGGATCGAAAGGGAAGAAGAAAACCATTTATCGCAATGGGATACATATTATGGGGATTGTTTACGATTGCTTTCGGTGTTTCGGAATTCTTCCCAATTCATTCTGTTTTTGCAGCAGGCTGTTTTGTGGTATGCCTGGATGCGATTATGAGCTTTTTTGGATCAGTAGGTTATGACAGTGGATTTTGTGCGTGGACAACCGATATCTCAAATGAAACAAACAGGGGACAGGTCGGAGGTGCTTTTGCGGCAATGCCGGTACTCGCTACAATATTTGGTTCGGTTGCAGCCGGACTTATTATAGATGCGCTGGATTTCTTTGCTTTTTTCACGTTGATTGGCTCTATCGTTTCAATTCTTGGAGTAGTTTCACTGCTCACATTAAAGGATTCGCCGAACCTGAAAGCTAAAATAGATCCGAAGGGCTTCTGGCATCAGTTTTTTTCTGTATTTAATTATAAAACAGTTAGAGAGAATAAGGAACTGTTCTGGGTATTTGTAGTGATGATGGTTTATTTCATCGGCTTTAATGTATATTTTCCCTATATTACAATTTATTTTGTAAATTATCTGGGAATGGATTATTCTGTAACAGGAATGATACAGGGAGTGAGCTTACTGGTAGCGGTATTGCTTACCATTCCGGCTTCCGGTTTCATTAATAAAGGAAAGAATACAAATGTGATCGGAGCGGCACTCCTTTTAAATGTTGCGGGTCTTATGATTGTTAGCTTCAATCATGCACTATTCATGCTGGGAATAGGAATGCTGCTTACCGGAACCGGATATGTAATAATTCTACAGACATTGACTGCCTGGTATAAAAATCTCTATCCAGAGGATCAGAGGGGACAGTTTGAGGGAATTAAGCAATTATTTTTCGTGTGCATTCCTATGATTATTGGCCCGGCAATTTCCAATATAGTCATACATAAATTTGGAGTTGAAGGTACAGTCAGCGGTGTGGCAGGTTTTCTTCCCAATGAGGTGCTGTTTCTTGTAGCAGCAGTGTTGACCTTATTCACATTTCTTCCGTTAATTCCTGCAGGCAAATTACTTGGAGAACGATTGAGGGTTCATAAGCTGCAATGAGAACAATTTAATGCAGACCTGAGTTCTAGGATTTATTAGTATATAGCATATAAAAACGATATTGTTTTGCCTACTGAGAAGCTATGATTGGGGGATTATAGAATGCAGAAAGAATTTACACAGCCAGGACCGGTACTAGATAAGAAGGGGGTTCCCTATGCCGGATACTCTACCAAAAGTATACTGACTTATGAACGAAAGGCGATAAAGGCATCACCGTTTCGAATAAAAGAATGGGATTTTTATCAAATAACGGATAAGAAAATGTGCCTGCAGTTTACGATAGGACATGCAGCTTATGCCGGGCAGGTCGGAGTAATGCTGTTTGATTTTGAGAAGGGAAAGAAACTTGCTGAAAAGGGTACCTTCCTGGTTCTGCCGTTTGGATCTCTTCATCTTCCCGCGAACGCGGAGACAGATCATTGTATCCATTATTCTAAAAAAGCCGGAGAGATGAGCTTTGAAGTAAAAGGTGCGATCAGGCATCTATCCTGCAAATGGGACGATTTTGAGGCAGATGTAATTCTAACAAGACACAATGATAATTCCCTGGTAATTAATATTCCGTTTCAAGAATCTCCGAAGGCTTTTTATTATAATCAGAAAATTAATTGTATGTCTGCGGAAGGAACGGTAAAATATAATGGAATAGATTATCATTTTTCCACTGCTGATTCCTTTGGTCTGCTTGACTGGGGAAGAGGCGTCTGGCCTTTTCATAATGAATGGTATTGGAGTAACGGAACAGGATATATAGGGGATAAAATATTCGGATTTAATCTGGGATGTGGATTTGGTAATACCGGTACGGCAACAGAAAATATTCTATTTTACGGAGACACGGTACACAAATTAGAGGAAGTTCTATTTGATTTTGGGGGTGATTACAGCAAGCCCTGGCATATCTGGGATCAGGAGGGACGGCTGGATCTTATTTTAAAGCCGACCTATGACCGTACCACAAGAACCAAATTGTTATGGGTAAATAACTGCTGTCATCAGATGTTTGGTGAATTCACAGGAAAAGCTGTTCTTGATGATGGTACAAAGCTGGCTGTAAAAGATGTAATTTCCTTTGCAGAGCATGCGGTTAATAATTGGTAAAGCACGAATAGAACGAGAGCTGCCTAAGCAGCTGCAAAATGATGCGGCAGTGGCTGTAAGCAGCTCTGATTTTTAAAATTATTCGAATACCATTCTTTGTACGTCAACATCCGCAATTTCTTTTAACTTCTTTTCAAATTCATCTGCCTTATTCTCTGCATTATCAATGAATTCCAGAAGTATGAGTCCTTGGGGGCTGCAGGTGTCTGAGGATGCAACGTGAAGACCAAGGCGTGTATTAATATCACAGCCATATTCGGTCAGTAATTCCTGAACATTGCTTGCCGTTTTCATTCGGTTATGCAGTACAAATCCCATAATCACTTTTGACATAGTTCACATTCCTTTCTTAAATAATTGTTTACAGTTATAATATTTCCTATTTTACCATTTTCATGTAGGAAACGGAAGTCCTGTTGAAAAAAAATTCATATATCGTTATAATCTTTACTCCAATGGATCATGATATTAATTATTCTTAAAAACATAAAAAGGAGTAATGATAGATGCAGAAAAACAATCCGCTACCGGTTAGGAACATGCAGATTATGTCCAAGAATTGTCAGTCTGATTATAAAAATCTTGATTCTTACGCGGAATATCTCCTTGCCAATTTATGTATACCAACTCTTTTGAAAAACAAAGCCTCCAGCTTACTCCATTTGAATAAATTAAAAATCAAGAAAATGGAGTTGTTTCTTCAATTGATCGATGAGAAAATTAGGCGGTTTGAGAGTCGTTCCTATATTCTTTACGAAAATCCGACAATGGTAATTTTATTAATTTACAATGAAGAACTGCTACAGAAAATTCTTTATTGTAAGCAAAATGAATCTTTTCTTACATCCTTTGGTTATGAAATGAAGTCACTGAGTATAGATTCTGTATTTATGAGAATAAAAGAAAGATATAGTTTATATAAAGACAATCAAACTGAATATAACTCTAAAATGAATACGGCCGGGAAAACCGTATTCCCTCATGAGATAGGAATTATACTGGGATATCCTAGGTGGGATGTGGAGGATTTCATACGCCATCAGGGAAGAAATTATATTCTCTGTGGTTATTGGAAGGTTTATCATGAGAGAGAATATGCCATGCGTATTTTTGATAATTATAAAAAAATGAGAGATTATACTTTAGCCAAAATGATGGAAGGAAAGACATTACAAGAAATCTATGATAATAATTGATGTATTACCCGTGAAATGATTGGATATGTAATTTTGGCTTTCAAAGAAAGGGGTATCAAAGAAAGATATACCTTTTCAGATAATATCTATTGACAATACAGAACTACTGATGTATATTTGTAGAAATAAAATGTATAAATATACATTACTGAGGTGAGACTTATGAAGAAAAAAGTATTCGTAGATGGATTATCTGGAACAACCGGTCTTAAAATACATGAAAGACTCAGCTTATATTCAGAGCTGGATATGATTAAAATTGAGTATGATAAAAGACGAGATCCAAAGGAGAGGGCAAGATGTCTGAATGAAGCGGACATAGTCTTTTTGTGTCTGCCGGATGATGCCTCCAGAGAAGCGGCAGCTCTTGTAACAAATCCCGATACCAAAATAATTGATGCCAGTACAGCATACCGTACAGCTAGTGAATGGTCCTATGGGTTACCGGAATTATCAATGAAACACAGGCAAGAGATCTCAGTAAGCAAGAGAGTAAGCAATCCGGGCTGTCACGCAACGGCATTTATCTTATCAGCATACCCGCTGATCGCAAATAGGATTATGCCACCTGAATATCCGGTAACCTGCCAAAGCCTAACAGGCTACAGCGGAGGAGGAAAAGCTTTAATCGAAAAATATGAACAGAAGGATGGAAAGAATGATTATACCAAGGCACCAAGACCTTACGGCCTTTCCTTAAATCATAAGCATCTTCCTGAAATGATGCTTCGTTCGGGTCTCTTAGAAACCCCTGTTTTCGTACCAATCCTGGGTAATAATTATAAAGGACTGGCAGTGCTACTGTCCATTCATACGAAGCTTCTGTCAAAACAGCTTACGGCGAAAAATATACATGAGGTATTTTGCGAACATTATCAGAAGGAGAAATTTGTGAAGGTAATGCCTTTCGAGGATGACAGCCTACTCTTTGATGGTGCGGTAGATATAACAGCCTGCAATGATACGAATAATGCAGAAATCTTTGTCTTTGGAAATGACAGCAAGGGAAGCACTGTAATAATGACAAGACTTGATAATCTTGGGAAAGGAGCTTCCGGTGCAGCCATTCAAAATATGAACATTATGCTGGGATTTCATGAGGATTTGCATCTGTTGTAATCGGATAAAATACTTCCTTTGAATCTGGATGTATACAAGTAAAACATGACAGGGAGAAAGCTGTTCATGATGTATTTCCAATTGAACTGATTTAAAAATAGAGATAAAATAAGCTCCCTGGCACGAAACAGATCATAATCCGGATCATAGGGAGCTTATTTTTATTATGTCTTATATTATTTAGTAAACATAACCTTTACGAACAATCATACGCTTCAACTGTCTCAATTCTTTCGGCATATATGGAATATAGAAGGTCTCCAGAAAGGAACAATACTTATCCACCAGACATACAAGCAGGGCTTCCCGGCATAAAGGCGGTTTTCTTAAGGTCAGCGGCCACATATGCTTTGCAATAATATCCTCCTCCACCGGATTTAGTGTAAAATATTTTCTGGCATTTTTAAGTGCAAAGTTCGGATGCTTGTATCCATGTAATTTGTGACTTTTATCCGGAATATGCCAGTCATATAAATAGAAATCATGAAGCATAGCGCCTCTTATTACACTTATTGTGTCAAACTTAAGAGGCAGATGAAGAGAGACGATATAGCTATAATAAGAAACAACCAGTGAGTGGGTTAAGGTACTTGTATTTCCGTGCTGAATATATTGATTCATTTCTACAATCTGCTCAATTTCAAATAGATCATATAACTGTTCTATAAAAATTTTTTTGTCCTTTTCGCTTATTTTCATGATGATCCCCTTTATGAAGAAAGTTGCTCCAGTCCAATTATGATATATTATAATTCTATTTTATAACAGAGCGCTGCCGGTGACAATTCATTTTTTTCAATTCATATACAATTCACTTATTTTATATTCTGAGAAGAAAATATAGATCTTAGGGAAGAACCTATCTATGTTGTTTTTAGACCTTCTGCAATTATAAAATTAATTTACAATTTATCGATATAAGAGTATATAGTATCTTCTCTCTGTAATTAATATAAACGATATACCAGGAAAGTATTCTTCAAAAGTTTTGTAATTATGAAAGTAGTGCCGTAAAGCAATAGATATCATAATAGTACCAATTTGGAGATCAGAAGAACTATATAATAGATTAGAAAAGTATTTGGTGATGTATTCCAACATATTTCGCTTTGTTATTGCAGTATATAAAGTGTTGAGGTATAATTTACCTTAATCATGGATGGAAGCATATGGAATATTATGTTTTTGTTTGACTGAAATAATAAAATTATGTATGAAAGAGAATTTAGGCTTTTGTCAGGTAAATCTTAATATAGATTAAAATATATGTACCTATCATAAAGGAGCCAGACTATGGAATTAGAAAAGTGTATTGGGGTTGGAAATACAGCATGGATATATGAATGGGGAGAAGGCAAAGTACTTAAGCTTTTTCATCAAGGCTATCCGGAGGAAGCGGTAGAAACGGAATATCATAATGCAATGGCAATCAAAGCAATGGGTTTTGCAAAACCAGGAGCTTATAAAATTATTTCCTGTCAGAATAGAAAAGGCATCCTATATGACAGGATAGATGGTGAAACACTTCTTGATATCGTTATGAGAACAGGTGAGTTGCAGGAATGTGCGGTCTGTATGGCCAAACTGCATAAGGAGATTCTAAATCATGAGATTAGCAATGTGCCAAATTACAAGGATTTCTTAAAATATCATCTTTCAAATGTATTGTTAACCCCGGATGAATTTCAGGAAATATTGCATAGGATAGATCAATTACCCGATGGAAATACACTATGCCATGGTGATTTTCATCCGGGCAATATATTGATATCAGGAGGCCGCAGTTATGTAATAGACTTTATGAATATCTGCCATGGTAATTATTTGTATGATATCGCAAGAACAGTATACCTGGTAGAATATACACCTATACCAGCGGATACAAAGGACAGGGATAAGCTTTTATATTTCAAAAAAACTTTGACTGATTTATATCTAGCTCAAATGAACGTTTCCAGAGAAATAATACAGGATCTGCTGACCATAATTTCGATTGTAAGAAAGGGTGAATGTCCTGATGAATGAGAAGAGTTACCGGAATTTCTTTGAAATGCTATTTTAGGTGGAACAGGTAATAACCCAATTAACTAACTATATTTTTATAAACGGAGGGGAATACATATGAACGAGTATTATTATGATAGACTAATAATGGACGGAGTTTGGGAAATATCGGATAAGACAGATGGGCTTCAAACCAGTTCGATTATCTATTTAATAGAAGGCAGTGATCGGGCCCTTTTAATTGATGCAGGTAATAGTAACGGAGATCTTGCAGGACATGTAAAAAAATTAACGGATAATCCGGTTGATCTGCTTATTACCCATGGACATGGGGATCATACTGCTGGTATGTTCGAGTTTGAATCTGTCTATATGTCTCATAAGGATATCTCGATACTAAATGATAACTTTGGATATCAGCTTAATGAGACAATGGTGAAGGATTTATATTCCGGTATGAGTTTTGAATTGGGAGGCTGCCTTCTTGAAATCATCGAGCTTCCTGGGCACACACCAGGTTCCATGCTGGTTCTTGACCGGCAAAGACAGCTTTTATTTTCAAGCGATGCTCTAGGCTCCGGAATCATATGGATGCAGCTCCCATTATCATCACCGGTTGAGACCTATGCAAATAAGCTTAGGGATTTGGAAGAGCTTGTAGAAACTATGGAAGACTTAAGAATTTATGCCGGTCACGAATCTCAGCATCCTATGGGCTTTAGTAGACAGTATATTACCGATATCAGAATTCTTGCAGAAAGGATTGTGTCTGGAGAAATTGTCGGTACACCAACAAAGGATCAAAGTGAGATATTTGGAGGCTTAAGTGCTTCCTATGGTGAGATGAAGGGTTTTATTTATAAGCCCGATAATATACTGAGGGGTATGCTGAACTAATAAACGAGAAAAAATGAGGTACGAACAGCATGGAATATAGAGAGGCGATTGAAAATTACAAGCCGGTAAATGTACAAGAACAGCAGGATAGGAAGGTTATTTTAAACTATATCGAGCATTTTGAAGATCAGGTTTTACTAAGAGAGAATGAGATTGCGCATATATCAAGCTCTGGATTTATTATGAATGCTTCTTTGGATAAAGTTCTATTCGTGCATCATAATATAAGAAATGTGTGGTCATGGACAGGCGGGCATGCCGATGGTGACAAAGATTTGCTGCAGGTATCCTTAAAAGAGGCCAGGGAAGAAACCGGTCTGATGCATATTCGTCCTTTATCGGACGAAATTGCTTCGATTGACATTCTCCACGTATTTGGGCATGTAAGAAAATCGATTTATGTGAATACCCATCTGCATTTATCGGTTGCATATGTACTTATTGCCGATGAAAACGATGAAGTTCATTTATGCCCAGGGGAAAATAGTGGAGTGGAATGGTTTCCTGTTGTTAAATTAACAGAAGAGTATTTTGACGAAAGAGATGTTTACTTATACAATAAATTAATTTCTTTTGCGTATAAAAATCGGTAGCTTGAGGAGCTACATGAATTAGCAGAAAGGTATTATACGGTAAAAGCATTGATGAATCTTGGGAAGAATTATGGAGTTGATTTGCCGATATGCTCTGCGGTATATAATATTCTTTATAATGGAAAAGATGCGAAAGAAGCTTTGGAAGCTTTATTTACAAGAAGTCTGAAAAATGAATTCTAAAATAAAGCTTATAAAACCAAATGAAAATGGAGTATATCTTATCTCTGATACGGATGATCTTAATAGTATTTATAGTTAGTAATGAACTGCTTTAATGATATAGAATACAGACTTTGAAGATGAACCCCTTTCGTTAGATTTTGCCTAATAAAAGGGGTTCACTTCAACTTTATTATGCCGCATAGGGGCGGTTTATATCATATAGTAATATTATTGTGAAAAGCCTGATGTAGGAGCTGTAGTAGGTGTAGGAGCTGCGGTTGGTACAGGAGTCGCAGTGGGATTATACGTAATAGACTTCGTAATAGTTACCTCTTTTCCACCAGCATCTTTGGCTTTCATGGTAAAGCTATTGTTACCAGCAATAAGAGTTACCTCTTTACTCCAGGAACCTGCAGTTACGGCAATGGCCTCGTTATTAATGAAAACGGTTGGATTAGGATCTGTTAAATCAGATACAGTACCTGAAATTACAACTTTTCCAGTGACAGAGGTTTCCGGACAAACTAATACCTGCAATGTTGGCGGCATATTTCTATAAATTATATTTCTGGTTAATACAGTTGTTTTACCGTAGCTATTAATAGCTTTCATCTCAAATGTGTTTTGCCCTTCTACTAAGGTTAGTGTTTTTGACCAGCTGTTGTCACTCGAATTAAGCGGTAACAATTCTCCGTTCAGATAAACCTTTGGATTTTTGTCGTTATCGTCTGACACTTTTCCAGATACTGTAACACTATTTGCTGTGCTGGAATCAGGATAATTCAATAAAACCAATTTTGGTGCGCCAACAACAAAATTAATGGTTCTTATTATTGTAGTAGTTTTTCCTATACTATTAATTGCCTTGATTATAACGGTGTTTGTTCCTTCCTTTAAAGATAGTTCCTTGGACCAGTTATTATTGGTTAAGCTTATCAGTTCATCATTGATATAGAGTTTTGGACTGGAATCATTTATATCAGTTACCCTTCCGTTGATTGTAACTTTATTGAAAGAACTTGATTCTGGGCAGTTGTTAATAATTATATTGGGAGCTGAGCTAGTGAAAATGATCGTTTTAGTAACACTGGAGGATTGGTCGTAGCAATTAACTGCCTTAATTACAAAGGAATTTACTCCCTCCTGCAGGGTAACATCCTTAGACCAGGTGGTCAAATAAGAATTCACATTGACCCGTTCGCCATTAATATACAATATGGGATTTTTATCATTTATATCAGTAACCTTACCCGATATAGTAACAGTTTTATTATTACTTGTTGCAGGACAGCTGCTTATTTGAATATTTGGTCCTGTTGAAATAAATACAATTGTTCTTGTAATAGTTGCTATTTTGCCTAAGTTATTTGTTGCCTTTATGATAAAGGTATTACTTCCTTCATTTAGTGTGACATTCTTGGACCAATTACCAGTATAAATACTTACGTTGATAGATTCATCATTGATATATAATTTGGGGGTAGTATCATTTGTATCAGTCACTTTACCGGAAATAGTTACGTTCTTATTCGTGCTTGACGACGGACAGGAGTAAAATAGGATAGCAGGTGCATCGGAGGTTAACTTTATAGATTTATATATTGTAGAGGTCTTTCCGCTGGAATTTTCTGCTTTAATGACGAGTAGGTTCTGGCCATCTTTAAGAGATACCTCAGAAGACCATTTACCATCGTAAGAAACCGTCACAGGATTGTCATTAATATATACTTTTGGATTGAAACCATTATAAGCTTTTACTGTTCCCGAAACAGTTATTTTCTGATTGGTTGTTGTATTTGGGCAATCTGATACGGTCAATTGTACATCGATTGAGGTATCGCCCTGGTCTTCGTCATCATTGTCATCACCGAGAAAAGACATAACCTGTTCTGTGATGGAAGCAACAATATTGTCAATCTGAATGCTTTTCGTGTAGTCATCTAACAGAGTTATGGATCGTTTGGCTTTTTTAATGATATATTCGCCTGAAACTTTTTTTAACCACAAAGTACCTTTACACTTATATACCTCGACAGCTCTTTCATCATTGTCATCAAGAAAGCCTACAATGGTATACTCAAGAAAGTCCACCGGGGTTCCCAGGTTATAATTCGTTTTCAGCGAAGACTTTTTAAGCGGAGTATATACGACACCATAATATGCATTATCTGCATCATCATCATAAGCATCTAATGCTTCATAATAATCTGAGAATGCTTTGTCACAGTTGACACTGCTGCTGCAAATATCTTCAAGATCTCCCCAGGAGGATCTTAAATCCATACAATCAATATAAGCGTCTTTTATGCCTTTTGATATTCGGGTAGATGCATCAGCGGGGGTAGTGCCGGAGCTGATGAGAAAAAATAAACATAAAATAAAGGACAGTGCTTTTGTAAAACGATTTCTTATTATCAACGCCAATTCCTCCTTACATAATAAATAGGTGGTAAAAAATGTATTTTCTAACCAATATTATACTACGCATATGAAATTTTTGATAGTGGCTAGATAAAATTAAATAAAGCCGGAGCAGTAACGAGTTATTACTATCTAATGCTATGGCAACTAAATGTAAAGAGAAATCACCTAATAAAAAGCTTTCACATAGAATTAATCTAACATGCTACGACAGTATTGCCATTTCCATGAATTGGAGTTATGATAACAATATGGTATTATTTACAATTAAAATCAACAGGTAAATCTGAATATTAATACAGAAAGGCTTGGTGCCAAAATGGAGAAGAAGGCTTTACAGACTGGCAGGATGGAGCGTTTATCCTATGCAGGTTTTTTCTTGGGGCAAAATATTATTTATATTATACCACTTCAGCTTTTAACTTATTTTTATACGGAATATGTAGGGTTATCACTGGCAGATACGGCATGGCTTCTTTTGATAGCAAAGATATGGGATGCCATAAATGATCCAATCATGGGAGCAATTGTGGATAAATGTAATTTTAAAAAGGGAAAATATCTTCCATGGTTAAAATTTGCCACCTATGCCCTACCGGTATCTCTGCTTTTGATGTTCATCAATATCAATGGACCTTACCTTTTAAAGCTTTTTTACGCTTACCTTTCGTACATAATATTTGATATCGTTTATACCATTTCAGACTCTCCTTTGTTTTCCCTGTCTACTGTTATGACAGGAGCCGCATATGAGCGGGACAAATTAATGGCTTCCGGAAGGCTTGCAGCAGCGGTGGCAGCAGTTGCCAGCGCAGTAGTTTTTAATATTAAGGAAGTGGCAGGCTGGACCGGTGCGGTTGCATTTTATAGCCTGGTTGCTTTTATTGTAATGCTTCCGCTGCAGTTTCAGGCTAAGGAAAGAATGAAGTATCAGAGGAGTGAAGATATCACATTTGCAAAAATATTTCGTTATTTATTTAAAAATAAATACCTTTTAATCTATTTTATCGGTTATATGGCAATCGAAACAACGAATACACTGCAGATTATGGCCGCCTATTTTGCAAATTCCAATCTGGGTGACGAGTCTATGTATATGGTAATCATGGCGGTTTCAATACTTCCTGTTATTCTGGCAGCACCATTATTGCCAAAGCTGATTGCTGTATTCGGTAAAAAAAGGCTTACCGTACTCTGCTCACTTATCACAATCGCATTATGCGTTGTGCAGTATGTTACAGGATACGGAAGCCTTGCGGTTTTTCTCACAATCGCTTCAGTCAGAGTGCTATTTATGCAGATACCGATGATGCTGTACGGAATGTTTACGGCGGACTGCATTGAATACGGGGCCTATATCAATGGTGAGCGAACGGAAGGGATAGCATTTTCCCTGCAAACCTTCGTGACGAAGCTGGGAGGTGCCTTCTGCAATGCTCTATGTCTGGCTGTCCTTGGAATTTACGGATATGTAGGTAAAACCTCTGAAAAAAATATTGTGCAGACAGCTCAGGCACTGAACGGTATCTGGATTATAATGACTCTGGTTCCGATTGGGGGATATCTGGTGATGCTTTTTATCATGAGCTTTTATAAGCTGGATGAAAAAAAAGTAGCAGCCATGATGGAAGAAAATCAAAAAAAAGCGCAGTAATAAAAAGCGCCCAGCCAATCGGGAAGATACATCAGGCTGGGCAAACTGCCGGCTATGTGGTTGTCATGATACGTTTAGTTTTCAGGAGGATTATTCCGGTTGTCACTGTGCTCATCCCCCGGATATTGCTTACTGTCAGGAAAGCCGTTGTAATTATTATCAGGACCATAATAACTGTTGTTTGGAGGATAAGTTCCGTTGCTGTTTTGAGGATTAGAGAAAGCTTTCATGGCCGCCTTTCCCTCTTCTGAATTATGAGACAGGGTTCCGTATACTACATAAGTACAAGTGATAACGATTGCAATACCTTTGACCAGATATCCAGATAAAGGAAAGGATGTAACGTTAATGATGGCTACCAGGATACTTGCCGTTACCTTGCCGTAAATAGCTGTTTTAATAATAAAAGAAATCTTAATCTCTGCATGTGAGATTGCGGCTGCAATCATACCTACAACTGAGTAAAACAGAGCAGCAAAGAAATAAACGCAAACTAGAAAAACATAGAGTAAGATTGCTGCAAATACTAGTATAAAGTAAAGAGATGGCATCAATGCGTTAATTATACCATTATCAAAATGGAAACTACGCAGATCTGAGAAATGAACAATCTGAGTTCTGCCATGCTGATAATTAACCATATTGGTCTTACTGACCAGAATAACCTGATTATAATATTCCTTGATATCTGCCGAAGTAAATTCTCTGACAGAGGTATCCACTAAGACATAAGTATTCGCCTTATCTTCTTCATACCGGCCGTCTACGGTCAGTTCACCGTTAGTCATATCAAAAGCCGGAAGGTCCTCACGCAGATATTGCATAACTCCATTCGGTCCCGCAATAGTATAGAACATCGGGAGAATGGTAAAAAGGCTGGTAAACAGGACGAATAAAGAGACAAATCCGATAAGTCTGCCATTGCTTATCTGAGTCAGTCTGTAATATTGCATCGGTTTTGTGATGGCATAACGTATTTGTTCAAAAAAACTCAATTTGGTTTTTTGCATTTCATTACCCCCAAGTGTTATGTATATACCATAGTATATTTTAGTAATTAGTGTTTGTCAAACAAACTTTATCTATCCATTATAACAATAAAATGAATTTTATCGAAAATAAATACCAATCTTGTAAGTGGATATCAAAAAAATATCCAGGTGTATATAGAAGATACATGTTCTGGAGCGAAAGTTAAGCAGAAGGAGTGTTAATTTCAGAAGGAGATTGCCATGAAGTCTAAATTAAGCAGAGAGAGTAAGATAAAAGAAATTTATAAAAATCCCATTGGACATGATATTATTCATAAGCTTTTCTTGCAGCTTAACAAGAAGGAAGCACTGATACATAATCCTATCATCGGAAATATAAAGATTGGTAGTATAGCAGGACGTATTGATAAAACAATGGGAGATGGTTTTACAGACAATTTGCTGAATTTACTTGGAAGTGAACCGGATGTACCACAAAAGCCGGCAGTAAAGATAAAAAAAACCTGGTGGAAACAAGCAGTGTTTTATCAAATCTATCCCAGAAGCTTTCAGGATTCTAATAAGGATGGGATAGGAGATTTAGAGGGAATTATCAAAAGACTGGATTATCTGAAGGAACTTGGGATTGATGCGATCTGGCTGTCACCGATATATGATTCTCCAAATGATGATAACGGTTATGATATCCGGGATTATCGGAAAATCATGAAAGAGTTTGGAACGATGGCAGATTTTAAGCTTTTACTTCGGGAAGTACATTTAAGAGGAATGAAACTAATTATGGATCTTGTCGTTAATCATACTTCTGACGAACACGCCTGGTTTCGGGAAGCGGTCGAGAATCCTGCATCCGATTACCATGATTTCTATCTGTTGCGTAAATCAAGTGAGAAGAAGCCGCCAAATAACTGGACCTCCTACTTTAGTGGTTCTGCCTGGAATTATTATGAGAAGAATGAGGAATGGGGACTTCATCTGTTTTCAAAGAAGCAGATGGATTTAAACTGGGATAACGAAATGCTTCGAGAAGAAATCAAAGAGATGATCCGGTGGTGGCTGTCTAAGGGAGTAGATGGCTTTCGTCTGGATGTGATAAACTATATTTCCAAAATGGATGGGCTGCCTGATGGTAATGAAAATATTGGAAAATTACTTGGTTATTACGGGGTTGAGCATTATTTCTATGGCCCAAGGCTGCATCAGTATTTAAGAGAAATGAAAAAGGATGCTTTTGAACCTTTCAGGGCTTTTACGGTGGGAGAGACACCCGGTGTGGGAATAGAAATGAGTAAACTGCTGACAGCTGATAACCGCGGAGAGCTGGATATGGTATTTTCGTTTGATCATCTGGAAACGCCCGGACATCTGCGATTTGATGATTACCGTTATGATTTGAATTATTTGAAGGAATATATGTGTGATTGGATGGAGAATTACGGTAATAACTGCTGGATGTCTCTATTCTATGAAAATCACGATAATCCGAGAATGATTTCCAAGATAAATCCTGATCCTGAATACCGAGATGTATTGGCAAAGCTTCTGGCTATGATACAGCTTACCTTGAAGGGAACTCCTTTTATCTTCCAGGGGCAGGAGATAGGACGGATAAATAAGCAGTTCCGCTCAATTGAAGATATGCGGGATGTGGAAAGTATCAATCTGTATCACGAGCTGCTTTCCTCGGTCGATAAGGAAGAGGCATTAAAAAAAGTACTTTGCGGAAGTAGAGACCATGCTCGGACTCCAATGCAATGGACAGATGGAATTAATTGTGGATTTTCAGAGGCCGCGCCCTGGATTGACCCGGATCTGGAGGATAGGAAATGCAATGTAGAGTCTCAGTTAAAAAATAAAACTTCCATATTGCATTTTTATAAAACACTGCTACATATTAGAAAAAAACATCTGGTGTTGATTTACGGTAAATTTATAATAATTCAAAAAAAACGCAGGGATGTTTTCACTTATTATCGTAAGAACAAGGACGAAGCATTTTATGTGGAGTGTAACCTAAGCAGCGCAACCTTGAAAAGAAAGCATTCTGTCAAAGCATATCATCGAATATTATCAAATTATCAGGAAACCAGTACAGTGTTACGTCCATATGAAGCGAATTTGTATAAGGTGGATTTGTTCTGACGGTAAAAAACAGAGGTAATTATCAATAGTGTTTACCGGGATGGATGCCTGCAGCTTCGGATAGATGGGTTTTGTAGAAAGGGATGGTGCTTTTATGGAAAAATGGGGGAAAGATACTGAAAAAGTGAAAGGATGTCAATATTTCAAGCTGAAATCGAAGGAGCTTATTTCACAGATGACGATAGAGGAGAAAGCTGGTTTATGTTCCGGAAAAGATTGCTGGAAATTAAAATCGATAAAGCGGCTAGGATTAGATAATATTATGGTAAGTGACGGACCTCACGGACTAAGAAAGCAATTGGGAGAAAAGGATAATTTAGGAGTTGGATGCAGTGTACCGGCTGTCTGCTTTCCTGCGGCTAGTGCACTGGCCTGCAGCTTTGACAGAAATCTTACCTTTGCTGTGGGAAAGGCAATTGCGCAAGAATGCTTACAGGAAGAGATTGCAGTTATTTTAGGACCGGGAGCCAATCAGAAGCGAAGTCCGCTTTGCGGCCGTAATTTTGAATATTTCAGTGAAGATCCAATTGTATCAGGAGAAATGGCGGCCAGTATGATCCAGGGGGTTCAAAGTCAGGGGGTAGGCACTTCTCTGAAGCATTTTGCAGTAAACAACCAGGAGAAACGTAGAATGACGGTCAGTGCGGTAATTGACGAGAGAACTTTTCGTGAAACTTATCTGAAGGCGTATGAAATTGCAATTAGAAAGGGAAAACCATGGACCGTAATGTGTGCCTATAACAGGATTAACGAAACCTATTGCAGTGAAAATGAATATCTTCTCACAAATATTTTGAGGGATGAATGGGGATTTGATGGTCTTGTGATATCGGATTGGGGAGCCGTTAACAAACGTGTACTGGGCATACAGGCGGGTATGGATCTGGAAATGCCGGGTAGCGGAGGAATTAATGATGGGAAAATAATAGATGCGGTAAAAGATAAGCTCTTATCTGAGCAGGAGCTAGATAAATCGGTATTAAGAATAACGGAACTAATACTGAAAGGAATGGCAGGCAGGAAAAAAAATTATCGCTATGATGTGGAAGAACATCATAAGCTGGCAGTTACTGCGGCAGAACAATCGGCAGTGCTGCTTAAAAATGAAGAATATATTTTGCCGGGAAATATCAGACAAAAGACAGCAGTGATTGGTTCTTTTGCGAAAACTCCCAGGTATCAGGGGGCAGGAAGTTCGAAGATAGTTCCCGTCAAAGTTGACAATGCACTGGATGCATTCCGGTTACAAGGAGTTAATTATACCTTTGCAGAGGGCTACCGGCTGGGATACGCTTCCGACCGGAAACAAAAGGAGGAGGATCAACTCATAGCAGAAGCCTGTGAGGCGGCAAAAGACAAAGATATGGTTTATATCTTTGCAGGCTTACCGGAAGGTTATGAATCGGAAGGCTTTGACCGTGCAGACCTGTCCATTCCGGAAAGCCATAACAAGCTAATCAGTGCGGTAGCTGCCTGCAATCCAAATGTTGTAGTTGTATTACTTGGAGGGGCACCAATGGAATTGCCCTGGCTTAATAAGGTAAAAGGAATCCTTATGATGTATCTTGGAGGGGAAGGCTGCGCGGCAGCAGCTGTTAATTTGCTGCTGGGGAATGCTATTCCCTGCGGAAAGCTGGCTGAGACATGGCCAATTAAGATATCGGATACTCCGGCATATCATTATTTCCCGGGAGGCAATAAGACAGTGGAATACCGGGAAAGTATCTATGTCGGATACAAATATTATGAGACTGCAAAGAAAGAGGTTTTATTTCCTTTTGGATATGGACTCTCCTATACCACCTTTGCTTATTCTGATTTACAGCTTGACAGGGAAAGCTGCAGCTATGGGGATAAGATTACGGTTTCCTTCCTGCTCTCGAATACTGGTAATATGGCAGCAAGTGAAATTGTATTTTTCTTTGTTTCACATAAAAATGATAAGGTGTTTTTACCCGAGAAGGAACTGAGGGAATTTACGAAGGTAATGCTGGAGCCGGGAGAAACTAGACGGGTGAGCATGGATCTTGATACAAAAAATTTTGGTTACTATAATACTATGGTGCATGACTGGTACGCAGAAACTGGTGACTATACAATTTTAGTAGGAGCTTGTGCAAAACAGTGCCGGCTGCAAAAAGTACTGCACTTAATTAGTCCGGATCTGCCGCAGCCAGATAGAACGAAAGTACTTCCTGCTTATTATCATTTATCCTCAGAAGAATTAGAGATACCGGACAACGAGTTTGGTATTTTATACGGGAAAGAATTGCCGTTTCGTAATGTAATTGCGAGAAGGCCTTATAATGACTGCAACACACTAGAAGACATCAAGCATACTCTAATTGGCAAAATTCTCATCGCTCTGGCAGGAAAGATGGCAAAGGAGACCACGAAAACTTCCAGGGAAGAGGAAGGTATGATGTTAGCAACGATGAAGGAGATGCCATTTCATTCTATGATATACACAAGTGACGGAGTAATGCCGGAAATAGTGATGAATGGAATAATTGATATGCTAAACGGACATTATGGAAAGGGAATCAGGAAAATAGTATTAAGAAAATAATATTTTACATAAACTTCAGGCAAGGTTAACAAGGTCGTGATAGAAGCAGGGCGGAGGTAACAGTATAATAAAGAAGAAAATGATATAAATAGGAAAAAGAAAGTCTAACCGATGCAATAAGCTTTCGCTGAAACGGAGAAAACCATGAACAAAGGCTCGCATATTTCATTAGCAGTTTACATACTGGAAAGAACGGACGGAATGCTCAATATACACAAAAGAGCATTTTTAATGGGGAGTATCATACCGGACTGCCTGCCTTCCTTTTTAACAACGCGTCATACAGTGACAGAGACCTTTGAGATTTTCAGAATGAATTTGTCAAAAACCATCTGTCATTATCATCGAAAAAAAAGAATAACAGCGTATTATTGCAGGCATCTAGGCATTATCATGCATTATCTTGCGGACTATTTTACCTTTCCGCACAACACCGGGTATTCTGGTTCTGTAAAAGAACATATTGAGTATGAAAAACAATTGGAACAAGAGCTTTCGTTACACCTTGAGAAGAAAGATCTGTGTATAAAGTATCAGAACAAGGAGGATGAGGTGGATAAAATCTGTGAGTATATCCTGGAACAACATAAAGTATATCTGGCCTTACCCCATGACCTAATTACAGATTGTAATTATATAACGGAACTATGCAGTACGATTGCCATGCAAATACTTGCACAAGCATCATTTTCGCAATTAGCGCATAAGGGAGAAGAGATACAGGATGAGCCGAAGGAGCGGAAATTAGAAAAAGAAGAGAAGGAGAAAAATATAGCTGCGTAGGAATTGTTTGAAGAGGGAAAATTTATACGATAAAGTAAAAAGGAGGCTGTGAAACCTCCTTTTTATATTCCTATCATAATTAGGATTCATTTGTTAAAAGCCTGAACCTCATCTGAATCCTATTCTTATTATAATAATAATATACATTATTGGAGATATTATGAAAGTAGACTGGATATTTACTGTAAATATGATAGAATATAGGAAGTGAATCGGAAACTTAGTATGCAATGATAGAAGAAGGTATGAATTACGAACGCTAAGGAGGGTATAGTGATTATGGAAAATGCGTATTTATATGATACCCGGCTGGGAAAAGTATTGCTTACAGAAGGAGAGGCAGGAATTACCGGATTATCTCTGTTAGGTGAATGTAAGGATACGTCATTGGATGAAGTGCTGCAGCAAGACTATCAGATAAAGGAAACCGATCTTATCAAAGAAGCAGCAAAACAGCTTAGGGAATATCTGGATGGTGTACGAAAGCAATTTGATATCAAATTAAGTGCAAATGGAACTCTATTTCAGAAAAAGGTTTGGGACGCATTACGCGCGATTCCCTATGGCGAAACCAGAAGTTATAAAGAAATTGCAAGAGCTGTTGGAAATGAGAAAGCCGCTCGTGCTGTCGGAATGGCGAACCACAATAATCCGATTTTGTGTATCATTCCCTGTCACAGAGTAATTGGAGCAAATGGGGATCTGGTCGGCTTCGGAGCAGGACTGAATGTGAAGGAGAAACTTTTGAATTTAGAACAAACAGTTATAAAATCAGAAGAAAATTATAAAAATGAAATATAAAATGGAGGTTTCTATGAATAAAGAATGGACACTGGATGTATTGTATAAAGGATATGAAGATGTCAAATATCAGGAAGACAAGGAAGAACTGATAAAGCTTATAAAAGAATTGATGGAATTTAGTGAAAACTTAACAGGCGGGGATATGGAAGAAGAAGCTGTTATAAAAGCGGTTGATTATTTGGAACAATATCAACTTCTTGGCACGAAGCTAAGCTATTATGTGACACTGCGTCTGTCTACCAATACTACGGACAGCCAGACCGTAAATGAGTCAAATGCCATAGAAAGACAGATTAGCTTATCCTCTAAACCCATGGCTATTATCCGTAAATACATTGCAAGTATCGATCATATTGAAAATTACTATGATAAACATCCGAAATTATTAGCTTATAAATACATGATTGGAGAAATGAAGAAAGAAACAAAGCATATTTTGAGTGAAGATGCGGAAGAGATAATTGCAAAATTGAATATCTCTGCCGGCTCAGCATGGAGCAGTATGCAAAGCTTTTTGACCTCTACGCTTGAGGTAGAATACAGAGGAGAGATTATTACGCTCCCAGAGGTGCGTAATCTCGCTCATAGTGAAGACAAGCAGGTGCGTAAGGATGCTTATGAAGCAGAGCTTAAAGCATATGAGAAAATAAAAGATGCTGTGAGTTATTCTCTGAATAATATAAAAACCCAGGTCAATACAATCTGTGAGTTAAGAGGCTATGAGGATCCTCTTACAATGACCTTAATGCAATCACATATGAAGAAAGAAACATTGGAGGCTATGCTTACAGCAATTCGGGAATCACTTCCGGCTTTTCATAGCTATTTAAAATGTAAGGCAAAGCATATGGGGTATTCCGGAGGACTCCCCTGGTATGAAATGTTTGCACCGATTGGTGAAAGCAACACCAAATTTACCACAGAGCAGACAAGAGATTATCTGGTGAAGCATTTTCAAGGCTTTTCACATGATCTTGCAGAGATGGTGGAGGAGGCTTTTGAAAATGAATGGATTGACTTTTATCCTAGAAAGGGAAAGGTTGGCGGAGCTTTTTGCGAGAACTTGCCATTTGTAAAACAAAGCCGCATTCTTACGAATTTTACAGGAGCATTAAATGATGTGGTTACACTTGCACATGAGCTTGGCCATGCGTATCATGGGATGAATATTCAGGAACATTTGCCTTTAAATGTGGATTATAGTATGCCTGTGGCAGAAACTGCATCCACCTTTAACGAAGCCTTGATTATGGAGGCAGTCATTAACGAAGCAGAAGGCAAAGAGAAAACGGCTTTAATAGAGAGCCAGCTGCAGGATGTTACACAGATTATTTGTGATATTTATTCCCGGTATCTATTTGAAAGTGCTGTATTTATGAAATGTAAATCCGGTTTTCTTTTCGCGGATGAACTTCAGGAGATGATGCTGAGCGCACAGAAGGAAGCATATGGTGATGGACTGGATCAGGAACAGCTTCATCCCTATATGTGGGTTTTAAAAGGACATTATTATTCTGAAAGTCTGAGCTTTTATAATTTCCCTTATGCCTTTGGAGGATTGCTGGCAAGAGGATTATATGAAAAATACAAGATAGAAGGCGATCGTTTTATACCCAAGTACAAAGCTTTTTTGAATGCTACAACCGTCATGAGTGTAGAGGATGCGGCCAGAGAAGCAGAAATTGATCTGGAGGATCCAAATTTCTGGAGAAACAGTCTGAAATCAATTGAAACATTGATACAGGAATTTAATAAGATCTGTAATTAATACACCTTCTTGTGTTTTATTATATAAATAGTAATAAAATGGTGAAACGGAATTATAAGGAAATATTATTTCACATAAAAAAGTGAATCAATCAGATACTAGTCTTGGAGCATAGAATCCTTTATGGTTATAATAACGAGTTTGTGGAAATAAATTCATAAACAGAATAAGAAACATTTGTTTGATCATAAAGCCTATATGAAAGGAGTAAGTTATGTTACTGGTTGATAATCAACACCAGCTTCCGGAGGGTTTGGGATTTCGCTTAGCGCTTGATATGCAGGCCATGACGAATTTTGTTAATCTGTCGGACAGCAGCAAGAAAGATCTGATCGACTATATCAAAGGTTCTTCAACAGGGGATGATGCTAAAAATCGAGTTTCTGAAGTAGTTAGTAATCTTCATAATGGGAGCTCATTTCGTTCATAAAATCACTTATTGTTTCTGAAAGAGCATAAAATATATATTCTTAGCGGACTTATGAAAAGAACCTGTGACTTTACTTTTAATCCTAAAGTCACAGGTTCAATATATAACAAACTATAGAGTGATTTCTACCCGATTTCCATCAGGGTCGGCTACACAGCTTTCAAAATACCCATCACCGGTTGTTCTTGCAGGGCTATATAATTCATAACCGGCAGCTACGATTCTGTTAGTAAGTTCTTCTACCTTTTCTCTACTTCCCACGGAAAAAGCAACATGGTTCCAACCATTTACTTTATCCAATGCTTCGCGTTGTTCCAGCTGTTTATGATTCATGATTTCTAATCTTACCTCTGTGTCAAATGTTATGAAGTAACTGGAAAAACCATCTGCATTATGATAAATTTCATTGCTGCATCCTCCAAAAAATGAGAGATAGTAGTTCCTGGTTTTCTCTAGATTTGTAGCATAAACTGCGATGTGCGTAATTTTAACACCCATGATAAATTCTCCTTTTCCATTCAGTCGATGATTTGTATTACGGTAAGGTTCATCTTATGCTGACTGTAGAAGATATACGCTTTTTTGAATGCACAAGATATATTGAAATAACTCTGTGGATTTTTGCATTCCTACTTTAGCAATACGAAAACTGCTGTATCGTCCATAACAAGCACGAATTTGAGTTGATCTGATCCAAATAGGATAAAATAAAACCAGTTTCATAAGGTCTCCTTTTCGATTGCTTCCAGATAATATCTGCTTGCATAGACACTTCAGCGGATAGGTCAGTTATTATTATCTTTCCTTACCCATAAAAAACAATGCAACTGTTCCGGGACCGGAATGTGCACCGATCGTGGGGCTTACATAATTAATCAGGCATTCTTTTATTCCGAAGCGATCTTTCACCAGCTCGGCAACAAATTCAGCATCCTCTATACAATCGCCATGACTGATAAAGAAGATATCATTTTCGTAAGAAAAATTCTTTAATTTATTTTCCATCATGTCAACCAGGGCTATCAGAGCCTTCTTTCTGCCCCTTACATTATTAAGCGGAATAAGACGACCTTCATTATCTACATGAAGAACAGGCTTTACATTGATTAGCGTTCCGATGATGGCGGCAGCCTTTGATACTCTTCCGCCGCGATGCAGATGAAACAGATCATCTACCGTAAACATATGACATAACGATAATTTGTTTTTCTCAAGCCATGCGGCAGCTTCATCAATCGTCTTGCCGCTTTCCTTTAGCATAGCAGCTTTATGAACCAGTAAACCTTCTCCCAATGAAGCGCAAAGAGAATCGATTACGATAATTTTAACATCCGGACGCTCGTCACAAATCTCTCTGCCTACTGTTGTAGCCACGGAACAGCTTCCGCTTAAAGCAGAAGAAAAAGCAATGTGCAAAATATCATATCCTTCATCTAGATATTCAGTAAATATTTTTCTGGCAAGATCAGGGTTAATTGCCATTGTAGTTGGCATATCACCCCCTCGCATTTTACTGTAAAACTCTTTTGAATCAAGAAATTTGTCCTCTCCGTATACAGTTCCGTTAATACTGTAATATAAGGGAAACAAGCCAATCTGATGCTGGTCAAGATATTCCTGAGGCAGATCGCTTGTAGTATCTGTTGTGATGATATATTTTTTCATAATGTTTTCTATCCTTTCTTCTGCGTAATAATCTTAACAAATGTGGTAATACGGAATGCAATCCCATCTTATGTAAATAAACGACAGGAAACATAAGACCTTAAATATTTTCTTACAGGATACTCAGATGCCACTGAACAGTATCATATATAAAAAGTTATTGTATAAGTAGTTTTTAATACGATATCATATATTATAACATACTATAAATGATTGATACAATACTCATTTCCATAAATATGTATATTTTGTTATAGTGAATAGAATTGCAAAAAACTCTTTTCTTATGAATATACTTATGATATAATAGCAAAAGTTAATAGACGCTAAGGAGGCCAAACGATGAAACATATCAGGACTTTAAACACAAAAAATCTTAAAGAAACAATGAAAAAAGGTGGATGTGGGGAATGTCAGACATCCTGCCAGTCAGCTTGCAAGACATCCTGTACAGTAGGTAATCAGAGCTGTGAAAACAAATAGATAATTTGTACATAGAACGCACAATCTGGTTCGCAATTATGAGATTGGAACAGTGAGTAAGGTGTCTTAAGAAGTTAATCATCTTGAGACACCTTTCGTTATAAATGGTATGGAATTAGATTAAAAAAATTTTATGTTTTATTGAATGAGGTCTTATTCCTTGTATCATGTTTGATCTTTCATGAGGGGCTGTCTTAAAATATTTTTCATCTTGAATTCATGGGAAATATCTTAAGTCAGTCCTATTCGTTGTTAAGAACATATAGATAGTGGATGAATATTCTATCATTACAAAAACAGGGTTTGGTACATGTGCAGTGTATACAAAAGGTATAATGATCGAGTTTCGCAATTACCAAAAAAACAAGTTATATAGGAGGTAATACTTTGATACATCAGTATAAAAATAACGGTTACAATATTGTTTTAGACGTAAACAGCGGTATGATACATATTGTGGATGATCTGGCATATGACATCATTGAATTATATGAAAATAATACTCCTGAGAGTATCACTGATAGTATGCTTGAAAAATATTCCAAGCCGGAAAATATGGCGCTTTTAGCCACAGAAGAAACCAACCCTGAGAATTTCAGTCTCAGTAATGAAGAACTGACAAAACTTATCGGAGAGGTTTTGGATAGCGTTGCAGAGTTGATTAAGGACGGCGCCCTCTATACAAAGGATATTTATGAAGACTATATCAAGGATTTTAAGCAGCGCTCGACTGTGGTCAAGGCTCTCTGTCTTCATATTGCACATGACTGTAACCTGGCTTGCAGATATTGCTTTGCGGAAGAAGGAGAATATCATGGACATCGTGAGTTGATGAGCTATGAAGTCGGAAGAAAGGCACTGGATTTTCTGATTGAAAATTCCGGCAACCGAAGAAATCTGGAAGTAGATTTTTTTGGCGGAGAACCACTGATGAATTTTCAGGTTGTGAAGGACCTGGTGAAGTATGGCAGGCAACAGGAGAAGCTTCATAATAAAAAATTCCGTTTTACATTAACCACAAACGGTATTCTACTGGATGATGAAGTTATGGAATTTGTTAATCAGGAAATGAGTAATGTAGTGTTAAGTATAGACGGGCGTAAGAATATTAATGATTTGATGCGCCCCAGCAGAAATGGTAAGGGCAGCTATGATATTATTGTTCCGAAGTTTCAGAAGCTGGCGGAGAGCAGAAATCAATTAAATTATTATGTTAGGGGAACATTTACGCATAACAACCTTGATTTCTCTGAGGATGTTATACATCTTGCACAATTAGGCTTTGAACAGATTTCGGTAGAACCCGTTGTTGCCCTTCCTGAAGATTCCTATGCGATTACAGAGGAAGATCTTCCAATCTTATATGAGCAGTATGACAAGCTGGCCAAGTATATGCTGGAACGGAAGAAGGAAGGAAAGTCATTTAATTTCTTCCATTTTATGATTGACCTGACCGGAGGACCCTGTGTGGCGAAGCGCTTATCAGGCTGTGGCTCCGGAACGGAATATCTTGCAGTCACGCCTTGGGGTGATTTATATCCTTGTCATCAGTTTGTTGGAATGGATGAGTACTGTATGGGTAATGTGTTTGAAGGTGTTAAAAAAACCGGATTGAGAGAAGAATTTAAACAGTGTAATGTTTATTCGAAAGAGAAGTGTAAGAAATGTTTTGCTAAATTCTTCTGCAGCGGAGGCTGTGCGGCAAATTCCTATAAATTCCATGGAGATATCAATGATGCATATGATATCGGCTGCGCACTTCAGAAGAAAAGAATTGAATGTGCAATTATGCTGAAAGCAGCTGCCGACTTAACTGGTGAAGAATAAAGCCGGGAGGTATTATGGAAAACTGGGTGTTAAAGAACAAAAAAGCAGATTTTGAACAGATTGTTCATACGTGCGGTGTCAGTGAAGTGATTGCCCGATGCCTTGTGAACAAAGGACTGGAGGACCCGGAGCAGATCAAGGCATTTTTAAGACCGGATATTTTAAAACTTCATAACCCACTTCTAATGAAGGATATGAAAAAAACTTGTGAGATTCTGAAGGTGAAGATTAAGACTGGCAGAAAAATAAGAATTATCGGTGACTATGATGTGGATGGTGTAGTTGCAACCTATATCCTATATCGCACACTGTCTTTGCTCGGAGCGAATGTGGATTATGAGATACCGGATCGTATTAAGGACGGATATGGTATGAATGTCAATATGGTCGAAGCTGCATATCATGAAGACATAGATACAATATTGACCTGTGATAATGGTATTGCAGCCTTGGAGCAGACAGCTCTTGCAAAGGACTATCACATGACGGTACTTATAACAGATCATCACAGTCTGGTACAACGAGAGGACGGCAGTTTTGAAATACCGGCCGCCGATGCAGTTGTGAATCCGAAACAGCCTGATTGCAGCTATCCTTTCAAAGGATTATGCGGTGCCGCTATTGCTTATAAACTGAGTAAAGCTTTAATAGGGACCGGCAGTATTGCAGAATATGATGATTTTCTGGAGGAACTTCTGTCTTATACGGCAATTGCTACGGTTTGTGATGTTATGGAATTGATTGATGAGAATCGGATTATTGTAAAATATGGCCTTGAATTATTACAGAAGACAAAGAATGTTGGCTTGCTTTCACTAATGGATACTACAGCAATCAAGAAAGATGAGTTGAATGTGTTTCATCTGGGATTTGTAATTGGTCCTTGCCTGAATGCATCCGGCAGACTGGATACTGCAAGACGGGGACTTGAGCTTTTGATGGCACATACGAAGGAGGAGGCAGTTCTCCTTGCAGAGGAAGTACGGAATTTGAATGAAGTCCGAAAAAGTATGACTGCAGAATATGTACAAAAAGCTATTTCCCTGGTTGAAGGTAGTGATCGGAAGGAGGATAAGGTATTAATACTGTATCTGGAAGGTTGTCACGAAAGTATAGCTGGTATTATTGCGGGAAGAATAAGAGAAAAATATAATAAACCAACCCTGATCTTAACAGATGCCGAGAATTGTATCAAAGGATCGGGACGTTCCATTGAACTCTATAATATGTTTGAAGAGCTGTCTAAATGCAGGGAATTGTTTTTGAAAATGGGCGGGCATCCTATGGCGGCCGGTTTTTCGTTATTACGCGAAAATATCGAAACGCTGAGAACAAGACTCAATAAGAATACCTCATTAACCGACGAAATGCTTATTCCGAAAGTTACGATTGATATCCATCTTCCGCTTGGGTATGTAACGGAACCATTAATAAAAGAATTAAGTCAATTAGAACCCTTTGGAAAAGGAAATGAGAAACCTCTCTTTGCGGAGAAAAATCTAAAGATAAAATCTGCACTAATTATAGGTAAAAATGCAAATGGTATTCGCTTCCGTCTGATTAATCAATATGCAAGAGAAATGGATGCGATCTATTTTGGTGATGTGGTGCAGTTTTTCCAATATATTGGGAATACTTTCGGTAAAGAGGAAGCGGAGAAATTAAAAACCGGAAGAGGTGTGGATTTTACTATTTCTGTTACATATTATCCGCGTGTAAATGAATACAACGGTTTTAAAACAATTCAGCTAATGATACAAAACTATCGGTAAGCGAAACTACATGGCATCGGATGCAAGTACTTCCGATGCGGAACCACTTTCGCAGAGTTGCATTACGCAGTGCGAATGTAACATAAGATTTTATTTTTTACATTATATTTGGAGAAATATTCTTTACGAAATGTGAATGATAGTGCTATAATTAGCATTTATAAGAGAAATATTCGTCAATAACTCTGTGTTATGTATAAAATAAGATAAATATTTCAAAATATTTGAATTAGTTAGAGCGGCTAAGAAGAAATGCTAACGCCGAGTGGAAATACTATTTTCCCTTTGCAAGTTTGTGTTTGTACTTTGCACACAAACTTAGAATGCGTAAGTAGCAACGCAGAAATGAGGTAAATTATGAATAAGTTAGAGAGTTATGTAAGAAATATTCCGGATTTTCCGGAACCAGGTATCATTTTCCGGGATGTGACGAGTGTATTGCAGGATAAAGATGGCTTGAAAATGGCGATAGATCAGATGCAGGAATTGTTAACCGGATTGGATTTTGACGTGATTGTGGGACCGGAATCAAGAGGTTTTATATTTGGTGTACCGATTGCCTATAATTTAAATAAAGCATTTGTACCGATCAGAAAAAAAGGAAAGCTGCCATGCGAAACGATTTCTATGGACTATGATCTGGAGTATGGAAAAGCAACGATAGAAGTGCATAAGGATGCAATTAAGCCGGGACAGAAGGTCGTGATTGTGGATGACCTGATTGCGACAGGCGGCACGATAGAAGCAATCACAAAGTTGATTGAGATGCTTGGCGGAGAAGTTGTAAAAATTATTTTTCTGATGGAGCTTAAGGGACTGAAGGGCCGCGATAAATTGACTTCCTATAATGTGGATGCAATTATCCAGTATGACGGAAAGTAGAATACGTACCATTTTGACTTGGATTTAGGAAGGAAGGGCGGTGATATCATGGAAGAAAAGAAAGAGTTTTTGGCAAGCGATATGGAAATAATGCCTGCCACAAGTGTGCCGGCTGATTTTACAGCTCCGGAAATCCTTTATAGAGAATTAATTGATAAAATTCGCAGCTACCATCCTTCCGCGGATATTTCCATGGTCGAGAAGGCTTACCATATTGCAGATGACGCACATAAAGACCAGCTTCGAAAATCAGGAGAGCCTTATATTATTCATCCGCTCTGCGTTGCGAATATACTGGCAGAACTGGAGCTTGACAAGGAAAGTATTATTGCAGGCATACTCCATGATGTCGTAGAGGATACGGTACTTACAACCGAGCAGATTGCGGAGATGTTTTCGGATGAAATTGCGCTTTTGGTAGACGGTGTTACAAAGCTGACCCAGTTGAATATGGATAAGGTAGAGCTGCAGGCAGAAAATTTGAGAAAAATGTTTCTTGCTATGGCAAAGGATATCCGTGTTATCCTTATCAAACTTGCAGACCGTCTGCATAATATGCGTACTCTAAAATATATGACACCCGAAAAACAGAGAGAAAAAGCCAGGGAAACGATGGAAATCTATGCTCCGATCGCGCAGAGACTTGGTATCAGCAAGATAAAAATAGAACTGGATGATTTATCGTTAAAATATCTGGAACCGGAGGTTTACCAGGATCTTGCGGAGAAGATAGCAACCAAAAGGGGCGAACGGCAGTCATATATTGAAGAGGTTGTAAATGAAGTAAAAGAACACATTGAGGATGCCGGAATTGATGCAAAAGTGGACGGCAGAATTAAACATTTCTTCAGTATCTATAAGAAAATGGTAAATCAGAATAAAACACTGGAACAGATCTATGATTTATTTGCTGTTCGTATTATTGTTGATTCTGTAAAGGACTGCTATGCTGCACTGGGAGTTATCCATGAGATGTATAAACCGATTCCCGGACGTTTCAAGGATTATATTGCTATGCCAAAGCCAAATATGTATCAATCCCTCCATACTACCTTGATCGGGCCAAAAGGAACCCCCTTTGAGATCCAGATACGTACTTATGATATGCACCGGACAGCGGAATATGGTATTGCAGCCCACTGGAAGTATAAGGAAGGACAAAATGGTAAGGGCGGAAGCGCAAACTCTGAGGAAGAGAAGCTCACTTGGCTTCGTCAGGTACTGGAATGGCAGAAGGACATGTCAGATAATAAAGAATTCCTTAGTCTGATTAAGAGTGATTTTGATTTGTTCTCCGACAGTGTATATGCTTTTACCCCAACCGGTGATGTTAAGACACTGCCTGCCGGCTCCAATCCGATTGACTTTGCCTTCAGTATCCATAGTGCGGTTGGGAATAAAATGGTTGGTGCAAGGGTTAACGGAAAATTGGTGCCGATTGATTATGTGATACAAAACGGTGACCGTATTGAGATTTTAACCTCACAGAATTCAAAAGGGCCGAGCCGTGACTGGCTTGCCATTGTTAAGAGTACGCAGGCTAAGAATAAGATTAACCAATGGTTTAAAACAGAGCTGAAAGAAGATAATATAACCAGAGGCAAGGAATTAATTATCAGCTACTGTAAGGCAAAAGGTATTGTTTTAAGTGACCTTTTGAAGACTGAATTCACAACTGTGGTAATGCGCAAATATGGTTTCCGGGATTGGGATTCTGTGCTCGCTGCGATTGGCCACGGAGGTCTGAAAGAAGGCCAGATTGTGAATAAGCTGCAGGAGGAATATAAAAAGAAATACAAAAAAGAGATCACCGATGAGAATGTACTGGACACAATTTCTGAGATCAAGGAAAAATTACCGCAGAAGAAATCCAAGAGTGGTATTGTGGTGGAAGGTATTCATGATGTTGCGGTTCGCTTTTCCAGATGTTGCAGTCCGGTTCCGGGAGATGAAATCGTTGGATTTGTTACCCGTGGAAGGGGAGTATCCATCCATCGCACCGACTGTATTAATGTAATTAACCTTCCGGAGGAAGACAGAGTTCGTCTTATATCTGCAGAGTGGAATGTTGCGGATGGCAGAACGGATGAAGGTGTTTACAGTGCGGAAATTAAGATCTTTGCCAATAATCGCAGTGGAGTCCTTGTGGATCTGTCCAAGGTTTTAACTGAAAATAAAATAGATGTGACTTCCATGAATGTCAGAACCAGCAAGCAGGGAACAGCTACCATCAGCATAAGTTTTGATATAAAAGGAAAAGAGCATCTGAATGAAATTATTGCAAAAATTCGGAATGTAGAAAGTGTTTTGGATATTGAACGTACAGCAGGGTAATTGGATTTGGAGGTAAGAGTAAAAGAAAAACCACTTTCACTCACAAAGTTTGTGCCTGCGTAATCCTCGGCGCAAACTTAATATGCGCACACAACATGCGCAGGAATGAGGCAAATAATGATTAATTTTCGTATGAAAGCCTTAGTTCTTGGAATGGTACAGACCAATTGCTATATTATAAGCAATGGCGATACCAAAGAGGCTATTGTAATTGATCCGGCAGATAATGCGGATAAAATAGAACAATATCTTAAAGCAAATGACCTCGTGTGCGGAGACATTCTTCTTACACATGGTCATTTTGACCATATAATGGCAGCAAAAGAACTTTCACAACAATTGCATGCAAAAATATATGCGTGTGCAGCGGAAGCAGAATTACTTTTCAGACCGGAATTAAATGCATCTTCCCAAATCGGAAGAGAATGCAGTGTTATTGCGGATATTTGGCTTCAGGATGAGCAGGAGTTAAAGCTTGCCGGCTTTACCATCAAAGTAATTCATACACCGGGGCATACGGCTGGAGGTGTCTGTTATTATTTTACCGGACAGGGCATACTCCTTAGCGGAGATACTCTGTTTTGTGAGAGTATCGGAAGAAGTGACCTTCCTACCGGTAATGGAAGCCTGCTTGTAGCTTCTATTCAAAGTAAATTAATGCCTCTGGAGGATACAGTTAAGGTGTTCCCGGGGCATGGTAGTTCTACAACGATTGGGTACGAACGGGAGCATAACCTTTATTTATTGTATTAATATTTCGATTGTCAAAAACCTGATACAGATTATGTTGATGAATATACATGCACTCATATTCATCGGGCAATCATTACATTTTCTTAATATAATAATAAAGTTAAAACAAAAAATGAGATGAAATACGGAGTTAAAAATGATTACAATCAGATTATCGGATAAGGCTTATGAGAATGATGTATATCCTTTGGTAAAGGCGTTCTATCCCGATGAAACGGTTAAGGTTTGCAGGGAGGAACTAGAGAGTGGTGCTTTGTCGGAGAAACAGAGCGAAAAATCTGTTGAGGAGAATAAGGGTAGCTTATGCGAAACTGATTTTGCGACGTCTTTAGAGATTGAGATTCTTTTTTTAGAGCAGAAAATAGAGATAATATTTACTTTTGAGGGATTAAAAGAAAGCCATCAGCGATCTATTTCTATGGGAAACTCTATAGCAGATTATAAAAATACTATGAAACGGTTTCTTTATGATGTGCTTTCAGAATTGACCGAAAAAAAGCTCCCCTGGGGTATTTTAACCGGTATCCGTCCTACAAAACTGGTACTGGAGATGCTTTGCCGGGATATGTCGGAGGAAGCAATTCATCGTAAGATGAGAGAAGAATATTTATGCTCGGATGTTAAGACGGATCTTAGTATTCGGATTGCGAAGAGAGAAATAGATCTACTGGAGGAAATGGATTATAAGAACGGCTATAGTCTTTATATCGGAATACCCTTCTGTCCCAGTACTTGTTTGTATTGCTCTTTTACTTCCTATTCCGTTGCCAAATTCTCTGATCTTGTGGAGGATTATCTGGCTGCACTGGAGAAAGAAATACGGTTTGGTGCAAAATGCTTTCCGAATAAAAAACTGACTACTGTTTATTTTGGCGGCGGAACTCCCACTACTCTGACGGCAGCTCAACTTGACCGGTTACTGGGTTTGGTGAAGGAATGCTTTGATTTTACTTATGTGAAGGAATTCTGCGTGGAAGCTGGGCGACCGGACAGTATTACCATGGAGAAGCTTGAGGTTTTGAAGAAGTGGGGAGTTGACCGAATCTCCATTAATCCTCAGAGCATGCAGCAGAAAACGCTTGATATTATAGGAAGAAAGCATACCGTGGAGGATATCGTGGAGGCTTTTTGTATGGCGAGGGAGACCGGTCATAATAATATTAATATGGATATTATTATCGGATTGCCGGGCGAGAATCCTGGGGATGTAAAAGATACCTTGCGCCGTATTGCACAGCTTAATCCAGAGAGCCTTACAGTGCATACACTTGCGCTAAAGCGCGCAGCCAGACTTAATCTGGAGAAAAAAAATTACGAAATGATAAAAGCTGTCGGAGTGCCTGAGATGCTATTAGAGACTATGCAATTTGCAGAAAGAAACAATTATCTTCCGTATTATCTTTACCGGCAGAAGAATATGTCAGACAACCTTGAAAATATAGGCTATGCCAGATATGGTAAGGAAGGACTCTATAATATCTTAATCATGGAAGAAAAACAGACGATTCTTGCACTGGGAGCCGGTGCAATGTCTAAGTTTGTATTCCAGGAAGAGAATCGTATTGAAAGAGTGGACAGTGTCAAAAGTATCACAGATTATATCGAAAGAATAGATGAGATGTTATCAAGGAAGCGGGATTTTATCCAGAACAATCCGGGGATGTAGACGCTTCCAAAAAATAAAACGTTAGATGGAGGATAAAGATGATTACACAAAGACCAAAGGGAACGCAGGACTGGTATGGTTCTAATATGCATAAGCGTACGATCATAGAGGCTAAGGCAAGGAAAATATGTAAAGCTTATCATATAAAGGAAATAATCACTCCGGTTTTTGAACATACTATATTATTTCAACGTGGAGTTGGCGAAACTACGGATGTAGTTCAAAAGGAAATGTATACCTTTGATGATAAAGGAAACCGTAGTGTAACGCTGAAACCCGAAGGTACTGCGGGTTCAGTACGAGCTTTCCTGGAAAACAGTATGTACGCTGAGAGCCAGCCAACAAAGCTCTTTTATATCACACCCGCTTTCCGTTATGAAAATCCACAAAGCGGAAGACTCCGTCAGCATCATCAGTTTGGCGTGGAATTATTTGGATCTTCCAGTCCCTTGGCGGAGGTAGAGATCATCACATTACTTACAGAATTTATGAAGGACCTTGGATTAAAAGGTGCAAAGCTCCATATTAACAGTATTGGCTGCGGAAATTGCCGTAAGATTTATAATGAAGCACTTCTCACCTATCTAAAGAAGCATGAGGAGCAGCTTTGCCCCACCTGCCGCGAGAGAATGCTTAAGAATCCGCTTCGGGTAATTGATTGTAAGGTGCCATCCTGTAAGGAAATTGTGAAGGATGCGCCGAGAACAATTGAATATCTGGATGAGGAATGTAAAAACCATTTTGAAGAGCTAAAGCAGCTGCTGACCCAGCTTTCAATTCCCTTCGAAGTGGATACTGGAATAGTAAGAGGTTTGGATTATTATACTAAAACAGTTTTTGAATTTGTAAATGCCGATGGCTTTACGATATGCGGCGGCGGAAGATATGATAATTTGATACACGAGATAGATGAGAGGCAGGACATCCCGGCAGTCGGTTTTGGCTTTGGTATTGAACGTATCATTAATGAGTTAACCGCCGAAGGGGTAGAGCTTGACCCGGAGCCGGAAGTGGAACTGTATATCGGTATTCTGGGGAAGGAGGCGAAAGCTTCTGCCTATCAGCTGGTTTCGAAGCTTCGCGGAGCGGGCGTTGTCGTGGAAACCGACTATATGGATCGAAGTGTAAAAGCACAGATGAAATATGCCAATAAAATAGGTGCGAAGAATACTGTTATTATAGGAGCGGATGAAATAAGCAATAATAAAGCTTATGTGAAAAATATGGAAACCGGAGAGCAGACAGAAGTAAGTCTGGATAATATTACTGAATTGTTTCTGTAATGTTACGGGAGTAAGTTTGAAAAAAAATCACTTTCAAACTATTTAGGATAGCCTAACGCGTAAGAGATTGTATTGAATAAGAAAAAAAGGGTTGGAATAAATAGTATTCCAACCCTTTTTTCGCTCAGCAAAAGTGCATGTTTATGTGTACACACGTTTTGCATTAGACATAATAGACTATATTACAACAATATATATGAAATATGTTCAAATTAATGTAATTATTGACAATGGATATTGTTAAAAGTATAATATTCTCATAGGTGTAAGTACTCACTTCACGTACATACAATATATGTAAACTAACTATGTAATCCGGAAAATAATGCTCTGTGAAACTTGCAACTGAATCCACACTTTTACCTTAAGGAGGAATAACTATGAAGTTATACGAAAATGCAAAAATATCTGTAAAACTCATCATTGGTTTTTTGCTGGTGGCTCTTATTGGAGCAATAATCGGAACGGTAGGTATACTAAACATATATAAAATGAAGAGTGCGGATTCGACACTTTTTAAAGAAAATACACTTGGTGTTACTTATGCGAGTAGCGCTGGCACTTTTTTCCAAAGACTTCGATATAATGTTCTGGAATTAACAATACTAAATACAGAGGAAGAAAGAGATTCCAGTGTGAGAAAAATTCAGGAATTTACCGTGACGATCGAGGATTTGCTCACAAAGTATGAAAAACGTATCCGCAGTAAAGATGACAGGGCGCAATATGAGAATCTGAAGAAAACATGGGCGACCTATAATGGATATATTAAGGATATTCTCCAATCCGTCCAAGAAAATAAAATGGAGAGAGCCAAGCAGATCATCCTGGTAGATTCCGATACGGCAACCATGGAGTTTAAAACAGGTCTGGAGAATATTCTGGCTTATAATAACACTTTGGCGGAGAAAGTAGCGCGGGACAATGAAATATTGGCCAGCCAAACAGGCATAACCATGATTATCATAATATTGGCCGGTGCTGTAGTATCAATCGTATTGGGAGTGTTCATAGCACGTTCCATAAGTAAGCCGATAGCTGCAATTGTAGAAGCCGCAGAGAAGCTTGCAGTAGGTGATATTAACCTGAATGTGAAGAGTGACAGAAAAGACGAGATAGGAAGCCTTTTGTCATCCTTTGAAAAGATGATTCGAAATATACGTAACCAAGCATTGACAGCAGAAAAAATTGCAGATGGAGATTTGACGCTTGAAGTAGAGATCCGTTCCGAAAATGATCTTCTCGGCAGGAAATTATCGGAGATGGTACATAACAATAATGAATTATTATCGGGAATAGCATCCACCTCCGAACAGGTTGCTGTCGGAGCAAGACAAGTATCGGATGCAGGCCTGGCCCTATCGCAGGGAGCTACGGAACAAGCTAGTTCTGTGGAAGAACTTACAGCATCGCTGGAAGAAATTGCATCTCAGACTGAACTGAACGCGCAGAACGCAAAACAGGCTAATGAACTAGCGGAAGATGCGAAAAATAATGCAGTACAGGGGAACAGTCAAATGGGTGAAATGCTTATGGCAATGAAGGATATCAATGAATCGTCCGCAAACATCTCAAAAGTCATTAAAGTAATTGATGATATTGCATTTCAGACAAACATTCTTGCACTGAATGCTGCAGTGGAAGCAGCGAGAGCGGGTCAGCACGGGAAAGGATTTGCGGTGGTTGCAGAGGAAGTAAGAAACCTTGCTGCCAGGTCTGCTAATGCAGCAAAGGAAACCACAGCTATGATTGAAGGATCGATTAAGAAGGCAGAAGGTGGTACTAAAATCGCAAATGAAACAGCACAGGCTTTAAATAAAATAGTAAGCGGTGTGGAAAAGGTAGCTGTCCTGGTTCATAATATTGCAATTGCATCCAGTGAGCAGGCTTCGGGAATTTCGCAAATTAATCAAGGTATTATGCAGGTGTCCCAGGTTGTTCAGACAAATTCAGCGACGGCACAGGAGAGCGCATCTGCAAGTGAAGAATTATCAAATCAAGCTGCTTTACTGAAAGAAACGGTAAGTAAATATAAATTGAAAAAAATAGCAAAGAGGTCGGAGAGGTACGATGAACTCAGCCCTGAAGTATTGATGATGCTGGAGAATAGGAGTAATATGAAAAAAGGCAGCCCGAAAAATGACATTGAAAATACGGATTTCATGAAATCAAAAGCTAAGATTATCTTAAATGATAAAGAGTATGGAAAATATTAACATTGCGTATTTCACTGTCTATAATAATATGTATAAAATTCCTCATAAATTTACAAAATAAAACTTTATCAGGCATACGTTGACAGTATTTCTTCGGATTAGTATAATATACATGGATTGTAAGTAATTACTACGGTAGGTGAAAGAAAATGGGATTGAATTTACTGCACAGAAAAGAATATCTTGTAATGACAGCAATTGATATTATCGATGAGCTGGGAATACAGGGCTTTACAACAAGAGAGCTTGCGAGAAGACAGAGCGTTTCTGAAGCTACAATATTCCGGCACTATAAGAATAAGAATGAATTATTGCTGGCAGTACTAGATTATTACGCCCAGTTTGATGCAGATATTTTTCAATCCGTTCGGTTATCGGATTTAAAACCAATAGAGGCCATAAAATACAGCATGATGGCATATGCCGAATATTATGAAAACTATCCTGCGATTACTGCAATTACCCAGCTATATGATGTGCTTCGATATGATTCTGATTTGGCAGATAAGGTCAGAAAGATACAGCATTATCGGACAAGGATGCTTACCCAATTAATTGATACTGCTCAAATCGCAAGCGATATACCAAAGCAGTTTGACAGTGTGTATATAGCAGTATTAATTCTGGGTTTTATGAGGGAGATTTTCCTGAACTGGAGGCTTGACGGGTATAGTTTTCCATTAAAGGAACGTATTAATGCAGCGCTGGATATGTATTTAGGCACTTTTCAAAACTAATCTGAAGTGAGAAAGCCGCGAAGCGGCACCGTGGAGGTAACGAATGAAAAAGGTTTTAGTTGTAGATGATGCAGCATTTATGAGAATGGCAATACGTAATATTATTGAAAAGCAAGGTTTTCAGGTTGTCGGAGAAGCTGAAAACGGTTTGCTTGCAGTCAGTAAATATAAAGAACTTAAGCCGGATCTTGTTACGATGGACATAACTATGCCGGATATGACCGGATTGGATGCATTGAAGGAGATTATGGCTTATGATCCCAACGCGAGAGTCGTAATGGTCTCCGCAATGGGCCAGCAGAATATGGTAATGGAAGCTATAATGGCCGGTGCGAAATCATTTATCGTAAAACCTTTTAAAGAGGAGCATGTTATATTAACTTTAAATAAAATTTGACAGAATATTAAGGGAGTGTTGGGATGGCAGATCAGTATACGAATGAACCTCTTTTAGATATGTTTCTTTTTGAAACATCACAGCTTCTGGAACAGTTGGAGCAATCTATACTGGAAAGTGAGAAGGAATGCTGTTTTACAGAAAATGCTATAAATGAAATCTTTCGGATCATGCATACCATCAAGGGTTCTGCCGCGATGATGCTGTTTGATGGTATTGCAAAGCTAGCACATTCTATCGAAGATTTGTTCTTTTATCTGAGAAAGGAAAAACCAGAACAGTATGACTGCTCGGGTCTTTCAGACCTTGTCCTGGAATGTGTGGATTTTATCAAGATTGAGGTTGAGAAAATTAAAGGAGGCAGTGCCGCCGATGGTAATAGTGATGAACTGATCCGTTCGATAGGGCATTTTTTAGAGAATCTTAAAGCCATCAATCAGGAAACAAGTAGTTCTGCACCGGAAGAAGCTGTTAAATCTGAAAATCACAAACACACTTTCGAAGCAGAAGCGCATGGAACAAATCAATATTACATAAGCCAGGACAGACCTGCGGTGCCCTCCTACCCATATGCTTATAAAGCAATTATACATTTTGAAGATGGCTGTGAGATGGAAAATATCCGTGCTTATACAGTCATCCATCATCTGCAAGATATCACCAAGGAAGTTTACTACCTGCCGCAGGATATTATTGACAGTGACGAAAGTATCAATGTTATCCGCAAGGATGGTTTTCAGATATTTGTGAAAACGGATTATACTTATGAGAAAATGCAGGATTTCTTCCAACAAACCATTTTTTTGAAAGATCTGGACTTAATTCATCTGGAGGATGATAAGGAATTTGACCGATTCAGAAAAAAACCAGAAATTCATCGGGAATTAACGGTTGAGAATCCGGTAAAGGTACCGGAAATTTCATCTTCAAGCACAGCTCAAAGTATTATTAGTGTCAGTGTTAACAAATTGGACAGGCTGATGGATCTCGTAGGTGAGATGGTTATCGCAGAGGCGATGGTAATACAAAATCCTGATCTTAAGGATCTTTCACTTAACAATTTTACGAAGGCAGCCAGACAGCTTAGCAAAATTACGGATGAAATACAGGATATGGTAATGTCAATACGAATGGTGCCGTTATCTGCAACCTTCACGAAGATGCACCGTATCGTTAGGGATATGTGTAAGAAGCTCGATAAGGAAGTACATCTTGATATCATAGGAGAAGAAACAGAAGTAGATAAGAATATTATAGAGCATATATCGGATCCACTTATGCATCTGGTTCGAAATTCGGTTGACCATGGTATCGAGACACCGGAAGAACGTATCGCGAAGGGTAAGCGCGGAGCAGGAGTTATTACCCTGGAAGCCAAGAATGCAGGGAGTGATGTTTTAATTATCGTAAGAGATGACGGTAAAGGCTTAAATAAGGACAAAATCCTGAAAAAGGCCAGAGAGAATGATCTCCTTAATAAAAAAGAAGAGGATATGACGGATAAAGAAATCTATAATTTAATTCTTTTGCCTGGTTTTTCAACAAAGGATAAAGTTACCGAATTTTCAGGACGTGGCGTTGGTATGGATGTTGTAATGAAGAATATAGAAGCAGTTGGAGGCTCACTTTCCGTAGATAGTATCGGTGGTAAGGGTACTATTATTACGTTGAAAATACCGTTGACATTAGCTATCATTGATGGTATGAACATTAAGGTTGGAGGGTCAAGATATACAATCCCTACCATTTCCATAAAAGAATCGTTCCGGCCAAAAGAAGGAGATATCTTTCAGGATCCGGATGGAAATGAAATGATAATGGTGAGAGGGAACTGCTACCAGGTAAGACGTCTGCATGAACTATTTAAAGTAAATACTGAGATAATAAAGTTTTCCGAGGGTATTATCATCATGGTAGAACAGGACGAAAAAACAGTATGTCTGTTTGCGGATGAACTGCTGGGACAGCAACAGGTTGTAGTAAAGGCCTTACCGCAGTATATCCAGAACTTCAAGAAGATTAAGGGCCTTGCCGGATGCACTCTGCTAGGTGATGGCAGCATTAGTCTAATACTGGATATAGGCAGAATGTTTAGTCACTAACAAATCGCAACCTCACTTTGCAAGTTTGTGCCTGTGCTGCGCACACGAACGAAAGATGCACAAAATGCAGCGTGAAAAAGGAGAAAAAATATGGCAGATATCCTTGATAATACCTTTGATTTGGACGAAGATACACAGAAGGACAGATATCTAACATTTTTATTAGGGAACGAATGTTATGGGATAGAAATCAGATATGTGACGGAAATCATTGGAATCCAGACAATTACTGAGATACCGGAACTTCCGGAATATGTGAAGGGAATTATTAATCTGAGAGGTAAAATTATACCGGTTGTAGATATTAGAATCCGATTTAAGAAGGAACCGAAAGAGTATAATGACAGGACCTGTGTAATTGTTGTAGAGCTTAGGGAACTGTCAATCGGGCTGATTGTCGATAGTGTGTCGGAGGTACTTACGATACTGGAACAAGATATCGTAGATCCTCCGCAGATGAGTAAAGGAAGCAATCAATACATTAATAAAATTGGAAAAGTGGGTAGTGCGGTGAAACTGCTTCTGGATTGTGAAAGAATTCTTACAGATAATGACTTGGAGGATATCAATCAGATCTTATAAGATGGGATAGCATTATTTGACATATGTAAAAGGGGCGGGAACGTTGATAAGCATAACCAAAAAAGAATTTAGCCAGCTGACAGCATTCATTAAGACTAATTATGGAATTCATTTGAAGGCAGAAAAGGAAGCACTTGTAATTGGCCGACTGCAGAATGTACTGGTTCAGAATGGCTTCAAAAGCTTCTCCGAATATTATGATTATCTTATGGAGGATAAATCCGGTATTGCAGTGTCTACACTGCTGGATAAAATCACCACGAATCATACTTATTTTATGAGAGAGGCAGAGCATTTTTCCTGCTTTAGTGAGATAGTTCTGCCCTATCTGGAGAAAAAGGTTACAGATAGGGATCTACGAATATGGTGTGCAGGCTGTTCCTCGGGAGAGGAACCCTACACTCTCGCAATGATCATGGATGAATATTTTGAGAAAAATAGTCTATCCTGGGACAAGAAGATCCTGGCTACTGATATTTCGAACAGGGTGCTTGAGGAGGCTAAAAAAGGAGAATATGCTGTTAAGGATATTGAAACTATACCATCCAGATGGAAATTGAAATATTTTCACAAAATAGATACAGAAACCGCGGCACTTCATGATAGTATTAAAAATGAAGTTATTTTTCGGAAATTCAATCTTATGGAAACGGTTTTTCCTTTTAAAAAACAGTTTCATGTAATTTTCTGCAGGAATGTAATGATTTACTTTGATGAAAGAACCAGATATAACCTTGTTAATAAATTCTATCAGTTATTGGAGCCGGGTGGTTACTTCTTTATAGGGCATTCGGAAGCGGTCAATCGTGATGAAACCAATTTTAAGTATGTTATGCCCGCAGTTTATAGAAAAATATAACTTGAGAGGAAACTCGAATGGCAAAAAAAATAAGAGTTTTGATTGTTGATGACAGCATTTTGTTCAGAGAGGTTTTACAAAGAGGAGTTTCCTCTGATCCTGATATTGAAGTTGTTGCTACCGCAACAGATCCTTATGATGCAAGGGACAAGATAATCGCTTATGAACCGGATGTTATGACCTGTGATGTTGAGATGCCTAAAATGAGTGGAATTGAGTTTATACAGAAGCTAATGCCGCAGTATCCACTTCCGATTATTGTTGTCAGCTCCACTTCAGGAACCGTGTTTGACGCTCTGGATGCGGGTGCCGTAGAGTTTGTCGGAAAACCCAACTTATCATCGGTAAAAAGTGTGGAAACTTTTATTAATGACTTGATCTTAAAGATAAAAATTGCATCCAATGCCAGGATTCTAAAGTATAATGCCGATAAAACATCTGGTAAAGTGGAAAATGTAAAAACAGTAAGTAATAAATTAATTGCACTGGGAGCTTCAACCGGGGGAACAGAAGCTATTTACAGTGTATTAAAAAGCTTACCCAAAGAAACTCCGGGTATAGTGATAGTTCAGCATATACCACCCAACTTCTCCAGAATGTTTGCGGAAAGACTGAATACTTCCATTGATATGCAAGTGAGAGAAGCAAAAACCGGAGACTATGTTGAGAAAGGTCTTGTTCTGATTGCTCCGGGGGACAAGCACATGATTGTCCGCAGAATTGGTGAACGATATAAAGTGGAATGCTTTATGGATGAGAAAGTCAATGGGCATTGCCCATCGGTGGATATATTATTTGAATCGGTAGCAAAGGAAGCCGGTAGAAATGCAGTCGGTATTATACTCACGGGGATGGGATATGACGGAGCCAAGGGACTGATGTCTATGAGAAGAAAAGGAGCACGTACAATTGGCCAGAATGAGAAAACCTGTGTTGTTTATGGCATGCCGAAGGTAGCTTATAATATTGGTGCGGTAGAAAAACAGGTACCGCTTGAGAATGTTGCGGCTACATTATATTCGATGTTAAACTAAGATAGGAGTATCAACAGAGAGTTGCAAAAACCAGCCGCGATAGAGAACCCTTTTTCAAAAGCGCTTTACCGAATGTACAGCTGGTAGTATAACTTGCCTGTAATAGTTACAAAATTGTACGTATAAAGTATAGTGATTTTAAGGGTGAATAATGTGATGAATGAAATAGTGATGAAAGAAAATGAGGGATTTTTAGCGGCTATTTTATCCAGTGTCGGTGACGGATTGATTTCAACTGACCTATCAGGTAAGATTGTATATATGAATCAGGTAGCTGAAGAAATCATAGAATGTAAGGCGGATAATGCATATCAGAAGGAATTTAAGAAAGTATTTCCGATTTATAATATTAAAACAGGAGAGCTGCTAAGCTGTCCTGTGGAATACGTACTTGAGAAGAAAGAAAAAACTGGGTTAGTGAATTATAGCGTGCTGCTCAGAGAGGACAAAATACCGAAATACATATCAGCTACCTGCACACCTGTCAGGTCAGGAAAAGGTAATATGATAGGAGTAGTAGTGGTATTTCGTGATATTACCAGAATTAAGGAACTTGAGATAAAAGCGAATGAAGCCAGTGAACACTGTTATAATATCTTAAATCAACTTCCTTTTGTCATATGGATGTCAGATGAGAACTTCCAGTTTAAATATACAAACAGGCCTGCAGGCAGTATTACTGGACTAGCGCTGGCAGATACTCCGATAAAAGAGTGGTTTGACCGGGTGCATCCAAGCGATATAAAAGAATTCACTCAAAATGCCACTGAGGCACGTAACCGGAAAGAGATGTTCATTCAGGAAGCCAGATTTCTGAGCAGTGATAAAAAGTATAAATGGTGTATGGTCATTGGTGCTCCATATCATGATCCAAGTGGAAAATTTGCAGGCTATATCGGTTCGTCCTATGATATTTCTCTTCAAAAGGAAGCGGAAGAGGATTTAAGACGTTATCAGAAGTTATTGATCACTGCCAAGGAAGCAGCAGAAACTGCAAATAAAGCAAAAAGTGAATTTCTGGCAAATATGAGCCATGAGATAAGAACACCAATCAATGGAATTGCTGGTATGATTGATCTTACGCTGCTAACGCAGCTGAATGCTGATCAGAGAGATAATCTTGTGACAGCGAAGGCTTGTGCGAATTCTTTAATTAAGATTGTAAATGACATTCTGGACTTCTCGAAAATGGAGGCGGACAGGATGATTTTGGAGGAAATTAATTTTAATCTGAAGGATTTGATTGAAGAAATTGTGAGAGTGCATTCACCAAGAGTTACCGGTAAGGGATTAGAACTCAATTATATGTATTCGTCGGGAATTCCTCCGTTTTTGATTGGAGATCCCAATCGGCTGAAACAAATTTTAAATAATCTGATCAGTAATGCTGTAAAATTTACAGATCGGGGTGAAGTAACTATTTCTATTAAAAATGTCTGTATTTCATCAGAGGAAGTAGATTTGAAATTTTCTGTTTCGGATACCGGGATAGGAATTGCCAATAAAGATCTCGGTCGTCTTTTCCATAGCTTTAGTCAAATTGAAAATACCTACACCAAAAAATACAGCGGTACCGGACTGGGCCTTGTTATTTCGAAACAACTGGTCGAACGGATGGGCGGAAAGATAGAGATACATAGTGAAAAAGGAAAAGGAAGCACCTTTACCTTCTGTATCCGTTTTAAAATCGGTCATGCTGAAGATAAACAGACGCATGCGATACCTAATATTAATAAAGCAGCCAAACCTCTTAATATATTGCTTGCCGAGGATGACTTGATTAATCAGAAGGTTGCATATAAAATGCTAATGGAGAAGGGACATATCGTAAGGACTGTTGCGAATGGTGCCGAGGCCGTGGAATATTTCACCAAAGAAAACTATGATGTGATTTTAATGGATATTCAAATGCCGGTGATGAACGGAATGGAAGCGTCACTGAAAATAAGGGAAATAGAGCAGGGAAGAACCAGAATACCTATAGTTGCTCTCACTGCATACGCATTACCCGGTGAAAAAGAAAAAATTTTAAGCGGAGGTATGGATGCCTATATATCCAAACCAATTCAATTGGAAGAGCTATTCCGGGTATTGGAAAAAGTGACGGCAGATAGGGGATATAGCACACCGGAAAATATAACACTGACAGAAGAAGGAGAAATAATATTTACCTATGATAAGCATAGGGGTGATAATCAAAAAACTCCTGTAGTAATCAATGAAATTGAGGACAGTATTCATGTGCTGGATGTAATAGCGGAAGGGAATGATATAATAGGCGTTGAATATATGGCAAATGAAATAAAGAAAATTTCAAATAGTATTGATGCTATCGATCTGAAAGACACAGCTTTTAAAATTGAATTAGCAGCCAGAAGAGGCAATTTGACAGAAGCCAGAAATTTTATTGATCAAATCAAGTATGAATTTAAACTGTATCATAATATGAATGAAGCAGAGAAACAATAAGATAAGTAAACATTAGTTATTTGGCATTTCACCAAGGATTCTGCAAGAGATACACAGTGGAGGGTAAGAATGAGAATATTAATTGCTGAGGATGATTTAATTAGCAGAAAGTTTTTATTTAAATTCCTTTCCGAATACGGCGAGTGTGATTTGGTAGTGGACGGTTTGGAAACATTGGATGCTTTTTTAATATCATTAAAAGAGAATAAACCATATGATTTAATCTGCCTGGACATTATGATGCCTAAGGTTGATGGGGTGAAAGTACTAAAGCACATGAAAGAGCTTGAAACCCAGAAGGGTATCCTTCCGGAGAAAAGAGCAAAAGTCATTATGACAACAGCTCTGGCAGAGACGCAGTTTGTTAGAGATGCCTTTGAATTAGGCTGTGATGCTTATGCGGCAAAACCGATTGATACTGCAAAATTCACAGAGGTTTTGGAAAAACTGGGACTGATACAAGGAAATATTACTTAAGAGGGAAATCAAAAGGAGGATGTAAAATGGTAAGACATATAGTAGCTTGGAATTATGCCGATGGATTTACAGAAAAACAAAATCAAGAGAATGCAGAAATAATCAAAAGAGAGCTTGAAAATCTCAAAAATCTGATGGATGGGATTATATCTATTCAAGTTCTTGTTCATCCGGTGGATACTTCGGATGCGGATATTATGCTTGACTGTGTATTTGAAAGTGATACGGCACTGAAGGCATATACAATCCATCCGGAGCATGTAAGAGTGGGGACGAATTATGTGAAACCATCAGTGAAAAACCGTAAATGTATTGATTTCTTTCTGTAGACTGGAATAATTACTGTGCATGACTTGCCTGTGAACAATAAGTGATTTGATATGTTTATTTGAAGAAAGCAAAAAATAGATGGACAGATATCAGAAAAAGGCTTAAAATAGTGAAAACATGCATCTTGTTGATAAGATAAGAAGCATATATTTTTGGTGTGCCAAACTTTGGCGGACTAAGGTAAGGAGAAGAAAGAAACTATGGCTGAATCTATGAAAGGCTTACACAGAAGCCACAGATGTACCGAAGTATCCAATAAAAATATCGGTGAAACAGTTACCGTAATGGGATGGGTACAAAAAAGCAGAAATAAGGGTGGGATCATTTTTGTTGATATGAGAGACCGTTCCGGACTGCTTCAGATTATTTTTGAGGAAGCAGACTGTGGAAATGATAATTTTGCAAAAGCGGAGCATCTTAGAAGTGAATTTGTTATTGCAGTGACAGGAAAGGTGGAAGCGCGATCCGGAGCAGTGAATGAAAATCTGGCTACCGGTGACATTGAAATCAGAGCAGAACAGCTTCGAATATTATCTGAGGCAGATACGCCTCCGTTCCAGATAGAAGAGAATTCCAAGACGAAAGAGGAATTAAGATTAAAGTATCGTTACCTGGATCTTAGAAGACCGGATCTTCAGAAGAATTTAATCCTGCGCAGTAAGGTTGCCAATATCACTCGCCATTTCCTGTCAGGAGAAGGCTTCCTGGAGATAGAAACCCCAATGTTAACAAAGAGTACACCGGAAGGGGCCAGAGATTATTTGGTGCCAAGCCGCGTTCATCCCGGTAACTTCTATGCACTGCCCCAGTCACCCCAATTATTTAAGCAGCTTCTAATGTGTGCCGGTTATGATCGTTATTTTCAAATCGTAAAATGTTTCCGTGATGAGGATCTGCGTGCGGACAGGCAGCCGGAATTCACACAGATCGATATGGAATTATCCTTTGTAGATGTGGATGACGTAATCGGTGTCAATGAACGTCTGCTGCAGAAGATGTTTCAGGAGAGCATCGGTATTGAGGTACCGCTTCCGATACAGAGAATGACCTATGCCGAGGCGATGGACCGTTTTGGCTCCGATAAGCCTGATATCCGTTTCGGACTGGAACTTAAAAATATATCAGCTATTGTTAAAAACTCTGGCTTCGCAGTGTTTAAAGGAGCTTTGGAAAAAGGTGGCTCTGTCAGAGGTATCAACGCACAGGGACAGGCTGATATGCCGAGAAAGAAAATCGATGCACTGGTTGATTTTGCGAAGGATTATGGCGCAAAAGGACTTGCTTATCTTGCTGTGGAGGCGGACGGTTCCTACAAGTCTTCCTTTGCTAAATTCATGACACAGGAAGAACTTCAGGAACTGGTTGCGGCGATGGATGCAAAACCCGGAGATCTTCTTTTGTTCGCCGCGGATGAAGATGACACGGTATTTGCAGTGCTGGGCGCATTACGTCTGGAGATTGCAAGGAACCTGGGACTGCTCCATAAGGATGAATATAAATTCTTGTGGATCACCGAATTCCCGCTTCTTGAATATTCAAAGGAAGAAGCAAGATATGTAGCAAAGCATCATCCATTTACAATGCCTATGGAAGAGGATCTTCATCTTCTGGATACTGATCCCGGTAAGGTAAGGGCAAAGGCCTATGACATTACCCTGAATGGTACGGAAATCGGCGGAGGCTCTGTGCGTATTTTCCAGAGTGATGTACAGGAGAAAATGTTCGAGGTACTTGGCTTTACAAAAGAAGCTGCTTATGAACGTTTTGGCTTCCTGTTGAATGCCTTTAAATATGGTGTTCCCCCGCATGCAGGTCTTGCCTATGGCTTAGATCGTCTGGTAATGCTGATGGCAAAGGAAGACAGTATTCGCGATGTAATTGCATTCCCGAAGGTAAAGGATGCCTCCTGCTTAATGACGGACGCACCGAATATCGTCGATGAGAAACAGCTATATGAGCTGGGAATTGCGATTGCTGCCGAGGATAAGTAGGTAATGAGCCGGATATTTATTTATATTATTTCGGGATATCTGATATCTATGAACCTGATTGGTTTTGCGCTGATGGGAATAGATAAGAAAAAGGCTGTTAAAAAGGTTTGGAGAATTCAGGAGAAAACATTATTACTGACTGCGTTTTTGGGAGGCGGTGTCGGAGCTTTCTTTGGTATGCTGCTGTTTCATCATAAGACAAAGCACTTGAAATTTATCCTGTTATTACCGGCTTCGGCAGTCTTGTACAGTATTATTCTGATAAAATTATATATATGATATAAAGAGCAGAGTATGTGATATTTCATACTCTGTTCTTTTTATTACATAGGAAAGTTCGTCCTATGTAATAAAACCCTCCGGGAGGATAATTTTTAACAAAATTCATAGTAAAAATGTATAAAAATATTTTGATAAATTAAGAGATTTCGCTTAAATTATGTAAAAAGTTACAAAATGTAATAATGTAAAATATATTTTTGGCAATATCTTGACAAAATATGATTATTTTGATACTATACTTTAAAGTGCCGATGCTTTAAAGTATTAAAGCGGCACAATATGATAAGTAAGGAGAAGTCGGTTTATATGATGATTAAAGTATTATTCCTAGCGCTGTTTTTCACCATAATGATATTGGTTGGAGTATATGCCAGAAAACATACAGCAAGCGTAGGAGATTTTGTATTGGGAGGAAGGTCGGTAGGACCATGGCTTACGGCATTTGCATATGGTACGACTTACTTTTCGGCTGTCGTTTTTGTCGGTTACGCAGGACAGTTTGGCTGGAAATATGGTGTTTCTGCAACCTGGATCGGTATTGGCAACGCAATGATTGGAAGCCTTCTGGCTTGGGTGGTATTAGGACGAAGAACCCGTGTTATGACCCATTATCTGCAATCAACTACAATGCCGGACTTCTTTGGCAGCAGATATGACAGCAAGGCGATAAGAATTGTTGCATCTGCAATTGCTTTTGTTTTTCTCGTTCCTTATACTGCATCTGTATATAACGGTTTATCCCGGTTGTTCGGAATGGCTTTTGATGTACCATACTGGGTATGTGTTCTGGCAATGGCAATACTAACAGGTATTTATGTAATTCTCGGCGGCTATATGGCAACAGCAATTAATGACTTTATTCAGGGCATTATCATGCTGGTTGGTATTAGTGCGGTAATTGCATCTGTACTTCGCAACAACGGCGGTTTCTTAGGTGCAATCGGTGAACTGGCTAAGATAAATAGTGATGTGGCTGTTACACAAGGGCAGCCGGGAGCATTTGCTTCCTTTTTCGGACCTGATCCGGTAAATCTGTTGGGTGTAATAATACTTACCTCACTTGGAACCTGGGGACTTCCGCAGATGATACATAAGTTTTATACGATTAAAAATGAAAAAGCCATAAAAGCAGGGACAATCATTTCCACGATATTTGCAATTATCATATCAGGAGGCTGCTATTTCCTCGGAGGTTTCGGAAGGCTGTATGACAGTGCAGCGATTTACAAAGCCAATGGTACGGTTGCCTTCGATACAATTATTCCGAATATGCTTTCAACTTTATCCTCTGCACTTATTGGTATTGTAATTGTATTAGTATTATCGGCATCCATGTCAACACTTGCATCATTGGTAATGACATCCAGTTCGACATTGACATTAGACTTTATTAAGGATAATATTGTAAAGGACATGAGTGAGAAGAAGCAAATACTGACGATAAGAATACTGATTGTATTTTTCATTGCTCTTTCCGTTATCCTGGCACTGGATCCTCCACTTTTTATTGCGCAGCTGATGAGTGTTTCCTGGGGAGGGCTTGCCGGTTCTTTCCTTGCGCCGTTCTTATACGGACTCTATTGGAAACGTGTTACAAAGGCTGCTGTTTGGGCAAGTTTCGCAACTGGTGTTGGGATTACCATATCAAACCTGTTGTTAAAATATATTGCGTCACCCATTAATGCGGGTGCAATTGCAATGGTAGCAGGACTCATTGTGGTTCCGGTAGTCAGTATCATAACTCCTTCCATTCGTAAGGATAAAATTGATGGTGTATTTGCCTGTTATGATGAGATAGTCACCGTACATACAAGGGAATCCATTGAAGAATAAAAGAATAAAAATTTTCTTTCGAAATCATCTTAGATCCGTTGTTTGAGATACCGCTTTGTAAAATCATGATTGGAAGCGTAAAAGAAGAGTGAAGGAGGCATGAAAGAAGCTGACGCAAGGGGATTAAATTTCCTTTGAGACAGCTTCTATTAGTGCGTTATATGGGAAAATATAAGAAGCTTTCTAAGATGCTTTATTAAGATATCTTCGAGCGGAACAGGAATACATGCTAACTGCATAAACGCACAAAGCCTTAATATCACAGGAGGTTAGGTGCCGGAAGGTTACATATAAATGAATGACATGAGAAATGTAGAAGGAGGGCATTATGATTTGGGGAAAGGAAGAAACCTTATCAAGAAAAGAAATTGAAGTGCTGCAGCTTACCAGACTGCAGGAAACCGTAACACGTATTTATGAAAAGGTGCCAGCTTACAGGGAGAAAATGACGGAGGCAGGTATAAAGCCGGAGGATATAAAAAGCCTTGGTGATTTAAAGCGTCTGCCGTTTACAAATAAAAAGGATTTAAGAGATAATTATCCCTTTGGCTTATTTGCTGTACCAAAGAAAGAACTTGTTCGTATTCATGCTTCTTCTGGGACGACCGGCAAGCCAACCGTAGTTGGTTATACAAAAAAGGATATGAAGACCTGGACTGAATGTGTGTCCAGAATTGCAGCAATGGGTGGTGCAACGCAAGATGATGTGTCTCAGATTTGTTTTGGATATGGCATGTTTACAGGTGCTTTGGGACTGCATTACGGACTTGAGAATATCGGTGCAGCGGTAGCACCGACTTCTTCCGGCAATACTCAGAAACAGATTATGTACATGAAGGATTTTGAAACAACACTTCTTGTTGCTACTCCATCCTATGCCTTACATATCGCAGAGGTTGCAAGACAAATGGGACTGGATCCGGCAAAGGATTTGAAGGTACGAATAGGTCTTTTTGGCGGCGAAGGTATGACGGAGCCGATGCGTCAGGAGATGTATAAGCTTTGGGGGCCGGAAATGAAAGTTACCCAGAATTATGGCATGAGTGAACTGATTGGTCCCGGCGTATCCGGTGAATGCCTGGAGCTTTGCGGAATGCATATCAATGAGGATCATTTCATTCCGGAAATAATCAATCCGGATACGGGAGAGGTCCTTCCGGAAGGCTCAAAGGGTGAGCTGGTTATTACCTGTATCACGAAGGAAGCACTTCCACTCATCCGCTACCGTACCAAGGACATCTCCCGTTTGATGTATGAACCCTGCAAATGCGGAAGAACTACAGTAAGAATGGAGAATCTCTCCGGACGTTCCGATGATATGCTCATTATCCGTGGTGTAAATGTATTCCCGACGCAGATAGAAGAGGTTCTATTAAAGGTGCCGGAAATAGGTGCACATTATGAAATACTGGTTGACCGCAAAAACCATCTCGATACGATGGAAATTAAGGTGGAGCTTGCCGATGATACACTGCTGGATTCTTATGCAAAGCTGGGAGAATTAGAACATAAAATAAAATCTAGCTTGAGGGTTGTATTAGGACTTGATGCTATGATAAAATTAGTTGCACCGAGAAGTTTACAGCGCTTTGAGGGAAAAGCAAAAAGAGTAACCGATATACGCAAGGATTAACTTAATCATTAATAGAAACTTGTTCGATAAGAAAAGGAGGCTACATAGTGGCACAGAAGGAAATTATGCTTGGGAATGAGGCGTTTGCCCGCGGAGCTTATGAGGCAGGATGTAAAGTATCTGCAGCATACCCTGGAACACCCAGCACAGAAATCAGCGAACATATCGTAAAATACAATGAAATATATTCAGAATGGTCACCAAATGAAAAGGTTGCAATGGAGGTTGCAATCGGAGCATCTATAAGCGGTGTCAGGGCATTGGCCTCCATGAAGCATGTAGGACTTAACGTTGCATCGGATCCATTATTTACTGTGTCCTACATTGGAGTAACAGGCGGTCTTGTGGCAATTGTTGCGGATGATCCAGGATTGTACAGCTCCCAGAATGAACAGGATACAAGAGCGGTTGCAAGAGCGGCAAAGGTTCCGGTCCTTGAGCCTTCTGACAGCAGTGAAGCGAAGGAATTTGTTAAATTTGCATTTGATTTGAGTGAGAAATATGACACACCAGTTATTGTAAGGTCAACAACAAGACTATCTCATTCACAGGGAATGGTAGAACTGCATCCCAGAATAGAGATCGAGGATAAGCCATATGTCAGAAATATTGCCAAAAATGTGATGATGCCGGGAAATGCAAAAGGGCGTCACTTGGTTGTTGAAAGCAGAGAAGCTGCTTTGATTGTGGATGGTTGCAATTTTCCTATCAACAAGGTGGAATATAATGATAAAAAAATAGGCTTTATTACATCCGGAATTCCTTATCAGTATGTTAAGGAAGCATTCCCGGAAGCTTCCGTTCTTAAGCTTGGGCTGGTAAATCCACTTCCCAGAAAGTTGATCGAAGAATTTGCTTCCGAAGTGGAGTGTTTATATATTGTAGAGGAATTGGATCCGATTATTGAGGAACAGGTAAAATCCTGGGGAATTTCAGCGGTCGGCAAGGAGCTTTTAACCGTACAGGGAGAATATTCTGCTAATCTGTTGAAAAAGGCGATTGTAGGAGATAATCTTTTGATCCAGCCCGCAGCACAGGTTCCGAACCGCCCTCCGATTTTATGTCCGGGATGTCCCCACAGAAGTGTTTATTCTGTTTTAAATAAAATGAAAATCCATGCGGCAGGAGATATCGGCTGTTATACACTTGGAGCCGTAGCTCCGCTTAGTGTCGTGGACACAACAGTCTGTATGGGTGCCAGCATTTCTTCCCTTCACGGAATGGAGAAGGCTAAGGGGAAGGATTATATTAAAAATTGGGTTGCAGTAATCGGTGATTCAACCTTTATGCATACGGGTATCAATTCCCTGATTAATATGGTCTATAATAAGGGTACAGGAACAGTAATGATACTGGATAATTCTACAACCGGAATGACAGGTCATCAGGATCATGCTGCCACAGGTAAGACCTTAAAAGGAGAAGCTACTTATGCGGTGGATTTGGCTGCCTTATGCAAGGCTGTCGGAGTAAATCATGTATATGAGGTGAATGCTTTTGATGTCGAGAAATTAGAGAAGACGATCAAAGAAGCGGCTGAAATGGATGAAGTCGTTGTTATAATTACAAAATCACCCTGTGTTTTGCTTAGTAAAACACCGGTTACCAAACAATACCGCATTGAAGCGGAGGTTTGTAAAAAATGCGGCATGTGTATGAAGCCAGGCTGCCCTGCAATCACCAAGAAGGAAAATGGAGTCATTGCAATTAATGATACCATGTGCAATGGCTGCGGACTTTGTGAAACAGCCTGCAAATTTGGTGCAGTAAAGCTGGTTTGCTTACAATAGGGAGGGTTACGATGGAAACAAAAAATATAATGATAGTCGGTGTAGGCGGACAGGGTACTCTGCTTACTAGCAGAATTTTAGGAGCATTGACAATTCATGCGGGATATGATGTAAAGTTATCCGAGGTTCATGGAATGGCTCAAAGAGGTGGCAGTGTTGTTACCTTTGTCCGGTATGGCGATAAAGTAAATGAACCGATTGTAGAGGAAGGGCAGGCGGATGTACTGATTGCCTTTGAGCGCCTGGAAGCTTTAAGATATGCGCATTTTCTGAAAAAGGACGGAGTAATTATAGTGAATGATCAGAGAATTGACCCGATGCCGGTTGTAATTGGTGCGGCAAAATATCCGGAACATATATTAGAGGATCTCGAGAAGGAATATAAGATACTCCGCGTCGATGCGATTGAAGAAGCAAAGAAACTTGGAAACAGTAAGGTTTTTAATGTTATCGTGCTTGGAACAGCAGCCCAGCATATGGATTTTAGCAAAGAGGACTGGCTGACGGTTATCGAGAATACCGTACCCAAAAAGACAGTTGAGATAAACAAAAAGGCATTTGAAACAGGGTATCATCTTCACTAAGAATAAAGGAGGTTTTTACTATGATCAGACAGCTTTCCGTATTTGTACAAAATGAGATTGGGAGTCTGGCAGGAGTTACAACAGTATTAAAAAACAACATGATTAACCTGAGAGCCATCGCTTCTTTTGACACACCCGAGTTTGCAATATTAAGAATCGTAGTGGATCAGCCGGAACGGGCAAAGGAGCTTCTGACAGAGAAGGGCTTTGCAGTGAAGATGTCGGATGCAGTTGCTGTTGAACTGGAAGATAAACCAGGTGTGCTTGATCATATGCTTCATGTAATAGCAGAAGCCAAACTTGGCATTAATTATATCTATTCAATTGTATTACGCAGCGGGAAAGCGCCGCTTATGATTATAAACACGGATGATCTTAACAAAACCACCCTGGTTCTTAAAAATAACGGCTTTATTGTAGCTGAGCAGGAGGATGTCATAGCATGATTTGGAATGAAACAAAAGAATGCATGAGCAGAGATGAAATTCATAACCTGCAAAGTGCAAGACTTAAGAAAATGGTTGGCCATGTATATCATAACGTTGAATTTTACCGTAAAAAAATGCAGAAAATGGGCCTGGAACCCGGTGATATCAACGGAATCGATGATTTAAATAAACTACCCTTCACCACTAAGACGGATTTAAGAGACAATTATCCTTTTGGACTGTTTGCTGTTCCACAGTCCGAGGTAGTGAGAATTCATGCCTCCTCCGGAACCACCGGCAAGGCAACCGTTGTTGGCTATACCCGAAGGGATATTGAGATCTGGCAGGAATGTGTGGCACGAGTTCTTGCGATGGCAGGCGTGGGGACGCAGGATAAGATACAGGTGGCTTATGGCTACGGATTATTTACCGGCGGTTTAGGACTTCATTATGGTGCTGAAAATCTGGGTGCGACGGTTATCCCGATGTCAACCGGTAATACCCAGAAGCTTATTACCATGATGCAGGATTTTGGAGCAACCGCTATAGCCTGCACCCCTTCCTATCTGTTACATATTGCAGAGACACTGGAGGAAGCAGGTCAGATTGAGAATATCAAACTGAAAGCAGCAATCTGCGGTGCAGAGCCATGGACGGACAACATGAGAAAACAGATAGAAGATAAACTGCACCTGAAAGCGTATGATATCTATGGCTTAAGTGAGATCATGGGACCGGGTGTTGCGGCGGACTGTGAATACCATAAGGGCCTTCATGTATACGAAGATCATTTTGTTCCTGAGATTATAAATCCTGAAACACTGGAACCTTGTAAAGAAGGAGAAATAGGAGAACTGGTATTTACAACTCTTACAAAGGAGGCTCTGCCGTTGTTCCGTTACCGCACCAAGGATCTGACCAGTATTTCCTATGAAAAATGTGAGTGCGGAAGAACTCTTGCACGAATAAGCCGTTTCAAGGGCCGTTCTGATGATATGTTAATTATCCGCGGTGTAAATGTATTCCCATCCCAGGTAGAGGCAGCTTTACTGGAAATTGTGGAAACGAGCCCGCACTATATGCTGATCGTTGACCGTGTCAATAATCTTGATATCCTTGAGGTACAGGTGGAAGTAGAAGAGCGCTTCTTCTCGGATGAGATTAAACAGCTGGAAAGTCTTACACAGAAGATACACCGCGTACTTCAGTCTGCGCTTGGCCTTTCAGTAAAGGTTAAGCTTGTGGAACCAAAGACAATCCAAAGAAGTGAAGGAAAAGCCAAAAGGGTTATAGACAAAAGACAATTGGTATAGGTAGCGTCCCCTTTTGGCTTTGGCCAACAGGGTAATTATTTTAAGATACGGGCTATGTGATTAAATTGAGAAAAAAAGGAGGGGAATTATGGTTATTAAGCAATTATCTGTATTTATCGAGAACAGGGAAGGTAGATTAGAACGCGTTACAGAGGCACTTAAAGAACATAGCATTAATATCGCATCTTTTAGCCTTGCAGATACATCTGAATATGGTATGCTCAGAATGATTGTATCCAATCCGGAAGAAGGCCGGCGAGTACTAAAAGAGGAAGGATTTTCCGCAATGCTTACCGATGTGATTGCTGTTAAGATCGAACAGAAACCGGGTACCTTGCATGAAGTGTTGAAGGTCCTGTTTGATGCAGGGATTAGTGTTGAATATATGTATACCCTTGCAACTGCCGGAAGGAATACCTCCATCATCATGAAACTTTCAAATTTAGAAACTGCTATGCAAGTATTAAAGGCAAACCAGTATGAAATATGTAATGCAGAAGAAGCGTATGAACTGAATCATTCTGTCGATAAATAATATTTGACACAATAGCGAAAGAGTGTTATGATGTTCTTGTTGTCGAAGAGATCGACAATTAAATTATTTTTTATTTTGGAGGAATTATACATGAACAAAGGTACAGTAAAGTGGTTCAACAATCAAAAAGGTTTTGGATTTATCTCCGACGAACAGGGCAACGATGTATTCGTACATTACAGTGGTCTTAACATGGACGGCTTCAAATCTTTAGAAGAAGGTCAGGAAGTTCAGTTCGAAGTAGTTCAGGGAGCTAAGGGTCCTCAGGCAACTAACGTAACAAAATTATAATCAATGTTGGGTTTACAGTGTACCTTTTTCTAAACTATAAATTTTGTTTTTAAGCAAATAAGTTTATAAAGAAATAGTGTTATATTGTTGGAAACGATTGATTAAAGGTTATCCTTAAGTAATGTTCTTAAGGATAACCTTTTTTTGACCAGTTTTATTTTATAAAATAACCCGCATATACGCAGCGTGTATATGTGGGTTATAAAAAATACAGATTGTTACACAGATTACGGTCCAACAGGGTGAATTAATAATTACTATTATAACGGATTTGTAATTGCTTAATGACATTGTGCAAGGGCAGGAACAAACATAAAGTTATAATAAAATTGGATACACAATGAATAACATCAAACGGAATTCCTGCAATCCAAAAAGCAACAGCGCCGGGAATTCCCATAGTAAACAAATTAATAATAGCAAATAATCCACCAAAGATTAATCCGTAACCACCGGAAATAATAGCCCACAGTAGAGGGGAATATTTATTTCTGTTTAATCTTGCGATAAAATATAAGATTGCCCAAACGTATAGATAACCATACCACCATGGTCCAATACCATAAATCAGCCCTTCTAAAAATACAAAAATATAGATGATATATAAAGTTTTTCGACCAAAGAGTATGGTATAGAGAATAATAAGTACAGTAACTAATTCTACATTTGGAATAAGACGTAAAGCCACCTGTGCTGCAAATAATATCGCACTCAGCATAGCAATCATTACGATATCCCTGATCTTCATTGATGCCTCCATTAGAAGTACAATTTTAGGTAATCTGATAGTGCAATTTAATATCCTGTAGTTAGCGTAATTTCGTAATGATCTCCATCGGTTATAGGCGTTTGGTCGGCACTGGTGTTTACGTTTTCACCATCCTTTGTAATACACCACCATTCCTGTTTGGTCTCATTGGCTGTGTGTCCATTTACCTCTGTTATAAATAAACCGTAATCACCCTTGGTGCCCTTCACAAGATTTTTCTCCTGAAGTGCCTGGCCCAGGTACTGTGCATCCGTATAAATGGTAAAATCATTACTCTCTTCTTTGGGAACGATAACCTCAACCACAATCTTTTTGGAACCTAAGTTAGTTTTTGGCTTGTTCTTATAATAAATACCCAGCATAAGAAGGGCAATAACAAGCAATACACCTAAGGCAATCAGCAGCTTTATAAAATTTTTGTCTTTTTTCATTTTTACCTCCATACAATAAAATAATAAAAAAACCTTTACCCAGGCGGGAAAAGGACTATAAAAACAGGCGGGTGGCATAACTACTGCTTAGTATAGCATTTGGTATAAATTGTGTCAATTGCTACATCGCACAAAAACAGTAACATGCGTTATATACATTACAGGAATAAAGTATTTATTATTTCATCACAGTATGCTATAATTTAAGAAAATTTATGAATTAGGGTAAGGAGTAGAAAAAATGAATGTAACACAAAAGTCTTTCGGAAAAACAAAAAATGGGGAAGAAGCTACATTATATACCATAACAAACGATAATGGAATGAAAGTATCGTTTACAGATTATGGTGCACATATTGTTAATATTATTGTCCCTGATGCCAAAGGAAATATGGCAGATGTGAATTTAGGCTTTCGTAATCTGGAAGGTTATGAGCAAAACGGACCGGGATTGGGAGCTTTTATCGGAAGACATGCAAACCGTATCGGGGGAGCAAAATTCGAAGTAAATGGTAAGACCTATGAGCTTGCGAAAAATGATGGTGAAAATAATCTTCATAGTGGTCCTGTAGGATATAATCAATTTATGTATGAAACAGAAGTATATGAGGATGAAGATATGATAAGTATTGAATTCTCCAGATTAAGTCCTCATATGGAGCAGGGTATGCCGGGTAATCTGGATGTTAGTGTGACCTATAGCCTGACAGAAGCAAATGAGCTCGTAATTGAGTATCTTGCGGTGTCGGACAAGGATACTATTGTTAACCTGACAAACCATTCTTATTTTAATCTCGGTGGACATAGTGCAGGCTCCGTTCTAAATCATAAATTGTGGATGAAAGCAAACCAGTTTACTCCGACAACGAAGGATCTGATCCCGACCGGCGAAGTAAAAGAGGTTGCAGGCTCGCCAATGGATTTTACAACAATGAAAGCCATTGGCCAGGACATAGAGGCAGACTATGAACCATTGAAAATAGCGGGAGGATATGATCATAATTATATTCTCGATATTAGCGGAAATAATGTAGAAAGAGTAGCAGAGCTTGTGGATGAGAAGAGCGGAAGAAAGATGGAGGTTTTCACCAATCTTCCCGGTATGCAATTATATACAGCAAATTTCCTCACACCACTTAAGAATACTAAGGATGATGCAAAATATGAGAAGAGAGTCGGAGTATGCTTTGAAACGCAGTATTATCCTAATTCATGTAATATAGAGAGTTTTCCTTCCTGTTTCTTAAAAGCGGGTAAAGAGTATGATTCTGTGACAATATATAAGTTTTCTAATCAATAAGAATGACAGTTAATAAAGCATCCTGCAAGGAAGCAATAATTGTGTATAATACAAAAATCCAGCTTTGATGAATTGAATAAGATAATTAACAAATCAAGGGTGAATACTTCGTCCTTGATTTTGTTTTATTTATGACAAAATAAAGTTTTCTTTCAAAGATATACCCGTGCCTTTCACTTTTTGATATCTTTTCAAAAGTGAATAGGCTTTAATAAATAGTTTGAAAGTGGTTTTCTTTCAAACATCTATCCTTTACATGCATCACAATAAATGAAAGTTCAGGATACTTTCATGGTAATAAAACAAACAGGATTACCTCAAAAAGGTAATCCTGCCTGCTATTGATAATATGTGACAATTTTACTTCGTTCCATAGATTCTATCACCGGCATCACCAAGTCCGGGAAGAATATATCCTTTTGCATTTAATTTTTCATCCAGATTGCCGATATATACTTCAACATCAGGATGAGTTTTGGTTAGCCGTTCAACACCTTCCGGAGCTGCTATCAGACATAAGAAATGAATTTTGGTAAGGCCTCTTTTCTTAAGAAGATTTATTGCAGCGACAGCAGAACCACCAGTTGCTAACATAGGATCAACAATAAATATTTCACGATCCGCAGCATCGGAGGGAAGTTTACAGAAATATTCAACCGGTTCCAGAGTTTCTTCATTTCTGTATAAACCTACATGACCAACTTTGGCATTTGGAATAAGGTTTAAGATACCATCAGCCATATGAAGCCCGGCACGAAGTATCGGAACAATGCATAATTTTTTACCGGCAATTTCCTTCGCAATCGTTTTTGTTAAGGGTGTTTCGATTTCGATATCAGCGAGGGGAAGCTTTCTGGTAGCTTCATAGCAGATTAACATTGCAACTTCCGATACAAGATCTCTGAACTCTTTCGTTGATGTATTTTTGCGTCTCATAATACCTAACTTATGCTGAATAAGCGGATGGTCCATGATAGTTACATTTGACATTTTTCTACCTCCAAAGTTTATACTGAAATTTTCTAACGTATATTATAACAAATTAATCTATGATATAAAAGCTAAATTTGATAATTTTATTACGAAATCCTATTTATTTTCTTATCTTACCTATTTTGTCTGCTGAAATGAAATGATTAGGTAGTTTTCTGACGATTTACGATGAAAATAAGAATAGTTAATATAGGTGTGTATACGAAATATATCATTTTGTAATAGTAAAGCGTCAAAAGAAGCGGGAGAGGAGAACATATTTGGAATATGGAAAATAAATTTTTTCGAGCTCTGGTGGTTGATGATAATGAAGTTAATGCATTGATTTTAGCCTGCATGCTGGATGAGCTGCTTGATATTTCAACAGACTGTATTAACAACGGTATGGATGCTGTATATATGTCTGCCCGAAAAAAATATAGTATTATATTTATTGATCATATGATGCCAAATATGGATGGGGTTCAGACGACGACTGCGATACGTTATCTAACAGCAGATGAAGCGACAACTGTCATTATTGCTTTAACCGCTGATGTAACAGAAAATATCAGGAGACGTTATAAAAAGGCAGGCGCGAATGATGTTTTAATGAAGCCGCTGGAAAGAACAGATTTATTATCGATTCTACAAAGATGGTTTCCGTATCTGAAGACGGAGGAGATAACGGCAAGTCAGACAGGTATTGATTTGCAGGAAAAAAATGAATGGTTTCATCAATTAATAATAATGAACGATGAAATTGATTTTGCAACAGGACTTCGAAATGCTTTAGGAAATCCTGATCAATATATTCATATCCTGGAGATATCTCTGCAGGATTTACAGATATGCTATGAAATTATTTTGAAGGGTCAAATAAAGAAGTCTCTAAAAGAAATACAGATGGGTGTACATAAATTAAAGAATGTATGTTACGGAATCGGAGCAGGCGTATTAATAGAAAATACCATTTTATTTGAACAAATCGTAGCAACAGGAAGTAAAGCTGAAATAGAGCAGGAATGTGAGTTACTAATTGGGAAGTTAAGTAGTTTGAAAGAAAAATTGCAGGTAACTCTTCAAAGTTACAGGGATAATGAGAGTAAAACAGGAAAGAAAGAAAATCAAACAGTAATGTCGAAGGAAGAATATGAACACTGCCTACTTACTACCATATATTATATCAGAAGATATGATTATTATGCGATTATTAAGGGGATGGAGTGTCTGGTTTCCTGTGGAAGAGTGGAATTAATACAAGAATTTGAAAAGGTTCTTATTGAAATCAGGGAATATAAGTATGAACAAGCATTGGAACGGATGTTGAAAATAAAAAACAAGACAGTAGATGAAACTGTCTCTGAGTAAGATATTATTAGCTCTTATTGGGGTATAGATAGAGGAGAAGCCCGGTAATAGGGGGGGAGGGTAGCTACCGGGCTTATTTTATGAAAAAAATTATCTTGTAAGCAATATTGAATTAGTAAATTAAAACTATTTTACCTATGAAAGAGATATTTTTATGTCAGCTTTAATTTATTTTTGATTATAAAAGACATATATGATGAATGTATGGATATATTATGAACATTCTGTTAATATTTCGTTTTTAATTGATCTAAATCAAAAGAAAATGAAAAATAAATCGTAGTAATGTCGTTAATAGTGATAGATTATTTAGGAAGCAGATACAGTATTTGCAGAGTTTTATTTTGTGTCCTCGGCGAATAATAGTAATATAAAAATAACTTTATGAACCCGAATTGTAAAGTTACTTGAGATAATACATGTTAATTTCTATAGAGTGTGTTCACGAATGCAAAAAGGAATGTAATTCTTATAAGGTAATTGAGAGTGGGTGATTTCATGTCAAATGTATTTCGAAAGTTAATCAGTAAAGAATTAGGAACAGCAAGTTATTATCGCTATTTCTCTTTTGTGAAAGGAAGTTTAGATTTAAAAAAAGCAGATAGTCAGATAATTTATAATGATATGTATGAAAAACTAAAGTACCGGGATTTGAAAGCAATCACAAAGATGCATAATCGTTTAAATGATACAATGCTGCTGGCTTTCAGAATCAGTAAAAATTTTTTCTTTGCATTTATTTTTTATTTGACTGTAACAGTTTTTCTGATCGTAAAAGGCTTACAGCCGGAAGTAATGATTATAGCTATGATATTGTTAAATATGTGTTTTGTCTACAAAATTTATGAGTTTTTATCAAACAAATTCTGCTTTATTGATGCACAAATTATATTAGTTTATAAAGCGGTATTGGACCGAATTATATTAAATGAACACAGGAGCATGTAATAAAAATGCAAATAAGGACGCAATATTCGGCAAATTGCGTCCTTATTTTCTAAGAATTTACAAAGTAAAATAATAGTAAGACTGGTTAATGTGCGAAAATATTATATTGTACTCACTGTAATATGAAACAGCTTGTATAACATGTATCTACATCAGATGAAAGCTATTTACTATGGGAGGTATACGTGACAGATGAAAAAATTACTAGGTGCGACGAAAGAGAAGAAATGGAAAGAGAAAAAGGTTACAAAAGAAAAGAGAGAGAAAGTAAAAAAGAACAGGCAAATGTTTAGCTTTATGAATAAAATATCACTGCCGAAGCAGTTGACCACTTTAAAAGTGAAAATGGTGGCTGCTTTTATTATACCAATTGCATTTATTATATTGTTGGGAACGGTATCCTTTCAGAAAGCAGCGTATGGAATTAGACACAATTATGAAGATACTACAGGTCAGGTAATTAGTATGACCGGAGAATATATGCGGTTTGGTATCGAATCAGTAGAATCAAGCTCAGTGGAGTTTATTAATAATAGAAATGTTATCAGTTATTTTCTGAATCAGTATAAGAATGATGTAACACAATATAATAGCATCCGGCAGATTATCCAAAGCATGGTTATAGCAAAGGCGGTATCAGATGATTTTACAGAAAACATCTATATGCTGTCGGATGATGTTATCTCAATATCCTCAGAACAGAGTAAAAAGTTTGACAGTGAAATATATGCTGGCTTTTTAGAGAGCGAGATCGGTAAAAAAATAAGAGCAAACAGAATGTCAGCAATTTGGACAGGAAGTAATGCTTATCTGGATGAAAAGCTTGGGACTGACCCCTCTAAATATGCATTACGCCTGGTTAGAAATATACAGGGCAGTAAAGCACTCCTGGTTATTGATGTTAGCTCAGAGACAATGAAGAGCATTCTGCAAAATGTAAAGTTTGATAAAACAGGCATACTTGGTTTTGTTTCCAAAGATGGTAAAGAAATTTTAGCAAATGATAAGGATAATAAGATTTTCAGCGATAAAGACTTTTATAAAAAAGCAGTAGATTCAAAGGAAACGAATGGCTCTAAATATGTTGATTATAACGGTAAAAAATATCTGTTTATGTACTCTGAGGTAGGAGATACAGGAGCAATGGTATGTGCACTTATGCCGAAATCCACGATTTTGAACCAGGCGGATGGTATTAAGAACGTTACAGTTATCATTGTAATTATTGCATGTATTGTCGCATTTATGGCAGCAGCGATATTATCAACAGGAATAGATAAAACGATTAAATCGATTATATCTAAGCTGAAGCTGGCTTCTAAGGGTGATTTAACGGTAGAATTTAGCACGAAAAGAAAAGATGAATTTAAGATCTTGATTGATGAGATACAAAATACCTTTTCCAATATGAAAACCTTGATAAAACGTGTTGATGTATTAAGCGGTGAAGTATCTGAATCCTCAAACGGAGTCAATAAAACATCTTCATCCTTCCTGAAGTCAACAGAGGATATTTCAAATGCAATGAAGGAAATAGAACAGGGTATTACGCAACAGGCGAAAGACGCAGAAGAATGCTTGCTCCAGATGGATAACCTATCTAAAAAAATTGCGCTGGTAAGTGATAATACCAAAGAAATCAGTTCAATAGCGGATAATACAAAGACAAGTATTAAAGAAGGTACTTACTGTACAGAAGATTTGAATCAGCAGACAAAGTCTACGGTTGAGATAACAACAGATATCATTAAAGCAATTGAATTACTGGCGGAGAAATCAAAAACCATTACCACTATTACAAATGTAATTAACGATATTGCAAATCAAACCAATTTACTTTCTCTGAATGCATCTATAGAAGCAGCCAGAGCCGGTGAATTTGGAAAAGGATTTGCGGTTGTAGCGAATGAGATTAGAACACTGGCAGAAAAATCGAAGGATTCTGTAAATGATATAAAGAAAATCATTACCAGTATACAGGAAGATACAAAGACGGCTGTTGAAACGGCTCATAAAGCAGAAAGTGTATTGAATCTACAGGATGCAGCAGTTAAAAATACCACTAATTCTTATATCAATATTAATGAAAGTGTAGAAAAGTTAGTGGTTTATCTGAAATACATATCTGAAAATGTTGACAACATTGAGGAATCCAGAGTTAGTACGCTTGGAGCGATTGAAAATATATCAGCAGTACTTGAAGAAATCGCGGCTTCCTCCAATACAGTCAACCAAACAGCGGGTGAGCAGTTGAATTCAGTTGAAGCCTTAAGCAAATCAGCGGAGACATTAACAGATAATGCTGGTGAATTATTAGGAGCAGTACAGAAATTTACGGTATAGAATATTGTTTATAAGAAGGATAATGTAGAAGGAAAAAAAGTTTATAAGAAATATATTTTATAAGAAAGACAATTTATAAGAAAGATAGTTTACAGGAAATATAATTTGAGATAAAGCTAGGATAGCTATATAAAAGATAGGATACTGAGAAGATATTTTCGGTATCCTGTTTTTGCAATAAGCAAGCATTTTGAAGTGTTTATGTCTATATTTATTATAAGGATTCGAATGTCAAAAGTCTAAAAATGATTTGCTGGATGAATATATATACACTTATATACGTCTACATAACCTGGATCAGGCTTTTGACAATCGAAGTTTATAAAAGCAATCCTAAGGTAAGACATTTTTTAATGCCAGCCTTAGAGCTGCTCTTTTAAAGGGCTCATCGTCTTCTAATACTCGATTTTTATTCAAAGCGAAAATAATTCTTGGCATTATGATAGGAAATGTTTTTAATCAGCTCTCCGAGCGTGTCATAATCCTCCGGATATTCTCCGTTTTCAACCCAGGTTCCGAATAAACCGCAAAGGATACGACGAAAATATTCATGTCTTGGATAAGAAAGAAAACTGCGAGAATCAGTAAGCATTCCAACAAATCCCGCCAGATAGCCTAAATTAGCCAGTGAAGTAAGCTGCTCAGTCATTCCGGCTTTATGGTCGTTAAACCACCAGGCACTGCCATGCTGTATTTTGCCTGCTATGGAGGCATCCTGGAAACAGCCGATAATGGAATCTATGGCGGCATTATCATGCGGATTCAGGCTGTAAAGAATAGTTTTTGGCAGAGAGTTTCTGCTGTGTAAGGCGTTCAATAAGTCGGCTGCCTGATTGGCCGGTGTATAGTTGCTGATACAGTCATAGCCGGTATCCGGTCCGAGCTGCTTAAGAGCAAGAGAGTTGTTATTACGTTTACAGCCAAAATGAAGCTGCATTACCCATCCAAGCTCCTGATATATTTCACCCATTGAGAGAATAAAGGCAGTTTTGAATTTTAATATTTCATCATTTGTAAGAGCTTCACTGTCCAGGCGTTTTTGGAATATTCCGTTTATCTCTTCTTTGGACGCAGGTACATACATTATATAATCCAGAGCATGATCGGATACCGTGCAATGTCTTTCATTGAAATAATTAATACGTGTCCGAAGTGCCAAAGTAAGCGTTTGAAAACTGTCGATTTTTACGTCTGCTGCATCACTTAGCTTCGTAAGATAAGAAAGATAATCTGTTTTCTCCAAATTCATTGCTTTATCCGGACGCCAGGCAGGAAAAACTTTTACATCAAAAGAAGAATCCGCGGCTATTTTCTCGTGCCATTCTAAAGTGTCCACGGGATCATCTGTGGTACAGATATGAGTAACATGGGATTTCTTGATAAGATTGCGAACACTCATGGAGGAATCTGCAAGCTTCGCATTGCATAATCCCCAAACAGCCTCTGCCGTATCCCTATTCAGTACACCGTAATAGCCGAAATAACGCTGCAACTCAAGATGGCTCCAGTGATACAGGGGATTTCCGATACTTTTGGAAAGAGTTTCTGCCCATTTCATAAATTTTTCCTTATCAGGGGCATTGCCGGTTATATAATATTCATCTACTCCGCTTGAACGCATTAATCGCCATTTATAATGGTCACCTCCGAGCCAAACCTGTGTAATGTTTTCAAATCTTCGATCCTGAGCGATTTCCTGTGGGTTGATATGACAATGATAATCAATGATAGGAAGATTTTCTGCATAATTATGGTACAAATTTTTTGCGGTATCTGTTGTTAAGAGAAAATCCTTGTCAAGAAACTGTTTCATATGATCTCCATTTCTCCGCCTGCGGCGGTATAATTTAATATAGCTGCTACTGATTAGGCTATCTTAGAAGATAACGATCAGCAATTAAAAACAAGTAGTATTTCTTTTGTAAAGTTCAGCGGAAAATACCGTTTTTAGCGGCAAATCCTTACCGCTTAGTACACCCATCAAAATGGAGGTACAATTACTGCAAAGGGTCTCTAGCTTGTTATCAATTGAGGTTAATTCCGGATCACTGCACTGGGCAATAATGGAATTGTTATAACCGATGATGGAAAGCTGTCCGGGAACATTAAGATGATTTTCTTTAGCAAATTTTAGAACACCAATTGCTAGTTTGTCGTCGGAAGTTACTACTGCATCAAAGCGAAGTCCCTTTAAATAAAGAGAAGTGAGATGATTTTTGATATCTGCAATGCTTCCATCTGCAAATTGAATGTATTCATTCTTTTCGATCGATTGACTGGTTGATCCAACGGCGGACAGAAAACCGGAAAGCTTTTTATTACCACTGTAGGATTTGGCATTGTATAAATATAGAATATTTTTGCAGCCGCTTTGCTGTAAAGTTTTTGTTGCATCATATACCGCATGATAGTCATCACAAAGAACACAGTAAATGTTATCACCTGACAAGGCACCGTTCATGATAATAATAGGGATATTTTTGGCGGCTTCAATTATATAATTGTTTTTGGAAATATCCGCTTCTACAAAATTAGAGCCTACTAATATGACTGCATCAATACGTTTTGACAGCAGTAAATTAATATACTTCTCCTTCTCCTCCAAATCATAGCCCGTGCAGCACAACAGGGCATCGTAATTAAAGCGGCGCAGCTCCTGCTCTAAATAGAAGATAGCGCTCGCTATATAGGGGTCTGAGGAATCTGCACACATAATTCCAACCGTTTTCATAGAATTCAAACCAAGACTTCGGGCAAAAATATTGGGAGTGTATTCACATTCTTTCATAATATCCAACACTTTTTTTCTAGTCTTTTCACTAACATTGTTATTTCCGTTAATAACTCTCGAAACTGTGGCAATTGAAACACCAGCTTTTTTTGATATATCGTAGATATTCATGAAACCTATTAACCTCCTGATTACAGTGTAAAAATAAAAAATAATACATAATATAGGAAATACAGGTACTCCGTGTCAATGAATAGGAAAACTGTAACTGTTTATCATTTTATCAATTTTTATGCTGATTACAAGGATTCGGTCGCTAAATGCAGACAATCATAGGACACCCGGTCTGCGCCATATGAACATATAACCACTCATAATCATCCGGTAAATCATTTTTAGTCTTTTATTATATAAACGCGCCGAGCAAAGCGAGTGTGCATCCGCCGGAGGCTGTGTAATTCTCACGCGTATTATATTAATCTAGGTGCTGAGAAATCAGCGTGAGAATTTGACATTCGAATCTTACAAGATTAGTTTGTTATATTCTACGTAAAATGAAAGCACTTACATATGTATTATAAGTTTTGTTATAGCTAAAATCAAGTATATACTTAAAAAAAATTAAAAATTATAGATAATATTCTTCGCAAATTGGTTGATTTACCTTACTAATCGGATATAAGTACTTCCGAAGCAGAGTCGATCATGGAATGCAAATACTCCCTTAAATCTATTATACATGAATCATTTGAACGAAATAAAAATCAACTTGACGAAATAATAGATTACTAGTAATATAGAAATGAAAGTACTTACAATAAATATTAGCGTAAAGAGGCAAAATTATGAATTTATTAAATCGGGAAATGAAAAAAAAAGAAGACCGGCCAATCAGGGTAATACAATTTGGTGAGGGAAATTTTTTGCGTGGCTTTGTCGATTATATGTTGGACATATTGAATGAAGGTACAGATTTTAATGGAAATATTGTACTGATAAAGCCAATTGAATATGGAAATTTAGATCATTTTAAAATGCAGGACTGTCTTTATACTGTTTCCTTAAGAGGCATATCAGATGGGGAGGAAACGGTATCAAACCGTATCATTTCGAGTGTTACAGATGTAATTGATCCCTATAAGAATTATCAGCAATATGAAGAACTTGCGAAATTAGAGACTTTAAGGTTCGTGATATCCAACACGACGGAAGCTGGAATTGTATACGATGATAAGGATAGTAAAGAATTCTATCCGCCGAAAAGTTATCCAGGGAAACTAACGAAATTTTTATATCAAAGATATCGCTATTTTAACGCTGATCCGGAAAAAGGCCTGGTGATATTACCGGTAGAGCTCATTGATGATAATGGAATACGTTTGAAGGAGATTGTGGGAAAACTCGCCGATAAATGGGAGTATGAACCGGGATTTATGAGATGGCTTAAGGAGTCTTGTATTTTCTGCAGTACGCTTGTTGACAGGATTATTACCGGTTTTCCAAAAGAGGAAGCACAGAAGCTGTGGCAGGACTTCGGATATACAGATCATTTGATTGTAACAGGAGAGCCTTTTGCTTTATGGGTGATTGAAAGTGAGAAAGAGATAAAGCAGGAATTACCCTTTGAAAAGGCAGGTCTTCCAGTTGTATTTACGGATAATCAGAAACCATATAAGCAAAGAAAGGTTCGTATTCTGAATGGAGCACATACCTCTTTTTCACTTGCTTCCTATATGGCGGGAAATGATTATGTGCTCTCCTCCATGGAAGATAAGGATATACATAACTTTATGACGAAAATAATCTATGAAGAGATTATTCCTACCTTAACATTACCTAGGGAGGAGCTGTTAGCCTTTGCGGATGCTGTGACAGAACGTTTTCAAAATCCTTTTATTAAGCATGCCCTGCTTTCTATTTCTTTAAATTCGGTATCAAAGTGGAAAGCCAGATGTCTGCCAAGCCTTCTTAAGTTTGAAGAACAGTTTTCAGTCCTTCCGGTATGCCTTACCTTCTCCCTGGCGGCATTGATGGAATTTTACACTGCAGATGAGATCAGAGATGGCGTATTAATCGGGCACCGTGGCGATCAGGAATATAGCGTTCAGGATGATAAAGAAGTTTTGGAATTTTTTGCAGAGTACTCGCGAAAGGATATCAATACCTTTGTGGAAAAATTCTTATCAAATAAAAACTTCTGGGATAATGACCTGACACAGATTCCATTTCTTATCAATCAGGTATCCGGAAATCTTGAGGAGATTAGAACAGCAGGTATCAGAACAGCAATGAAGAAATTATTATAAGCACGAGAACAGGTAATTTGCATAATAATTTGGCCATTTGCATAAGCACGATAAGCTTAGGAGGAAGCGTAAAATGCAGACAGTAATAAAAATCCATGAAAAAGATAATGTGGCGGTTGCCCTTGCCCCCATGAATGCTGGTCAGATGATTAAGATAGACAATTTTGCCATCCTTATCTCGGAGAATATTCCTGCGGGGCACAAATTTGCTCTTAAGAATATTCCGGTTGGCAGCGAAGTATTGAAATATGGATATTCCATTGGTAAAGCAAAGCAATTTATCAGTGCCGGTGATTGGGTGCACACACATAATGTAAAAACAGGATTGGGGGAACTGCTGGAGTATAGTTATCAGCCGGGTGCAGACACTAATCCGGCGTTTACGGAAAATACTTCCTTGCCTTTAAATGGTAAAGGGGAAGGCAAGTATTTCATGGGGTATCGGAGAGCGGACGGAAAAGTCGGAATACGAAATGAAGTATTTATTATACCCACGGTAGGGTGTGTGAATGATATTGTAAGATTGCTTGAAAAAAAGGGCAGAGAATTTCTGAAGAATGACATAGAGTTGGCTGCATTTACTCATCCGTATGGCTGCTCTCAGCTGGGAGAGGATCAGCTTAATACCCAGAAGATATTGGCAGGACTAATCAACCATCCGAATGCCGTTGGAGTACTTGTAGTGGGTCTTGGCTGTGAGAATAATAACATAGACGAGATGAAGAAACAACTTGGTGACATAGAGGAGAAGCGTATTAGGTTTCTTGTTTGTCAGGATTGTGAGGATGAAATTGAGCAGGGATTAGAACTGCTGAAACAGTTAATTAATTATGCTATGGAATTTCATAGGGAAAGGATACCTGTAAGCGAGCTAGTGATTGGTTTAAAGTGCGGTGGGTCCGATGGTTTGTCAGGAATCACCGCTAATCCTTTGGTGGGTGCTTTTTCCGATCTTTTGGTTAGGAATGGAGGAACAACCATTTTAACAGAAGTACCTGAAATGTTCGGAGCGGAAACTATTCTGATGAATCGCTGCAGAAATGAGGAGATATTTTATAAAACAGTAAAGTTAATTAATGATTATAAGAAATATTATATGGAACACAATCAGCCGGTCTATGAAAACCCATCTCCGGGAAATAAAAAAGGCGGAATATCGACGCTGGAAGATAAATCTCTTGGCTGCACTCAAAAAGCAGGCAGTTCACCGGTCTGTGATGTGCTTGCATATGGTGAAACAGTAAAAGAAAAGGGTTTGGTCCTTCTAAGTTCGCCCGGTAACGATCTGGTTGCCTCTACCGCGCTTGCTGCCTCAGGTGCGCACATCATTCTTTTTACCACAGGGCGGGGGACCCCTTTTGGCTCACCTGTACCAACGATGAAAATAGCAAGTAACAGTGCCTTGGCTGAAAAAAAAAGAGAATGGATTGATTATGACGCAGGAAAGCTTCTGCAGGGGCATATGCTGCAGGAAGTGTCTTGGGAGCTGTTTCAGTTCGTGTTAGATACGGCATCTGGTAAAAAGGTGAAGAGTGAGGAGTACGGGTTCCGTGATTTGGCAATTTTCAAACAGGGAGTAACATTATAGCGGCAGTTTTTACGGAGGAATGGAGAAAGATATATGCTACATGCAGGAAAACCATGGGAGAATGGAGTTCTCAGGGTAAAAGAAAATGGACGGTATCTTATGAACGGAAATAAGCCGTTCTTTTGGATGGGTGATACCGCGTGGTTACTTTTTCAAAAACTTAGTCTGGAAGAAACACGTATTTATTTGAAAAACCGTAAGGAAAAAGGGTTTAATATAATTCTTGTAGATTTTATACACAATGAGGAGCAAAGAAATCGAAATGGAAGCAGAGCCATTCTAGGAAATAACTTTGACAAACCGGATCTGGAAGGTGATTATTGGAGCCATATTGACAAGGTTATGAATCTGGCCGAGGAAATGGGATTGTATATGGGTATTCTGCCGGTATGGGGAAGCAGTGTTATCAAAGGTGGAGCTCTTAACAGGGGAAATGTGGATACCTATGTTCGCTTTATAGCGGAGAGGTATCAGAAATATCCCAACCTGGTGTGGATTTTAGGCGGAGATGTCAGGGGAGATGTGAATGAAACAGTTGTTGACCGAATGGGAGAATTACTGCGAAAGCTTAATCCCGACAAACTGATTGGATATCATCCCTTCGGAAGGACTTCCTCCTCTATGTGGCATCATAATAAGACGTGGCTGGATTTTAATATGTTTCAATCCGGCCATAGAAGATATGACCAGGCTTCTCTTGGGGCATGGGATGATAATGCGGTAAAGGATGAGTATTACGGAGAAGATTCCTGGAGATATGTGCAAAGAGATTATGCCATGGAACCTCTCAAACCTACCATTGACGGAGAACCCTCTTATGAACATATCCTGCAGGGATTACATGATGAGACACAGCCTTACTGGCAGACAGCAGATGTCCGCAGATATGCCTATTGGTCAGTCTTTGCAGGTGCGTTCGGACATACGTATGGAGATAATTCTATTATGCAGTTTTTTAGGGAAGATGAGAAAAAAGGAGCCTTCGGAGTGAAGGATAGCTGGAACATGGGTCTGCATCATCCCGGTTCTTCTCAGATGTCTCATTTGTTTAAGCTTATGTCCGAGGTTGATTTTACGGTAGGATATTCTGCAGAGGCTTTACTGGTTGGAAAGCAGGAGGAAAAATACGGATACATATCGATCTTTGCAGGAGAAAATTTTATTTTCTGTTATACTTACAGTAGGAAGTCATTTACCTTGAAGCTAACAAAGTATCAGGATAAGCTTATGGAAGCATTCTGGTTTGATCCTGAGACAGGAATAAAAAGCTTTATCGGAGAAGTAAGTCAAACAGAATTATATAAAGTTGTTGTGCCTGGCAAAGATTATGATAAGGATTATGTATTGGCTTTGTATCAGAAAAATTAGTGAAATATTTCGCAACAATATATCCCGGGTATGAAAAGATGAATTAGCTGGAGAGAAATGAGTCTGTTGAGTAAATAGTTTCGGCTTTGGAAGTCGAGTTGACATAATCAACAAAAGATATGTTACTCGACTTTTTGTGTTGTGAATTTTAGACTTTTGAATCCATGCAACAATGTTCAAGATAATCAATATTTAGGAATGGAAAGGACAGGATTATGCAATTTAAGTATGATATACTTCATATATACCAGACGGAATATACAGAATTATATTTCGGATACTATTATAGTGAGACATACGATATTCTACGCACAGGATGATCGTAAGAGAAAGGGTGACAGTAATGGAGGTAAGAACAGCATCTTCCGTAAAAGACGTAAAATATTATACAACGGAAAGATTAAGAGAAGAATTTCATATTGAAGATTTATTCCATACCGGTAAGATTAAAATGGTTTATAGCCATGTTGACCGCATAATAATTGGTGGTGCAGTTCCGGCAGAACCGATTTTCCTGTCAGCAGGAGAGGAAATCCGTGCAGATTATTTTCTGCAAAGAAGAGAGATGGGAATTATTAATATAGGCGGAAAAGGTACTGTCACAGTGGATGGGATAGATTATAGCCTTTCCTGCAAGGATGGTTTGTATATTGGAATGGGAGCTAAAAGCATAACCTTTAAAAGCGATGTATCTGAGCAGCCGGCAAAATTCTATTTTAACAGTGCACCGGCACATAAAACCTATCCAACCGTACTCATTAAGCCGGAAAATTGTATTCAGGTGGAGCTTGGTTCGATGGAAGAATCTAATCACCGTGTTATTACCAAATATATTCTTCCCGGACAGGTAGAGAGCTGTCAGCTGGTTATGGGAATGACAAGTTTAAAACCAGGCAGTGTCTGGAATTCAATGCCGTGTCATACGCATGACAGAAGAATGGAGGTTTATCTATACTTCGAACTGCCGGCAGATGCAATTGTATTTCATTATATGGGAGAACCTTCTGAGACAAGGCATATCGTAATGCATAATGAAGAAGCGGTTATTTCCCCCAGCTGGTCGATCCATGCAGGTTCCGGTACAAAAGCATATACCTTTATCTGGGGTATGGTAGGAGAAAACCAGGATTTTGATGATATGGACAAGGTTAATACATTGAATTTAAGATAATTGCTAACTGTTATATCGAAGAAACAAATATCATGGTAACTGCCAGACGGCAGGATGGAGGTTAATAGGATGAAGCAATTTTCACTGGAAGGAAAAATCGCCCTGATTACAGGAGCCTCTTATGGAATTGGCTTTGCAATTGCATGTGCCTATGCACAGGCAGGTGCTGTAATCTGCTTTAATGATATCAAACAGGAATTGGTAGATAAGGGAATAGAGGCATATAAGGAAAAAGGGATTAATGCACATGGCTATGTATGTGATGTGACTAAGGAAGATCAGGTCAATGCCATGGTGAAGATTATCGATAATGAGATTGGAATAATAGATATTCTTGTGAATAATGCAGGAATTATAAAGCGTATTCCAATGTGTGATATGAGTGCGGAAGAATTCCGCCAAGTGATAGACGTGGATTTAAACGCACCCTTTATCGTTTCCAAAGCAGTAATTCCGGGTATGATAAAGAGCGGACATGGGAAGATCATAAACATTTGCTCCATGATGAGCGAATTAGGAAGAGAAACAGTATCCGCCTATGCCGCCGCGAAGGGTGGACTAAAGATGCTTACAAAGAATATTGCTTCCGAATACGGAGAATATAACATTCAGTGTAATGGTATCGGACCCGGCTATATTGCGACACCGCAGACAGCACCGCTTCGGACAGAAGGACATCCCTTCAACAGTTTTATTATCTCAAAAACCCCGGCAGCCCGTTGGGGAACTCCTGAGGATTTAATGGGACCGGCAGTATTTCTTGCATCCGAGGCATCTGATTTTGTAAATGGTCATATACTCTATGTGGATGGCGGTATTCTGGCTTATATCGGCAAACAGCCCTCCTAGATCTACATGGCTGGATAGAAGAACAAACAGACAGTGTTAGTAAAACCTTTCGCTGTCTGTTTGTTTTGTTAGTAAATTAATGATTTTACTAGGCTGACCGGATTTATTGTGTTATAATTTGTTATATTCTAAAGCAGAGATTTGGTTATAATAAGTTTGATACTGCTGCAGGATTATATCATACCAGATCATCGCAAGCACTACACATAACCTAGGAGGAATAACATGATAATTGGTGGCATTGAAGCCGGCGGTACAAAAATGGTTTGTGCAATCGGTAATGAAAAAGGAGAAATAATTAAGCGAACCTCAATTCCGACGGAGACACCGAAGGAAACAGTTCCAAAATTAATCGAATTCTTTCAGCCAGAGAACATTGAAGCACTTGGTATTGGTTGTTTTGGACCGATCGATTTAAACCGTAATTCGGCAACCTATGGATCGATTACCAGTACACCAAAGCTTCCCTGGCAGAATTACAATATTGTACAGATATTTAGGGAGGCATTGAAGGTACCGGTTGGTTTTGATACAGATGTGAATGGTGCAATTCTAGGAGAAGCAACCTGGGGGGCCGCGAAAAACTGCGACGTAGCAATTTATATCACGATTGGTACAGGAGTCGGAGTAGGGATCTGTATAGATGGAAAACCGCTTCATGGCATGGTTCATCCGGAAGCAGGCCATATATTGATGAACAGACATAACGAGGATACTTTTAAGGGACATTGCCCATATCATTCCAATTGTCTGGAGGGAATGGCGGCAGGACCTGCAATCGAAGCTCGTTGGGGTCAGAAGGCAGCCAGTTTGACTGACAGACCTAAGGTGTGGGAAATGGAGGCATATTATATCGCACAGGCAATTACGGACTATGTACTGACCCTTTCCCCGAATAAAGTAATTCTTTGGGGCGGTGTTATGCATCAGCCGCAGTTATTTCCGCTAGTCAGAAAATATGTTGTTGAGAATCTAAATGGATATGTTAACGCAGATCAGATTCTTAAGGATATAGATAATTACATCATTGCACCTGCACTTGGTGACGACCCTGGAATTAAAGGAGCCTTAAAGCTGGGTTATGATGAATGGGTGCTATCTAACAATATTTAGCGGTGTTCTTTACGATATTGTGCCGGACTCATATGGTATACATTCCGAAACACAGTATAAAAGCTGCTTTTATCCTTATATCCGATAAATTCAACAATCTGATCCACTTTATAATCAGTGTACAGCAGATAATTTAGTGCATTCTGTAATTTAATCGTTACAATCAGCTGCCGGAAGGTCTGCCCGAGCTCCCTGTGAATTAGGAAGGACAGATATTTTGGATGATAATTAAAGTGTGCGGCGACAGACTGTATACTGACTGTCTGGTAATTCAGATAGATATGATCAATAATATCAGCCATGGCAGAATTACCATGGCTTGATTTTGCCTTATAATCCCGTAAGAGAAAGGAAAAGATGAGAGTAAGTACGGATTCTATGATCACATAGCTATATTCCGTTTTATTCAAATATTCCTTCAGCAGAAGCTCAATAAAATGGTCAATATCAGGGTCAGCATGCGACAGATAAAGAAAGGGAGGCTGCTTTTCGTTTTCAATACGGTAACGGATAAAAAATGCATTCAAAACAGCATCTTTAAATAAAATTCGAAAAATGGATTTTTCAAAAAGATCCTTTGGTAAAACGATATTGAGGATTAAATCCGTGCTCTCGGTATATTTTTTAAAAGAATGAATTGCATTCGGATTCATAACACAGAGCTGTCCTTCCTGGAGGGGGATCTCTTGGTGATTGATTACACCAATGGGGGTACCCTTGCAGACATAAATTATTTCAAAAAAATCATGAAAATGTACCATATTATTGGCTCCTTCACGATGAAAGGACAGAAAGAGCGGCGTGCCGGGGTCTTTGAAAAAACCTATAGCAGGTAAAAGAATAGGAGTTTTACCACTAGCCTCTCTTACATCCATGTTAAAGTGTGCAACATGAATATTCTTAGTATTTTCTTCCTCGATCTTATTGGTATGTCTCCATAATTCCTCTATTAATATTTGATTCATAATATCTTACCTCATAACACTATAATAGTTACCTTGAATGATTTCATAAATATAGAAGATATTATATAATAGAAAACAGAAAATAGCTATATTGACATATAGATATAACAAAGATTGGCTATTGGCAGGCATAGTTATCAGTGTTGTAGGGAATGGTAAGCATAACAAGCTGTATCGGAAGTAGGAAGAAGAGATAGGATAAGATGAGCGTACTAACAGCGCAGGAAGGAAGAAGAATATGAAAATAGTATCATGCAAGACAAACCACATGGTAAATCCGCTTGGATTTAGCATGGAGCATGCAACAATTTCCTGGATTGCAGAGGAAACATCCTCTAAGAAGCAAGTAGCTGCACAGGTGATTGTGGCAAAGAATCCAGACTTAAGCGAGGTGATCTATGACAGCGGTAAGGATGAAAAACTCTCCAATCTGGCATATGATCTTCCGATTGATCTAGCGCCATATACAAGATATTTCTGGATGGTGAAAGTATGGGGAGATAAGGGGGATGAGGCTGCTTCCCTGGTAAATTGGTTTGAGACCGGTAAAAGAGAGGATGGCTGGCAGGCTGTATGGATCACACCGGAATGGGAGGATAATAGTATCCATCCTTACTTAAGAACATCTTTTACCATAGATGGGCCGGTAAAGTCAGCAAGAGCCTATGTCACAGGTATGGGGTTGTATGAGCTGCAAATAAACGGAGAGAAGGCCGGAACAGAATATCTGACTCCGCATTGCAGTGCCTATGATGCCTGGATCCAATATCAAACTTATGATATAACAGACATGTTAAAGGTTGGCAGCAATGCAGTTGGTGCAATGCTGGCGAATGGATGGGCAAAGGGACGCTTTGGAACCTTTGGGGATTTTAATACGCCTTACTGTAATTTTTTTGCTTTGCTATGTGAACTGCGTATTACCATGGAAGATGGAAGTGTTCGTATCATCGGTACGGATACGGATTGGAGATGCAAACCATCTCCGGTGATAGCGGATGGCATTTATGACGGAGAAATCTATGATACTTCTTTCGAAATTCCAGGCTGGTCAAGAGCGGATTATGATTTTTCCGCCTGGGATAGAGTAAAAGAATTTAATCCGGTGGGACTGGGGGAAGTAAAGGATAGGCTCTCTCTTCCGGTAGTTGTTAAGGAGATAATAAAACCAGTGCAGTTAATACGTACTCCGGCAGGTGAATTGGTACTGGATATGGGACAGAATATGGTAGGCTGGCTGCGTATTCATATCCTTGAGCCAAAGGGAGTACAGATTAAAATAACACATGGTGAAGTACTTCAGGAGAATAATTTTTACCGTGACAATCTTCGAACTGCTAAAGCAGAATATATTTATACCGCGGATGGCTCTGACCGGATCATTGAACCTGGTTTCACTTATTACGGCTTCCGCTATGCAAAGCTGGAAGGTTTCACGGAGCCTGTTAATATGCTAGACTTTACAGGCTGTGTTGTATATTCGGATTTGGAGGAAACAGGAAAAATAGAGACTTCCGATCCTTACGTAAATCGTTTGTTCCTGAATGCGATGTGGGGACAAAAGGGTAATTTCTTAGATGTTCCGACGGATTGTCCGCAAAGAGATGAGAGAATGGGATGGACAGGAGATACCGAGGTTTTTTCCGGTACAGCCTCGTTTAATATGGACACGTATGCTTTTTATATTAAATTCATGCAGGATCTTTATGAGGAACAAAAATTCTGTGACGGTATGGTGGCAAGTGTAGTACCAACCTTTACACAGCATAAGAGTCCGGAGTCAAGCTTTGCTGGAGGCGGAGCCTGTGCCTGGGGAGATGCGGCAACTGTTGTACCCTGGGAGGTATATCTACATTTTGGAGATAAAACAATTCTTGAGAGGCAATATGCAAGTATGAAGGCCTGGGTTGACTGGATCAGGAAGCAGGATCAGAAATCCGGAGACAGGAAGCTTTGGACAGTGGGATTCCACTTTGGTGATTGGCTCGCACTGGACGGTCCGGTCAAAGGCGGTGTACTGGGAGGAACAGATAACGGTCTGCTAGCTTCGGCATATTATAGACTTTCTACCAATATTTTGTCCAAGACAGCAAAAGTGCTGGGTATCACCCCGGACGCCGAATTTTATGGAAAACTCAGCAAGGAAATTCAAGAGGCGATTAGGAATGAGTATTTCTCTAAAAACGGACGTTCTACGATAAATACCCAGACGGCGCATGTGGTAGCTCTGCATTTTGACCTGGTGGCACCAGAAGTAAGAGGCAGGGTTTTAAGAGACTTACAGGCACTTCTCAGAAAAGATGGGATGCACTTGAAAACAGGTTTTATTGGGACTCCCTATTTATGCAGGTCACTATCGGATAACGGAGATTCTGACAGTGCATACCAATTGTTTTTACAGGAGGATTATCCGAGCTGGCTGTATGAGGTGATTATGGGTGCCACTACAATCTGGGAACGATGGAATTCCATTTTACCGGATGGCAGGATATCAGGTACTGATATGAATTCCTTAAATCATTATGCTTACGGCTCCATTATTGAGTGGATGTACCGTCATATGTGCGGTATTAACCCGGTTGAGGAGGCCCCCGGATTTAGGAAATTTATTCTTAAGCCGGATGTAAACGGAAAGCTTTTCTATGCAAAAGCAAGCTTAAGGTCAGCAATGGGATATATTGAGAGTGGCTGGACAAGGGAAGCAGATGAAACATTAACGATAAAGGCAGTTGTTCCCTTTGCCAGTGAAGCACAGCTATATCTCCCGGATTGTGAATTATCCGGAGTGAAAGGAATAGAAAATTATCAGGCGGAGCAGGCGGGAAACAAGGTTAAGGTACTATTAGATGCTGGAACATATACCTTCTCTTACAAGCCGACGAAAAATTATATGATTTCTTATTCCTTGGAGACCCCAATCCGTGAACTGCTTTCCGTTCCTGAGATAAAGGCATTAATGCAAGAAATGATACCGCAGCTGCTGCGTTCGGCAGAAGGAGATATGGGTATGGAACTACCCTACAGCATTGCCGAAATAACGAAGGGAGGGGATCCTTTCATGGTGAGGATGCTGCTAGGAGATGCAGACTTAAAGGCATTTGAGGAGAAGCTTATGGCAGTGCCGGTCAGGATTAGAAGAATATAGCAACTCAGAATGCCGCTATGTAATAACATTAAAGTATTCCATGAAATAATATAAGTAAGGCTATCGTATTCGAATACATTTTCAATACGATAGCTTTTTTGCACTTATGTCATATTTGAGGATAGGAAAAGTCATATGAAAGGATTGTATTCGTACCGTAAATATTTACAATATAAACTATTATGAATTCGTTATCTAGATAAGGGAGAAGCTTAAAATGAAAAGCAGGACGAAAAATTTATTATCGAAGGAAGAGATAACAAAACTTGTAAAGGTTAACTTTGGTGATACATGTGAGGTCGGGACCATTACGGAGTTGAAAGGAGGTATGTTTAATTCTGCATATCTGGTGGAACGTGTGAAAGAAAAAGATAAAATTGTACTTAAAGTATCAATTGCACCAGGAACGAAAACATTAACGTATGAAAAGGATCCCATGCCCACAGAAGTAGAGGTTTATAAGCGAATAGCACAGTGCACACAGATACCAGCTCCGAGGCTGCTAAGTTATGATTTTAGTAAAAAGGTAATCCCGTGCAATTATTTTTTCATGACGGCACTGAAAGGTGTTGCGATGAATAAGGTTATGAAAAACATCAGTAAAGATAATCTGGAAAGTATTAAAATAGAGGTTGCCTCCTATTTTGCTCAGTTACACCGGATTAATGGCGAATATTTTGGATATTTTACAGATGATCCAAAATACTGGTTTAGCACTTGGAAGGAAGCCTTTTTACATATGATGGAGATGCTTATAGCAGATGGTATAGCGCATCATGTTAAAATGCCCTACGCCAGAATTGGAAAGATATTGAAGCAGAAGGCCCTATACTTGGATGCGGTGAAAAATCCGTCCTTAATTGATTATGATTTATGGACCGGTAATATTTTTCTGATAGAGCAGAAGGATCAATATGTGATAGAGGGAATTATCGATTTTGAGCGTGCGTTCTGGGGAGACCCGCTGGCTGATTTTCCGGCGGCTTTTCTACTACTTAAGAATATTAAGGAGGAGAGAAGCTTCTGGAAGGCTTATACGAAAGCTGCCAGGATAAATCCCGATATTACGAAGGAGGATGAAATCCGTTTGGACTTATATTCTCTTTATATCTCAATGATTATGGCTGCGGAAACCTTTCGATATGATCTCATTTATGCATTTCTCCAAGGGGCTTTTGCAAGGCATCATATTATGAAATTCCTGAAAAGATTAGAAAAAGATTAATGGTAAGATAGCCAGGAAGGAGATCTGGGTTAGTGCTTTTTTAACATTAAGTTATCCGCAGTTTGAGGCATAGGAAAGGCTAGGATATAATATGGAGAATGAAACATACACCTCACTGGGGGAAGAACGGATCGGAAAGCTGATCATTCAGATGTCAGTTCCTTCTTCTATTGGTATATTGTCATATAATTTATATAATATTATTGATACGATTTATATATCGAAGGGAATAGGAGCGTATGCTGCCGGCGGATTGGCAGTTACTTTCCCATTATTCCTGCTGTTGTCAGCTCTTAGCAGCACGGTTGGAAGCGGAGCGGCTTCTGTAATATCCAGAGCATTCGGTAGAAGAGAACTTGAGAAGGCGAGCTATGTGGCGGCCAATGTATTCGGATTATTTTGGATTACAGCCATACTCATAACAGTTGCAGGACTAATTTTTTTGGACCCTATGCTATATGCTATGGGAGTAACGGATAAGCTGATGCCTTATGCAAAAGCTTATATCAGAATTATATTACTGGGTGCAGTTACAAGCACAGGCTTTTCAAGTCTTATCCGTGCGGAAGGTAACAGCAGATATGCGATGTATATCTGGGTGATACCGGTTGCAGTAAATATTATTCTGGATCCAGTCTTTATTTTTGCATTACAGCTTGGCGTAGAAGGAGCTGCTATTGCAACGGTTTTATCACAATGCACCTCATTTGTTATGAGTATCTATTTTTTCTTTCTGTCCGGAAAGAGCCAGCTGCGGATCAGAATACATCATTTCTACCCCAAGATCAATATTATAAAGGAAGTCCTGTCCATCGGCTTTCCGACCTTTCTCCAGATGGCCGGCGGCAGTCTTATAATTTTGTTGCTGAATAATATTTTAAAGAGACAGGGCGGAGATATTGCCATAAGCTCTTATGGTGTAGTGAATAAAATAAGCAGCTTTCTGTTGATTCCGGTTCAGGGAATTGTACAAGGAATTCAACCAATTATCGGATATAATTATGGTGCCGGTTTGCTATTAAGAGTAAGGGATGCCTTAAAGACGGCCTCCTTCATAGCCGGCTGTTATGGCATTCTATTATCCATGCTTTTGTTGGTATTCTCGAAAGGGATTATGTATGTATTCAGCTCGGATCCTAGAGTTATTGCGATGGGTGGCAGCATTTTGATTATTACCAATCTTGGACTGGTTTTCAACAGTGTTTATATGATACATACAGCTTATTTTCAGTCTGTCGGGAATGTTAAAATATCTCTGTTCTTATGTTTTTGTAATTATATTCTTTGCTTTGCACCGGTTATTATTCTTTTGTCGACACTTTACGGACTAAAAGGGGTATGGTTTTCTTTCCCGATTGCAGCTATAATATCGTTAGGAGTATCTTCTGCTTACATTTTATACAGTAGGAAGGATAAAGCAAATGAACGAAACGGAATTACTAGAGCTGATTGCAAAGCAGGATCAAAGAAATGAAGATAAAGTCCGTATTGATTTGATACAGGTTCTGGAAGAAGAATTTGTTATGACCAGAGTTATGCGGGGATATTTGGATTACCTAACAAAATGTAATCAGCTCGACAAATTTAATGTCGACGCCTTTTTTAGTAAGAAGGATATACCGATTAAAAAAATTAGTGCATTCGATATAAGCAGACATGATCCGGATAGTGCAATGTATCTGCATAAACATAATTATTTGGAACTGGATTATGTCTACCGCGGAAGCTGCAGTTATTATATTAACAATGATAATACGGTTCTCCAGTTAAAAGAAAAAGAAATATGTATCGTTAACCAGAATGTGGTTCACGGTATCAAAGTGGACAACAGAGAGGATATACTGGTGAAATGTATGATCCCGTTTGATTATATTCATCCGGACTGCTTTATTGACTTTGACAGTCAAAATGTAATAAAGAGCTTTTTTATGCATGCCTTGAACGAGAACTTTACTAATGTATCCTACCTGTTAATTAAGCCGGAAGAACAGGAATGGATCGATCATATGATGTATTGCCTGTTTTATGAATTTGTTAATCGCGGGCAGGGCTGGAAACAGATGATGGATCACTATATCTCGGTGTTGCTTACCCATTTGATGCGAGAAAAGTATGATAAAATCAGACTGATAACTAATACTACCCCGAATAGTCTAAATATTACGAAGATCATTCACAGCATACAGACGAACTATCAATCCATTACACTGAGAGATATTGCGGAAGATATGCATTTTCATGAAAATTATCTGAGCCGGATGATTAAACAACAGGCGAAACAGAGCTTTCGTGACTTGTTATGCCAAGTCAGATTGCAGGAAGCAGAAAAACTGCTTCTGGATACCGATTTATCCGTAACGGAGATAGCGGCACAAATAGGATATATAAAATCAAATTATTTTTATAAAGTATTTAAAGCACATTATGGTGTGACACCGGTAGAATTCAGAGAAGGGATAGGACGGTAGTATGAGTTTTTAGATAGTAATAAAAACTTTCGTTGTATATTTTGTGATTCCAAGAATGTGCCATGCTTAATGAATATTGACCTAGCCGTTCTTAATATATTATTGTAACAAACGCAAATGGCATGGTGAGGTTATGGAACCAAGAGAACCTGATCAAAAAGAACAAAGCAGTACAGCTCTTTTTATAAAAGTTGGAGTAGTCGTGTTAGGTATTATCATAATGATCGGATTTGGCATAAAGATTTTTCCGAAGGCTATCACGGTTTCCAATACCGGAAGCCGTAGAGATCTGCCTATTTACTGCGTAAATACGGATGAAAAAAAGGTAGCGCTAAGCTTCGATGCAGCCTGGGGGAATGATGATACACGCAATATTCTTGCCATTCTTGCGAAACATCATATTAAGGTTACTTTTTTCATGACAGGCGGTTGGGTAGAAAAGTATCCGGACGATGTGAAAGCAATTGCGAAAGCAGGTCATGATCTAGGGAACCATAGCGAAAATCATAAGCAGATGTCACAGCTTTCCAAACAGCAATGTGCAGATGAAATTATGAAGGTGCATAACCGTGTAAAAGATCTGACCGGTATAAAGATGAATTTATTCAGAGCGCCTTATGGAGATTATAATAATACTTTAGTCGGTACAGCAAGGGAATGTGGTTATTATACGATACAATGGGATGTTGATAGTTTGGACTGGAAGGATTACGGCACGGACAGCATCATTAATATGGTGGTATATAATAAGCACCTTTGCAATGGTTCCATCATACTGATGCATAACGGGGCGAAGGATACACCGAAGGCGTTGGAAGCTATCATTACCGGTTTGCAGGGAAAGGGGTATGAGATAGTACCGATATCGAAGCTGATTTTTACTGGGCAGTATACGGTAGATCAGACGGGGAGACAAATTAAGAAGTGAGAGAAGTAAAATGATGTTTCTGATCATATGAAATGGTTGTTTAACGGTTAATGGTAAGTCAAAGACATTCAAGGCATATACCATAAAAGATGAGGATTATTACAAACTGATTGATCTTTCCTATGTACTAAAGGGCACTTATGGAACGTTTGAGTTAAATATGATTAAATTACGACTATTACCCTCAGGATGTATCCCTGGCCGTGGTTACAAATTATTAGTTCCATTTACCTTTGTTATAACGAAGCTTGTTATTGTATCCCGTTAGTGTAAAGGGTTACGCTCTTTAGCAACATCAATAAAGGTTATGATGTCAGCATAGCAGGTACGTTACTTACATAGCTACATCCAGCACGAACATATCGTCCTCGATTTTACAGACGGCAAAACCCCCTACGGACTCTGCCGCGTTACGAATGCTGGTCAGTCCGTAACCATGACCTTTACCTTCCTTGGTAGAATGAGGCATTTCATCATTGAAGATAAGATCACTAGTGAAGTGATTGGTGATACGGAGCAGGAGGTGTCTTTGCTTTGTTTTAATTTGTAATTTGACATAGCGCTGTTCAGGCGGCAGCTTCAGCGAGGCTTCCAGTGCATTTTGTAGTGAATTATTAAGAATTAAGCACATTTCTACATGGTACAGCTCAAAATTGCCAAGTTGAATATCTTGCTCGAACAAGGTGTGGTTCGCTTCAAAGGCCTTAGCATAATTAATCACTACGGCATTAAGATATGGATCTTCACAATATAGTATTCGCTGATGGTTCTCGGCATAATTAGATAACGCAGCCATATATCGGGTAGCCTCATCATAATTCTTTTCTAATAACAAACGATAAATAGTACTTAGATTCCCTTTCATATCGTGTTTCATACGGCGCAGTTCCTCTTGATTGAGGAGCTGCGTTTCGTAGTACCGCTGCAGTGCTTCCTTCTCAAAGACCAATCGGTCGGTAGAGGCCTTAAGTTCTACATGTTGCATTGTAATAAGAGTACTGTACAAGTATAGGGCCAGGACTGCAAGGACAAAGGTACAAAGCGCAATCATGGCAATAATGAGTTTACTATCAGAATATGGATTCATAGAGAAAACATAATCCGTACAAAAATCTATGATTAGCTTTGCGAAAACCGCAATGCTGGCCAGTATGACCCAGTAGTGATGATATGATTCTGCTTGAATTAGTTCTTGCCCCTTTTTACGAAGTGCAAGCCAGCATACGAGAGAGATAACAATATACACAATAACGATTACCAATGTAATTGATAGTTGTACATCTATGTTACTACCAAATATCGAATTTAGAGGTATCTGCAATAGATAGCCAAGGAAAGTGAATAGGCGATTGAGAATTTGCGTTGTAAAGAGGAACGAAATCAACCTCCAAAAATGCTCGCGAAAAAATATAAGCACCATAATTTCACCCCAATAACCGAGACAGGCCATCAATAAGTTGTTGGGCATTGACTCATCAAATAAATTGTTATTGAGACTATAAATCAGGGGCAGGGCGAAATAGGTTATTGCAACCATTAGAGGATAGAGCCACCATTTGAAGCGTGGCCTTAAGAAGCAGTAAAACACAAGGATATTACCAAGGGTGGCAGCAACCATACCATAGGAACTCGATAGTATTTTCCATACATTTGACAGATAAAGCATGTTGTAGACTCCTTCTATTTAAAATCATCAAACATCTCAGTGCGGTATTTTTCCCGTGCCTGTACGCAGTACTTTCTTGAAACCGGTACTTTTACTGTACCAAACATAAATTCACAGGTATTCATACCTGTTACATGCTTCAGATTAACGAAATAACTTTTATGGCAACGAACGAAGATATTCGCGGGAAGCTGCATGACAAAATCATCTAACTTGCCATAGGCTTTTAGTATTTCTCCGTTTATTAAATGGAAGTTGACAATGTGCATGTTGCTTGACAGATATAAAAGCTGTGAACAACGCACTGTATGGAGAGTATTATTATAAGAAAAGCGGACAATTTGATCCATTTCCTTTCCCAGATATGTAATGGCACGTCGTAGCACTTGTGCAAGCATGTCCTTATCCAGAGGCTTGATCAGGTAATTAAAGGCATAGAGATCATAAGATTCGCGGTAAAAATCATCACTGCTGCTAACGAAGATTAACAGCGAGTAGGGATGAGCGATGCGAATACGTTTCGCTACCTCCATACCGCTCATGCCGTCCATAAAAATATCTAAGAAGAAAATATCAAAGTGGGTGCCATTTTCAAGATCCCACAGTAACAGTTCACCGCTTTGATAGGCGGAACACTCGCAGTAAGGATCTTCTGCTTTTATCAAAGATATAAGCCACTGCCTGTCGGTGGAAATATCGTCACATACTGCAATTTTGAGTACCATGATATGTCACCTCCTTTCTCGTTTCGTAAAATCGATTCTATAAGTGGCCTAATATACCAAATATGTCGTTGAAGTTACTTTTTTTGTCAATGATGGTTTCTGGTAATAATTATGTAGTAGTATTATTTGTGTATACAATGGTATCTATAGGGACTTTATATCACTTGTTCATTCATCGGAAATTGTAATGGGGGAGACGTACTTGCACTAATATTATAATATAAATATTGGACTTTTCAACATTTAATTAGGATATGTGATAACGACTCCTTCAAATTGACAGAAATGAAAGGAGGTTAGACAGTTATATGAAATAAAACTTCCGGGGGATTGCAGCTGCGCACGCGAAACAAAAGTTGTACCCTTTCGATTTATGATCGCGAGAATGTGCGAAGCACACTTTTATTTTGGATTTTATTAGAATATACTGCAAAAATCATGGAAGATACATGGTTTTAAGGATTCATTGAAAACTTTATATCAGAACTTTTAAACCAACAAGGCATGGCTAGATATAGTACCATTGGAATGAGAATAAAGTGGACCTATGAGGAGAGTTTATAAAATGAAAATAATATCTAAAAAAGTTCTAAATAAGATACTGACAGTATGCTTAATAATTTCTTTCATGGTGGGAATGACTCCGGCGACATTTGCAAAAGCCGCGCCCACAATTGCAATTAGTGGTACAGTAAATAGTTCAGGTAATTATATATCTCTTAACTGGAGTAATTCCGACAGCACAGGATCCTATCGTTACATGGTTACTAAGAAGGATGGAAGTAGTACTACCTATCAGACAATACCGCTAAAAAGAACCGCAAAAGTATTGAATATTTATCCGGGAGGTGGAAGCCGGATAACTGGAAGAACTGATTTGGCAGGTAGACCGTTGGATACCTCTGCAAGTGTCAAGTTATGGATGGAAGAAGAAGGTGTCGGAAAAAACAATGGAAATACCTTGATTACAGTTGACTGCATTAATATTACCGATTTCAACAGTAATCCAGGTCGATATCTAAAGAAAGATAGCAGTGGAAATTACAACTACGATGTTGTCTTTACCGGCGCATGGGATGACAATAATAATTATGATTTAACTAGTTCATCAGAAACTGTAATTCAAAGTTTCATTACTGCGGGCGGTGGATATCTTGGAGGGCATGATACGACGACTGGTTATAATAATAGTCATCCATATTTCAATGCTTTAGGAAAAGAGAACCTAAATATGGAGCTTGATATGTCGTTACCGATGTATGGAGCTACTTACCAGGCAGCCACTATAGATGTTAACATTGTTAAAAAGGGCTCTTTAATCAATTATCCATGGACAGTGTCAGGAACAACGTTGACAGTTCCATCATCACATTCAACATATCAGTTTGCGATGGGTGATGTGTGGATGAAATATACGACCTCCAAACTTAATACTATTGAGAAAACGTCTTATAACGGTAAGACAGGGACAAATAATTTCTATCTAACCACTTGGAATAATACAGCCATGATACAGACCGGTCACAGTAATGGGAGGGCTACGATCGATGAAAAAAAGATTTTAGCGAATACGTTATTATATCTTGCCCAAATCTCAACTGAGACCACCTTTGATGATCATACGGCACAGGATGTCACGGCGCCAAACAGTATTAATGCATCTACAGTTCATATAGATGTTGATGCCGATAAAAAGGCAACAGTGACATTTACAGGTTCAGAAGATAACGGGAATACATATAACTATCAGCTCAAAGCGATTGGGATGGCAGATAACAGTATCACATGGTCAGATCCTATAAGTCAAACAATAATGAGTGGTATGAAAGGTTATGCAATTGTAGTGGATCAAACGGCATCCACTGTTCCTAATGACACCATTACAACAACCGACTGTACCTATCATACAACTGCATTATCCGTTGGAAACTGGTATGCTCATATGAAAGCAATCGACAATGCAGGTAATGTCAGCAGTGTAATACATGTTCCTTTTACCGTAAATCAAGCAGTACCAACCTATACCGTATCCGGAACGATAAAGGATACCAATAACATTGCAGTATCCGGAGCAACAATCGTGCTGTCCAATGCAGCAGATGCAGCGAAGAACTATAATGGGACAACGGATACCAATGGAAACTATAGTATATCAGGGGTGCCAAACGCAACGTATAGCGTTAAAGTTATAAAGAACAGTAAAACTCTTGGAAATGGGAGTATAACAGTTAATGGAAGCAATATATCAGGTGGAAGAGGAAATATAACAGTAACACCGGAAACCTATACTGTATCCGGAACCGTCAAGGATACCAATAACAATGCGGTACCTGGAGCAGCAATCGTGCTAACTAATAGAGCGGATGCAGCGAAGACCTATAATGGTACAACGGATACCAATGGAAACTATAGTATATCAGGGGTGCCAAACGGAACGTATAGCGTTACAGTTACAAAGAACGGTAAAACTCTTGGAAGTGGGAGTATAACAGTTAATGGAAGCAATGTATCAGGCGGAAGCGGAAATATAACAGTAACCCCGGAAACCTATACCGTATCCGGAACCATCAAGGATACCAATAATACTGCGGTATCCGGAGCGACAATCGTGTTGACCAATACAACAGATGCAGCGAAGACCTATAATGGTACAACGGATGCCAATGGAAACTATAGTGTTACAGGGGTACCAAACGGAGCTTATAGAGTTACAGTAACAAAGAACAGTCAAGCTCTTGGAAGCGGAAGTATAACAGTGAATGGAAGCAATGTATCAGGTGGAACTGGAAATATCACAGTAACAGCGGCAACCTATACCGTATCCGGAACCATCAAGGATACCAATAATACTGTGGTATCCGGAGCGACAATCGTGTTGACCAATACAACAGATGCAACGAAGACCTATAGTGGTACAACGGATGCCAATGGAAACTATAGTATAACAGGGGTACCAAACGGAACGTATAGAGTTACAGTAACAAAGAACGGTCAAGCTCTTGGAAGCGGAAGTATAACAGTGAATGGAAGCAACGTATCAGGTGGAAGCGGAAATATAACCGTAATACAGGAAGCACCTACGCCAACGCCAACATCAACCTACACCGTATCCGGAATTATAAAAGACACCAATAATAATGCGGTATCCGGAGCGGCAATCGTGATTACCAGTACAACGGATACAACGAAGACCTATAGTGGTACAACGGATGTCAATGGAAACTATAGTATAACAGGGGTACCAAACGGAACGTATAGCATTACAGTTACAAAGAACGGTGAAGCTCTTGGAAATGGGAGTATAACAGTGAATGGAAGCAACGTATCAGGTGGAAGCGGAGATATAACCGTAACACCGGAAACACCTACGCCAACGCCAACATCAATATATACGCCAGCACCTTCAACTACAAAGCAGGTAGACAGGGTAACCGAGGCAGAAAATGCAATCGATAAAATGAAGAATTCTGATATAGCAAGCATCATAACTGCGTTAGAAAAATTAGAAGTATTAAACCAGGATGAGCTAGGCCAGATGAAGCGAGATTCCCTGTCAGAACTCAGTAAGGCAATAGAAAAGTTAGAGAATGTAAAAATAATAATTGAAAACAGTACTGAGGATATGAACATAAAGATTACGGACATGGAATGCCTTGGTCTTATTTTAACTTCAAAGGAATTGAAGTCTGGTGAGAAAATAATCATCAAACTAACACTAAAAAATGTCAATCCAGAACTTACTGGAACCTCACAGATTGAGAAAGCGGCAAAAATGCTTGGTAAAAATGTTGGAGGTTATGTGGACATAACACTAACAAAGCAGGTTGGAAAGCAGGAACCAGTTGTTGTTAGTGAGACAAAAGAGGACATTTATGTTTGTATTGTAATACCGGAAAATCTGCGTGGACATAATTATTATCAGATTATCAGAGAGCATAAAAATGAGACAAAGCTGCTTTATGATACGGATAATGATCCAAATACTATTACAGTACCTACCAATCTGTTTTCCACTTATGCTATAGCATATTCCGAGGTACTGAGTGCAGAAGAAATGATAGCCAATGGACTTGTTACAAAAACTGTTCTAGAAAAGGGGAAATCCTTTACAAGCGGTTTATATTCTTATGAAGTTATAAAATCAGGCGAATTTCCACAGGTAGCAGTGGTAGGATTTGTAGAAGGCAAATATGCGAAAAATATAGTAATTGCTAAAACCGTAGAATTCAACGGAATCATATATAAAGTTACCTCTATACACAAGAAGGCATTCTATAAAGATAACAGAATTACCTCTGTGAGAATTGGCAATAACATAACAACCATCGGTAGTTCTGCCTTCTACGGCTGTTTGGCTCTTAAGAGTATAACCATCGGAACAGGATTAAAAACCCTGAATAATCATTGCTTTTGCCAGTGCATCGCCCTTAAGACTGTTACGATAAAGTCGACACAGTTTAAGAAGGCTAATGGAGATCATTTCTTTTATAATGTAAAAGGTGTTAATTTTTATCTGCCAATGACAAAGAAAGAGGAATATAAGAAGCTGCTATCATTACATAATAAAAGGTTAATTAAGGACAATACATTTAGTAAAATCAAGTAGTTAGATAAGGGTACCTTTTTATATAATGCGCAGATTTCTGAAAAGCGATACTATGGTAACCGGCAAATAAACAGAATTTTTATGCCTCCTGGAGCGGATAGTATTAGTTAAAATACTATCCGGTCAGGAGGTTATTTGTTGGATACAAAAATTATGGAGTCATTCATTATGATAATTTGATTGAGAAGTAAAACAAGGAACAAGTGTTACTGATCACTGCCCATTGTAATTCCATTGCGGTACATCCAGTAAGTACTTCCGAAGAGGAGCCGCTCTCGCTTATTGCATTACGCAGCGGTACATTAGGACCTAAAATACAGGGCCTAAGTACCGGAGAATGCAAATACTCTCTTTCGGAAGCACTTACTGGATGTGCCACTCGGAATTTCGATAGGAAGTGAACAGTAACGAACAAGTGATAAGCTCAGAGAAGTTTTAGTTTATATTGACTGACATTAAAATATATGATTTTGTAGATATATAATAATTAAGAAAGTGTAGGTGAATATATGAAATTAAAAAAATATTTAATTATTCTAATATGCTTCAGTGCAATCATGTTATCTGCAGGTTTTACGAAAAAAATCAATACATCTGGAATTAGGGACACTCTTTATCAGGTATCGACAATTAATTCTTTGTTGTCTGGAAATTATGATGGATTTGTTACGATTGGGGAATTGAAGAAACATGGAGATTTTGGATTAGGAACCTTTGATACGCTGGATGGTGAAATGATTGAACTTAATGGAGAAGTCTATCGCATTAATTCGGTAGGTAAAGTAATAAAAGTTAATGATAAAGTGACTACGCCCTTTGCTGAAGTTACAATGTTTGATAAAGACAACTCTCATAAACTTACAAGTATTGATAGCATAGATGCATTACAAAAGCAACTGGACAAGTTAATTACAAACAAGGATTTATTCTATGCATTTCGCATTGATGCTCAATTTGCTTATATAAAGACAAGATCCGTTCCGAAGCAAGAGAAACCGTATCCTATCTTATCAGAGGTAACGAAAAATCAATCAATATTTGAGTATCATGATGTAAAAGGAACTATAGTTGCAGTCTGGTGTCCCGAATATATTGGAGGTATAAACGTATCCGGATATCATATGCATTTTATATCCGATGACAGGACAAAGGGTGGACACTTGCTGGAGCTAAGCTTTCAACAAGGAGATGCACTTGTAGATGAAACAAAAGACTTTGAAATGCACTTATCGAATGAAAGTACAAAGGGAAACTTAACGAATATTGAAGATGAAATAAATAAGGTGGAAAGGTAATCATCGATTACCTGATGGATAACAGTTAATCTATGAGAAAGAAAGCTGTCAATGTATAATTGCTACAGCTACGGCAACTGACGAATGAAGAAAGGACATAGAAGCATTGAAAACACAAAATACAAGCGAACTGAGTTTCCCTTTGACAAATGAAGGAATTGACGCTGCCAGTATCCAGATCAACACACTGTTACGGGATGTTGTGGAGCGGCGGGAAGCTCTGCGTATCCGTCTGGCGGCTGAGGACGTTTTAAATCTCTGGAAGAATACACTAGGAAGCGCAGAACAATGCACTGTTTTGTATTATGTCCGGTCAGGGCAGAAAAGTATTCGCATAACTGTTGCTGGTCCAAGTGTAAATCCAAATACCGATTGCGCGGAAAGTGAACTGGATGCTGCTGGAAACGTAATTCTGGAGAGCCTGGGCCTATCGCCTAAGTACCGCTATATGAGAGGAGTAAATCAAGTTGATTTTCAGGTGCCAGGGAAAAAGATCAATCAACTGTCATGGGTCGCATTGGCTGTCGTGCTGGCTATAACCTTAGGTTTTTTGACCACGCGTTTACCATTGACCACACAGCGGTTCTTAACGGAGCAACTCGCCATGCCAACGTTAAAGGTCCTCTTGGGGCTGCTCACCGGTGTTGCTATGCCTATGATTTTTCTTTCCATCTGCACCGGTATATTAGGAATTGGAAACGTGGCAGCACTGGGTCGGATTGGAAAGAAGTTTCTACTGCGCTTTTTGAGCCTGACCTTTGTGGTTGCGGCTTTTTCGGTCGCAGCAATAGGATGGCTGTTCCCACTTTCTAGTAATAGTGGTGCAAAATCCGGCGGATTTCAGGCTATTTTCAATCTGGTGCTTCAAATGATCCCAACTAATCTTATTTCTCCATTTTTGGAAGGAAATGCGCTACAACTCATTTTGCTGGGGATGAGCTTCGGTATTGCATTACTGATATTGGGTGAGCGGGCAGAAGTTTTATCTGATGTTTTGCGGCAAGCAGATGACATGGTATCACTTTTGATGCGCGGCATCAACCGGCTCATCCCGCTGTTTGTGTTCCTGACCTTTTATGGGCTGACGGTTTCATCGGATACTTCTAAGCTGGGTGGAGCAGTTAAAATTCTTATATTGACAATTGTTTTGTGTCTGCTGTTAGCGTTAGTATTTACCATTGTCGTTTGTGTGCGCTGTCATGTAACCATGGGAATGTTACTGAGAAAAACATTTCCTGCTTTTCTGATGGCCTTCAGTACCGCGTCCTCTGCGGCCAGCTTTCCCTTGAGGCTGGAAATCTGTGAAAAACATCTAGGAATATCGGGTCAAGCCGCGAGGTTCAGTGTATCACTAGCACAGACACTTTTTAAACCCACTGGTTGTATCATTTATTGCGTATCCGCTTTGTGCCTTGCCGCCTCCTATGGCTTACCGATCACGCCACTGTGGTTGGTGTTGCTTGTCCTTGTATCAGGAATTCTGACTATTGCCACTCCACCGGTTGCCGGAGGCACTAATATGGCTTATTCTGCGCTGTTTTTACAGCTTGGTATTCCGGCAGAGGGAATGGTGCTGGTACTGGCGGCGGAGCCTATTCTGGATTTTCTGCTCACAGCAGTCAATTCACATGTGCAGGTCATGCTAATCGTGCTGACAGCTGGTAATTTAAAGCTATTGGACAGAGAAACGTTGATTTCTAGTGATTGATTTTTGACCCTTTACTGTTTACCGGAAAAATAGAAATAAATATAGGAGTAATTTCATGAATATTTTACCGATTTGTGATGAACAGCAATATATTTTTGATGTGAATGAAGCAATAAAGAGTATTCCGATGAAAATAACATATTCCATGGAATTTTCAAAAAGCTTTTCTGCGGAGGAACTTTCTGTTGCTGTTGAACATTGCATTATGACAGCGGATGTGTTTGCAGCAAGATGTGTTATTGAGGATAGCTGTCAGTATATCGAATTTATGCCCTATCAGAAGAAGGATATCCCTGTTTATGATTTTTCTAAAGAAGAAGAGTATCAAATATTTTGTGAGCAAGCCAGAACAACAAAGATTAATAATAGAGAAAAATTATATTACATATTCATTTATTCAATTGCGGGTTCTTATTATCACATTTACTTTAGTTTTAATCACCTGATATTTGATGGGATATCAGTTTTATTATTATCGGAGAAGCTACAGAAGGTTTTGAATGATAATAAGGAAGAAGTTAGATGGCATCCATTTTCTTCTTATCTGGATAGAATCAAAAATTATAGGGAAAGTCAAAAATATCTTGACGATACAATATTTTGGGAAAACAGATTTTTAGAAATTTCTAAGTGTAACTATCTTTTTGACGAAGTGATTACTACCAGTGAATCAACCATTAAGGAACTATCTTACCAGATAGGACAAAAACGAAAAGAGGAGTTAATTGAGTTTTGCTCAAAAAATTATATTCATTTATATTGCTTGATTGCTACCGTTCTTGCCCGGATTTTAAATGATAAAACACGTTGTAAGCGATTTTATTTTGAGATTCCCATCGGTAATCGCTTCGGGACAAATGATAAAAACAGTTTAGGAGTCTATGAAATTGGACTTCCATTCATTTTTGATTTTGATAGATATCAAAACCTTTATGATTTACTTGAGTCAGTTCAAAAACAGGCTTTTGATTATTACAGGCACAATAATTTCGATTGGAATACGAAATTATTATCGGAACAATACGTAAAAAAATACGGAAATTATATACCGCAGCTTTCCTTTTCCTATTTTTGTACCAATAAAGAACCCTCAGTTTCGCTTGCTGCGTTGAACTATCATCACTGCGAGACTGACTTACTACCCATGACACTATATGTGTCGGATTATCTTGACTGGAGAAAGTTAACTTTTCATTATATGTATTGGGATAACTACTTCTCTGAGCGGGAAGTTGTAGAAATTCATCAGTTATTGGAAAACCAGATTGAAAATATGATTGTTTAAAAGTGAATCAAAAGAATAGAAAGAATAGAAAGAATAGAAAGAATAGAAAGAATAGGATAGTGTAAACATATGCTTGCTACGGAGGGAATAATAATGTTTGAAAATATCTCTACAATCAGGGAATTGCTTTCGTTAACCTCAGAACATTACGGTGAAAAACCTGTCTTTTCTTATAGGAAAGACGGGAAGATGCATTCTATTACCTATTCTGAGTTTTCAAAGAGGGTCGCAGCTGTTGCAAAGTTACTAATTTATAAGGGTATTACTAATAGCAGGGTATCTATTGTATCGGAAAATTCGTATTACTGCCTTGTGTGGAGCTATGCGATACCAATGTCAGGTAATGTTTTAGTGATGCTGGATAATATGGCAACAACGCAGGAAAAATCTTATATGGTGGAGCATAGCGATACAACCTGTCTGGTTTATTCTGCCTTCAATCAATCTTTTTGTGATTATATAACAGAGCATAACAAAAGTGTAATACATACAATTTGCATAGAAGCAGATACAGAGGCTTATCAGAGTTATGAAACGGAGGTTATATTACCAAACACTGACGGAACAGAGCTATCCTATTTATTTTATACATCAGGGACTACAGGTAAGCCCAAGGGTGTGATGCAGTCACAAATTAATCTGCTGCGTACCAGTCTTTATACATCCTATAGTCTTGATATGAAAGATACGATTTTTTTGATGCTGCCGATACATCATATACTTCCATTTGCTAATCAGGTGCTTTTATCTATGTATTGTGGGGGAAATATCTTTATATCCGCAGGACTAAAGCATATTTTGAAGGAAATGCAGGAAGCCAGGCCATATTGTGTGTTCTTAGTCCCTGCAGTGTTGGCTTATTTTGATAAAATCATTGAGACTACAGCACAGGAACAAATACAGATAAATAGTCTCAATCATTTTATAGCACGTAAACAAGCTTTTAACCAATTATTCGGTGGAAATTTAAGATATATTATCTGTGGTGGAGGACCACTTAATATAGAAATTGCAAAACATATGCAAGAATTGGATGTCATGGTATTGAATGGCTACGGACTTACCGAAACCGCGGGATCAATCACAGTTAATCCATATGATGATAATCGACTTGGTAGTCTTGGACGAATTAATGTGAATTCCGAAGCAAAAGTAAAAGACGGTGAGTTAATGTTTAAAAGCCCCTACCTGTTTCTGGGGTATTACAAGGACCCCGAGGCTACAGAGCAAGCCTTTGATGGGAAATGGTTTTTAACCGGAGATTTAGGATGTATCGAAGATAATTATGTGTATTTATCCGGGAGAAAAAAGAATTTGATTGTCTTGCCCAATGGGAAAAATATAAGTCCAGAAGAACTTGAATTTGAATTTATGAAAATAGACGAGATTAAAGAGATCATAGTATGTGAGCAAAATGGGAAACTGACAGCCAAGATCTATTCAGATTGTGAGGAAGGCATAATTCGAAAAAAAATAAATGAATTGAACAAGAAATTAGCTTCTTATAAACAAATTGAAAGTGTAGTGTTTTATGATAACGAGTTTCCCAAAACAGCGAGCAAAAAGATTAAAAGAGGAGAAATTTAATATGCTGAAGGAAGTCATAAATCTAATTAATGATAATTTTGCACCAACCATTGAGGTTACAGGGGATACAGCTATTAAAACAGATTTAGGGTTGGATTCATTTGAAATTATAAGGCTCCTCTGTATACTGGAAGATGAGTATAAAATCAACATTAATGAAAGGGATATCGTTTCGCTGACAACAGTAAATGATATTTGTAATTATATTGCGAATAAGTAATCTGTACTGACGATTAATCTACTTGTTTTATGATATTATGTTTGTTTGTTTTTGTATTAGGTAATTGCGAAATGCAAGAATTATATTAATTGTATACACAGAAAGCACATGTTCTGGAGCGGAAGTTAAGCGGAAGGAGCGTTGGAGCGGAGGAATATGTGTTCTCTGCGTATACAATTTGAACAACTATATAGTTTCGCAATTGCCTATTTGTTTTTGTATTATTTGGAGGAAATGGTTATGATGGAGCAAAAGGATGATTACAAAGCGCTATTCAAATTAACGTTAATAAATTTCTTAATAACGGGTGTGCTTGCTCTGGGGTTTATGACTTATCTATATTTTACTTCGCATTCGCTTTTGTTTTTAATACAAGTTGTTAGTAACATTGGATCTACAGTTGTACTTGGAATGTATGCTGTGGTATTGAAAAGACAGGCGGATAACAAGTCTTATGAATATGAATATGGATTGGGCAAGTTTGAGGCACTCGGTACCTTCGCAGGCTTTATTATTCAGGATGTCAACCTTATCATACTTGCAGTACTATCTGTGAATGATTTTATCCATGCAGATAGAGAAGTTTCTTTTGGTGTGCTAGAGTTTGCCTATCCATTATCTGTTGTAATATATGATGTTGCAATTATTATGACACTAAAAAAGAAAAGCAGTAATAACAATGGAATCATAAAATCCCAAATTGTAGATTGTATGAATGAGAGCCTACAATTAATGGTATCGCTTGTTATCATGACGATGATTTGCCTGTTTCCTAATGTAATGGGAATATATAAATTTCAATATATAATCTGTCTTGTTATCATTGGTTATACTTTTTATTTGAGTGTGGATCCTATCAAACGTAGTGCATATTCATTACTAGACAAATGTACGGATGAAACTGTGTCACGAAAAATATTAAGTGTTCTTACGGCTAATTATGAGCTTTATGAATATTTTGAAACATATCACACAAGACTTTCTGCAGGAACGACATTTATTGATATATTTATTGGTTATGAAGATGACCTGACAATGAAAGAAATATTGCAGAGAAATAATAAAATTTCAGAAGATATAAAGGAGCTTATTCCCGATGTGATAGTAAATTGTATCTTAGTTGGTAATACTATAGAATAGCAAATTGTATCTTTGTTGCTTATACGATAGAGTAGTAAGAATGATTTGATAAGTTAATCAGGATAAATAAGATAGAATCAGTTTAGCTGGGGGATATACCCCCAGTTTCTTTTTATATAAAAAAGCGGATCATATAAATTTGGCATTGTGATTAGAATATCTGATAGAAAATAATATAGGTTTATAGCAAAGATATACTGTAACTATTTAAGTAAAGTTGCATCATACAGCCCCTTTTTCAAAAAACAGGTAATTCATGTATCCATCCCGTACCTGTGGATATAAAAGTCTTGATATGGGTAGCCTATGTCCGAAGTTTGTGGTAAGAAAACCCGGTTTTAGTTCTTTAATCCATCCCATATTGACAATATAGGAGCGGTGTATTTTGATGAAGTCCTCACGGTCAAGAAGAGTAATCTCATATTCTGAAAGTGAGCCATATATTTCTTTTGTACTGCCATCCGTTTTATGAAAATACAATTTCTTGTTCATTATTTCCAGAAACTCAAGCTGATCATAAAAAATACGTATAATCCCTGAAGAATGCTTAACAGAAAGGGATTCCCTCGTACGTGTAGAATCCAGGAAAATCTTATCCAGTATTGGAAATAACTTTATCTGTGAAACCGGTTTTAACAAATAGTAATAAGCGTTTACAGCATAGCTGTCAACTGCGAATTCTGGTGAAGAAGTTAAAAATACTATCTTGATATCCTGATCATAACCGCGAATTTCACGTGCTGTCTGCATTCCATTGACTCCCGGCATAAGTATATCCAACAGTAAAAGATCATATGCCCCTATTTTCATAGTTTCTAAAAGTTCTGTTGCGCTGGTAAACATATCAAAGCGAAGTGCACAGCCACTCTGCTCCTGATATTCTTTTATTAATGTGCATACATGGGAAAGCTCCAGTGCTTCATCATCACAAATGGCTATTCTCAGCATTTAAAATTCCCCTTTCGATTACAATAAACAAGATTATTTTACCACTTATTATGATATATCTCAACAGTACTTGAATGCATTTCAGGGTGAGAAAACAACATATCAGGCTATAGACATATGGAAGACAGTTCCTTTGTGTATAATGGAGATCGATGGAAACCTATAGATAATTGCAAAACGATATAGTTAACAATATATTCCGGTTTTGCATTTACCTATAGATGAGTGAATACAAATAGGAGGTGAAAAATTGACTGTTATAATAGCCTGCTTTATCGCCGGGATATGTGCAATAGCCTTTATATCTCTGTGGTTTACCGTTGCATACCATAAGCTTACCGATCAATATCGGGAAATATCCGCCGCCATAGAACAGAAAAAGTTGCATTATAGTATTTATATGCAACAGCTTGGGAGTTCGAATGAGCTGGCGGTAAAAAGAATGCTTGATACTGACCAGAAGATATATCGTGAAGCCGTCCATGCCTATAACCGGCTTTATACCAATTCATTTCATCGCTTACCAGGATTTATAATGGGGTTTCGATATGTGAAGGAGGAAGTTTGAAAGAAAATCACTTTCAAACTATTTATTAAAGCCTATTCACTTTTTGAAAGGTCATCAAAAAGTGAATAGCACGGGTATAAGTTTGAAAGAAAATCACTTTCAAA
>JAEZZO010000080.1 GCA_023418475.1 Bacillota bacterium
GGAAGGGGATTGATAGGACCAGTCCCAGGCATTGGTGTAGGTATAGCTGTTGAGGCTGAACTGAATAGCTGTGGTGTTCGTATAAACTGAATTGGCTGAAACTGTTCCGCTACCCAATTGCTTTATCTCTTTTCCGGTGGATTTATTAACGGCTATAATAGCTACCGGAATTGTCCCCGGTGGAGCATATTTGTAATACACGTTGACAATCACCGTACTCCCTGCTTTCACATCTTTGGGAATAGTAAATGCAATCTTATCACCTGCGTTTGTGGTTGTTTTATATTTTAGCAAGGTATATGTAGAACTGCCATCTTTCATATATTGGTACGCATAATTTACTGTCTTAGTATAGGTCTTAGTATCCTTTATAACAGATAAGTCCACTGCCTGGTTAAATGCTTCTCCAGCCGATACCGACCCTGAATATAGATTATCCTTAAGCACAGTATCTTTGTTATCGACGTCTACTGCTTTGATTAGTATTTTTGCGGAAGGTGTTACCGGTTCATAGACAACATAGATTGTAACTGTTGAATCTTTTTTTGCATCTGGTAAGGAATAATTGGATATGCTTAAGCCTGTATGGTTTTCTCCCTGTACCTGCTCTGAATTGGTACGGCGGTTAAAACGGACAAAACAATAGCCTTTTGCTTTATAATTCGTACCGTCGTCAGCTTTTATGTTACCCGGAGCTGTATAATCACCATCAAGTGGATATTTTTCTTTGAACATACCAGAATCACCCGATTTTAATGATTTTATTGGAGTAAGCTTGCCGTTTACTTCTGTGGCAGCAACAACCTCTACGTTAAATAGTGTTGGAGTAACGACATAGGGAAAGTTATAATAGTATTTTAGACATTCCTTTGTTGCATCCGGCCAGCCTCCGTTATAACCGGTAATCTTATCACCTGCATTGATCATTTCCTTATAGCCGAGGATATTGGTGTAGCTGCTGTAGGTGTTGCCTGTATTGGGATTATATAGTTTAAAGATATTATGAATATAAACGGTAATACTGCCGCCATTGTCCTTAATCTTTTTTGATGTAATCCCCAAAGATAACATTGCATCTAAGAAATCAGCTTTTTTAAATGTGTATGTAGTTGTAACTGTATTTCCGCTTGGCTCATCTCGAACTCCAACATCGAAAATTTCTTTCCTTACGGAATCAAACACGCTCGTTTTTGTAAGGGTATCCGGATACTGGCTTAATGTCATACAATAATCCGTAGTATAATAAAATATATTACTGGTTCCCCTTGCATGCTTGCCTATTTGAACAATATCATTCCCTTTGGTAGACTTCGTATATTGGTATTCATTATAGGATTCACTGGGAATTATCCAACTATCCGATTCATCGGATGCAAACGCCAATTTCGGGACAATTATAGCACTTCCACATAGTATAATGGAAAGTGCTAATAGCACTTTCCACCTGAAGGGTTTCTTTACCATAAATTAATTCCTTTCTATAGAGCGATATAAATAAGGTGACCAGTCACAATCACATACTCCATACATGGAACCGTCATTTCCGTATACTCCTGTACACAGACCAACATCAAAAACTCCATTTACCCATTGATTAAGTTTATAACCAGTAAGATCATTAAAACTTGACCTTGTAAACAGTACACTGTTATAAATCTTTAACTTGCTTCCGCAAAGTTCATCTGCGGTATAATTATTTTTTGTCTTCGTGGATACAATACGGTAACGAACATAGCAACGGACATAATAAAATCCGTTATAATAATATAGGCTAGAGCTGTCCAGAGCAACTTTGTCACATTCCACAATGGTTTTATTTTTCTTCATGTTGGTTACATATTCATTTAAAAATTTATGTAAATAATCACTTTCTTCATAAATATAGGAATCCGTCTGAGCCATTGTCTCTACCCACTCATCATCTACAGTTTTATAATTCACATTAAACGTATTCCATACCCTTGAATAGGTTTTCTCCATCCAAGTATCAAGGAACTTATCCATTGCTTTTCCAAAATCCTTTATCCCATACTCACTTCTCCTTGCAACATCTTTCGGATAAGTATAATCCTCTGGACTTTTCAGTTTTACTAATTCACCTCCATAGTACGCGGTTATCCCTTCAAATTTAAGTTTAGCTTCATAATATCTATTCGGAAAACTTGCTAGAATATACGGAAACATATAAGCATTATTCGGTAGATTTCTGGTCCTGAGCAGTTGCCCATCCGGGCTGATCTTTGCTCTAAGTGATTTATCTGTAAGCATTTTGATGCAGTTAAGCGTATCCTTCTTTACTATCTTACCAGTAAGCTTCAAGTTTCTGTCAGAGGAGTACGCTCCATTGGAGTATCCTTTTAAATAGCCTTTTACAAATCCCTTTGCAATATCTTCCTTCTTATTCTCTGGCACCTTCCCGATATCAGAAATACGCTTTTCAATGACCTCCTGTACCAGATCAGCATCGACAGTGGTTCCATTCAGATACTCATCAGCCCTGTTTAGTAGCATCAACATATCTCCCCGCTTCAGATCTTTCTCATAATCTGTAAAATCTCCATCCTTAATAATACCCGCTTCAGCAAGACTACTTATATACCCTGCTGCTGTTTTATCCTTAACCTCTAATTTCATTTGCGTTGCCAATGATTTTGCGAATGCATTTACTGTAATATATATCCCCGCTGCTTCGACTTTTGAAATTCCTGCTGGTTGTACTAATGCAAATGCCATCACTAGTATTAATAATGTTGCCATTATTTTCCTCATAATATTTTTCCTCCCTGGTATCCAATGTTTGATTTTAAAATATTTTATTTACTATAATTAGTATACTATATATGTACATATATATCAATATACATATTTACCAAATATATGCATTCCTTTTTATACATTATTTCTATATGTACATATATATTAATTTATGCTATAATCCTTTCGAAAGGAAGTGATATCTTGTCTTACTCAGAAAGTCAAAAGAAAGCAACAATCAAATATATGCAGAAGCTGAAACGTGTACCCTTTGATCTGAAACCAGAACTTTACGATTATTACAAAGCACATGCGGACAGTTTAGGCCTTTCCTTCCGCGCATTTATGATTCAAGCAATGGATGAGAAGATCAAAAGGGATTCTGAATAAGAATCTCTTTATATTTACTAATATTATCAACTTCTATTAATTATAAAGGTTAACTACATAAAACTTTCAATTTTTCTAATTGCCTTATGCAAAACATTTCTTCCCCTTGATTTATGCCTTTCTTGCCTTTCATGCCTTTCATGCCTTTCACGTCTTTCATGGCATCATTTATTATTTTCATTGCCTCCTCATTTTCTCCCTGCATTAATCTCTCATAAATCTCATAAGTAGCTTTTATGCGTATGGAATGAATATCTCCTTTCGTTTCATGCACCCTGATATACTTTGTTATATTCCCCTCGTAAAAAGCCTCGTTAATTGGAATCAAGTCCATATCAAAAAGCTTTTGCAGAACTTCCATATAAAGCCGCTCAAGCAGTATAATATCCTTTACATTTCCGCTAATCTGGGGGTTTAATTCGATTTTATGCAATCCCTTCTGCATTCGTTCATATTCCTCCAGGTCAAGCCAGTGGTAATATTCTAAAACCAATTGGTAAGCCAGTATATCATTGTCCGCTTTATTTTCCGGCAGACATAGATATTCCTCATTAATATCCCCATATGATTTTCCCTCATAGAGCTGCTTTACGCAGAAGAACTGCAGGTTGTGAGAAAGCTGTGTTTGCTTATCCTGCTTTAAAAACTGAAAGCATGCCCCATCATTGCAAATTCTTTTTGTATTCGGTATTGCATTATGTAAAAATAGGATAAGGCCCGTAGCGCAAAAGCTCCATACATATAGAAATATAATTATATGATAATGATATAGTATCATAATCATCAAACCCGCCACTGATCCGATGAGGTTAAACATGCAGCCCCCGGCTGTATATAACAATGCACCACTTTCTTTAAAAGAAGGATACATAACACACTGACAACAGCATGTATTGACTAACTTCAAATAATACCGCTTTTCTTCTTTACAAATGACTATATGTAATAATTGCAGATAGAGAAAATGCCATCCTGTGATCAATCCACCGGCCATATGTCCAAGTTCATGAATTAACAACTGCAGTGTAAGCGAAATTACAATAGCTGGAATTATGTTTAGTATAAATATCATCTGCACCTCCTTAAGATCAGATTAAAATAATATCCATTGTAGATATCCTCCTTCATACGTAATTAAACCGCCTGGTAATCTAAACTGATAAATTTATCTTTAAATATCCGCTCCATACGTTCTACTTCCAAATCATCAATAAGCGAAATAAATAAATCTATTAAACTCTTTTCGAAATATATACCCGCTTTATCCTGTAAATACTTTACAGCACATTCCCTGGGCAATCCTTTCCGGTATACCCTGTCTGTTATCATGGCATCATAAACGTCAGAAATTGCAATGATCTTTCCATTTATGGATATATCACTATCCTTCTTATGTAATCCATAACCACTTCCATCCAGCTTTTCATGATGATCCAAAATCGCGTTAATGATATTATCATTTAGCATAGTCAGCTTTTGTAAATAAAATGGACCAATGATTGAATGGAGCTCCACGATTTTTCTTTCATCCTTTGTAAGCGTTCCGGTTTTATCCAATATATTTGGGGGAATAAAGATTTTACCATAATCATGCAAAAGTGCCGCTATATATAATTCCCGCAGCTCCTCATTTACTTTGCCAATTCCCATACCTATCAAAACTGATAAGAATGCTACACTTAAAGAATGTTCATATAGACTACTGCTAAAATCTTTTATTTCGGCGAAGCAATTTCTCGTATCCTGGCTGTATATATCTTGTTTGCCTATAATATTAAATACCGCATTGAGTATTCCTCTGTCTTCTAAGCGTTCGTAACTCACCATATGCTTCCCCTCTGTTTTGTGTATTCTAAATATCCCCTCATGGAATGACTGTTCTACCTTTTGAATATTCCTTTCGTGACAAACGCCACTCTAAAGTATGAATTTTCTCTTCAGATATCAATTTTGTTGTAAATTGTATTTAATTTCTCTTATTACACTTTCTGTAGAACTATTTATTCTACCCCAAGAAAATCGGCTATTCTTTATTTTCTTTACTCAATAATTTGCTAATTATTTCATTCTTCTTTACAATAAAATATTTTTCCATAACAAGCTTGAACCTCCTTTGTTCTTCCTACAGATGCAAATAGTTATAAGAATACAGCAAAATATCTCTATAGCCTACAGCAGTTTTGTAAAACTTTATCTCACCTCCGGTACCCTTGCTCCGTCCTCAATACAATCATCGCAATAGGCACCGTATTTTGCACATTCTTCCAGGGTGCTGAAGGTTTCCTCCAGCACGGTTGTACTTGCAGCCAGCTTCGGACACCCGGCTCTATGCGCCAGATAATACCATCCCTTCTTTTCCACATAATACAGCGGCTTTTTTATCACATTCGCGCCGGCACAGGCTATCTTATTAATGGTATAGTCTCTTCCTATTCCGTAAGGATACCCCTGAAACACAATCACCAGATTTACATCATCCATATAATGGGCCCATTCACTCTGCCTGCCTGCGGGAAAGGAAAAATTATAGGTAATGCCATTACGCTGCGCGATCTCGTTATGCCTGCTGGTATAATAAGCTAATACCTTTTCCAATTGATTTATGATTGCTCCCTTTTTCACTAGTTTAAAGTTATCATTATTTAATAAGATGCAATCACTATGTTGCTTTCTGAAATCCTTATAAATATCCTCCGTTTGCAGCTCATGATAATCCGTTTGAATAACCTCTTCATCTGCCGGTAAGTAATGGTTTACATCATACAAACTCACCTGATCGGTTAGTGTAAAACGGTAAAGAAAGCAATTGTCCTTATAATAATATGGCATTTTTTCAGACCACTGCCGCTTTGCATAAGTAAGGTCATCCGGAGCAGTGTACTGATTGTAATAATAGACATAATAACCGTCCGTATCACACAACACGATCACCGGTATATACATTTCCATTTCTGCTTTTGCATTTTGATCCGAAAGTATTCCCATCGATGTATAGAAAGAGGTAAAGAATTTTTCTATAATCTTATCCTTGTTAATGGCATCCGTTCCATATTCTCCGGTTTTCGCCAGATAATTAACCGCATCCGATGTTGCGGAATCAAGACTCTCGGTAAGTTCTTTCTTTTCATTTTCCACTGTTTTTAACTGTCCTATGGCAACATCTGTTTTTAAAACTGTCGCCAGGAAAAATATAAGAAAAATAAGTACGAAATGTTGTACCTTCATCATAACCTCCATCCTGCCGTCAGGCAGTATAAGAACTAAGCAAAAAGTACGTAAGTGCTTTTTGCCGATTGAAAAATGCTACTCTTTTCAACCTATCCTCCATACTGCCATAATGCAGTTCTTTTCCTAATTAACCCGAATATACTCTTACCTTCCTCTTAAGATCAAACCACCGGTCCGATAAGGAAGGAATAAATTTCTGCAGCAGTTTTCGTCCCATGCCGGAGGATTTATTTTTAACAGATACCGTGAAGATATCTCCCTTGTCAAAATAATAAATACCTTTTTGATATAAGGAGTCCAGAATCTGCTCTGTATATGTCTTTTCGTCATACTTCATAGCTTCACCTGTAAATACAGGTATCTTCATAAGACAGTACGGACAGCCCGGATCGGTCCCGTCCGGATAGAGTGAATAGTAGTTTCCGCAAATAGTACATAATACTTTTTTACATACTGTTGTTACCCTCACCTGCAGCCCAGCACCCTTATATCCTACAGTCACCACCATGCTTCCGAGATAATTCATATCCAGGTTATCCTCATAACCGGATGTAACGACTTCGGTACGTCCATCCATATAAGTTGCCAGAAGCTTCACACCATTGTCCTGTAGGCTTGTCCCTATGGTAATTGTCATATCCGTCGTTGTCGGATAAAGAAAGCGCAGGCTTTTAATCCATGCTTTACAGTAAGGGCACCCTGGATCTGACCCATTTGCCAGCAAGTGATAAGTGTGCCCATTTGGACAAATTCTGGTCCTTGGTACAACATTGACTGTTATGGTACAGCTTTTTGCAAATGTCATCCCATCAATAGAATAATGATAGGTTAACATAACCTCTTTATTCTGGCAGACGGCAGCCGTAGAGAAATCAGCCGTGGCAACTACCACCTTCGTAGAGCCATCCTTATATGTTGCTCTGACGGTTGTAATCAGAGGATCATTGATTGCAACTGTTTGTTTAGGATGTGTCGGTGACAGAGAGGTTATGATTTTATCACAATCAAGCGTTTCGTCCTGTGGTTTACCGCAATTCAGTGTCCAACCGTTTTCAAGATTACAGGATTGAAATGATTGATCTGAGCAGGAAAACTTTATAGTATTAATTTCTGGAGCAGCCGGACTACAAGGACTATACATATCAGAAAGAGCCTTGTATAAACCATCATAATCACTTGTAAATATTGATCTGAGCTCTTCTTTTGTAATATATACCTTATTGCTATATTCAGTACCATTTATAGTAACCCTTCTAATATAGGAAAATACAAGATTACCATTTTCATCTTTTTCTGCCTGATAGGAAGCACTCATAGGGCTATAAATATAATATCCCAGACTATGCTTCCACTTTACTGTTATTGTAAATGTATAATATTTTGGTATGTAACAGTAATGAAAAAGAGTATTATTCTGAAGGGCATAAATAGGTGTCAAATTTCTAATTTTACCGCCATTGGTGTTTACATCAAATCCTCCAACATCATTATGTCTGTGATAAGTCCAACACCCATCCGTATAAGTGTTCTGCGAATCACTCATTTCCGGAATACTCCTATTGTAAACTTTATCCACGTTATAAGGTATTTGATCATTATAACCATCCCCATCAAAATCACTGATAAATCCACAGGAATAACCATAATCGTACTTCGTATAGGATGAGCTAACCGAATTACTTCCACAAAATGGGCATTGTAATGGTGAATTGAAAGCATCATCAAATACTGTGCCATTGTCCCAGTGCCAGAAGGCTGATGCTATGCTATGTTCCTTTCCACAAGAATTACACCTTACAAGTGTATATCTTGCACTCACATATTCCACACATTTACCACTCTCATGTGTATGGTGCCAGGTAAAATTACCCGGCTTATCATTATGATGATGCCCTACATAACACTCCGGAGTATGTACATGAGATGGATCAGCGGGGGTACTAACCGACGAGGCAAGTACACTTTCATTGGTTTCCGTATTCAAGCTCCCGCTATTGACCGGATCATATACGGATGGTGCAGTTGTTTTTATCTCACGGTAGTTATAAATATTACTTCCTTTATATGCTGCATTCTGCGCATCCCGTATTTCCTGCAAAGTCCGCAGCCGGTATTTTGGTTCAAAAACATTGTATTGATGCTCAAAGGATATATCATACAGGGTATTAGTAAAGGATAGCTTTTTCATGAATTTTTCATAATCCCCAGTCGTCATATAGCCATTATACTTCACATCCTCAACGAGCTTTTCGGTTGTATTAGCTCCCAGTGTCTTTGTTACCGTCTCTGTTCTAAGCTCAAAGTAGGTTACCACGGCAGCGAAGAGGATTAATACTCCTAAAATAATTTCAAAAATAAATCCAAATATCTTATCCAATTACAACACCTCACCACCGTATGTAAATTCTTTTTTTCTTCCCAGCACTGTTGTACGCAGAAACATGTTCTGTACCTTTGTTAACAGTGATTTATCCTTCTTTACCACCTTAATGGTTATATAATTTCCTGATTGGAAATAATAGGTATTGCGATTGTATATCGTATCCAGTATTTCCTCCAGATAGGTTATATCGTAATACAATACGGTTTCTTTGCTGTCCTTCTTATTACAGTAGGGACATCCCGGATCACTGCCATCCTCGTTGCGGTAATATATATGTCCGTTGGGGCAGATGATACTTGCTAGCGTATTTACCACTTCTATTTCCATAAGATATGTAAATTTATCATAGCGGATAGTAATTTTTTGTTTTCCCATTTTCTCTGCGGCATAATTTTCTATGCTATATCCCTCTGTCACAATTTCCCGGTGGGTATCCAGATAAACCAGTACCACTGTGATATCTGGCATAGTTCCAAGTTGTACTTTATTGGAGCCATTTGTTAAATAGGCTTCTATTCCTGTCAACTTACTCGAACAGACCGGACAGCCTCTTGGATGATCCATAGGTTCATAGGAGGTACCACAGATCGGACAGATTACAGCCGTTTCAGAAAGTACTTTTACTTTTATCTTTGCTGAAACAGATTTATAGCGAACCGTAGCTTCATAGCTACCAGGTCTTGTTGTTGTAGTATCAATTGACCATTCTGTTACTACTTCACTGCTCCCATCAGCATAATAAGCGGTGACATTAAGGTTTAGGATCTCATACTGTCTTACCGTAATATCATTCGGCGCAACGCTGATACGAACAAGCTTTTTCGCACAATAGGGGCAGTTTGAATAGGAAGCAGGATATTCCTTCCCGCATACCGGACAGGTTATCATTTTTTCATTTACCCATACCGTTATCTCCGCTGCATAACCACCATATTGTATGGTTACCTGCTGTATTCCAATTTTGTTGGGATCAAAATTACTGGCCCATCCATATACTTCCTCACTGGAACCATCTGCGTAAGTTACCCGGACAGTAACCGGAAGGTTTTGTCCCTGCGTAACCTCCAGCTCCTCCGGGGTTACTTGGATTGAGGTAATGGTCTTTCTGCAGTTAGGACATCCCGGGTCAGAATCATCCGGATTGAAATCATAGGTAGTACCACAGCGCGGACACGTTCTGTGCAGAACAGTTACGGTTACTTTTAATTTGACTGACTTTGTTATTCCGTTGTCGCTATACGATAGGGTAACATCCTGTATTCCGATTTTAGAGGACAAATAGCCTTCTAAAACATAGCTCCCCGTGATATTTCTTTTACCGCTATAGCGGTAATCGGCTATAACCGTAATCGGCAAATTGCGGGTATACCTTTCCACAACAGGATTTGTTGGTGTCGCATAGATTGCAAGCAATTCATCTACATTGACAGTTGCTGTCGCTGTCTTTGTGATACTATTTTCCGTATAAGAGAAATTGATCGTATGGGGTCCTCCAATGGATGAATCGAAGGAATTCCTGGTATATTGCGAACTACTAAGGTCTGCACTTGTCCCATCACTATAATAAGCCGTTACCATAAAAGAGGGTATTCCATTCCTGCTGATTGTCTGCTGCGACGGGCTGACGGTTATGTAGGATAACAGCTTTGGATTTAAAACAGTAACATTCACAGAACAGGTTCTGGTCCCGTGAGTTTTGGCATTGCCAACCAGGCCGGAATAAGTTAAGGTGGCTGTCTGCGTACCGATTTGATTCCCGTCATAGCCGGAGACAGAACAGTTGACTGTCTTTGTCGAACCATCCAGCATCGTTGCAATGGCCGTTGATATAATAGCTTCTCCCTGCTTAACCGTCTGTACCGGATTGGTCGCGGTGATACTGGTTACTACCCGATCGCAAAAAATTGATTTGCGGGATATCCTGGCATATCCATTCCCATAACATACTCCTGCTTCTGTCTTACCATTTGATACGCCTCCTATATAACTAGATCCGCCTGCACCAGAAGTTACATATGTACGAGTCTCTGCATTATAAAGATAACCTAGAGATCCCCCCGGCCCTCCTGGAAAATATCCAGCTCCACTACCATATAAAGCACCATTCTGACCGTCTCCGGTCTGATAATAACCTGAAGCTCCGGCTGAAAACTGTGTGCCTCCTGTTGCAGGAGTAGCAGGTGACCCTGGTGTTATATTACCATTTTCACCATTAAAACCTCCGCCATTCCCACCATTTATTCCACCATAGATAGTAGGATAAGTGTTATAACCTTGCGAAAATCCTGAAAGTTTGTATGATATCGCACCACCGCCGCTACCAGCTATCAGATATTTATTATCATAGTTGTCATAACAAACACTCATTGATTTTATATATAGTCCATTATTTAATGAAGTAATACCAATTTCTCTTAGCGTGGCTCCATCCCTCCAATAAGGAGCTGAATTTGATATACTACCAGGATAAAATCTATATGTAATATAATCGGTATCATTTGTCGATATAGGTACGCTGCAACCGAGGCCTATACCCGCTCCTGCCGCATTAATAGATAATCCCAATCTTATTTCTGGATTATCGCCTGTGTTTTTAATTACTATTTCTATATAATAATTACTCTTTAGTTGTAAAGAAAAATCAGGAGATCCCACATGACTATTGTAATTGACTAAAACTCCTGACGGATTATATCCAAACATCGAACCAGTCCCATAACGCCACCCACTGACTTCAGATGGTTGCGTCAAGTCACCAGATATAATCACATCTTTCGAAAAGTTGCTTATAAAGGATAACCCGCCGCCTCCAGCTATTCTATAGTGACTGCTACTATCACCAAATGGGAAAATTATGCATCCACAATAAGCTGCATTATGTGGTACATATTCCATACCATATATTCCTGTTATTCCTGCATAGTTAGGACATTCACCATTATCTATCGCTAATGTTTGTCCTTCTGTTAAATAGACATCACCAGCTGCATATCCACCTAAACCACCTTTATAACCTTCCGTTTCTCCACCCTGAGCACCCCAAGCTTCTAATTTATAAAATCCTGATTTAGGAACTGTAAAATATTGAGGCCCGCCGGTATAATCAAATTTAACAGAAAAATCATCTATATAACAATCATCTGTATGCGTATGAGTGGATAAAGAAAATGTCTTACCTTCATTTAAATTTTTACTATTCTCCAATAAACTTTTACTTTTCAGATTAAATAATAACTTACTATTTGATAAAAATGTAAATGCACTACGTTGATTATTCAGGCTCATATAAGATGTTTTCGTTTCACTATCAGTTTGTACGAGCGAGTCAGTAGAAGCAACTAAGAATCCTGTTGAATCCTTTGCGGAAGATATCTCCTCACCGATAACCGGATGAATATCTTCGATGTCAATCTCGTACCTATCTCCCGTCCGATCCAGACGATTAACAAAGCTTTCATAGGTCGACTGATCCAGGTATCCTTTTTGACGTATGGCATCTGATAATTCTTTTGTGTAGCTTTCTACATGCCCGTCCATAACTTCATTTTGTGTCTGTGCAGCATATGGTAAGGGAAATATTATTATTAAGATTACTGCGGCAAATGCTATAATTAGTCTTCCTAAATTATTCATTTATTTCTCCATTCCTGCAAATATATGAACCTCCATCTGCCGAGCATGCAGCCTACAAAGCATTTACAAAACCCACTCTATCTATTGCTGATCGAATGCCCCTTCTAACGTTAAGTTCTCTTTTAAACTTCCTTTTATTGTAGAAGTTTTCTGTTTTTTCATTAACAGGGAATATTTAAGAAATGGGAAGGTAATGATCCGTACACTTATAAATTACCCGGTAACGATATATGTATAAATCACTTTACTAATTTCATGTTTTGCGTTATATTCGTAGTTTTTCATATAATATCCCTCCCTTACAAAAGAGATATAATCCTCATACACTACCTCCTCCTGATGAACCGTTCTCCCATCTATTATCACAGAGTAATCTCTGTATCCGATTAGGACTGCCAGCAGCTCATTGTCAGAAACCTTGTTATCCGCGTAATCAGTCTGTTGAAATATATCAAGTGTTTCAAGTTCATGACTGAGTGCAATACTTATAAGATTCTTCTCTAATGTGTATTGTGATTTTAGAAATAGCAGACCCAAACCAAGTAAGATTGCTCCAATCAAAATTTCAAATATATTCATTTCTGGTGCTTCATTCATAATAAACTCCTTTAAAAATACCTGTTCCGGGCTGAAGGCCAAAAAGCAGACTTACTTTTGAATAAAATTAGCACCCAGAATAGCTTTATTTTTTGATTCTATAATTGTGCATTCAAAAAATGCTGTTGGTTTAATGTAGAATTCTGCTTTGGTAAAATTCTTCATATCCTTGAGATGCACATTATTCACGTACTTATTCTTATATCTAACACCTGAAATAACTGTTTCAACATATACATAGAGTGGCGCCGTTTCAGTGGAAGAAAAATCCCCGAGATTCTTTCTGCCAAAATTAATTACTTCACTGCCGCGTAACTCTTCCCCGTCATATTGCTTGATGTTATAGTCGGTATATTTCTCAGTGAATTCCTCCGTACCCTTAATGATATTTTTGGCAGCACTCGAAGTCGTATGATAAAAATTCTTAGTATAATAGATCGTTATACCAACTAAAATCACTCCAAAAACAGAAAGTAATATTCTTGCTGTTAAGTCCGTATACTTTTGCTTCACATCAGTTCACCGCCTTTCGTATACACCGTTTTGTACACTTTTCATACTTATAACCTATTTCTGCTGCCTGAAAATCACGCCTGTTATTTCATCATTTGAATTTTTTAATACTTCACCTACGAAATTTGCTTTTGGCGTTATGTAATTATCATTGCTTTTACTGCTTTGATCCAGAGTTGTGACCGTTCCCCCTGTATTGATTGAATTCCCTGCACCGAGTGCCTTATTATAATAAATTATTATGGGTGTTGCCTTTTTTGCATTGACAAGTGTCGAAACTGCTATTGAAAGTTCCGGATTTTTCTTCACCACCTCTTGAATAAGATTTACAAGAGACTCTCCGCTCATTGATTTTCCGCCATAAACCAGAAGGTCAAAGTCTGCAACCGAGCTTATTGTTTCATCAATTTTATTGGATCCCGAATTAAGATCTTGCTTTTTATCCTTGAATAATCCTGCCATCCAAGCAATTAATAATCCTGTAAGGACAACAACCACCGCAGTTACCAATATTTTTGCAATTAAGTCCGCATATTTTGATTTCATGGCATATTCCCCCTATTTCTTTTGTGTAAACTTCAGGCATACAATTTCATCATTCGCATTTTTAATCACTGTACCAAGGAAATTACCTGAGGGTGTGATATAACCTGTGTTTGCTTTACCGGTAGGAGGTGTAATGGCAACCGATGCACCAAGTGTACTTGTTGCTGGTGTGAAGGCATAATTATAATATGTATTTGCCGAATCCAGGGTATTAACCCAAATGGATAGTGCCAAATCTTTTCTTTTATAATCAGAAATCAATTCTGCCAGGGTATCACCGCTAATTGTATTTCCGTCGTATACGAGAAGATCAAAATCAGCCATTGAATTAATTGCTTCATCAATTTTTTCTGTACCGGAATTTAAATCCTGTTTCTTATCCTTAAATAATCCTGCCATCCAGGCTATTAATAGGCCTGTGAGCACTACCACTACTGCGGTTACCAGAATTTTAGCTATTAAATCAGCATATTTTGTTTTCATTTTAGCTCTCCTTAATTATTTAATTATTGGTTGAATCTCTCCTATAAGTTATTTACTTACCAGGAGGAATTTTGTAATTCTTCCAGCATTTCATTGATTTCCCGAACAGATGACAATAGGGTTGGCACGATCCCGTATGCAAAGAGCAGAAGCAGCGGAACTGCAGCGAGCAAATAAGCTCGAAATACTCTTTTACGAATCGACTTTTCATTTGCCAGCTTTCTTTTTGCCATATATCCCTCTCTTTCCACATCTATTTCATGAAATGCCTGGTATATGGGCATATCATCACAGCGGATCAAATTATCGATAATTCTTCGGAAGGGATCATAAGGTTCCCTCTCTTTTAATTCCATAAGTGCGTCCAAATCTCCCGTACTGTAATTATTAATACAAATCCGTATTGATTGTTTATAAACCACTGCAAAAGCTTCCAGCTCTTCTAAAATCTGCTTCACTGTCATACTGTCTACATACATTAACATATCAATTAAAGCATTAAATTGATTAACCTCATCTTCCATCGCATCCTTAGACACTGCTGCGGTATATTTCATAATAAGATTTGGAGTATAGTATGCTATGATGCTTAGCAGAAGGCTAATGAATAAATCCAGCAAAGAATAATGTTCTTTTTGATAAACATCCACCCTTTGAAGAATTTCCTTTGCCAGAGCTTTATTTATTTCATTATTTATAAAAGTCCCTTCTTCTTTCAGTATTTGTGTCAATTGTTCTGCATTATCCGGCATCCTTGTTTTCTCGGTCAGATACCTTGCCAGATAAGTTTCTACCACACGACTCATAGCGTCATATTGTTTCTCTTTTGCAGCCGATGTTAAAACTGCCATATCCTCCTTTTCTGCATTCAGCAGCCGTTCTTTGCTGAGTGTATGTAAATAGCAGGAGGCACCTGTCGCTAGAAGTAACATAAATCCTGCCAGAAGAAAGCTGCGTAAAACATAATGCCTCGGATGAAGGTTACTGCCATTATTACGCAATTCCCGTTTTAAGCGCTCCAATCTGGATGTATTCTTATTACAATAATTATCGATCGCTAGCTTGACTGCCGGGAGTCTTTCAACTTTTTTTAGAATGTGATGCCCAGATAGATGAAAGGTTTTGTATTCTGCACTTTTACGCATAATAAAGTAGATAATTACAATTATGGTCAACAAAGCAATATCAAAAAGAAAGCCTTCCTTTCCATAGAAAAATATATCCATATTTTCTTTTATACTGATTGCAAACCGTTTTACGAAATCAATGCAAAACACCGGAGAGATAACGCACATGAGAATACCAATAAATTCCATCCTCAATCGCTGTAATTTGTCAATTTCAATCTCTATTTCTCTCTGCAGATTTCCCATATTTCTAATCAGCAGAAGTTTTCCGTCCAGTGTTTGGTCACCACGTTCCATCACTCCTGCGCACAAGCTCACAAAAGTACGTAAATATTTGTTAGGAATGTTATCATAATAATCTCTAAGTGCTTTCTCTTTGTCTTCAGAAAGTAAAAGCTGATAGATCTGTTCTGCTGCTATCTTCATATAAGGACTTAAACCATCCATAGATCGGTATAATGCATCATCAACCCTGTATTCCACATAATAATTGTGTTCAACTTGAAAGACCATTCGCTGGATTTCCAGCAGAATATTGATTTCAAAGTTCTGTGCAACTCGTCCGATCACTTCAGAGTCAATTAGTATAATTGCTACTCCGGCAGTAAGTAATGTGATTAAATGAGGATTGTTAAGAAAAATCAGAATAAACGACAGAATGCAGATAGACCAGGATACTAGACAGGCATAAATTGTTTTCTTTGCTATTATTCTATTATCACAGGGACTGATCAGACGATAGCGATAACTAAGCTTTTCAATATATCCCCTCGTTGGGGGGAATTTTAACAGAAAACGGTAAATAGATAAATAATACCGATCACTGGATTTCTTACATCTATTCATATGATTTCCATTCCAAAGTTGTTTTCTACGATAATCCTGCATCAAAAAGAATATTGTAAAAATCACAAAGACCGCTGCCATGAATAGAAAAAGGAATAACCCTTGATGCTGTTGTATTACTGTTTCTGTGATTGGATTTTCTAAAACTGATTTATTATCAACTCCGGCAAATAGATTTTCATTCCTTACCAGCTTCATCAGCATGCTTTTTCCACACACCTTTCCGGAACCTTGTTAAACGCAAGGAAGAATGCCCTTTCTTCTGGGGGAAGATTTTTGATAATGATCTTAGAAAGTCTTTCACTGATAGGGTTAATCATGCAATATCTTCCCTCTTTATATATAATGATATCCCGGCTTTCATAAGTCTTTCTTTTTGTTAAAAGCTTCAATTGATTTGCAATCAGATCAAGTTTCCCCTCAATTCCTTCAGTATGTACTGGTTCCATTTCATTATCCATAAGCGGGATAATCTCTGTAATCCTGTCGATATGCCTATGTCCATCATTTTCTTTGACACAATGAATATCCAGATGAAGAAGTCTTGCCACCATTGCTTCCACCTCCTCCATACCCGAACTGCCATAAGCACCCATAGCATGTACAAAATAAGAAACCAGTTCATCCGTAGTAGGCCAGTGTCCTGTTGTAATAATTCGTTTTGTACCGGCAAGCAGCAGATCAATTAAGTGCTTGGCATGCTCCAGACTCGCTGTCTCACCAAACAAAATGGTATGTGCCTCAGAGCTCTTAAGTAATTCAATTATCCGAGGAAAATTCATTTTCTCACTTGGCCTAGTTCCCAGGATATTTTTATCATAATAGGCATCATTCAAATACAACTCAAAATCGGCTTCAATCGTACGAATTGGCTGGCGTCTGTCTATTTCCCGTACAGCAGCGCGGGTATTTGTTGTCTTCCCGGAGTTTTGATCTCCGGAGAATACAAGATTGAGACATCCATGGATTCCCCATTTTATGACTTCTATTGGATATTCACAGCCTTGATCGGTAATCAGTTGCTTTAATTCACCGGCAGAAGCACTGGCAAATTTACGTACAAAAAATGCCCACGAAGATCCATTGTTCGGTCTGAATATTGTTACCCTGCTTCCATCGGCCAGATGCGTTTTCAAACCTCCTTCCGATGAGGTCAGATGTCCCGTACAGCCATGTTCCGACAGGTTCTTACAGATACGTATAATTGCTGTATTGGACTGAAAGGATAAGAATTTCATATGTATTGATTTACCGCCATATACAATCCAGACACTTTCGAAGGTTTTTTGTTTTCGAAAACTTCCTGCGGATAAATCCTCCTCAAGAAAAAAGCAGTCTTCTATGGTTACTCCCGAGACGCCTCCTGAAACACTGTCCAGGGAATCATCCTCCATAATCATTAGATCTACAACGGATAATCCAAATGTTTCTTCATAAATACGCTGGGTCAGAACATTTAGCTTGTCATCATAGCTAAGCGGCCTGTACAGCATGGCATATGCTGCAGACATATCTTCCTGTGTTACGCAATAATAGTACCCATCTTCATCTTTTTTCAGCCTGTCCAAGTTGAATGTCTTACATATTTCCCGAAATATTTTGCGATTCCCATCGCACTTATGCTGATACATTAATATCTCAAACTGGTCCGTAGCAGATAATTTATCCGGATTATGAAATGGTAAAACCTGATCGATTACTTCTTCCGACATTTCTAAGCTACCGGTTAAAATACTTTTGATACGTGCCATTACAATCATCTTTTCAGCAATATTTCCCTGTGAACATTTTCTTACCGCATTACTCAGGGAACGTTTTAAGGCTTTTCGGCTTTCATAATCATTCTTATTGAGATTTAATAGATCGAGATCCATATTGATGATATCATTGATCATCTTCTTTGTCTCACTGCATAAATAATGAATGGAATATTTATCATGGTTGTCAAGCTCCTCATTATCAAGCCCTGCTTTAAATATAAAATAAAGGAAAAGTACGATACAAACGAGGATGAAACAGGAAATAAGCAGTTCTGCTAAATTCATCTTATCCCTCCTTTTCAAGGCGTGCCTTATACGTATCCGAAATTTGTAATATTTGAAGCATTTTATCTACCGCAAGCTTTGAGCGGTGAAAAAAGTATTGATTTTCAGCACCGGACTTTTTGTCATACCAAAAAGCCGTTTTCATAGAGTAATATACTTTTTTTAGGTCGTTTTCTCTTCTGAGATGTAAGCCAATCTGCATAAAGGAAATAATCCTGCTTTCGTTCTGTGCATCCATAAATTGCGTACAATATGGAATTACACCGGAGTTTGCTGCAGTGACAAATTTATTATATTTTCTTCGGCAGTTATTGATGTTATAGCTTGAGTTATCATCGTAATCCCCAAATAAATAAAACACCTTGTTATTATTCAGAAATCTATCACCATACCTCATGAAAAATTGTTCCAGCACATAACGGTGCTGCGACAGATTGATAACAATAAGATCTGCCTGCTCCATAAGATGGAAGGAAAGCTTCTCCTCTGTGCTATCGGCATCAATAAGTACCATATCTATACATTTATTCGCAGTCCTAATCACACGGCTCACTGATTTTTCGATGTCCCGTTCAAAGGTTTCCCTATTCTTTGTTTTCGTACCTGGCAGGAGAAGCAGCTTTGTCTCCGGAAATGAGAAACAGCAGCTTTCTAATATATTACTATTTAGTTGATTCATTTTACTGTAGGTCACTGCGGTATCTAATCCAATATCCTGAAAAAGGCCCATATTATCCACATTGTATTTATCCGTATTCTGCCCGACAAGTGGACTTTCAAGATTATTCCCTGCAAAATGTGTCTGCATAATAAGAACACGTTTTTTATGCAGCATGCTCATGATACATGCTGTAACATGAAGATTACTGGTCTGTCCCTGCCCATGCAGCGGAGACCAAAATAATATTTTACTCATAAATATTTCACATACCTTTCTTAGCAGCCGATATTGCTCTTTTTATTTTAGTTATTCTCAGCTGCGGAAAAATATCACGTATCTGGTCTATCACATATTTCTCCATACCGGATGATAATTTTCTAAAGCGGATGATCTGCTGTTTCTGACAATTTACTGCATTTTCGTAATCAATACTTTCCAGATACAGATAACTGATTTTCTCTGCCTTGTATGGAACATGCAGCCTTTCTTTCACATTGTCAATGTCATCAACCGAGACCATATCGCGGATCAGAAGCTTGCTATTATTCATCTCTATCTTTTGTAATAATAAATTAACTTTCTCAATAATATGGGGAAATATATTGACCGCTATCGTAAGCGATTTCAATTCCAGCTGCCCCTGAATAACTTCATTAAAACCATAGGAAACAAGTACTATCCCATCCTGAAATGATTGAAGTTCCTCTCCGGAAGGCATTCTTCGTATATAATTAATATTCCGGTAGTTTACAATACCTTCTGTACTATCCAGATCCATACCATGATAAATCGAATGAAATAAAGCTCCTGTTCCTGATAAATCTACAATTAGTATCCTATAATTCAATTTTGTTAATGTTCGGCCAACATATAGTATGATATCAAATGTTTCATAGCCGCAATATCCCAAACATATCATTTCATACCCCTTCCCGCTTCACATATCTGTTAAAATCAGGAGCCCTCACTTTATTAATCTCCATACTCTATCTCTTCCTCCGGCACATTACTCTTTGCATATGAGAAATATTCTTTGTTTCCGAAATCTTCTCCGTATTCTATCCCTGCCTTATCCTTCTCCTCTAGCGGTATAACTGTTGGAATTGGGGATGGTGTTGGAGTCAGTGTCGTTATGGAAGTCTCCTGGTCAGGAGAAGCTGCCTCTTTATCATCCTCCTTCCTTCCTTGTATTTCATTCTGTGATTTTGGTACCCCGGCTTGAAAGGGCAGATTAGGACTAACATTCCAGTTTATCGCTGCAACATCCGTATTCAGACAGTCCGTCAGCCGGTTTTCTAAAGCTTTTCGGATACTTTTATTTAATTCCTGCGAACATTTATTCACAATGTTGGGATTACTCTCGATTAGAGATAAAATTGACAGACTGGGTATATAGGTTACTGAGGAGGCTTTCTGAATACTCGGTTCTATGTATTTCGTTACATAGAGTCTGGAGCCGCTATATAAAGCTGCATCAACGATTGCAGCCGACATTCTAAGCAATTCATCTTCCTCCAACCATAGAAAAACACTTATAGTTTCCGGTGAATATTCCTTTATTTCCTTCTTTGCAAGAATCACGTAGCTCTCGCCGTTGGGATAAAATATTCGAACATCTATGGTATCGTTTTTCATAATATTTGAATTCACATTAATAACCTGATATTCCATTTCCCGAAGCATAGAAGTAATATTACTTTCTGCCACCATGCCGGTTAAAATCTGCGTTCCGGCTGGAATTGCTATCAGCGCCACTTTACCAATCTGTTCCTTCGTAATATAGGATAACTGCGGTTGAGAAGCGTAGACCAGTTTTTTCTCCACTTTTTCTTTCTTTATCATCTCTCCTCTATTGATATCATTAATAGCTATATAAACCTCTCTTTGATTCTCCTCCATATCCTGATAGGCTGCATCTAATAGCGTCTGGTATTCCTGTCGGATTTGTCTTGTAATGAGGAAGGCAGTAGCCGCCGCGGCTCCTCCTATTACAATAATGCATAAAACAGCCACTGTAATATATTGCTTTGTTGATCTTTTCAACCTCCGATGTGTTTTCATATTAATAATCTTACCCTTTCCAAGGTTTCGCTTTGTGCAGCGCACAATTACGTTTTATACGATTAATACATTATAGTATCATTTTATAGTATGCCTCTTACCCATAATCCAATAAATAGAAAGCATATAGCAGTCCCTAAGCATAATCCGAAAACATACAGTATCATTATCTGCTTCATCCTATGTTCCTGCCTGTCATTTGTTTTTCTTCGCTTTTTAAGATGTCTGCTCTCAATCTTGCAAATATTATGTAACAGGTTCCAGAACATCAAGATTCCCAGTGTCACAATCAAAAATATCCGGACTCCAGTCAAAATCCACACAGTTCTTCTCCTTTTGTTTTACTAACTGTTCTGCATTTCTAAAAATAATAGTAACAGCCTTTTGTACCGCCTGTATAAATGCATAATTAGAAGCACCCCTTGCGCAGCAATAATTGCGATAGATAAATTCTACTACCGCCCCGCTTGAATATGCATTTTGATAGAATTCGTTATTAGGAAGCATAATTATGTTATCGATAGGAATTTGATATTGTTCGGAAATGTTTTTGCCAGACAGAGCATCGTGATGATCAACGTTACTAATCAGAAATACTGCTTTCGAAATTAATGAAGTGTAATTCGTAAAGAAATTACTTAAAACCATTTGATTAGGTGATAGATTTACTACAATTAAATCTGCTTCTTCCAATATGATTTTCGTACTGAGATTACTCTGGCTCTCCGTGTCAATCATGGTAATATCTGCTGCCTCCTCTACCAGGCTGCATAATTGACGGAAACCGTAATCAAACTCATAATCAAAAAGTGCTCGGTGAATAATTTTACTTTGAGGGATGTAATATAGATGATCGTTTATGATTTCTTTCAGATAAGAATTAAGAATATTAGGACAATAATTACCTCGGTATATTTTTCTTAGTAAGCCTTCCATCCCTCTTCCTTCATAATAATTCGTTCCTGCTTCATGGAAAAGATGATCCGGCTCGTCCCAGCCAAATGCTTTACCAAGATTATTCCTACGCAGATGATTTTCAAAAATTACCACAGAATAAGGATAACGTATGACGCTTGCTACACTGATTGCCGCTAAATTAGCCGATACATTGCATCTTTCACCAGCATTGCTCCAGAATGCTATTTTCAAACAATTACCTCCTTATAGAATTGATTTTGGAAATGATAGGAATGCTAAAAGAATTTTAGATGTAACATTTTTAGAAGATATATTTATCATAAACGAAAATACATTTTTTGTAAACCTTTTTGTAAATGAAAAGTTGCCATATTTTCAGCAATATTTTGTATATATCTTACATAAATAAACTCTAAAATGACTTTGTATATATCTTCTGCTTGAAAAGCATTCGTATAGTAAAACAAAATGCCGCAAAGAATTTTTTACATTCTTTGCGGCATTTATACCGTCCCATCTATCTAGTGCTGAGTTAAAACGCGTTTTAAGAATTCTTTTGTTCTGTCCTGAACCGGATGATTAAAAATTTGTTCCGGTGTTCCTTCCTCAGCGATTACTCCCTTATCCATAAATACTACGCGGTTGGATACTTCCTTAGCAAAGCCCATCTCATGTGTTACAACCAGCATAGTAAGACCTGTTTTAGCCAGATCCTTCATGACATTTAATACTTCGCCTACCATCTCAGGATCAAGTGCAGAGGTTGGTTCATCAAAGAGAAGTACATCAGGCTCCATAGACAACGCTCTTGCAATTGCGACTCTCTGCTTCTGTCCGCCGGAAAGCTGCTTCGGTTTCGCATTTATGAACTGATCCATTCCCACGACAGTAAGATATTTCATTGCGATTTTCTCTGCCTCTTCCCTGGAACGCTTCAACACCTTAATCTGTCCTACCATACAGTTACTCAGTACATTATGATTATTAAACAGGTTAAATTGCTGGAATACCATACCAAGCTTTGTACGGTAAGCATATACATCATGCTTGTTATCCAGAATATTTTCCCCATTATAGATGATTTCTCCACCGCTTGGCTTCTCCAGCAGGTTAATACAGCGTAGCAGTGTTGACTTACCCGAACCGGAAGCACCTATAATACACACTACCTCGCCTTTCTTAACAAAGAAATCAATATCTTTCAGTATCTCATTCTCACCAAATGATTTTCTTAAGTGATTTATATCAATTACTTTTTCCATCCTAATCTCCATTCCTCCACCATCTATCTCTTTGGGCCTTTGCACAAATCCGTCGAGTGGCATCTGTTTACTTTCCCCATCTGCTTCGTCCTGTCAACTGACTTAAACCTGCATCTGATTACCCGGAATGATATTATAACTGTCCGGACCATCCAGCTTACGTTCAATCAAACGCAGAATACGTGTAATAGTAAGCGTTAATACCAGATAAATAATACATGCTACAAAGAAGGAATCAAAGAAATCGAAGGTTGCTCCGGCCACCGATTTTGTTTGAAAGAATAATTCTGATACCGAGATAACATTCAGTACAGAGGTATCCTTAATATTAATTACAAATTCATTTCCCAGTGCTGGCAAAATATTACGCAGCACCTGTGGCAGAATAATGTTAAGCATAGTTTTCCTATGATTCATACCAATCGCATGGGCAGCTTCAAATTGTCCTTTATCAATGGAGATAATACCACCTCTTACAATTTCCGCAGTGTATGCACCGGTATTAATTGATACAATAAAAATAGCGGCAAAGGTTCTCTCCATATCTATCCCAAATGCCATTAAGGAGCCGTAGTAGATAACCATCGCCTGTACAATCATAGGCGTACCGCGGAAGAATTCTACATATACAGCAATAATAGCGTGTGCAATTTTCAACACCACCCGCTTTGCTCCCCGTTCCGGCATAGGAATGGTCCGTATCGTTCCGATCAGTAAACCAATTAAGGACCCTATAATTGTACCGGAGATGGAGATCAGAAGGGTTAATCCTGCCCCTCTTAAATACATCGGCCAATATTTATTAATAATATCTATAAAATCATTCCATGACATAAGTACACCAAGCCTTTCATTGATCGATAAAAATTCGAACTTTCCTATGAACCTCCATGCTTTATAAGCACCACACCATATGATGTCCATGAGATTTTTATCGTAAATAAGATAATCCCGCAACAAAAGAGGCGTCCCAAAAATATCCTTCATTTGGGACGGCCTCTTCGTTTAAAATTATTCTGCTGCCGGTTGGTTCTGAATTGCCGTATCCATAATGCCCTTACGGTCATCTTCAGAAATTCCTGCTAAAATTTCGTTCATTTTAGCTGTTAAGTCGCTGCCTTTTTTCACACCAACTGCAACCGCAACATCATCATCTGAAACTTCAAAGCCCTTACCATCTGCAAATTCTACCATCGCAAATTGTTGATTTGCCGCTGCAGCGCTCACACCCTCCGGACGCTCTGATACATAACCGTCGATGGATCCTGCTTCCAGAGCAACTCTCATCGCCGGGAAATTATCCATTGCCGTCTGCTTCTTTACACCATTAATCTGGTCAATTACTGTATAATGGAACGTATTCAGCTGTGCTGTAATCTTAGCTCCTGAAAAATCCTGAATTGAGGTAGCCTTGTCGTAATTTCCACCCTTTTTCACAACTATTACCAATTGGGATTTATAGTAGTTATCGGAAAAATCAATCTTTTCCTTTCTTTCTGCTGTCGGTGACATGCCGGCTATAATAGCATCAATTTTACCGGATTGAACTGCCGGTACCAGACCATCCCATTCTGTTTTAACAATCACAAGTTTCTTTCCCAGCTTATCCGCTATTTTCTTCGCTATTTCAACATCGTAGCCGCCTGCAAACTCCTTTGTTCCTTCAATTGCAACACCACCGTTTTTGGCATCCACCTGTGTCCAGTTAAACGGCGGATATCCGCATTCCATACCAACCTTGAAGGTTTCCTCCGTACCGGTTTTATCACCGGATGTTTTACCTCCGCTTTCTGCACCTGTTTTTGTCCCGCAGCCTGTTAACAGGAGCGTTGTTAATAGGAAAAACATGATTATACCTGATACTTTCTTTTTCATCTGAATTCTCCTCCCATTTTAATAATATTTCATTTTTATCAACAAAAAAACCTGAGTATCCTCAGGTTATCGCCATTGTTTAACCCCCAATATCCCTTCCTGAGATAGCACAACTTGATAAACCGGGTAGTCTATCAAGACAGTCCTGCAGCTATTAACCACAGACCCAGCAAATAATTCTGAGAAATTATAAGCTTCGGCGGTACTTCCTGTTTCATAATATCACAGCCTCTCAAACTCCACTATGAACCGTTAAACACCGCGCCTCTACCTCACATCAGATCGTGAGGTACCTATGAAATTATTTAATAATTTTACATCATGCTGTTATATCTGTCAATTATATTTCCCAAAACTCTAGAATAATTTTTTTCCAAGGATGGGTAGAAGTTCCTGTGGCTATTTATCATTCAATAACTAATATTCATAACTTGGCAATTAGTCAAATTACCATTCGTATATTTAAAGTATAATATTAACCTGGTTGCGTCCATTCATCTTAGATTGATATAATGCATCATCCGCACGCTTTAGAACATTATTAAAATCAATATCTGTTTCTTTAAAACAAGAAAAACCAATGGATAGCGTAGGATTGATTGTTTGATCGGCAGCCTTAGTGTTAATCGATGACACAACAGATAATATAGTATTGCTATAATTTAGGGCATACTTGGACTGCAGCCCATAGAAAATGACTACAAATTCATCACCTCCCCAGCGAATTAGCTTGTCCGTACTCCTTAGGACACTATAAACTGCCTTCACAATATCCATCAATACCTGGTCACCTACCGCATGACCATAGGTATCATTGATGTTCTTAAAGTAATCTACATCAAATAATAGTATTCCTGCATTTGTCCCGTTCCATTTAAATTCCTTAAAAGCTCTGGCCAAATCATTCGTCCCGCTTCTTCTGCTGTCGGCTTTTGAAAGCGGATCTTTATTTATTTCTGTTTCTAGTAATCTTTTAGAATTCTTATGATATAATACATCAAGCAGCATAATAAGGGAATAGCTGATTAACAGTATAAAGATGAAGATGGAAACTAAGCCTATTAAAAGCTTTGAAACCAGCTTGTCAGTTTCTTTATCCGAATGATAGGTTAAAGCATCTATATCGTCTAAATAAACTCCCATTGCAATTACCCAGTTATACTTCTTATATAATTTAGAATATGTCAGCTTTTCAGAAACCTTATCATTAGTTAATTCTTTATAAAAATATGTAAAAAACAATTCACCCTTATTATTAATTCCCTGTAATTCCATCAGATATGGCTCATTTCCCTTTTCATCCTTCCTATCTGTAGAGAGGTACATTCCTTCTGTTTCAGGTTGATTGGGATGAACCCTTCTGATTGCATAATTACTTCCTCCCTGATAATTAAGAATTTCATTTACCCACAGATAAGAATTGTCACCAAATCTCAAATCCCTTATTTTATCTGATATTTCTTCCTTCACGCGTTTATCAATATCCGCTTTACTAATCCCTATTACTGCTTTTACATCTCCATGAACAATGATCTGATAAGTGGACAATGCATTTTTGATTACAGCATAAGTTGTATCCCAAGAATCACCCGACAGCATCTTCGGATCATAAACAGCTTTATTATTTAAATTATCCCATAGTAAAACAGACCAGGAAGTATCCGTATTATCGTTGAAAAAATCGATAAAATAAGCATTGAATTCCTGATCGGAGAGATTATTTTTTGTTCTGATTAATTGGCTGGTATTTCTTACTAATTTTCTTACATTTTTCGTTTTCCTGGCTCTAACATTGTCGATTTCCAATATAATATTGTTAACAGTATCCTTAAGATAATCTTTCTTTAGATCAAGTATTGTTAATCGTGTTTTATTTATATATATCTTGCTGACCCTATCAACGGAATACAAATAGAAATAAACCGTTACAAAGCAGGTAATGGCAGTAATTATTCCAAGAAATAACTGATACTTCTTTTTTAACAAAAAATCCCCCTCTTTTTTCTCATACGAAAATTCTTATTTAACTTTTTTTATATTTATTTTCTCTATTACAACTTTCTCTCCCGGTATTCCCTGCTCTTTATTTATTTTCTTTACCTTAGCAATTTTATCAAGCACATCATATCCTTTATACACCTGCCCAAATACAGTATTCTTTTTATAGAACCAGGGGGTACCTCCCACTTTACCGTAAAGTCTTCTGGCTTTTTCATTAAATTCTATGCTATAGCTTTGCGCTATCTGGTCAAGAACCGTATTATTATAGGTCTGGCTGGCTTGTACTATAAAAAACCGGCTTTGATTGGTATTCGGGCCACTATTGGCCATACATAACGCACCACGATAGGGCTGCAACATTTCACTGAATTCGTCATTAAAGCTTTTTTCCCAGATGCTTTCTCCTCCTGTACCTGTTCCGGTTGGATCACCGCTTTCTAAGATAGCGTCTTCAATAATCCGGTAGAATATCTGTCCATCATAATATCCGCTCTTCGCGTGCGTAATAAAATTCTCGACGGCCTTTGGAGCTGATTTTTCAAAGAATTTAACTTTTATCGTTCCGTAATTTTGAACTACAATTTCTGCTATTGTTTCACCTTTTTTAGGCTTGGCAAGCTGATTCACTTCCTTTCGACAGCCTGACAATACCAGTGTCAAAAGTAATACAATTAACATCATCGAAATCAATTTTTTCATCGCATAGCCTTCCTTATTTAACTTTTGTATTTTACTCTTATTTTTTCCTATGGCTTACCAAAAAATGATGCATTTACTTTATTTTAATCATTATATATGCATTCGTAAACTGGTCTTTTCCTTCATTCCATTGATTGATATTGATTGTATCTGCTATCACAGTCAAAACCGCTTCCGTACTCTCTTTTGTAAAGGTAACCTCATTTGTATCCACTGTAGGATTTTTCTTATTATTTGCAAATTTATTGTAGATTGTATTAAGTTCGAATCGAATTAGATCTTTACCTTCCATCGCTAATAGTATCGCTTGATCATCCTTTTTAGAGGAATCAAGTCTTAAGGAATAAGTTTTTCCATTCTTTTGAAAGCTGCTGATCCGATAATCACTGCTATGATTATTCAAACTGCTGCTGATCAAAAAGTCATATCCGGAAACTGCAATCGGTGTACTTCCATCTCTGGTAACCGATACATTTACATAATCATTCTTATCTGCTGCAAATTCTGTAAAACCAAATACCTTATTAAAATCATTTGACTTTTGATACGATGCCAGTAATTTTACTTTCCCTGTATACCCCAAACTATCCAAATAACGAACGGAGGATATAATGATCTTTTGATCCTCCGCTGCCAATTTACTATTTGGAAGGATTACATTGCCTTCCAGCATGCCGTTTTTATTCAATATACGCTCCAGTCTGCTGGTCTGATTTATTATACTTGTCGTAAATGCATCAATTGGCGGAACAATTGATATGATTGACAGAAGTATTAAAATTGGCGCTATTACTCCGTTTTTTCTGACCGGTAATATACAAAATAAGAATCCTGCCAGGCAAGCAAAAGCGCCAAACAATATTATAAAGTATCGGCCATAAGTTAAACCCATCTCTCCTGTTTTCAAAACAGATGAAATCGTCTGAAACAATACAACCGGTAATAATACCTTAGGAAAAATCATTCTGAAATATTTTGTGAAAGCATTTTTCATATGGCTCGCCAAAAGGTATACAATAATTACAGTAATTGAATATGTCAGCAAAAGTGGCTCCATCAAATTGTCAGTCCAGAATTTACCTGAAATATTCATTATTATATATAGTATTAATATAATCGTAAAGACCGCTGTTATAGGAATAATAATATAAGATACCAGCGTTTCTAAAAATCTGGATGGACTGATCGCTTTACTTAGCAGCTCATCCTCAGGATTATCCACCATACCGAACTCACTATATATCTTCTCATTTACGGCGTTTTCATCCTCACAGGACTTAAGCTCTTCCATTGAATTTTTTAAGAATGGAATAAATAACCTTATATCTCTTCCTTTGGGATAGTGGGGTATCAGTGATAAAAAATAAATCGGAGCCAGCAGTACGAATATTATATTAGCGGAATGTACATAAGCCTTATCATTCACAGGAACTAGTAATACAGTGACTGCCCTTAAGATTAGCGCGGTTCCTAAAAATAATACTCCCGTAAAAAAGGCTGTAACAAAAAATGATTTAAATACTGCCATGAAACTTTGATTAAAATCGAAACGACTTTGTATAACAGGTACCCATAAAAATGCAATTAGTAACAGAACGAATAATACAATCGTTCTAATCGAAACAACAACACCCCAATTTGAATTTATAATCAATAAATAATATATCACCGAAAATAGAAGGGTTAGTCCCATCAACAGGAAACGAATAGCTATATTTCGAAAAAATCTTTCGTATAGTAATTGGAATACAGCGTATAATGATGCACCTAAGAATAATGTAATTAATAACCTGCTATAAGGCTGATCTTTCTGTATATTAATTACTATGGCATTTGTAATTGCTGCTGCCAAGAGCATGATTATCGTAAGCGGAAAACGTGTTATCGTATCAAGGAAGTCCTTCATACGCATCTTTAGATTAACTGTCACTTTCAATATATATCCTCCCTTCTGCCGCCGGACATCACTTCCGATTTAATTATATCATATAGTATGGACACATTTCTATCTTATTTATCATTTCCTTTGAATTATCCATACTATTTGTTACTATTTATAGAAAGACGGCCGGGATAAATTCCAAGCTGCGCATCCTCCCGGAGGGTTATTATGTCATAGAACGTATTTTCTCTGTGACATTATAAAGCTGCCCTACGATATTGCCGTTAGGACAGCTTTATTTTACAGCTTAATTAAATTTATGATACTTCTTTGTTTTCTTATCTTCAATTGTACTACTACTGCTTTCTTCTTCCTTTTCTCTTTCATTCATAGATTATTCTTCTGCTAAATCTTCTCAATTAAGTTACTGTCTCTTCTTTCTTCGCAGTCTTCTCATTTATGCCTCAGCTTCTTCTTCCTTTGCATTTTCTTCAATTACCTTCTGCTGCACATCGGACGGTGCCTGCTCGTAACGTGTAAATTCGTAGGAGAATTCACCAATTCCACCAGTCATGGAACGAAGATCCGTCGAATAACCATATAACTCCGATATCGGAATATCTGCTACGATTTCCTGTTTACCGCTGTTTACCGGATTCATTCCCAGCACTCGGCCTCTTCTTTTATTGAGATCCCCCATAATATCACCCGTAAATTTATCCGGTACCAGTACCTTCAGGGAGGCAATCGGCTCCAGAAGAACCGGAGATGCATCCATAAAGCCCTGCTTGAAGGCTTGTATGGTTGCCATCTTGAATGCCATTTCCGAGGAATCCACCGGATGGTAGGAACCATCCACCAAAGTGGCTTTTAGACCAACAACCGGATAACCGGCAACCGGCCCCTTTATTACACATTCCGCAACACCCTTTTCCACTGCCGGGAAATAATTCTTCGGGACAGATCCTCCAAATATCTTCTCTTCAAAGATATACTGTTTTTCCATATCCCCTGACGGCTCAAATTCGATATGCACATCACCATATTGGCCATGTCCGCCGGATTGCTTCTTATATTTGCCCTGCACACGTACCTTCTTACGCAGTGTTTCACGGAATGGTACCCTGGGCTTCATTACTTCTATTTCAACCTTGTATTTCGTTAACAGCTTATTCACTACAATCTCCAGCTGCTGATCACCAATTCCATAGAGTAAGGTTTGCCTGTTCTCCTTATCATTCATTGTTTTCAAAGTCAAATCCTCATCCATCAGTTTTGACAATGCCTGAGAAACCTTATCATCATCCCCTTTGTTCTTTGTCTTAAATCTCTGACAGGTATAAGGAGTAGATACAGCGATACGGTCATATACAATCGGGGAAGCTTTGATGGACAATGTATCCCCCGTGCTTGTCTCACTTAGTTTACCCAGTGCCCCGATATCTCCTGCATGCAATTCGGTAACCTCAATCTGTTCCTTTCCCCGCAGCACATAGAGGCGACTGACTTTTTCATCCGTATCCTTATCTGCATTGTACACGGTAGCATCGGATTTAATCACACCCGAGCAAACCTTGAACAAGGAGAACTTTCCGATAAAAGGATCTGCAATCGTCTTAAATACTCTCGCAGAAAATGTTTTATTCTCATCATAATCCGCTGCAAACTCTGCTCCGTTCTTCACATTTTTACCACTTATCTTCTTCTTGGTAGGATCCGGGAAATATTTATCTATCGCCTGCAATAACATCGTTGTTCCCTGGGCATTTACGCTTGATCCCATCATAACCGGTACCACGGAGCCATCTATAACATTATTTCGAAGTGCCACAGAGATTTCTTCCTGGGTAAATTCCTCGCCCGAGAAATATTTTTCCATCAATTCCTCGCTGGTTTCGGCAACAGCGTCCAATAAGACTTCCCTGGATTTCGAAAGATTTTCCTGACAATAATCCGGAATTTCGCATTCTTCATAATTACTGGCTACCGTAAATCTTCTGCCAGCCATCTTTACAACATTAACAAAACCAACAAATTTCTCATTTTCCCTGATCGGAATATGAAACGGAGCTATTTTCTTTACGTAAAGGTCCGTAAGCTTTTCAACCACTTCCCGATAACTTGCGTTATCATCATCCATATCTGTTACAAAAAATATTCTGGGTAAATTATATTTCTCGCAGAAGTCCCATGCCTTCATGGTGCCAACCTCTACTCCTGCTTTCGCCGATACAACAATCACTGCCGCATCTGCTGCTGCCAAAGCTTCTTCTACTTCTCCTACAAAGTCAAAATAACCAGGCGTGTCCAAAAAATTAATCTTAATGTCTTCGTAAATAATAGGCACTACGGTTGTACTAATGGAGAACAATCTCTTCTGCTCCTCTTTGTCGTAATCACTGATTGTATTTCCCTCTTCCACTTTTCCCTGACGTTTGAGTATTCCTGTTGTGTACGCTATGGCTTCGACTAAAGTAGTCTTGCCACAGCCACCGTGGCCTAACAAAACAACGTTGCGAATCTTTTCCGAAGTGTAAACATTCATTTGATTTCCTCCAATACGCTTATAGTAAGTAGGTTGGGGCAAAGGGTTGTTGCACAGGACATAAGATATGAAATTTTTTGCAGCATCCCCGGCTAAAAATAGAATTAATCACCCATAGATACTTCTTAGTATATTTTACTAGAGAAAATAAACTTTTACAATAGTTATATGTAATTATTAACAAAGTTTATCTCTATTGCTTTAAACCGTAACGCTTTAAAGTAATAGAGTATTGACACCCATTTATATTCAGAGTATAATGGCAAAACAAGAAAGAGATAACGAAGTAACAATGCAAGGATTTTCAATTGCAAAAAGGATGGAGGAATAAAAATGATTATTGTAATGAAGCCTATGGCAAAGGCTGAGTCAATAGAGAGAATCAAGAAATTAATTGAGGAAAAAGGCTGTGATGCCCATATTTCAGCCGGCAAGGAAGTAACAATTATTGGTGTTGTCGGTGATAAGTCTAAACTTCTGGATCAGAACCTTGAAATTTTTGAAGATGTTGATAAAATAGTATCCGTAACGGAAAGCTATAAACTCGCTAACAAAAAGTTTCATCCGGAACCTTCTAAAGTACGGGTAGGCAATGTTACAATCGGCGGAGACAGCCTTGTAATAATGTCCGGTCCCTGCGCGGTAGAAAGTAAGGAACAGCTGCTCGCTATTGCCCATGCCATCAAGAAGGCCGGTGCGCAGATATTACGGGGAGGCGCTTATAAACCACGTACCTCTCCTTATGCCTTCCAGGGCCTTGAAGAAGAAGGACTCCGCTATATGAAAGAGGCAAGGGAAGAGACCGGACTTCCGGTAATCTGCGAGGTTACCAGTCTTTCTGCCATTGAGACGGCGGTCAAATATGTTGATATGCTGCAGATTGGTGCAAGGAACATGCAGAATTTCTATCTGCTGAAGGAAGCCGGCAAATCCGGTCTTCCGGTATTATTGAAACGAGGTCTTGCTGCAACGATAGATGAATGGCTGAACGCTTCGGAATATATTATCTCCGAGGGTAATCCTAATGTTGTTCTGTGTGAACGCGGTATCCGAACCTTTGAAACTGCAACCAGAAACACTCTGGATATCAGTGCTGTTCCGGTTATTAAAGAAAAGAGCCATCTTCCAATCATCGTTGATCCAAGCCATGCAACCGGTGTAAGAGCTTATGTGAAGCCTCTTGCGAAAGCAGCTGTAGCTGTCGGTGCCGACGGCCTTATGATAGAAACCCATCCAAATCCTGCCATTGCCTTATCAGATGGACCCCAATCCTTAACCTTTGAACAGTTTGAGGCACTCACGAAGGAGCTTCGGCCCTTTGTTGAGCTGATGGGAAAGACATTATAATGAATAGAATTTATACAAAGCATGCATAAATAAATCATACATTATCTTTACTATAAGGAGGCATTCATGAACGATTTAGAGAGTGAATTTAAAAGCAGTTTTAAGATAGGCTTTATCGGATTTGGTTTAATTGGAGGTTCCATTGCCCGTGCATTAAAGAAAATAAACAGGGATTATTACCTGTTTGCCTATGACTACCATACGGTTAATAAAAGCTCCGACTTACAAACCGCCCTATCCGATGGGGTTCTTAATTCTGTCACAACCTCACTGGATGTCTTATTTCCTGAATGTGATCTATTATTTTTATGTGCTCCGGTTCTGAGCAATATCAATTATCTGAAGGCTCTGAAACCGATTTTAAAATCCACCTGCATCTTAACCGATGTAGGCAGTGTAAAGGGTAATATTCATTCTGCAGTGAAAGAGTTAGGCTTGGAGAGTCAGTTTATCGGTGGTCATCCTATGACCGGTTCTGAAAAAACCGGTTACATAAATTCATATGCCCTATTGCTGGAAAATGCATACTATATTCTTACACCATCGGGATCAGCACCTGAGCGTATGCTGGAGCTGCTTTACAGTCTGGTCAAAAAAATGGGTTCCATCCCCATTGTTCTGGAACCATCGGAACACGATAAAATCACTGCTGCCATCAGTCATGTACCTCATATCGTTGCCGCAGCACTCGTTAACCTGGTTCGGGAAACAGACGACGAAGCGGAAAAAATGAGAGCCTTGGCAGCCGGAGGCTTCAAGGATATCACAAGAATCGCCTCCTCCTCTCCTGTTATGTGGCAAAACATCTGTCTGACAAATGCTGATGATATTAAGCTGATGCTAGACCGTTATATTGCTTCCCTGCAGGAGGCTTCACTAGCGTTGCAGCATAGGGACGAAGCTTATCTGTATCACATGTTTGATGTTGCCGGAGAATACCGCAGTGCTATACCGAATAAATCCATCGGGCTCATGAAGAAGCTTTTTGAGATTTATCTGGATATTATGGATGAGGCGGGAGCCATTGCCACAATCGCTACTTTACTGGCAAGTAATCAGATCAGTATTAAAAATATTGGTATTATTCATAACCGGGAGTTCGAAGAGGGAGTACTCAGAATAGAATTCTATGATGACGAGGCACAGTTGAAAGCAGGCAGCCTGCTGACCAGATATAATTACAGGATATACGAGCGAAAATAAATAAATTTATCCTATACAGATGTGTTGTATCTCTGTACTGTATGGTATATTATAATTAACTATAATCTAATTGCATGATTAATCCGACAAAAGCTTAAAATTCATTTACCGGATGAATACGAGTGTATAGATTCATTTGGCGCAGATCGGGTCTCTCCTGATTGCCTGCTTTTGATAATCCGGAAAGGATAAAAGCAAGTTTAAATAAATATACATACACTCATATACATCTTCATAACCTGTATCAGGCCTTTGTCGGGTAAATCATTACAGGTAATTGCAAAACATGAAATAGAATAATTTACGACAGGAGAATTGATTCATGAACTTTCATAAATCTGGACCGCTTAAGGGTATTGTAAAGGTCCCGGGAGATAAATCAATTTCCCATCGTGCTGTTATGTTTGGTGCATTGGCCGAGGGGACAACTGAAGTGACAAACTTTTTACAGGGAGCAGACTGCTTGTCTACGATCCGATGCTTTCGCCAGCTGGGTATTGATATTATTAATCATCCCCATTCCAATAAGGTTTTAGTAAGCGGAAAAGGCTTGCATGGGCTGTCAAGACCCTCAGATATCCTGGATGTTGGAAACAGTGGGACCACTATGCGTCTGATTTCCGGAATTCTGTGCGGTCAAAGCTTCGAAACCATTTTAAATGGTGATGCGTCCATTCAGAAAAGACCAATGGGAAGAATTATGACTCCGCTTACTATGATGAACGCGGATATTAAAAGCATCAATAACAATGACCGTTCTCCGCTTACTATCAATGCTTCCGCTCAAGGACAGACCTGTCTTACCGGAATTGATTATGTATCTCCGGTAGCCTCTGCTCAGATTAAATCCTGCATTCTTCTTGCGGGTCTGTATGCAGAAGGGAAAACCTCCGTTACGGAACCATCCCTTTCCAGAAATCATACAGAGCTGATGCTGTCCGAATTTGGAGCCACTGTAAGATCTATCGGCAATATTTCCACAATAATGCCAAATCCTCATTTAACAGGTCAGAAAATCGAAGTACCTGGCGATATTTCTTCCGCAGCTTACTTTATTGCAGCGGGATTGCTCATTCCTCACTCCGAAATCATTCTGAAAAATGTCGGTATCAACCCTACAAGAGACGGTTTATTGCGGGTATGCAGGCAGATGGGCGCAAATATTTCCTTAGAAAATGTTATCAATAATGGCGGTGAGCCGGTGGCTGATCTTATCGTGAGACACAGTGAGCTCATTGGAACAGAGATCGGCGGTGCTATGATACCTACACTGATTGATGAAATCCCCATCATCGCAATTCTTGCCTGCTTTGCAAAGGGTCATACCGTCATAAAAGATGCCTCAGAGCTTAAAGTGAAGGAATCAAACAGAATTGATGTTATGGTCAATAATCTCAAAAAAATGGGTGCCGATATTGAAGCAACAGAGGATGGGATGATCATTCACGGTTCAAAGCCTCTGCACGGCGCTGTCATAGAAAGCAACTCCGATCACCGCATCGCCATGTCCTTTGCTATTGCTGGCTTGCTTGCAGATGGAGAAACAGAAATTATGGATGCCGAATGTGTCGAAATCTCCTACCCTGGTTTTTATTCTGATTTAAAGATCCTCCATAACCAGGCTTAGAATCGGACGCTTTTATAAGTAAAAAACGAGCTGTCTCAAGGTAATATAGTATTATGATGCGGGCGACAAAAGCCTAAGATCTATTGCTCAAATGGATATGGGTGTATCTATATCCATCTACATAACTTGAATTAAGCTTTTGATACTCAAATCACATTAGCTTGAGACAGCTCTTAACTTTAATATCCAAAGGTTCCTTGCAGCGATTCATCATTCAGAACCCAGTCATTTACATCAATAACACGATAGTTATCCCTGGTATCCCTTATCACTACCTTTTCGATGCCTGCATTAATCACCATTTTCTTACACATGGAACAGCAGCTTGAATTCTCTATGTAATTACCGGTTTTCATTTCTGTTCCTACCAGATACAGTGTACTGCCAATCATCTGATCCCGGGAAGCACTGATGATCGCATTCGCCTCAGCATGTACGCTTCGGCAAAGCTCATATCTCTCCCCTCTGGGAATATTCATCTCCTCACGAATACAGACACCGAGATCCGAACAATTCTTTCTGCCGCGGGGAGATCCTACATATCCTGTAGAAATAACCTCATCATTTTTTACAATAACTGCTCCATAATGCCTGCGAAGACAGGTGGCTCTCTGTGATACCATCTCCGCCAAATCCAAATAATAATTCGATTTATCACGTCTTTCCATAATAATAACCGTGCCTTTCTTTTTATACTGTTTTCTTAAACATAACTCACTCTATCGAATCTTATCATGTATTAAGGTAGTTGTAAATAATAAAGCCGACTTTCTGTTCCATTTTATGATATGATAAATAAATAAAATAAAATGCAATAAAATCAATCTTATTCCTACTCTAATAGATAGACAGATAGTATGAACTATGCTTTTCTCTCTATGGTCTTATATTTTTAATCTACTAATCCCATGAACAGAAAGGAACTCCTATGAAACTTCCGGAAGAAATTTTCTTATCCGAATTTGATAGATTGAAAGCCCAGCTGTATCGCTTTGCATTTCTTTATTTGAAAAACGATGCATTGGCATTGGAAGCCGTAGACGAAACTGTCTTTCTCGCTTATAAGAATATACGAAAGCTAAGGCAGCCGGAATACTTTAAAACCTGGATTACCAGAATTTTAATTAATGTCTGCAAGAAAGAACAAACGCATATGAAAAGGTCACTACCAGTCGATCTAATCCCAGAGCAGCCTTATTTTGATATGGATAGGCTGCCACTGAAGGAAGCTATCTCAAAACTCCCTGAAGATCTTAAAATCATTATTAATCTACGTTACTTTTGCGGCTATACTGTCGTTGAAACAGCACAAATTCTTAAGCTTGCCCAGGGAACAGTTGCAACCAGGCAACGCAGAGCTCTGGCCTTACTTAAATTAGAATTGGAGGATTAAAAATGAATCGGAATGATGAATATATTGAATTAATGCATGAATTACAACAGACCCCTGATCAATTAGAAGATATTGCGATGAATGCAATTAGCCATGCTAAGAGAAGCAAGAGAATCTCTCTCTCTCTAAAAATACCTATGTTATCTTTCTGCTTTATCACAGCGGCTTTTATTATGCTCGTTAACCTCTCTCCCACAGCAGCCTTTGCCATGAGTAAAATTCCTCTTATCAAGGACTTAGTAAATGCCGTAGCTTTTGATCCTAATCTGAAACGGGCTGTAGAAAATGATTATTATCAAGTCATTGGAGATAGTCAAACCCAGCAAAAGGTTACGGTATCTGTCGATTATATGATATTGGATGCCGGTCACATCTCATTGTTTTTTCATGTGTCTGCGCAGGATAAAACTGGAAGCTATAACTTTGATCTGCTTGATGATAAAGGACAGGTTCTTCCTGCCGTATATTCCTATGATACTATGTATGAAAGTGATCAACTGGAAGAAATAAAGATTGATCTTCCTGAACAAGAATATCATTTATCTGATAAAATAACCTTTAAAATAGAAATTACTCCACGTGATACGAGCAGGTACGATGGCAAATCAGGTAATGCAAATCCCTCTATTGCTTCCGATACTGGTTTTCCTGACAATAATGCGAATTCCAATATGACAAAGCTGGTTGACTCTTCCCTGCAAACCTTAAGCTTTTCATTTATACTCAGCCCTGATAAGGAATTTTCACAAACGAGCAACACCATAGACATCAACCAATGGATTACCGTCAAGAAACAGAGAATTTATCTGGAACAACTGACGATTTATCCCTCACAAGCCAGACTCTTTCTAAAATACGATCTAAATAACAGTGCTGTCATTGAAGATCTGGACATTTGTTTTCAAGATGAGCAGGGGAAGCAATATACTGCTACGACCAACGGAATCAGCAGTACCGGCAGCGAAAATTCACAGAATATTTCCTCTTTGTATTATGAAAGCAGTTACTTTACAAAAGCCAAACATCTTACTCTTTCCATCAACGGTATCTCGTTTATTGAAAAGGATCGGCTGTACGGAGATATTCATTCAGAAAGCAAAACGATTACTAATCTTCCGGAGGGTGTAAGCGTGGATTATATGAAGCAAAGCGGCTCTACCTTGACCTTCACATTGAAGGTTAAAAAGCAAAAAACAGGCGGCTGCAAGCAAATGATAAGCTCCACTTATTATGATCACAAAGGTTTAGAATATGACTTCGGTTCCTGGTCTACCACCTCCTACGAAGATTCCGACAATTATGATGTTATGTATGAAATAAAAGATTATGTCGAGAACAAATATAAGGTTAACTGGATCTATGCTCCAATGAAAGCTTTAGAAGAACCTATAACAATGAATATTTATTCCAAAAGCTAATTACTTGCGATTTCTGAATAGATAACCCAAAAGTGGATGAAATAAATGCAGAGGTGATAAAGCACTTGTCAAACCGTATATGATTAATCATATCAATTGCAAATGCATCATAACAATCCTCATAAATACTGTAATATCGAGCTATTTACATATCTGAAGAACCAGAAATGTTACTGCTACAATGACCACTGCTGATGCTATAACCAATAACAAATGAAAAGTAGTATGATAACTATTCTCATACGTTGCCGGATCGGAAAAAATCTCATTCTCTGTACTGGTATCATCTTTTATTATGATATTGGTTTGTGTTTCTTGTGTATCTATTTCTTTCATATCAATTACTTGTATATCTGTTTCTTGTGTATCTGTTTCCTTTGTTTGTATATAATCTGTTATCTCATTGTCCGTTATCGTATTGTCTGTTTTTATTTCATTTGTCCTTATATAGCTTGTTATTGTATCTCCCGTTTTTGTATCTCCTGTTTTTGTATCTCCTGTTTTTGTATCTCTTATTCCAATATCATTGACGCCAGTAGTTCTATTAATCATTCTCTTTTCAATATTTTTTTTACCCCGCGCTATATTTTTGCCTCCATTTTTGCTGCTCATTACATTTGCACTTATTTTTATATTATTAATCTCCGATCCTACTGTTTCCATATGACTGAACTCCAGATCACAAATATCTTCCTCATTAAGGTTCATGTCTTTGCTATTTGTAGTACCTAGATCTTTCTCGCTTAAATCTGTTCCATCCAATGTCTGCGTCCCATTTGTTAATATTTTCGGCAGCTTATTACTTTGAAGGAATGAGGTTGATTGTATTGCTGATTGGTTAAGTTGCTCAGATGCTGTTGTTTCCATGGCTGTTATGTAGGTCAGAGGAGGAACTATCACTTTATTCGATGGATTCATCTGAAGTATTTCTGGCTTCCAATACCCTATGTCAGATTCATCCTGGATCACATAGAGATCAAGGAATCCATTTCTGGACTGTGTGGTATCTATAGAACGTTCACTGCATATTTCTCTCATATCCCAGCTGGCGCCCTGGTCTGCATGCCTGATCATAAAGCCTGTATTTGTTATCCCCTTTACAATCTTGATAGAACAAGATACCATTCCCCCAAAACTATCATTTTTGTAAAATTCATAAGAAAGACTATTTTCTCTGCCTGTCCTTAACCAAAGATACCACCCGGAATATTTATCATCATATCGATGATAGTGCATATTAATCTGCAGCATTTCTTCCTCCCACGTCTTCTCTTCCCGCTTTTTTTGACCTGCACAAAGGTATGCCGCAAATAATATCACCATAAAAGTCGTTTTCAAACGATTTTGCATAGTTCCTCCCCATGCATACTCATCCTTCTACTGTATTCTTATTCAAGGAATTCCACTTTTATAAACTTTTTCTTACCAATTTTCAGAATTGCTTCTTCTCCCTCTATCGGCTGCTCAAACTCAGTCACCTTTTCCTGGTTAATTTGAACACCACCCTGCTTAATCAAACGTCGGAACTCACTGCCGGAAGGTATATGCCCCTCTTTCATCAGGTGTGGAACTAAATCTATTAAGCATCTGCACCCTATCGGTACATTCACTACCGGCATATTCATTGGTAGTTCCCCCTTTTGGAAGACCGTTTGAAAATACTCCTCTGCCTTTTTTGTTTGTTCTATATCATGGTATAAACCGGTAATAATCCTGGCCAGTTCCAGCTTACAATCTCTTGGATTTCTTCCGTTTTCCATCTGTCTGCTTATTTCTGCAATACGATCCGGATGTTCATCGGTAACCAGCTCAAAGTAACGAATAATAAGATGATCCGGTATTTCCATGACTTTTTTAAACATAACTTCGGCTGCTTCATAAACACCAATATAATTGCCTAGACTCTTACTCATTTTTTCAACTCCATCAAGCCCCTCCAACAACGGCATAAACAAAGCAATCTGTTTTTCCTTCCCAATACTGCCCTGAAGTGTTCTACCCATCAGAATATTAAAGGTCTGATCCGTACCTCCCAGCTCGATATCAGCGTCAATTTCAACAGAATCATATGCCTGCATCAAAGGATAGAAGAATTCATGAAGACCAATTGGCTCATTTTTATTATAACGGGTTTGAAAATCGTCTCTTTCTAGTAGTCTTGCAACCGTGGTATTCGCAGCTAATTGAATAACCTCTTCAAAGCATAATTTCGATAACCATTCACTGTTAAAACGAACAGATGTTTTATCCGGGTCAATGATCTTAAAAATCTGATTTGTATAGGTAGCTGCGTTTGTTTTTACCTGTTCCTCCGTCAGGGGAATACGGGTTTTCGATTTACCGGTTGGATCTCCTATTTTTCCAGTGAAATCACCTATAATAATTACTGCATGATGTCCCATATCCTGCATCTGTTTAATTTTACGAAGTACAACGGTATGACCAAGATGAATATCCGGAGCGGTGGGATCAAGACCAAGCTTAACAATCAATGGCTTTCTCTCCCTGTGCGAACGCAATAACTTTTCTCTTAAATCATCGACAGAAATCACTTGCACAGCTCCTTTTATAATCATCTGTATTTGATCTTCTATTATCTTATTTTCTTCTAATTCCTGCTTTTCTTTCATTTCTTGCATCACCTTCATTTCTCGTATTTCCTGCATCTCTCGCTTCTCCTCTTTTTCATATTCCAATACTTTTCTTTACATCCTATCCATACTAACAATTTCTTCTCTTTCCACTTATTCTTTTAACATCCTCCTTTTTTTCAGCAATGATAATCCATTTTCAAGCAACAAAAATCCCGCACCTCTAATTGCTCAGAGGGCGGGAATTATCTCGCGGTACCACCTCATATTTATCAGCTGTTAACGCAGCCAACCTCTTTAAGTACGCCAGATCAATAGTCCATCCTTGTTCTTCTATCGCTATAAAAGCAAGGGACATTTATACAAAAAACTGGTTATACTCTAGCACTATAACGGGTGCAGGGGACCGTCAGCAGCCTACTTAGAGAGATCTGTTCGGTGTGAAGCTCAAAGATGTATTCAGAATCAACTTTCCTGCACCTCTCATCAACCGGTTGCTTTCTGTAGGATAATTACAATTCTTACTGGTTCTTATCATTGCTTTTCTATATTTTCAATAATTATAGTTGCTTTATATCTCTTTGTCAAGCCACATTTGATGAATTTCTCAGCAATCACCAATACACCGGCTAGAATTCGGCTATTTTCATAGTTTCTTCCAGATCTTCATTGTTATATAGCTCTTATAACGCATGTATTCATTATTCCATTGACAGTCACAACTCCTGCCGTCATTTTGTTTGCCGGAGATGCCGGTGGAATAAATGTTGCTTGAACAATTGTGTCACTCTCCATCTTACCAAGATTAGTTATACTACATCCGCATCTATCCTTATATCCAAACATATTGCTGCCAACAAACATTCCTGCTTTACTACGGTAACCTCCGAGTGTTGAAATTGCTACTGCATCTATTAATTCCGGGCTCATCCTCAAGTAGCAAGATAGTACCAGCATTCGTTTCTTGGGCGAATTAATTTGCAGCTGTACTTTACGAGATATGATCTTTGCAACTTCTATAAGATTATTCAATTTCGAATTACAAACAACACTAAATGCCGTAGAAAAATTTCCAAGGCTACCTTCCTTATAAATTGACAGATATTTCCTGATATCAGCAGCTATTACGACCTTATTGATAGATAAGTCCTGCATCATCTTTGCAATTAGATAATCATTAAGCGATATATTGTTGTTATGACATAATTCTATTAAACTTATAAGCTCTTCCTGCGGTTTTGTCTCGAAGCTTAATTTAAGCTTATTTTTCTTAATATAATTCTTTTCAAATTTCAGATAATCGCTGTAATCCACATGATGATTTTCTTTTTTCCAACGCTTATTAGCGCTGTGAATAACCACTTTGCTAATCCAAGGCAAATCACTTCCGGTTGGAAGATCCTTTAAGGATTGAATCAAACATTCTTCTGTATATACCGGTTCTATCCCTTTTACATAGCTGTTTGCAAATGACGCTGCTAACCCTAAAAGGCCTCTTCCATCACAAAGCAAATGATGTGCTATAAACAATATTTCAAACCCATCATACCTTGGATATGTACATATTCTTAGTAAGCCTTCCGAATAAACATCCCAGCCTCTTTCTGCTATTTTTCTGTAATCATCTTCCAGTGACTCTACCGAATTCATTTCCCAAAATCTAATTTCTAATTGATTTTGTAGAGCATAATAAATTTTTCCGATTTCATCATTGGCAATCAGACATTTTAATAAGGGATGCGCCTCCGATAAGCTTTTTATCACATCTCTAATCCTGTTAATGTCATATTTTTTATCGATCGAAATCAATATTCCAAAATGCATATTGGGGCACATGAAATGGGCTCTTTCTGTAACAATATACTTTTTATCCATAATTCTCCTCCCGCTTAATTACTCAGCATCTTTGATTGAATTGTTCATAAGCATCTACAATCATTTTTTTAATCTGCTCCCACTCCATAGTAAGAGTACCAAATGATTTCATCATAATTATTCCATGTGCATATATTAACATGTTGAGTTCAAGATCATCACTGCTGGCAACCAACGTTCCTGTTTTGTCCATCTTCGTTATTTGCGATGAGAATATAAGTTGATATAAATATTTTTCTTCATTTGCAAACTGCACATATCCCAATATTTTTGATAAAAGCGGTGAATAGTTTTTATCTGAATAGCTTTCAATATACTGCAGCATAAAACCCACAGACTTTTCTGCGAGTGTGTTTTTTAATTCATTCATATCGCAAAATGACATGTAAATAGGTTGGGTGGAACAATTTAATTCCTTAGCCAGATTTCTAGCCGTTAAACTTTCAAAACCATTTTTTCTTACTAATTCATAGGATTTATTAATAATCTGCTCTTTGCTTATTTGTTTTTTAGGTGGCATATATTATCTCCCCATACAATAACATCGTTATATAACAATGTTATTGTATGGGGAGAAATTATGTTTGTCAATACTGAATTCAACAAACTCAATGAATTTAATCCTTATTCAAACTGTGCATTATACAACCTGTAATAGAACCCCTTCTCTTGCATCAGCTTTTTATGGGTCCCCTGCTCTACAATATTTCCTTGGTCAACCACAAGAATATTATCCGCACCTTGAATAGTCGACAACCGGTGTGCTATTACAAAGCAGGTCTTATTCTCCATCAGCTTACGCATTGCCTTCTGGATTTTAATCTCCGTTCTGGTATCAACGTTCGAAGTAGCTTCATCTAAAATCAGCATCTTCGCATCCAGCAGCATTGCCCTCGCTATGGTAAGCAGCTGCTTCTGACCCTTAGAAATATTAATGCCATCCTCATTGATAACCGTATCATACCCCTGTGGCAGCCGCATAATAAATGAATGAATACCGGTCATCTTCGCAGCCGCTATTACCTCCTCCAACGTCGCATCTTCTTTTCCATAAGCAATATTATCAAAAATGCTTCCCTGAAACAGCCAGGTATCCTGCAGCACCATGGCATAAGCTTTTCGCAGGCTGCTTCTGGTTAACTCCCTGATTTCTCGTCCATCAACCTGTATGCTGCCCTCCCAGATATCATAAAATCTCATGAGTAGATTTATAATTGTTGTTTTACCGGCACCTGTAGGCCCTACAATTGCGGTCAAACATCCCGGTCGGGCGTGAAGTGACAGCTTTTTTATTATTATTTTATCTGCAAGATAACCAAAGGAAACCTCCTTTAACATAACATCACCCTTAGCCTCTGTCAGATCCATTGCATCTTCAAGATCCTCCGGCTCAGGTTCTTCATCCATCAGTTTAAAGACACGCTCCGCAGCTGCTGCCGCAGACTGCAGTTCACTAATAATATTGGCAGCTTCACTAATCGGACCCGAAAATCTTCTGCTGTACTGTACAAAGGAAGATATATTACCAAGTGTTAATAATTCAAAAAGATACAATATAGCTCCGAATACCGTAATCAGGGAAAGCGACAGATTGTTGATAAAATTCACTGTCGGTCCGGTGATACTTCCATAATATTCTGCATCGTAATAAGCATCCACAGCTTCCTCATTAAGATCGTCAAAGCGCCCCATAATTGCCTTTTGCGCTGCATAGGCATTGATTGTCTTCTGGCCGGAAACCATTTCTTCAACATAACCATTTAATTCTCCCAGCTTAGCAGAGCGCTTCCGAAATAAGGGCCTCAGCTTTTTAGCCATAAAACGGGTATAAAAAAAGCACATTGGTATTGTAACAAGCATAACAAGTGTCAGCTCCGGAGAAATTACAAGCATCATAATGAACGACCCGACCACCGTTATAACGCTGGTAAAGATCTGTACCGTATCGGTAGAAAGTGAAGTATTCACCGTATCTATATCATAAGAAATTCTGCTGATAATATCCCCAGCCTGATTTCTGTCAAAAAAACCGACCGGTAAATCTGCCAGTCTCTCAAACACGTCTTCCCTCATTTTACAAACTATTTTCTGGCTCAATCGAAGCATAATAATAGATAGAAGATAAGACAAGACAGCCGATACAATATAAAATAATATCATCCAGCCTGCATAATAAAAAACAGTATGAAATACAACTCTGCCTTTTCCCGGTCCAATTGCATCGATCGCGTATCCGGAGAGCATAGGTCCAAGCAATGCAAAAACATTACTGAGTACAGTCAGAATAATTGCGAAAAGAAACATCCATTTATAGTGATACAGATACCCCCATAGACGTTTTATGACATACTTTAGATCCCTTGGCTTCTCCGTTTTATCACTGATTTTTGATTTTCCCATATTTGCAGGCATATTTACTCCCTTTTCTACACTGATCATCCAAATAATAAGGCAGTGTCTTCAATAAATTGAAAATCCGTCTTAAGTTAAGCCATCAGCTGTGATTGATAGATTTCCTGATAGACTTCACAATCCTTTAGCAGCTCCTCATGGGTACCATAACCGGAGGTCTGCCCGTCCTCCAGAACCAGAATATGATCCAGCTTCATGACAGAACTAATTCTCTGCGCTATTACAATTGTTGTAATTCCCAGATAATTCTCTCGAATCGCTTTCCGAAGCATTGAATCCGTCTTATAATCGAGGGCACTTGAGGCATCATCTAAAATAAGTATTTCCGGCTTTCCCGCAAGAGCTCTGGCTACCAGAAGACGCTGTTTTTGACCGCCGCTTAAATTGCTTCCCTTCACGGATAACTTAAAATTAAAACTCTGATCAAGCTCCTCAATAAAAGAAGCTGCCTGTGCATGATCTGCCGAAAGATCAACCTGTTCTATAGGAAGCTTCCTGCCAAAGCTGATATTTTCATATATTCGGTCAGCAAACAGAAAATCATTTTGAAAAACCACTCCAAATCTTTTGCGAAGCTCCGATTTGTCATAGCTTTTGATATCACGTCCATCCAGTAGAATGCTGCCCTCATCAATATCATAAAAACGCATGAGAAGATTGATCAAAGTCGTTTTTCCTGATCCTGTTGAGCCAATTATACCAAGGCTCTCACCTTTTCTTATTTTCAAATTCATATCCGTGATACAGGGCTCCTGCGCATAAGAAAAGTTAACATGGTTAAATTGAATAAAGTAATCATTAAAATTACGTGCTTTCTCGGGATGTTCCGCTATTACCTTAAGATCCTCCTCAGCGTCCAGCACCTGCGCAATTCTATCTGCAGAGGCACTTGCCTTGGAAAAAATCACAAAAATCCTAGTAATTGCCATAACCGATTGCTGCATGATTGCAAAATAGGATAGAAATGCTACGATTTTACCTGGCTGTGTAACACCGGCATTCACACGAAAGGCTCCGATTACAACCACCAAGGTTAGCCCGATGTTCAAAAGAAGGTTCATGATCGGATTCGTTGCTGCCATGGTCGTACCGGCCTTTAACTCCCGCTCTACCATTTCAGAATTCATTCTGGAAAAGCGGTCTTTCTCATATTTCGTTTTTGATAATGCTTTAATTACCCGGATACCGGAGATATTCTCACGAACAATGCCAACCATTTTGTCTACAGACAGCTGCAGCTTTGCATACAACGGAATGCCTTTTTTAGAAATTAGATAGACAACCAGAAAAAGTATAGGGAGAATGCCAATCAGGACAAGTGCCAAAACTGGCTCCATCAGGCAGGTTATGACAATACCGCCGATCAGTATAATGGGGGCACGAACCCCAATTCTCTGCATCATACCAATCATGTTATGTACATTATAAGTATCCGATGTCATTCTGGATTCTAATGATGACACCGTAAAATAATCGAGTTGATTACCGGAAAGACTGAGGATTTTTTCAAAAAGATCATGCCGAAGCTTTTTGGTTGTATCCCTGGCAACTCTGGCGGCCATACGGTTAGCGATAATATTAAAGCTTCTTGCACCGACAGACAGCGCAATCATAACCGCACCCCACCATAAAATATAAGAAACCTTTTGATAAGGTATTACACTATCAATTATATAAGCAAGAACCCAGGGAAGTCCTAAATCCAAAAAGGTTCCAAGAACTTTTATGATGAATCCGACTAGCATACGCGCCGTGTAAGGTTTTAAATAGTGAAATACCTTCTTCAAGTCCATGCCCTCCAGTAATAATTTCATCCAATAATTATTTTTTATTACTATCTATACTAGCACTCCCCCGTAATACCGTCAAGTTTTACCAACACAAGAAAAAAATATAACCAAAAAGCAGTTATAAATTAAGCGGACAGAAAGACTAAAATTCAATTATTTTAGTCTTTCTTATGAATTCACAGTGCCATTATGTAATGCCTCCTCGCGAGATTGTACTGTTCCTTATTCCCTTTTCTTACTCTCTTTTCTTACTCTCTGTTCTTACTCCCTATTCATATTCCCTGTTCTTACTCTCTGTTCTTTAGAGCATCTCCCATTCGTATACGGTTTACCTTACTAATATGGCGTATATTGACGATCATATAAGATAACATACCAGCTAAAATCACTTCTATCAGCAGCTTCCAAGGCAGATACAAAACCAGATATCCATCTATTTTACTCATAGCATATCTCATCAAAATCTTCATTGCCTGAATTTCCAATGGGAGACATAGTAATAACGATATCATAACAGTAAAGGTTGATGCATTCAGATACAATCTGCGGATTTCCTTTGCTTCGTATCCAAAAACCTTCATAAAGGAGATATATATAGCATTTTTGTCAATTACAACCTTGGTTAAAATATACATAAGCACCAAATAGATTAGCACGGAAAATATTCTGATCATTGTCATCATTTCATATATAGATACCGTCATCTGCTGAGCAGCATTTGTCATATCCGCTTTGGATATCGTCATGGCAATCTCATTTTCATTCAGATTAAGCTTTCTCTCTGACAAATATCCATTATAGAAGTCTGCATCCTTACCTAACATCTTATTCAGATTACGTTGATTCATGAATATTGCATATCCTGCATAATAATCGACTATTCCGGAAGCTTTCAATTTATATTTTTTATCTTTATCATAGGTATCTGTAAATGTAATTGCATTATCAGTACCATAACCCAGTTTTCCGGAAAAACCACTTCCCAAAAGTATGGTATCATCCTCCGGGAGCGCCTGTGCTTTATAAAAGCTGGAGGTTTCCGACAAACCATATACCGTTACATCCACATCTCTATTTCCCTGCTTATAATATGTCTTAAAGGTTGTAACCGTCATTTTTTCTCCTGTATCACTTTCTGCCGGCATCTTTAAAATATATTGATATTCCGACAGCATCGTATCATCAACAGAAGCCACATAATTTTCTATAACAGGCAGTAAACCCAGACTAAATAACAGTAGAAAGCTGGCGAAAAATATGCCGATAAACAGCATGATATAAATGGCCTTATTCTGCAGGATAATTCTTGTCTGAAAACGATGGATAAATTTCCATTCAGGGAGAACCATCGGTTTCCTGTTTGTACTCTTTTTAAGATCCTTGCGTAAGAAACGAAGCGGAGAAAGGGAAAGCTTATGCCAAAGCATTAAATAATTCACGGTTAGCATGATAAGAACTGGAATAATAGTTGTTAAAATAAATGCTTCCCAGTTCCACTGCATCTGAAGCGGTGCCAGACAATAAGTATTATAATAAATTTTTGCAAATGGTTTTACCATCCAGGTATAACCCAGTATATTTCCGACAATTGCACTGATAAGTGTTATTAGTATGGGTATCGTAATATAATGTCTGAGTATCTCATTCCTGGTATATCCATTGGCTCGCAGGGTTCCAATAATTGATGCTTCCTGTTCAATCGTAGCGTTGCTGATAATTCCAAATACGAATGCCATAATCGTAATTATAATAAAAATAAGTACCTTCATCATGGGAATGTCCCCACCAAAATCATTGCCGCAAAATGTTCTTGCCTGATTATCTTCGGCAGTCACAAAGGAGGATAACATTTCTATTTTTGCAAGCTTATTCATGATTTCTGTATTACGGTCATCTATCTCCTTCTGATTCAAATTACGATCTTTATAGTAATAGGAATATCGATAGGTTAATTGATCCTTTGCTAAGTTTTTCAAGGCATCCTCATTTACAATTGCAACCCCAAAATGTAAAGCATCCATAACGATCGTACTGTTTGTTTTAAATAAAGAAGTATAGTCCGGCATTGAGATCAAACCGACAATTTTAAATTCTTTCCCGCCCAGCTTCAGACTGCTTCCCATCGGAATATTAATATTCTCTGCAAATAATCTATCTATAGCGATCTCCCTGTCATTTACAGGAAGTCTGCCCTTATGTACATTTACCTTATTGATATAACTACGGTTTTGATAAACTCGAAGATTTAAACCTTTTCCCTCATCATCTATCGTGAAATCCTTGTAAAATCCTTTTTCTACCACAGCTCCCTGATCGGCTACTGCCTGCAAAGTCTCCTCCACCAGCTCATAATACGATGTAAATTGACCGTCTTCTACATGATTATCCTTCCAATCCTGTTCCATCGTATATTTGGCACTGTCGGCAGCTACCAGAAAACCTGATCCAAAGATGATTGTCAATGTCATCAACAAAAATATAGCAAGATATCTGCCTTTATTTTTCCTCAATTCCCGTAAAAATCTTTTTTTAAGCGGGCTTCTCATATTCCCTCCATTCCCTTATACAAACTTTAGTGATAAAAGTCTCTTACCATTCCAGCTCGCATGCAGCTACTCTATTTTCATTGACATAACTCTCTATAATCTGTCCGTCACGCATTTTAAGAACCTTATGTGCCATTTGTCTGATTGCGTTATTATGTGTAACAATTATGATTGTAGCATGATACTTTTCACTGATTGTTTCTATCAGAGCAAGGATTTCCTTTGAGGTATTATAATCCAGTGCTCCGGTCGGTTCATCACACAGAAGAATATCCGGATTCTTAACAAGTGCACGCCCGATTGCACACCGCTGCTGCTGACCACCGGACAGCTGATTTGGCAGCTTATCTCTATGCTCCCATAAACCAAGTGTTTTCATCAGCTCATCAATCTTCAGTGGTTTCTTACTAAGATATTCGCAGACCTCAATATTTTCCTTGACAGTTAGATCCGGTACCAGATTGTAAAATTGAAATACAAAACCCAGATGATTTCTACGATATTGGCATAACAGCTTCTCTGTCATTTCTGAGGTACAATCACTGCCAATATCAATACATCCGGAATCCGCCTGCTCAATCCCCCCAATAATATTCAGCAAGGTTGATTTTCCTGAACCGGAAGGTCCAAGCAAAACACAAATCTGTCCCTTCTCCACTTCACAATTAACCCCTCGCAGCACTTCAACACGGCTCTCGCCTTCCCCGTAATACTTATGTACATCATTTATTACTAATTTCATGCAATTCCTCCTCTCATTACTTAATATTATGATTCGGGCGCCAAAAGCCTAAAATATATTTACCTGATGGATATGGTTGTATATATATTTAAATGGCGCAGACCGGGCATCCCATGATTGCCTGTATTTGGTAATCATGGGATGTTAAAGGCAAGTCCAGATGAATATATATACACTCATATCCATCTACATAACCTACATTAGGCTTTTGGCACCCGAATCATCTATAACAAATACCATGTTTGACAAGTGCCTCTAAAAAGAATACTATATAAAATATCACTATAAATTATGCAGATACAAGGAGTCAGTTTATGAAAAATATAACAATGCCTCATGATCATGGACAAAATATTGAATTAATACTTGAAAGAATGCCCGATCCCTCGCAGTTTTTAGAGGCCGCGCAAACATTTCAACAGCTATGTGACAGTTCCCGTTTACGTATATTATGGCTTCTTTGCCACTGTGAAGAGTGCGTCTCCAATATTGCCGCAGCAGTTGGTATGAGTGATGCCGCCGTATCCCATCATTTAAAAACGTTAAAATTAAACGGTCTTATCGTCAGTCGGCGGGAGGGCAAAGAGATCTATTATACCCTGTCAGATAATGAGAAAGCTTATCTGGTGCATCAAATGATTGATGAGTATTTACAATTAAATTGCCCTACCCCCAATACAACGACGATTTGATTTTCGTAACCCAGTACTTTATCATTACTCCATATGATGAACATTTTCCTATTATAGATTTTTCACATTTAAAGCGCGTATAGCGTTAAGAATTGCAAGAACCGATACTCCCACATCGGAAAATACTGCCGCCCACATCGAGGCCAGACTAAAAGCGCCTAGCACCAGCACTATTCCCTTAACACCTAATGCTAAAATGATATTCTGATTTACGATACGAAGGGTTTTCTTTGATATCTTCATGACTTTTGCAATTTTTGACGGTTCATCGGTCATAATAACAATATCAGCCGCTTCGATTGCTGCATCCGAACCCAAGCCTCCCATCGCAATACCGATATCTGCTCTGGCAAGAACAGGTGCATCATTGATGCCATCGCCTACAAAGGCCAGCTTTCCCTTGGTACTTTTTCCGCTCATTAATTCTTCCAGGCGCTCGACTTTATCAGCTGGAAGCAGCTCTGTATATGCTTTATCCAGTTTCAATTCACTAGCAACTTTCTGCCCCACAGCATCAGCATCTCCTGTCAGCATTACTGTTTTTCTAATTCCTGCTGCTTTTAAATCAGAGATTGCTTGACGGGAATCTGCTTTAATTTCATCTTCAATGCTGATATAGCCAGCATATTTTCCGTCTATAGCAAGATGTACTACTGTACCTGCTAATGGCGTCGTATCATAAGAAATATTTTCTTTCTTCATCAATTTCGTATTACCAGCTAAAATCTCCTTACCATCCATTACTGCTTTCACACCATGGCCTGCAATCTCTTCTATTGTTGAAATACGGGAGGAAGACACTTCCTTTCCATATGCCTTTTTAATCGACTGGGCTATCGGATGGTTAGAATAATCTTCTGCATATGCCGCCGCTTCTAACAGTTCACCGGCAGTGATATTTACAGGCTCCACCTTGCTTACTGCAAAGGAGCCCTTGGTCAGTGTTCCTGTTTTATCAAATACAACTACTTCCGTCCTTGCCAAAGCCTCTAAATAATTACTTCCTTTTACCAGCACACCTGATTTGGAGGCACCTCCTATTCCTCCAAAGAAGCTTAAGGGTACAGAAATAACTAATGCACAAGGACATGAAATAACCAAAAATGTTAGTGCACGCGAGATCCAGATACTAAATTCCTGACCTGTGATCACCGGTGGCAATACTGCCAGCAGCAAAGCCGCTATTACAACAGTTGGAGTATAGTATCTTGCAAATCTGGTAATGAAATTTTCACTTTTACTTTTCTTATCACTTGAGTTTTCCACTAATTCAAGTATTTTGGCAACTGTAGACTGTCCAAATTCTTTCGTAACCTGTATGGTAAGGCGTCCTGTCTGATTGATACACCCGCTAATAATATCCTGACCTTCCTGTATTTCCCTTGGAACGGATTCTCCGGTTAATGCAGAGGTATCAATACTGGAAAATCCCTCTGTTACTACACCATCAAGGGGAATTCGTTCCCCTGGCTTAACAACTACAAGATCACCAATTTTAACATCATTTGGATCAACCTGCACTAACTGGCCTTCTTGTAACAGGTTAGCATAATCAGGGCGGATATCCATCAGCTCCGATATAGAGCGACGCGATTTGGATACCGCGTACGATTGAAACCACTCACCAACCTGGTAAAATAACATAACTGCAACGCCCTCCGGGTATTCCTTTAGAAAGAAGGCTCCCACTGTTGCAACAGCCATCAGAAAATTTTCGTCAAACACCTGTCCATGGAATATATTTCTGACTGCCTTCAACAGGATATCTCCTCCAATAATGCCATATACAACTAAAAATGCGATCAGTTTTGCCGTTCCTTCGAACGGCAGCAATATCACACAAATATATAATATTAATGAAATTATAATACGAAGCATTTGTTTTCTTTCTTTTTTAGTCATAACATTCTCTCCTTTCGCCACTGGTGGCAGAAAGCCACCTTATAATTGTTTCAGTCTTTCGTTATTGAATATTTTAAGCTTCTAAAGAAATAATTATTGAATTACTATAATCTTGAAATAACAAAGGGTTGTTACTAACAGATAATACCTTATCTTTATCGTTTGAATATACATAGTATTTGGCAGCAACTCCATTCCTTTATTCCTTTATTGTTACATCCAGCTCAATTTTATGAATAATTTTCTTAGCTTCATTATAAATAGATAAACATTGTTCGTCAGGTGCCTCCAATTCCATTCTCTGATTTAAGAATTTTACTTAATAAATTAATCATTCAAACATTCAAGTAATTATTTGAATGTAATTTAATTATATACATGACTTTTTGATTTGTCAATAAAAATATTAACTCTTAGTTTCCGCTTCAAAATTTGTACTTTCTTTTTATTAAGCTATCGCAATTTTCTACTTTTGCAAGTAACTGATATCATTTAATCCCTATGTCTGCGCTTTATATAATCAGATATCTGACAAAAATACTGATCAGATAAATATATGCTGCAACACAAAGAGTATATGGATAAAACCTTCTCATATATAAAGCAAGCTCGTTTGGCTGCATATCATCCGGATTGTCGATAAGGAACAGGTATTTGAGCTTATAGAGTTCCCATGGTATCTGAGGGATCACAAGACAGACAGCCGCCGCTGCTGCAAAAGCAGCGGTAAACATAGTAAAAAACTTATCTGCCTCTACTAACTTTACCCCTCCGATCATTCGGATCAAAGCAAATATTATTACACCGGAAAAAAGCAAGCCTGCAACAATTTTATCTATTTTGCTGATATAAAAATAATCTTTCCGATTCAACAACCTCTTAATGTTTTTTGATATCCGTCTTTCTTGTTCCTCTTCTTCCCGTTTTGATAACGGTAAGCCAAGTCTTTCTCCGCAATCAATACAGTTGGCATGATTATCGCTTTGTATCGCCCCACAATTTTTACATAATTTCATAATTCCTCCCTCTTCCTATTCAATAGCGCAAAGAAATAATACTATCGAATATATCCACATTACTAATAACTCGAATGCTTCTTTTGGTATCTGTCTCTTTATTATAAGAATACAAAAGTAAGTAAAATTTTACAAGTACAAATAATTAGAATCTAATTAACCAAAATGTACCATTTTTTCTTGACATTATATGATTACAGATGTAAGCTACGTTTATAGCTTACGTCTGTAATCAAAAAAGGAGATACATTTATGATTTGTTCCGAGAAAATATCCGATGCTGAATTAGAAGTTATGAAAGTATTATGGGCCAGTGGTAATCCTCTGTCAGAAAGAGAAATAATTGACATTCTCAATCAGGAAATTAATTGGCATAGGGCTACGATACAAACCTTGATCCGTCGATTATGTGAAAAAGGAGCCGTACACAAGGAAAGGAAGGATTTGTTTCTATATTCCGCTATCCTGTCCGAAGAAGAATATGCCAGAGAGCGGACAGCTAACTTTTTGAATAAGGTTTATGGCGGCAGTGCCAGAAATCTTGTCTCTGCTATGCTAAGCAGTGATATACTTTCGGAAAAGGATGTTGAAGAATTGCAGAACTATTGGAAAGAAAGGAAAAAGAAAAATGAATAAGATCTTTTTTATATCCCTATCTCTGTCAGTCTCCGGTTCTCTTCTTGCCTTGACTTTACTGCTGTTAAAACCTCTTGTCAGAACACGGTTAGGCCAGACCTGGCAATATTATATCTGGTTGCTGGTTGCACTGCGTTTTCTGCTTCCGTTCTCACCAGAGGTTTCCCTCATTGGTGGGATTTCCGGTCATTTAAAGTCCATATTATCCTATTCCGGTATAGCTGATACGGACAATGTACTTCCTGTAGAGTTTTCTGCCCCACAGCCCGAAGATCTCCCCACATCTTCCGACAGTTTCGTGAAACAGGGCGTACCGGATAACTTGCCTGAGGTATCCAAAGAACCCTTTCGCCTTTCTAACTTCCTCCCCTTTTTGTGGATTCCCTGGCTTATCATTGCCTTATTTTTGCTCTTTTATCAGATAATTATTTATCAATGTTATGCCCGCAAGATTAAGATTAAAGCTAAAATACCGCTTGATCCTCAGCTTTTATACCTTTATCACGAAGAAGTAGCTTATGCGCGTATCAGCAGTCACCTACCTCTTCTGATCAATCCGCAAGCCCCATCCCCTATGCTTATTGGTATTTTACAGCCTGTTATCATTCTTCCGAATTCCGATATGGAAGAGGATGCCCTGCGCCATACTTTCCGGCACGAACTAACCCATTACAGAAGACTGGATGCTCTTTATAAATGGTTTCTTCAAATTATACTGTGTATTCATTGGTATAATCCCATGGTATATTACATCCGGAAGGAAATTAACCGCTGCTGTGAATTATCCTGCGATGAAAACGTTATCAAAAATATGGATATCGATAGTCGTATTTTATATGGTGATACCTTGATGAACTCCCTGAATAAACAGGTAAAAAATAATTCTACTATAACTCTTCCAATGGGAGAAAATACAAAATTAATAAAAGAAAGGCTGGATATGATAATGTGTTTTAAGAAAAAATCAAGATCTGCAATTTGCGTAACGTTGCTGCTAACGCTTATATTATTATGTAACTTTACATATTTGGGCGCCTATGCAGGCACTGTAAAGAACTCCCTGGCAGCCTCACCTCAAGAATCCTCTTCCCCCACACCAGATTCCCTTTCTGTAACAAAGACGGCAAAAGACATAACACTTTCTGTGATAAACTCGAATGTTATTGTTCATTTGTCCGATACAGATCATATTACCTTTCATTACGATAAAGCAATACAAAGAGTCACATCTGTTACAAATAATGATCAAATAGATCTAGAGGTTGAAGGACTGAAGAAATCAGAAGACAGCAAGCAGCTTCTATCTGATATAGTAATTATTAATCTGCCAAAACAATCCTATGATAACATTACAATAGATGGAAGACATTCAGGTATTTCCTTGCCGGAACTGGATGCAAATCTAGAGGTTTCAAGCTCTTACAGCTCTATCAAAATCCAGATTCCAGATAATTTTACCAAAACAATTCATATAAAGCATCAAAAGGGTGCCGGTTCAATGATCTTCTCTTCCCGTGCCAGAGATTATACTGTTAAAATAAAATCAGAAGGCTGCGCTTTATCTGTACCTTCCGGCCTACCGCCCTATACTCCCGATAAAACCTGGGTGTATAAAAACGGGAAGGGAACAGCCAAAATTACGGTTGATATAAAATATAGTGCTTTTTCGCTGCAGTTTGAAAATAAAGAAGCAGATAGTGATACGTCTACAGCTTCCGGAACTTCTGTTTCACACAAAAGCTTAACAAAAACATATCAGGAGAAGCCCGATATAACAGAATATGAAAAATGGGGTGTTACTGTCAAAGGAGATGTCTTCTATTATAAGAATAAGCGAGTTCGGATTTTCATGGATACAAATTCCGATCATTCGTTCAAATATTCTAACTATGATAAGGATGGTAGTATCGATCTCCGTGTTAAAAGAAACCACAAGGGCGAAATTGTAAAGAAAGAACAGATATCGAAAGAAGAGGCAATGGAAATCATCTATGAGCTTGATGACACGTATGGCACTTTTACCAATCAGGTTTTAACAGTTTCCCTTAACGAGAAGTCTGCAAAAAGCAAAAAATCGCCCGAAGATATCAGACGATTGACTGCGCAAGAGCTGCCAGCTGGCATACAGGATCAGCTGACAGTCTGTAAAGATAAAACCTGGTATGTAATTAACAGCAAAGATCGGCGCTATCTTTATTACAATGGTTTGGATAAAGATTACGCCTATCAATACGATCCGGATAAAAACAGTATCCAAATCACCCGCGCCGGAAAGTCCTCCGGTTATTATGTGCTTCTTTCACTTCCTGCAGGTCCGCTCGGTAGTAATTTAAAAGTAACCTATCAAAAGCACATTGTTACCTGTACCGAACTATCCGATAATAATTAGCAGGGCAAATATTTAAGTACTATGGTTGAATATGATTGCGTAGATTTCATTTACTGCGACGATTGTTTTATTAATCAGTCAATTAACACAATCATATTCAACATGACACCTAAATCTATTTTTACAGTTAACGCAGGGTGAAAGATTATAATACTAACGACCTGACCTAATAAGCTCTTAAATTCACATTATTGCATATCAGAAAATTCCCTGGCTGCGATGGATAACATCAACTTAATCCTGTTTAGCTGGTTAACATTTGACAGGCTGGGATCATAATCAATCGGCATGATATTAGCCTGCGGATACCGTTCCTTTAGCGGTTTAAACATTCCCTTCCCGGTAATGTGGTTCGGAAGACAGGCAAGCGGCTGAACACAGATAATATTTCTGGTCCCCTGTTCAATAAACTCAACCATCTCAGCGGTCACCAGCCACCCCTCTCCGGTTTGATTTCCGAGAGAAAGAATAGATGAAGCCATACCCGCAAGCTCGTTAATCGGAGTTGGTGCAGTAAATCTTCTGCTCTTCTCCAACTCCCTTTTCATGATATTTCGAAAGCTCATAAGATAAGATAGCGCCAAATCTCCCTTATGCTTCTCTAATTTCTTCCCGGCAAGATATCTAAATCGGAATCCCGAATTGAAAGAAGAATATAAGAAATAATCCATAAGATCAGGTACAATTGCCTCTGCTCCTCCCTGTTCTAAAATACTGACAATATCGTTATTGGCTGTCGGGTGATATTTAACAAGTATTTCACCCACAATGCCTACCTTCGGTTTCTTAATATCAAGCAGCTCCAGACTGTCAAATTCTCTGACTATCTCTCTTATATTGCGACGGAATATTTTCTTATTCGCGGATCGGATATTCTCCTTTGCCCGCTCCATCCACTTCTCATAAAGCAGTTTCGAAGAACCCGGGAAACGTTCATAGGGTCTGGTTCTATATAAAACCTTCATAAATAAATCACCATAAATCATAGCCATAATGCTGCGGTTTATCAGACTTATAGAAAGGCGGAAGCCCGGCTGTTTATCCAGTCCCACCAAATTCATCGAAATGATTGGAACATCCGGAAAACCTGCCTGACTTAATCCCAATTTTAAAAAAGCAATATAATTCGTCGCTCTGCAGCCTCCTCCGCTCTGTGTTATGATAACAGAGGTATGGGCAGTATCATACTTTCCGGATTTTAGAGCCTGTACCAGCTGCCCAATCATAATAATAGCCGGATAGCAGGCATCATTATTTACATAGCGAAGCCCTTCCTCCACAGCTGTCTTATCGACTGCGGGAAGCACCACCATCTGGTATCCGCAGGCTCGTGCCGCCTCCTGCACCAGTTCAAAATGGATCGGGGCCATCTGCGGTGCAAGAATAGTATACGTCTGTCTCATTTTTCTCGTAAATATCGGCGAAGAAATAATCTGTTGCTCCATATCCGGAGAATCGGACACTTTGCTGCGCTCTTCTACTGCAGCCTTCAAAGAACGTATTCTAATCTTGGCTGCTCCAAGATTATTTCCTTCATCAATTTTTATCATAGTATACATCTTCCTGCCTGAAGCAAGTATTTCTGCAATCTGGTCGGAGGTAACCGAATCTAAGCCACAACCAAAGGAGTTTAATTGAATAAGCTCCAGACATGGTTCAACGGCAACCAATCCCGCAGCACGATACAACCTGGAGTTGTAAACCCATTGATCTACCACTCTCAACTTTTGTCCAAGCGGTGCTAGATGAGCCACACTGTCCTCCGTTAGAACTGCCATACCATAGGATATAATCAAATCCGCAATTCCATGGTTGATCTCCGGATCAACATGGTACGGTTTACCGCATAATACAATCCCATGTTTTCCATTCTTTCTAAGATAAGCTATAATCTCTTCTCCCTTTTTCATGATATCATCTTTATAGCGTTCTCCTTCTTTGGTGGCCATACTTACTGCTTTCCTTATCTCTTTCTCACCAATATGGTAATCAGCAAGCTCCTCCGTAAGCCTCTTTACTAGAATTTTGCTATTATCCAGAGATAGGAAGGGAGAAAGAAAATGGATTTTCTTTTTCTTCAAATCATCTATATTATTCTTAATGACTTCCGGGTAGGAAATAACAATCGGGCAATTATAGTGGTTTGCTGCTTCTCGATACTCCTGCTTTTCGTATACGATGGAAGGATAAAAAATCGTTTCCGCACCTCGATCAATCAGATCGATGATATGCCCGTGACAAAGCTTTGCCGGATAACAGGCGGATTCTGACGGAATTGTCTCCAGACCATTCTCATACAGCTTCTTAGAAGAGGGCGATGAAAGCAGTACCCGAAAGCCCAGAGAAGTAAAGAAAGTAAACCAGAATGGATAATTCTCATACATATTAAGTACTCTGGGAATACCGATGGTGCCTCTCACTGCCTCTTCCTCTGTCAGCGGTGTATAGCCAAAGGTTCTTCGGTATTTATATTCGTACATATTTGGCAGCTTTTCTTCAGACTGGAGTTCAATTCCTATCCCTCGTTCACACCTGTTTCCGGCGATAAATTTTTCGCCGTTTGAAAATGTATTTATTGTAAGCAGACATTGATTACCACATTTTCCGCATCGACTTCCTGCTACCTTAAGTGTAAAGGTATCAAGCATAGCTTTCGTAACCAGTGTACTCCTTTCTCCTTCTTTATAGCGCTCCCTGGAGATTAAGGCGGCACCGTACGCTCCCATTAATCCGGCAATATCCGGCCGTACGGCATCTCTCCCTGTTATTCTTTCGAAGCAGCGAAGAACCGCATTATTATAAAAGGTTCCTCCCTGAACAATAATTTTATTTCCAAAATCCTTTTCAGTTCGGGCCTTAATTACTTTAAACAAAGCATTTTTGATAACAGAATAAGACAGACCTGCCGAAAGATCAGAAACAGTGGCACCCTCTTTCTGTGCCTGTTTCACCCTTGAGTTCATAAATACAGTACATTTCGTACCCAGATCCACCGGTGACCGGGCAAACAATGCTTCCTTTGCAAATTCTCTGGCAGTCATATGAAGAGAGCCTGCAAAGCTCTCCAAAAAGGAGCCGCAGCCGGAGGAACAAGCTTCGTTTAACAAAATATTATCAATAGTACCATCCTTAATGCGAAGACATTTCATATCCTGTCCACCAATATCCAGAATGAAATCAACCCCCGGAAGGAAATACCTGGCCGCTTTAAAATGAGCGACTGTCTCTATTTCTCCATCATCTGCATGCAAAGCTGCTTTCATAAAAGCTTCACCATATCCGGTTACAGTACATCTACATAGCTTTACAGCGGCCGAAAGCTGGTCATACATGGTTTTTAGTATTTCCACCAGTTTACCGAGCGGGTTACCTTCATTACTACAATAATGAGAAAATAACACTTCACCGGCATCTCCAATCAATACCACCTTCGTTGTTGTGGAACCGGCATCAATTCCCAGAAAAGCCTTTCCTTTATAGAGAGATAAGTCTGCTCTTTCTACCCTGGCCGCATTGTGTCTATTTAGAAATGTCTGGTATTCCTCTTTGTTATTAAATAATGGTTCCAGATGCTTCACTTCATCCTCTGCAGACTCATTAATCTTCTCAAATTTACGAACCAGTTCTCTAAGTTCAATCCGGTTTTCCCGATCAGCTGCAAGTGCAGCTCCCATTGCAGCGAACAACTGGGAATTATCCGGTGCGATAACATCATCTTCCTTTAACAATAAACTTTCCTGAAAGCGTTTGCGCAGCTCTGTAAGAAAATATAAGGGGCCGCCAAGAAAAGCGATTTTACCTCTAATGGGCTTTCCACACGCAAGACCTCCTATGGTCTGATTTACAACAGCTTGAAAAATAGAAGCTGCAATATCTTCCTTTCTGGCTCCGTCATTGATGAGAGGCTGAATATCTGTTTTAGCAAATACACCGCATCTGGAGGCAATTGGATAGATTACTTTATAGTTTTTCGCTGCTTCATTAAGCCCTGCAGCGTCCAAATCTAGAAGTACTGCCATTTGATCAATAAATGCTCCTGTTCCTCCGGCACAGCTGCCATTCATTCTCTGCTCAATACCACCTCTTAAATAAGTAATCTTGGCATCCTCTCCGCCAAGCTCTATCACAACATCTGTCTGCGGAATAAATGCTTCCACCGCTTTCTGACAGGCGATTACTTCCTGTACAAAATTAATATGAAGCCATTTAGAAATCGACAGGCCGCCTGAACCTGTAATACATACCCTAACCGGAAGATTTCCTATTGACTTATAACAATTCTTCATTAAGCCTATTACTGCATTTCTGATATCTGATAAATGTCGTCTATATTCGCTGTAGATTATTTTACAACTCGCATCCAGTACTGTTAATTTTACTGTAGTTGATCCGATATCAATTCCTAATTTATAAATCATAATTCTGTCTGCTCCTAAAGATTTATCATTTTCTTATTGTATTATTTACCGATATTAATAAATCATACAAATAAAACGGCAAAGAAATCCAAACCTGGAACAAGACTTGCCTGCGAACCGTAACCGTAATTTATTATGACGAAAATTTTATTATGATGAAAAATTTTTATTATAATAACATTGTTATTCCCGGTTCATTGATGTATAATAATTCCATTAATAAATCCTAGAAGCATAAAACATTGTAATAAATTAGGATAAGCTTTATATAATTTATTAAATTAAGTCCAATGAAGGAAAAGGAGAAGAGTGTATGAAGAATACAAAAAAAGTTGTAGTGGCCCTGTTACTATTTGCATTAATTTTTACAATAGCTGATATTCCGGCCATTAGTAGCCCCGCAACCGCGCAGGCTGCAACATTAAAAATCAGCAAAAAAACCTTAGTATTAGAGGTAGGAAAATCAAAGATGCTGAAGGTCCCCGGAACCAAGAGTGCAATAAAGTGGTCCAGCAGTGATACCAGTGTTGCTACTGTAACGAATAAAGGCAAGGTAACGGGTGTATCGAAGGGTATTGCTAAGATAACTGCTGCTATAGCCGGAAAGAAATTAACCTGTGATGTTACTGTTACTTTAAATCCTTATCTGGCAGGCGCTCCTTTTAAGGCACAGGAGGTTCAGATTTTAAATGTAGATTTTGTTATGCCTGCTGATTGGAGCGGACAATTAGGTAGTCCGACTGCAACTGGAATTACTGCTCAGCTTGCTCCGACAGATACTTCCTTAAAGTCAAAGATTGCAATCAATGTGACTCTTCTCGGAGATAAATCACCCGCCTATGCAGATGTAAGAAAACAATTCACCGATGTCATAACAGAAGATTTCTTTAAAAAGACCTGGTCCTCATTAGGATCCGATATAACCACCTCCGATTTCACGCAAGAGGATTATATCTTACCTTTTGGTACTTCCTTAAGAACCAATGTGACAATTAAGGCCGGCGATACCTCTTTTAATGAAATTGTTTATGATTTTATTATCGGAAATTATTATATTGAAATTGCTGCGATTGATTCTGATAATCTTAACTTAGCTGATATCACAGATTATATGATGAAAACTATTATGATTACACAGTAATAAGCTTGCCTGTGATTATTTCTATCTACCTTAACGAAGCAGTGTTCACCAGACACGCAAACATTGCGGCAGGGAATGATATTTCTTATTCCCTGCCGCTTTTTCATTCATCTGAACTTTTTTCCTTAATGCATTTTATTTCATACCGTTATATAAAGCATTTAACAGTATTCTGTTCGGGTCCTGACTTAACTCCCAGATCATTGCGCCACCCAATCCTTTTGCTTTAATATACTTCGCTTTATAATCCATCGATTGTTCATCCTCATAGGATATAAAGGTAGAGCCATTAAATAACCAAGGTACCATTGACTGCGAATGGAAATGCCGTATATAACCGGAAGCATTCCGATAATTAGCTGCAATATTCGCATAACTTATAGAGGAGCCTCCCGAATACTTCTGATATAGACCATAATTCAAATTATTAACTGCCTTATAGATATATCCGTAAAAGGGAACTCCCATAATAATCTGATTGGCTGGAAAACCTGCACTGATCCATGCACTAATCCCGGAATCTACACTGGTTTTCTCTTGGGGAGAGGTATCACCGTTATTATAAAGTGGTGCGTTAAAATCCGTATAAGTATCCCAATTACCATGGATATCATAGTTCATAACATTAACATAATCCACCAAAGGCATTAGCTTAGCAGGCTCGATATTGTTCAGATACCAATTGTCTTGTGCACCGGCAAAACTTAGAATATAATGCTTACCATCTACTATTCCTCTGGCATCCAGCTTCTCTCTAAGCTTCTGTATCAGAAGAGTAAAATTGGTCTTATCCTCGGCTCTTCTGCCATTGGTGGATAAACCACCTGCAACTGGATACTCCCAGTCAATATCAATTCCATCAAACCCATACTTTACAACAAATGCAATGCAGCTGTCTGCAAATGTAGTTCTGGATGCATCCGTGAGCGCTGCGTCAGAAAATCTGCCGGACCAGTCCCATCCTCCGACTGAAATTATTGTCTTCAGATCTGGATTAATCTTTTTCATTTCATTTAATTTAGTATAATTAGATGGATCTAAGTCCGGATATCCCAAAGTAATCTTGAAATCACTCCCGATATTCGCAAACGCATAATTAATGTGCGTTATTTTGCTAACATCCACATCATCCGGAGTAAAACCCGAATAAGCTGCCCAGGCGGCATAATAACCAATTACTTTCTTACCGGATAAAGTTGGTGTCGGTATTGCCGTAGGGGTTATCTCTGTCGTAGGGGTTGAGGTTATCACGGCGGTTGGCGCTGCAGTTATTGTTGAAGTTACGGCCGTTGTCGGCATTACAGTTGCTGTCGGCGTTACAGTTGCTGTCGGCGTTACAGTTGCTGTCGGTATTACAGTTGCTGTCGGTATTGGTGTCGGAGCTGCTGTTGGAACAGGTGATGGAGTTACAATGCTGCCTGTAGTCATCACAGAAATTATTGCGCTGTTCGTTCCATTGCCTGCAGCATCCTTTGCTCTGATATAAAATTGATATGTACATGCCGGCAACAATCCGCTTACCAAATATGTATTCTGCTGTGTTGCAGCAATTTTGCTGCCATTCTTATATACTTCATAATAGCTTATTCTTACATTATCCGTTGAGGAATTCCAGGCTAATGAAACGGCTGTATCCATAATGGATACTACTCTTAAATTCGTGGGTGCAGAGGGTGGTATTTTATCTGCCTTTCCAAATACTGTGGAACTGAATATCATGTTTAAGATCAAAAGGAATGTTAGTAAAATAATCGGTAATCTCTTTTTTCCATAATAGACTTTTCGTAACATACTCTTATTTCTCCCATTCTGTCGCCTACGGCGGTACATTATCTTTTTGTTAGCACGACAAAAGACAAATTCATTTGCTTTCATTTAGTGTCTCAGCCTTTGTGAAATATAAACAACTCCTACCTTTCCATGCTAACAAGTATAGTGAATTATGTCAACTATTTGGGGGAAGGGAAACACTGGAATTATCCTTAATTGACAGTTAGAATTTTGATTTATCTGTGAAGAGTGACACACCTTTCCGAAAATGTTTTCAGATTTCACTGGACGAAACAAAAAGAATTCATTATAATAAATGTATTATAAAAAATGTCAGTATCATTAACATTTTTTAGTCATGCATTGATATAAGCCGCTCTGTGAGGCTTGTATGAATCGTGAGAAAACTTATTCTTATATTAAGGGGTGGTTTCGATGGCTAACAGAGATATTAAGAAAGACGTAAAGAAGAAGAAAAAGGCTGATACCGGCATTATGCCTGCTTTAAAGCCCATGATGGCTGAACCGGAAGTAATTAAAAAGTCCAAAAAGAATTCATAATGCAAACAGCACCTGCTTCTTAATTATGAAGAAGAACTGCCGTAACATCAAATTTGTGTTTCGATGTTACGGCAGTTCTCTATATGATCCGATCCGTATATCTTTTTACTGCTCTACTCACACTTCCAACAATATTTTCCTTCACACTATTCTCTCCATCCATTGTAACTCAATTATAAAGGTATCATCCTCAAACCTCGCGTCAATGCAGCCTTTCATTTTTTCCACCAGCATTTTCGTGATTGTCAGGCCTAATCCAGTACTCCCATTATTACGAGTATGATCTCCTGTATAGAAGCGGTCGAAAACAAGTTTCAGTTCTTCTTCTTTCATGTTTCCCCTATCATTTCGAAACTGTATGATGCATCTTCCTTCTTTCACAAATTGGCGAATACTAAATTGTTGTTCCGCATATTTTAAAGCATTTTGAATTAAATTATTCAAAATTCTGTTCAGTTGAATTTTATCTGCAATTATAAAACTTTGCTTCTCTGAGAGATCTATCTTAACTTGAATATGTTTTCTCTCAAATTCATTATAATAAGCAACCGCTGCATCTGATAGCATTGTCTGGACAGAAATCGTATCCAATAAAAACGGATAGTCATCTCCTTCAATCCTAGAAATCTCATAAAAATCCTGGATAAATCCCTGTAGTACTCTGGCTCTCTTATAAATAATATCCAGATATTCTCTTTTTTCTTCTTCCTTTGTTTCCGTATCCTGTATTAAATCCACATAACCGATGATCGAAGTAAGTGGTGTTCGCAAATCGTGGGAAATATTTTCAATTTCCCGCCTTATCTGCGTTTCCCTTCTCTGATAAACAATCCTTTCCTGTTGACGTGCCACATAAATATTATTTACTTTATTGAAGAGCTCCTCTATCAGCCGGTTTGTCTGAATTGCTTTCAATTGACGATTTCTTTCCGGATGTTCGTCTATCTCATCCATTTGTTTCGATGCATCCTGTATTGCCCTGTTCAGATAAAGAAGATGTGCCGTAAGCAGAATAATTACTATAATTAATAACAGGCAAAAATACAACATAATTACAGTACCTCCTCTTTATCTTATCAAACCTAACGGTAATTGCAAAATTATTAAGAACAAAAATAACCTTCACACAGCTCGCAATTATAGAGCTGAAAATGCTAAGCTTACGTTCCAGGCAGCTGCTCTCGTATTATTTTATCTCTCTCTTACGGAAAACAACGAAACCAATTAATGTTATTAAAACCAATTGCAGCATCGAATAAAGCCAGTAATTACTATAGCCGGTATTACCGGGCCAAAGAAGTACTAAGGTACTTGTTACACTATCAATACCTATATTATTAGCCATTGTTAAAGGCATCAGTTTATAAAGCTGCGCAAATAATTCAAATTTCATTCCAAGCGTACCACAAACAATCGGAAATGCCAATAGAAGTCCTGTCGCCGCACCAATTGCCGCATTACTTCCTTCTAACATAAACAAAAAACAGTTCGATGCCGCCAATGCATATAAAAGCAAAGGTAGGCCCGCAAAACATGCCTGTACCAGCAGCTTGAATTCATTTGCATTGGTATGTTTCAGCATAAGATAAGCACTTCCGGCATAAAACGCTGTAATAATTATAATCGCAAGGATACCATATATGATTTCTACAATAAACTTTCCGAAATATATTACTCCTCTTGATATACCATACGAAACACTGTTCTTCATGGTATGATTACCGTGTTCATTCCCAAATATCATGGATGCCACGAAAATACAGAGAATATAGATTGTACCTATACTTGAGATGTAGTTATTTATGGCAAAGGAAGTAGTTGCATATGGAAAGTTTGCTTCACTACAGTTAACTGCCATCAGAGTAATATTAGCGCTTAGAAGCAGCAGACTGCAGATAATGATAAATAAATAAGTCCATTTGTAATGCGCAATACGATATAATTCGCTCTTAATATAACTAATCATTGCTTATCCCTCCTACCAGTTGAATAAAGTAATTCTCCAGGTTAATATCCTTCACCATAATCGAATTCAAACCAATTCCGTTTACAACAGCAAGCTCACTGATTTTTGCCGGCTGCTCTAAATATTCGTATAATTGAATTGTATTATTAGTCGTAATTCTGTAAGAGGTACAACCCAGCTTCTTTTCCAGAAGTGCCGTCATAAGTTCAACCTTATCAACCGAAAGCTCCAGATATTTATTACATTCTCTTGATAATTCGTCGTCTGACAATTGCTTTAACATTACGCCCCGATCAATAAAACCATAATAAGTAACCAGGTTTGAAAGCTCTGTCAGTATATGACTGGAAATCAATATCGTTATATTCTTCTCTCTATTCAAGTTTAATAAAAGATTACGTATTTCCACAATTCCAAAGGGATCAAGTCCATTGATCGGCTCATCAAGCAGTAGTATCTCCGGTTTGTTCATTAACGCTAACGCAAGTCCCAGTCTCTGTTTCATTCCCAGAGAAAAGCTCTTGAATTTCTTATTTTCCGTATCTGCTAGCTGTACCTCCTCCAATGCTTCCTTTACGCAGTTCTTCCCTGGGATTCCTCTTTGGATACGATAATATTCCAGATTTTGCTCGGCGGTCATATAGGAATAAAAACTGGGTGTTTCGATAATTGCCCCTATTCTTTTTCGCTCCCTATTCAAAGCCTCCGGAGAGGTTTGCTCAAACAGGGATATCACTCCCTCATCTGAATAAGACTGCCCTGTCAAAAGCCGAAGCAGAGTTGTCTTACCTGCACCGTTTTTTCCTACCAGGCCATATATTTCGCCCTGTTTCAATTCCAGATTGATGTTTTTTAGTGCATTTACATTCTTATACTTTTTACTAAGATTTTTTGTAGATAATATTACTTCCCGCACCTTATTACTCCTTTCATTCTACCGTTTCTGCAAGTGTTCCCGGAACCGGTTAACCTGTTAACAAGGCTAAGTATATTCTGATTTTTTTAACTAGTACTTAATAAAAAATAAAGAAAGTATAAAGAGCTCTTATTTGGATTTACGTATTATCAATTTTAAAACCAATCCCCCAGACTGTCTTTATATATGCCTCCTCATCAAATTCTTTTATTTTTTTACGGATATTACTGATATGTACGTTAATCGTATTATCCTCACCATAATAACCGGTTTTCCAGATATCCTGGTACAAATGCTCCTTCGTAAAAACTCTGTCCGGATATTGGAGCATTAAATGCAGGATATCAAACTCATATTGCGTAAGAAGTATCAGATTGCTTTTTACAAATACCTCTCTGGAAGTAGGTTTTAGCGTTAAATTTTTTAGAATATAATCCTTGTCCGCATTCACAGTAGTCGTCACCTGTTTGCTTCTGCGCAGGATAGCTTCTACTCTTGCTAATACCTCCTCCCTTTCGAAGGGCTTTGTCATATAATCATCTGCTCCTGCTTTCAGAATATTTACCTTATCTTCTAATGCGCTCTTCGCTGAAATGACCAGAATTGGAATCTGAGCATTTTTTCTAATTTCTTTGATTAAATCTTCTCCTGATATTCCCGGTATCATTAAATCCAGTAACATCATATCAAATGCATTTAATTGAAGCTGTAATTTCGCTTCCGTTCCTGAAAAAGCGGAAACAACTTCATATTTCTCCCGTTCCAGGTATCTTCTTATGATACGGTTAATGTCCTCATCATCCTCTACAACCAGTATTTTCGTTTGCAACTTAGTTCACCTCAATTTATTAAGAATTGTGTTTTGATTCATTATGAAGACAATTATCAATTGCTATGACCAGAGCACAGAAGAAACCGGCATTCTGATTTTCCGGAATATCCAGCTCGTAACTGTCTCCCCAGGAAAGCCATTTTTTATATACTCCTCCAAAATACTGACCATTTCTAATGATTTGATAATCCATACTCATAAAGTCGCCATTTATTTCGAATTCACCCATCATACTTTCAACATTCAGCTTCGCATGAAAAAAAGAAAACTCCTGACTAATTCTTGCAATCACATTATTTTCCTGGTATATCTCATAGTCTGCCAAAAACAGCGTGAAACTTCGTTTAATATAGAATAGTTCCTGTCCTTGTGTATTATAAAGATGGAGCTTAGCACCGATTGTAAAAAGTTCGCTCTCCACATTAAAAACAATATTCTCCTGTGAATCATATACATCATATTTATCGCCAAGCGAAAATACTCTTTGTTTGATATAAAGCTTCATGTTTCATCTCCTTCTTTTGCTTATATTAATCATTCGTTACATTACCATCACCGCTAACAGGTATTACTTCTCCCAAATATTTCGGTCTTGGCTTTGTGATAACATAAAAGAAATCCTTTCCTCTAGCCACAATTTCACGTAATTCCCGTTTCGATTGGCCGGAATACCGGCGGGGATCAGAAGCTACTCCGTACACATCAAGTCCCAAGCCCTTTCCTATATAAAGTGCCCTGTACATATGATATTTTTGTGTAACAACCACGATTTTATCGGCCTGAAAAATATTACGGGCACGGTACAGGCTTTCATATGTTGAAAAACCGGCATGATCCATAAAAATATCCTCGGAAGGAATTCCCGCATTAACCGCATATTGTTTCATTACTCCAACTTCATTATAATCTTCCCTGCCATGATCACCACTCATCAAAAGTTTATTGGCTACACCTGCCTGATATAGCTTTATGCCCAGCTTTAGTCGATCTTCAAGCATGGGACTTGGCTTATTATCCTCCCATATACCTGCTCCCAGAATAAGTATACAATCTACCTTACCTAACTTAACCGCATCCTCCGATGAAATTATACGCTTTCTGACAGAAGATCTGACAACTACATCCATTGTAATTATAATCAGCAAACTCGTTGCAATCAGGCATACCAACCAAAATAAGATTCCTTTTGTTCTTATATTATGATTTATTTTCTTTATCATCTTTTCTGTCTCCACAGTCTATTTAATTTGTTTCTTTTATAACCTTTCATTTCCATATGATTATACCATATATCACCTGATCAAGCCACTTCAATATGCAATATTTCATATCTGCTAGTATGCGTAAGTTAGTGTTAACCGGCAAGTCATAAGAAAGGCAAGCAAAAGATATACTGCCTGCCTTCTGATAATTATTTTATCATTATACCAAGTTTCATCAAATCCTCCGTCATCTGAGGGTAGGATGAGACCGGGATCGTGTGAAAGCCAAATACTCTGGCTCCCTCCAGATTTTCATCCAAATCATCCAGAAATACTGCTTCACCGGGAACAATATCATACTTATTAATCAGTGTCTGATAGATTTGAGCTTCCGGTTTGATATGCTTTATTTCATAAGATATCACCCAACCATCCACGTCTTCCAGAAATGTAAAATACTCTTTGTCCTCTTCAAAATGCTTTTTGGAATAATTAGATAGCAAGTAAACCTTGTAACCATTTGTTTTCAAATTCCTGATAAGGCTGGCGGAATAGTCATATTCCTGAATCAGTAACAGAAAATCTTCAAAGAACTTTCGGATTTCCTTTGCCACACCCGGATCCTGTTCACAGCATTGTTCGATCATAGCCTGTTCATCGATTACCCCTCTGTCCCATTCCTTCCAGCGTTTATCCTTTACGGTTGCTTTACCTACTCTTTCAATGACCTCTTCTGTATATCCACAGCCTTGCAAATATTCCTTCCAACGAAAAGCGACCAGTACATTACCTATATCAAAAACTATCGTACTTATTTTGTCCATTCTTTTCCTCCATTCTTGTGCTTTCTATTTATTATCTGATACCTGTCATGATCTTACTGGGAACAGACTTTAAATGCTTGACAAAGTATTGTTTTATTACTATAATTCATGGTATTCTTATAGGATTAATCATAATACAGATATAAGGTTATCTTAATTTATTAATAGGCTTGTATTAGCTTTTTAATTGATGGCTATACCAACCTTAACATTCACATTAAGTACAGAAAATTTATACCAAAAAGGAGCCTCAATGAAATCTTTACATCAGAAATATACCGATTTGATTAGTTTACTAAAAAGTTGCGGCAGTACCGCCGTAGCGTTCTCCGGTGGAGTAGATTCCACCTTTTTACTGTATGCTGCAAGAGAAGCTCTCGGTGGCGAATTACTTGCTGTTACAGCCACTTCACTTAGCTTTCCGCAAAGAGAATTAAACGAAGCAAAAGTTTTCGCAGCAGAACATTCTATCGAGCACATCATCGTTGCTTCCGAAGAATTGGACATTGATGGCTTTTCCGGTAATCCTAAGAACAGATGTTATCTATGTAAAACAGAGCTTTTTACAAAAATAAAGGAGATTGCAGAAAATAAAGGCATCGATACCATTATTGAGGCTTCTAACAGCGATGATAACGGAGATTACCGTCCCGGTTTGCTGGCTGTAAAAGAGTTGGGTATCTTAAGTCCGCTCCGGCAGATTGGTTTCACAAAAGCTGAGATTCGTGAATTATCGAAAGAATTAAACCTTCCTACCTGGAACAAACCTTCCTTTGCTTGTCTTTCCTCACGTTTCCCTTACGGAGAGCGTATTACACCGGAGCGGCTGCAAATGATAGATAAGGCAGAACAGTTACTGCTAGATCTTGGTATCTGGCAGGTCAGGGTTCGTTTTCATGATAATCTGGCAAGGATTGAGACAGATGAAACCGGGTTTTCCCTGTTGTTAAATCCCTCTGTCCGAAATCAGGTCTATGAAGAATTCCGTAAGCTTGGATTTCACTATGTTTCGCTTGATTTAAAAGGCTACCGTACCGGTAGTATGAATGAAACGCTAAGCTCAAAAGAACTACGTTATGGAAAGAATATCGGCAGTATAAATTAAATTTATAAAGGAAGCTAAATCTTTGCTATCAAAATCTGACAGCAGGCAAATTAGTCTAAAAAAACCATAAGTCTGAATAAAGTGCACCACCAAATACCAGTTATATAAAGTATTTGGAGTGCACTTTTATCAAATTAACGAATTATACTATTCTATCATTAGTTGTTGATTAACTTCGGTTTGCTGGTCCAGCTCATCATCTGACGAAGTTCTGCTCCAACCTTCTCTAACTGATGTTGTGATTCAATTCTTCTCATAGCATTGAAATTAGGGCATCCTACTTGATTTTCCAGTAACCAGTTGCGAGCGAAGGTACCATCTTGAATATCAGTAAGGATTTTCTTCATTGCTTTCTTAGTCTCCGGAGTAACAATCTTATTTTGTGTAATATAATCACCATACTCAGCTGTATTGGATATAGAGTATCTCATTCCAGCGAATCCGCTTTCATTGATCAGGTCTACGATAAGTTTCATCTCATGAATACATTCAAAATAAGCACTTTCCGGTTCATATCCGCCTTCTACCAGAGTCTCAAATCCAGCTTTCATAAGAGCTGTAACACCACCGCAAAGAACAGCTTGCTCACCAAAAAGATCTGTTTCTGTCTCTTCACGGAAGGTTGTCTGAAGAACACCTGCTCTAGCGCCGCCGATACCAAGTGCATAAGCAAGGCCGATTTCATGCGCCTTACCGGTAGCATTCTGATGTACAGCGATCAGACAAGGAACACCACGTCCCTCCTGATACTGGCTTCTTACTGTATGGCCGGGTCCCTTCGGAGCGATCATAATAACATCAACATCTGCCGGAGGTATAATCTGTCCAAAATGAATTGCAAAACCATGTGCAAACATTAAGACATTGCCTGGTGCTAAATTTGGAGCGATTGATTCTTTATACATCTTAGCCTGCTTCTCATCATTAATCAGGATCATAATGATATCAGCTTTTTTTGCAGCTTCTGCTGCTGTATATACTTCAAATCCTGCTGCCTCAGCCTTTGCCCAGGATTTACTTCCCTCATAAAGACCAATAACGACATGTACACCGGACTCTTTTAAGTTAAGTGCATGAGCATGTCCCTGGCTGCCATAACCAATTACAGCTACTGTTTTTCCCTCTAATAATGAGAGGTTACAATCTTGTTGATAAAAAATCTTTGCCATCTTAATAATCCTCCTTGATTTGTAGGAGGATTTCTCCTCCTTGATTTGTAGGAGGATTTCTCCTCCTTGATTTGTAGGAGGATTTCTCCTCCTTGATTTGTTAGGAGGTATAACCTCCCTTGTATCTTGTGGGAGGTATCTCCTCCCGGTTTTTATAAATAGTTTTGGCAGATTACTCCGCCAAGAATTATTATCCTATTAATCATCGATATAATCCGCCATATCTCCCGAACCTCTGGTTAGTCCGGTGATACCGGTACGCACTAATTCTTTGATATTATATTGACCGAGGAGCCTGATAAACGCATCAATTTTATCTTGATTACCTGTAAGCTCAATCATAAGTGATTCCAAAGCAACATCTACTATTTTTGCTCGAAAAATATCAGCAATTGAAATAATAGCAACTCTATCCTTATCTGAAGCTTCCACCTTAACCAGAATTAATTCTCTGGTAACGGAGAAGCCCTGCGCCAGTTCCTTAATTTCAAGCACATCCTCCAGTTTCATTAACTGTTTTCTGATCTGCTCCAATATCTGATCATCACCATGCGCCAAAACAGTCATTCTGGAGATCTTCGGATCCTGTGTTTCACCCACTGTCAAGCTGTCGATATTATAACCTCTTCTGCTGAACAATCCGGCTACTCGGCTTAGAACACCCGCCGTATTTTCCACCAGAATTGATAATACCATTCTCTTCATAGTATCCTCCATTTCACCGTAATCTCACGAAATCTGGCAATCATACTATGCACAGCTCTATGTAATATCAGCCAAATTCCTGCCATTATTATAAGAAAAAACCCATTACCACAGGACACTCTGTAATGGGGTTTCTGTTTCTTAAAAAAGCATTATTATTAAGTTTTAAGTAATTGTATCAGCATCAATTCTATTTGTCAAGTATTGTGAGATCCCCAATTACATAATTTTTTATTTATTTCTATTCTAAAGCGCATTGCATAAAAATTCAAATTTATATCATAAATAATACTCCCAAATTCCGTATCAGACCCGATTTTCGATATCCTGATGATAACCATATTAATTTTTTCCGGATAAAGCCCAGCTGATCCAGTTCTGAAAATATCCTGATTATTTCACTGTTCTGGTCAGATAAGTCTCCTCCATACAGAGCAAGGAACTCTTCTGCCTGCCGTTCCAGCACACGTATTGCTTCTTTTTGATTTTTAAGAGTTCTTAATCTGTTTCTCACATAGTCGTAAAAACTGGCTCCTCCTACGACGTTATCTTCATGCTGGCGATAATATAGCGTACATTCATTAATAAAACCGATTTTTCCAAAGGAAGACGCAATTAATGCAATCCACCAATCATGATACTTCGCCTTTTCCGGAAGCTTGTTACTCTGCAATACCCTTCGAAGAGCTGCATTCACCATAACCGTGCATCCAATCAGTTTATTTTCCATTAAAATATGCGAAAGATCCGTCTTCTGCGGATTCAAATGACCGGTTCGGAAGAAGGAACGATTTATTTCATTTAAATTCTGATCAACGACACATGCATCTGAAAATACGGCAAGCGGATTATCTCTTCCGATCTGCGCTTCCATATTTCTCATTCTTTTTAAGGTTAATGCTATTTTATGCTTCATCCAGACATCATCCTGATCACAAAACATAATATAATCCATAGTCGTCCGGGAAAGAGCGCTTAGGAAATTAAGTGTTACTCCAAGATTGGTTTTATTTTGAGACACATGAATTTTATCCGGATAATTTCGCTCATAATCCTCCAGAACTGACATCGTTTGATCCTTGGAACCGTCGTCAAAAATAAACAATTCAAAATCCTGATAAGTTGATGCAAGTATGGAGTCTATCTGTTCTCCCACAAATTTTTCACCATTATAGGTTGTCATTATGACCGCTACTGTACTCATGTTTTTGTCTCCATTAATCTAAACAATTATTTGCTCTATCAGATTCACTGCCAATAAGCTTTATTCATACTTAAGCGTACTACAAGACTACGAGGCAGTAAATTGTAATGCAGACCAAGCTGATATCCAAGATACTTAAAACCGCTGCTCATAATTAAGTCAGGAATCAGAAAATGTTTTTTCTTCTTTATCAGATATTGCATGGCGCTTTTAACCATCTTTACACCTTCTGACTCCGACTTTACACCACGAAATATCTCGGAATATTGATTATGGGATACACCCAGATCAAAATTTCTGGCAAACTGCTGAAGATACGAATAATTATGAGAGTGAATTACCTTTGCCTCTGCAACATAAGCAACATTATAATCCGCACCGATCATTGCTGCTGCCATGATCATATCTTCATTAAAAATTGTTTTGTCTACGAAGCCTCCCATTCTGTTATAAACTGATCTGCGGTACGTAGCACATACATCGGAGCAAAAAAAAGTCTTAATTCCCAATTCCTTGAGATCCTCTGAAGATTTCACCCTGCTGGTGCCGGGATAATTGAAATGTCTAATGTAACGCTCTATAAAATCCACCTTATCGTCCGCAAGCTGTCTGGCATACGTAGCAGCTACCCAGGGATCTGCATAAGGCTTTAATAAATTCTCAATCAGGAATTCATCCTCCGGAACCGCATCCTGCGTCATAAACATTAATATATCCGCTTCAGAAAGAGAAGCTCCGTATTTTCTGGTACCACCATGATCAAAAGCACTGATATCAACCGGTATAACCGTTATATTATTCTCCGGCAAATCCGGCAGAGGCTGCTCCTGTCCTGTATATTCTTCTGTATGAAGAATTAAAATCCGGCTTGGTTTAATCGTTTGACGATGCAGCATGGTCATAAGCTGATTAAATTTATCATCCGAACGGAAGGTAGGGATAATAACATCTACCGTATAATTTATATTCTTACTATCTACCTCTTTTTCATTTCCTGCATGATTTTTATTTTCAAGTTTCTCCTCTGCTCTTACACTATTCTCGTCCATTCACAATCCAATATCCTTTCTGACACTCATAATATCCCATCTGGATTATCACATATCATAATTATACCACATTTTGGGTAAATAAATATAAAATTGTTATAAATTAAATTAGCAGAAGAATTCTCAACCTTATATGTTACGTATTTTTCGCACAGCGAACCGCGTAATAAAGTGATAGATTAAAATCCCGTAACCCTGACTTTTCTTCCGCATAAGTGATTCTGTCAAAATAATATGTCTTGCAGTCTTCATAAGTTTGTGGTTCATTATAACCATATACTGGCTCTTCCTGCGTTTTTAAATCCAGACGGCTTGTATCCTCAAGAATTGCAATAACATAGGGGGCAGCGTCTAAAGATAGCTTCTGTGTCAGATAGTTTAAATCCTCCAGATTTAGTTTTTCTTTTTCTTTATAAAGACTGGCGGCTATAAAAGCATCCGGTTTCACAAAGGAAAACACAAGATAGCATGCCATCGTGACTACTACACAATATGGAAAAAACGGAAACTTCTTATTGTATTCCGAGATTATAATACCGGCCAATACGAAGGCATCAATGAATAAAGTTAATACCACAAAAAGACGCAGAAAAGTAAAATGATAGGCCGTAATGTAAAGATACATCCTGTAAGCGGCTGAAGCAATCATCACATAAGTGCAGGAGGTCATAATGATCACAAGAAAACGCAGCCACTTATTTTCATCAAAAATGCTTCTACAAAGCAGGATAATAGAAATATTTATCATTGTTACCGCCAGCAGTTCAAAATATCCCTTCCTCGCATATTCCGCAAAAGTAAATTCCGCAGGAAGAGTAAACAATCCATTCGCAAACAGATAAAGAATCTGGATGCCGCAGAATACAAGATACATCAAGGATACTATGCTTATAAAGGTAATCGCAATTGACGCGTCTGCCTTGACAAATGGTTTTGAAATATCTGTGTCCGCTTTCATAAGGGCGCCGCATAGAATACAGTAACAGGCAAGGAACCCTAATATTAGCAGACAAAAGAATGCAAATATATCAGAAGAAAATACATGCCGAAATATCCTCCCGGTCAATTCTCCAAACAACTGGTCCGCACCGGATAGCAACGTTGTCGTAATCAACAATACCGGTATAGAAACAATAACGCCAATCAATATATTTCTAAGTCGTTCATTTTTTAGATACTTTGTAGTCTTCATGTATCTGACACTATCCGTAAAAGGCATACCAATCGTAATAAGACTATATCCGATCAGACTAAACATTCTGCCAATATACTTTGTAAAATCCCATTGGCGATCCTCGTTAAGCTGGTGCAGCAGTGACAGATCAAGTAAAAGCAATATGCCAATACTATTTAAGAATTGTAGTATCGTACTTGCTGTTAAGAAGGAAGCAAAGCCAAGCAGCAGCGCACCGAAATACAAAAACCAGGTTCCGGTCTTTATTTTTATGACCAATTTCTTCATAATCAAATATAACATAGCAATCATAATTGCTGTAAACAGTAATGCATTTAAACCGATCCATGCACGAAAAAACAGGCTTGCAAATAATCCTCCAAATAACAAGCTAATTCCGCCATAAAATCCGAATTTTTGGCGTACTTTATCAAGCAGCGGAGCTACCGGCTTATGTTCGCTGGTCAGGGCTGACTGGCATTTATCTTCCTGTTTGACAGGAAGAACATTATTTTGTTGTTCCATCTAATTAATCCTCCTCTTCTACATACTCCAGAATATCACCCGGCTGACAATGCAAAGCTTCACAGATTGCTTCCAGAGTGCTAAAACGAATAGCCTTTGCTTTATTATTTTTTAAAATAGACAGATTTGCCAATGTCAAATCTACAGCTTCTGCAAGCTCTGTGAGTCCCATCTTTCTTTGTGCCATCACAACATCTAAATTAACTACAATCATTTACGCTCCTCCCTAAATAGTTAAATCATTTTCCTGTTTATAGATAACAGCCTGGTCAAAAACCTGGGATAGCACCAAAGAAAATAATCCGGCAATCAGAAATACCGTAACAAGTACCAGTGCCGATGGTGTTATTACAAAAATCAGACGAACTGCCATACTGATTGATATAATAAAGGCACAGATTCCCATCCGTTTTAATGATTTCACATTTTCATGAACAAAAGGATTTTGATTCATAACGGTTCGAAACATGCAGCGAAGTTCGCGTAATATAAAAAGCGCAAATATTCCTGCAATGATAAATACGATACAAAATGGAATATACCATTTCTCGATAATGCTGTAATATTTGCTCAACCACTGAAATACGAACGGTACCATGATACAGACAATAATGCCCGTATAGAACATAAAGTCCAATAACGCTTTTGTAAACCAGATCAAAGGATTTTTATTCATAATTTTATACTCCGTTCCTGCGCACATTTTCAGCGCATAAAAATTTTGTGCCAAATCATATAGGTACACAAGTGTACCTATTGAAAGCTTGCTTAATTGAGGCTTTGCTGCTTTGCAACATAAATATATCATTATATAAATCGAATGTCAATAACATTTTATCGTTTTTCGATAAATCATTATTGACATTCGATGTGTAACAATTTAATTATTTCTTTTATCTATTCCCTATTTTAATTTTTGTCTATTTATTCTTTTTTTATCAATACTTCATGAGAGTTATTACTCCAGCAGACTTTTTACCAGGGCAACCGCAGCCTGCGCATCCGGAGAATAACCGTCTGCGCCAATTTCTCTGGCATAGCTCTCAGTAATGACAGCCCCTCCGATGATAATTTTTGATTTCACTCCGGCTTCCTTCGCAAGCTTAACCACATTTTTCATTTCAGTCATGGTAGTTGTCATAAGTGCAGATAGTGCTATAATATCTGCCTTTTCTTCTATTGCTGTGCTGATAATCTTTTCAGCAGGTACATCCTTGCCCAAATCAATTAAGCGATAGCCATAGTTTTTAAGCATTAATGATACCAGGTTTTTACCAATATCATGGATATCACCTGCAACAGTAGCAATTATTATAGTGCCTTTACTGCTGCCTGCATCTTTTTGCAGCATTGGTTCCAGAAAATCAATTGCTGTTTTCATTGTTTCAGCGCTAAAAATCAACTGAGGCAGATAATAAATCTGCCGGTCATACAGCATACCAACTTCATTAATTGCCGGTATTAGAATTTTTTCTATTATAGCATCCGGCTGCATATTATTAGCCAATTCCTTCTCAACAAGTGGAAGGATATTTTTCTTATTTCCCTTTACCACAGCGTCAAAGATAATCTGATGCTCCTCTGAGAGCTCTTCTCTACATGATTTTGATGGTTCAGCGGATTGACCCGGGCCTTCCTCTGTCTGCTTCTGCGCTACTGTCACTGTTGGTTTTATCGGAGGCACTACAGGCTTTGCCTTAACTCGTTCAATATATTGCCTTGCCGCATCCTCCACGCCCCGAAGAAGATCGGCGGCAAAAACGGTACTTCTCAATAAGTCCTGGCACGGATTAGCAATTGCCATAGTAAGTCCCGCCTGTATGGCAAAGGAGAGAAATGTACTATTAATATACTGGCGTTCCGGAAGGCCATAGGATATATTTGATAATCCCGCAATGGTCGCCATACCCAGCTCTTCTTTGCAATACCGTATTGTTTGTATAGCATCAACAGCGGCATTTTTATTCGCACCAACCGTATTAACCAGTCCGTCGATCAGAATATCCTCTTTGGTCAATCCTATAGCAATGGCTCTGTTAATAATTGTTTCGATAATCTGCTTTTTCTCGTTGATATCCTTCGGAAGTCCCTTGTCCGATAATGGAAGCAAGATGAACATCGCTCCATATTTCTTGGCAATGGGCAGCAGTTTTTCGAACTTCTCCTTCTCCAGGGAAATAGAATTAATTAAAGCACGGCCCGGATACACCCTGAGAGCAGCCTCCAACACAGAAACGTAGCTGCTGTCTATACATAGCGGAAGTGTTGATGCCATCAAAACCTCCTGCATAACCTGCAGCATGATTTCCTTTTCATCAATACCACTCATACCGACGTTAAGATCCAATACAGCCGCACCATATTCCTCTTGCTCCTCTGCCATCTCAATTACAGTATCAAATATATTCTCCCTAAGTTCTTCCTGCAAATCCTTTTTTCCGGTTGGATTAATCCTCTCACCAACAATCATAAAACGACCGTCTAGCGGTATCTCTACTGTTTTGCGCTCTGTTGTCAGTGCCCTGCAATGGGTAGATTGTATTGGCTGCGGCTTTTTATCTCTCAACCGCACCACCATCCGTTCGATATGTTTAGGCGTAGTGCCGCAGCAGCCTCCGACAAGATTAGCACCAATCTCTACAAGCTTCACCATATCAGCAGCAAACTCCTCTGGCTCCATCGGGAATACCGTTTCGTTGCCGACAAGCTTTGGAAGCCCGGCATTTGGCTTTGCCAAAATAGGTACATAAGCATATTCCTTCATTTCACGGATGATCTCTTCCATCTTATCCGGTCCTGTAGAACAATTGACTCCAACAGCATCCGCTCCCATGCTCTGTAATACAATAACTGCAGTTTTGGGATCTGTACCGAAGAGTGTTTTATTGTTTTCATTAAAAGTCAGCGAAACAACCACCGGCAGTTCACAGGTTTCCTTCACAGCCAGCAGCGCTGCTCTGCATTCCTGCAAGCTCATCATGGTTTCCACCACTACAAGATCCACACCTTCCGGAATCAAACAGCTTAACTGTTCCTTATAGACTTCAACAAGTTCTTCAAAGGAAATAGTACCGAGCGGTTCTACCTGTACACCGGTCATTGTTAAATCAGCCGCAATGAATATTTTCCGATTAAGATTTGTATTTTGGTGATAGGCCTTAATTGCTTCCTTTGATATTCCCACCAATGTTTTATTAATTTCTGAAATTCGATTCTCAAGATGATATTCCGCCAGTTTAATCCTATTTGCTGTAAAGGTCGGTGCCAGTACAATATCGGTGCCGGCTTCCATAAACTCTGACTGGAGCTTAATTAACTCCTGAGGATGATTTAGGATCCATTCTTCCGGACAAACTCCGGTTGGCATACCTCTCTTTTGCAGATTACTTCCGGTTGCACCATCCATAATCACAATTCTCTCTTCAATCAAATCCTTAAATTCCTTTTTCGTCATTTATCATACCCTCCAATCTATTCTTCCTGTGATCAAATCAAATTATCATCCTTTTCCTGCGCTCTTAATATTTTTTCCATAAGGCTAACCCTGTTAAACGGCAGCATAAAATAATAACCATCTGCCACCGGATTAAGTAAATCCATCATTTCTATGGCTATTTGCGCACCAACATTTTCCGCTTCTTCCCTGGACATGTCCGGATGGTATCTGTTCACAATATTATCCGGAACGTAAATTCCGGTTATCTCATTCTTAATAAAACAAGCATTCCGATAGCTTACAAGAGGCATGATACCGCATAATATTTTAGTATCCGTCTTATCCTTAATATATCTAATACGCTTTACATCCTCTTTCGAAAAAACCGGCTGTGTCAGGAAATAAGCCGCACCGGCTTCTATTTTTCTGTTCATACGATCCACAATCTTATCAATATCACCTCTCTGATAATTTAAAGCTCCTCCATAAGAGAACGGTTCCTCTTTAAAATGCTCGGAATTCATTTCTTTGATATAATCCATCAGTCTGATTGAATTGTAATCAAATACACCCGTCGTCTTCATTCTGCTTTCTCCGGGAACCGGGTCTCCGGTTACAACAAGAAGATTACGAATACCATTAATATAGGCTCCCAGCAGTGTAGAACGCATGGATATCATATTTCTGTCACGGCAGCAGATGTGAGGCATAACCTTCATATTGGTCTCTTCCGCAATCTTTATACTCATCAGAATAGAATCAACACGACTTCTTCCCATTGGTGAATCTGCAAACGTAATAATATCTGTCCCGCTTTTCTTTAAAATATGTGCGCACTCCATAACTTTGTCAATATCTGCATCATATGGAGGATCGAGTTCTACGGCTATCACTTTTTTACCATCTTTGATCAGCCGTTCCAGATCATTTTCTCGAATGGGCCTCTTCCTATCTATCGCTGCCGGTACTGTTTTTCTGTACCTGGAAGCATGCTCCTTTACATCTATCACTCTCGTAAGCCCAGCAATATATTCCGGATTGGTACCACAGCAGCCGCCTAGAATATCGATCCCCAGCTGCGCGATCTGTTCCATGTTATCGGCAAAATACTCCGCATTATCCATAAATACCATTCGGTAATGCATCTGTTCCGGGTATCCTGCATTCGGTGCTGCATAACGGAACTTGTTCTCAGGAAATGCTGTCTTTTTCAGTATTTGATACATATGTCCTGTTCCGATACCGCAATTTAAACCGCAGGCATCTATTTCTGCTATTCTGCCAACGCTCTCCATAATTCTGGCTGCACTAATGCCTTCTGCGGTATAACCGTTTTTATTGACTGAAAAGCTTGCCAGAATAAATAAATCCTGCTGTTTCTTTTTAAGATATGGAACCAACTTGTCTATATAACGAATACTTGGAAATGTTTCAAAATGAATTCCGTCAACCCCTTGTTCAAGGAAAACATCACACATTAAATAGTATTCCTGCAGCACTTCCTCTTCATCGGTAGCAGCATTTTCCGGTATCGGACCGATATCACCTAAAATCCATACCTTTTGCTTTGACACTCCTGCACTGACTGCTGCCTTTGCAATCCGACAGGCAGCGATTAATAATTCCTTCTGCTCCTGCTCCCCCATCCGAAGAGTCTGTCTGTTTGCAGCAAAGGTATTCGTCCTTAGCATCCCGGCACCGGCAGCGATGTAATCCTCATGAATTTTTAGAATCACCTCTGGATTACTTATATTAGCAAACTCCGAAACAGCACCTGGCTGGTTTACGACACTCGAATAATAGGTTCCCATGGATCCATCCGGAATCAATCTATTTTCCTTCAGATATTCTTTTATTAGCATAACCGGCTTCCTCATTCCTATCGCATTCTATCTGTGATATTTTATTGTCTTACTTTATCAAAATAATGTTTTCTGTACCCTATCACTACAGACAAAGAAGAATAACCTTCAAAGTCTGAGGCATGGGGGTATTTCATGAAATATTTTTATTATTATATCTCATTCTTTTCTACATCACAAGCATTTTTATTATTTCAGTATGATTAGTATGTTTTAGCAAATACTGCTCCCTGTTCATATAATAACTGCTGGCAGTTCATAAGCTTACAGATATGAAAATTGCTTTTTATTTAAATTATGCTATAATATCTTTACATTATGAAATTGGAGTATGCTATTCATGCGAAAAAGATCTAAACGAGGTTATCAGGTATTAACCATTTTATTACCAATTTTTGTTATACTTTTCTATCATACAAGAGGCTTCTTTCTGCGATTGCTTTACATGCTGCCTCCCTGTCTTTTTTATTCCCAGTTCCACATGTATTGTCCTGCCTGCGGCAATACCCGCAGTGTCACAGCTCTATTGCAGGGCAATCTGGCACAATCATTAAGATATAATATCAGTCCCATACTTTTTGGATTATTCCTGCTTTTGGCCTATGCCGAGCTTGCTGCCTACAGTTTTGATCACCCAGTAAAACTGCTGTCACGTAAATTAGGCTTTTATATAGTTTTTTTGATTTTATTGGTCTTCTATGTTATCATGCGCAACTTTTTCCCTTACTTAACGCCATAAAAGCTGATAAAAACAACTTTCTCGTTGTTTCTATCAGCTTTTTTTCATATCTGAAATGAAGTATGAATCATTAATAGGCCTTATAGTTTTGATTAAAATATTGTACAAAGCTGTCACCGGCAGTAAACGTCCAGACCAAAGCCAGTATAATAAAGAGCAAAGCAATAGCGGAAAGTACAATACCTACAATTGCCATAGTTGTGTCATTCTTGTTATCCATATTATTTTCTTTACTATTTTTTAAACTTAAAACGCCAAGCACAATACCTGCTATAGAAGGAATCCACATGATAAACCACAAACAACAGCTAAACAGGAAGCTTCCTATGCCGCAAATTAGTGAAGCTAAAGCCATTGAATTCATTCTCTTCGGTCTCTGCTGCTGATACTGTGACTGGTATGGCTGCCTGTATTGTTGATTTTGAGGATTACGATACTGCCCATTCTGATATTGTTGATTTTGATATTGCTGGTATTGATTTTGCTGATTTGAATACTGCTGGTTCGAGTTCTGTTGATTTAAATTCTGCTGGTTCTGATATTGCTGGTTAAAATTCTGTGGATTTTGATACTGCTGGTTTGGATTCTGCTGATTAAAATTCTGTGGATACGGATTTTGCTGATATCCACCAGGCTGACCGTAAGGCGGCTGTTGATTTTGCGACTGTCCTGTATAATTAGGTCTCTGATATTGAGGCTGGTTATAGTGCTGCTGATTGTCCGTTTGTTGTTCATTTGTTTGCTGCTGCCCGGACAGTTCTTCACTTGTCTTTTGCTTCAGTTGCTGTTCCTCTCCCTGCTGTGCATCAGGCTTTTGCTGCTTTAGGTCCAAATTCATATCCAAATCGTTATCTGCTTTATTCTCTTCCTTATTCTCATTCGAATTATTTAAATCACTCAAAGATGTACCTCCTTATTAAGATCACAAAATTAGATTACCTTAATCCTAACACAGAATAAAATATTCTTCAATAAAAGTTTTAGCCTGGAGGAAGCCTTCCCCTTAAACTGTTACGGTTCACAGGCACGTCATAATCCATTGCTGTATTTTATTATATTATTCTTTTCTCCATAAGATAAAATTCCCCTTTTCTCCAACATACCGAGCCCACGATCTTATACCCCAGGCCTTCATACATTTTTACTGCATAAGGATTTAAGGTAAATGCATCTAATCGGATAGAGTCAATTCCCATTTTTTGTGCTTCCCATTCTATATGCTGCATCATTTGCGTTCCTATGCCTTTCTTTTGAAAGAAAGGACTAACACATAGTCTATGTATTACGCCAAATGTCGAAGCCGGATACTCCCAATTACCATTGGCGTATTGTTCATCATATTCCTGATTAAGCACATACGCTGATACAATGTTTCCTTGCGCTATACCAATGTATAGTTGTTCCTTTAAGATATCCTCTTCCAGTATGTTTCTATCTGGATAGATTTCATCCCATTGATCAATACCGCTTTCTACCATTTTATGAATGGCGTCCTGAAACATAATCCGTACACTATCCAAATTCTCTATTTTTGCACGTACATATTCCAATTTCATCCTTACAATACCACCTCTACAATATTTTAACAAATTGAGTTATATAAATCAAGACTGTTAGAATAGTAGTTATATCTTACTATATAAATCAGTAATTTAGAAGTATTGTATTATTTCGTCTGAAAGCAGTAACACACCGCTAATATATTTGTATTTTGTGATAAAACAATTGACGATGGACAAAGATAATTATATAATAGTTTATGTAATAAACTATTATATAATTATCATCAGGAGGTCACATATAATGAATATTCCTAAAGTAAAACTTGGTATCATAGCCGTAAGCCGTGACTGCTTTCCCATGTCTCTATCTGAGAGAAGAAGACATGCTGTTGTTGAAGCTTATCAGAAAAAATTCGGAGATATTTTTGAATGTCCGGTAACGGTAGAAAATGAAATTCATATGAAAAAGGCGCTGGCATCCGTAAATGAAGCTGGTTGTAATGCACTTGTTGTATACCTTGGCAACTTCGGACCCGAAACTTCCGAAACCCTGCTGGCAAAATATTTTGATGGCCCTGCCATGTATGTAGCTGCTGCGGAAGAAAGCGGTGACGATTTATTAGACGGTAGAGGTGATGCTTACTGTGGTATGCTTAACGCAAGCTATAATCTCAAGCTTCGTGAAATCAAAGCATACATACCGGAATATCCTGTCGGTACGGCAGATGAAGTTGCTGATATGATCGGTGATTTCGTTCCGGTAGCAAAAACCGTAATCGGTCTTAATAATTTAAAAATCATTTCCTTTGGACCTCGTCCTCAGGATTTCCTTGCCTGCAACGCTCCCATCAAACAGCTTTACAATCTTGGAGTAGAAATCGAAGAGAATTCAGAGCTTGATTTATATGCTGCTTTCAATGAGCATGCAAATGACCCCAGAATTCCTGAAGTAATCAAGAGCATGGAAGACGAATTAGGCGGCGGCAATAAAATGCCTGGCATTCTTCCTAAATTGGCACAATATGAAATCACTCTGCTTGACTGGGCTGATGCTCATAAAGGCTCCAGAGAATATATTGTATTCGCTAACAAATGCTGGCCTTCCTTCCAGACACAGTTTGGTTTTGTACCTTGTTATGTAAACGGCCGTCTGACCGCAAAGGGTATTCCGGTATCCTGTGAAGTAGATATTTACGGTGCATTAAGTGAATACATCGGTACCTGCATCAGTGAAGATACTGTTACACTTCTTGATATCAACAATACAGTACCTGCTGATATGTATCAATCTGAAATTAAGGACAAATACAACTATACTCACAAAGATACCTTCATGGGCTTCCACTGCGGCAATACAGCAGCTTGCAAGCTTAGCAGCTTCTCTATGAAGTATCAGAAGATTATGGCAAGATCCTTGGAGCCTAATCAGGAGCCTAATATTACACGCGGTACCTTAGAGGGAGATCTTCTTCCTGGCGATATCACTTTCTTCCGTCTGCAGAGCACAGCTGATGCTAAACTTAAGGCTTATGTGGCAGAGGGTGAGGTTCTTCCTGTTGCTACACGTTCCTTTGGTGGCATCGGTATTTTTGCTATTCCTGAGATGGGACGTTTCTATCGTCACGTTTTAGTGGAGAAGAATTATCCTCATCATGGTGCTGTTGCATTCGGACATTTTGGTAAAGCATTATATGACCTCTTCCAATATCTTGATGTTGAGGATATTGGTTTTAATCAGCCAAAGGGAATGCTTTACAAGTCCGAAAATCCTTTCGCATAATCCAAGCTTCGTAAATACAAAATCCATTCATTAGTTAAAAAATTAATGACGGATCGATAATAAGCGGAGAGAAACAACCCACAAGCTGTTTCTCTCCGCTTTTATTATCACCGGAGAAAGGTGTCTCTTACCTGCCTAATAACTTCTGTGTAAGTTACCGGATTTCAATACGTTTTGTCTCCTCCACTATTGAATTTTCCTTCGGAAGAGTAATTTCAAGAACACCATTATGGTAAGCTGCCGTTATCTCCTCTTTCTTTATCCCAGGAATATGAAAGCTTCTGCAATAGGAATGATACCGTCTTTCCTGTCTTATAAAGTTTCCCTTATTTTCCTTCTTCTCTTCCTTATGGCTTGCAGAAATTGTTAATGTCTCCTTGTCCAGATCAATATTTATATCCTCTTTCTGAAAACCTGGCAGCTCAGCCTCCAAAAGATAATTCTCTCCCTTATCAATTACATCGGTATTGAAGTTATCATATTGACTAAAGCCGTCTCCAAAGAAGTCATGAAATACTTTGTCAAAAAATAAAGGTCCTGTAGGTTCAAAAATTGCTGGTCTTAACATAATAACCACTCCTTCTTTTATATTTTTTATAGAATTATTAATTTTCTTCTTGCAATATATGTTATACAACATATATAACAGTAAATCAATATATAAATTATAAACTATTTATAAATAATATATTAACCTGGTTTTCTTTTTGATTATCAGTAATAAGATATTTTATAATGCTGTCTTTTGCATAAATATTTGATAAAAGGTTAATCTAACCTTAAGATGAAATATTTTGCCGGCATTCGTATTATCTTAATAAAATGACTTTACAAGAAAAACTCACTTTAGATTTATATGCCGGAAACACGGCAGATAGGGGTTAGTGTGAAAAATAAATATTTCACACGGCAAATTGTGCGCTGCACAAATTGCTAGATTTTAGAAAGGGTATGGTTATTAATATGTCATATGTAGCTCCTGCGATTAAGGATAAATTTGAGACATTATCCACAGATCTTAAAAATGCTATTTTGGAGAGAAATGTGGAGATTAATAATATTCATGATCTGATTAATGTTTTAGATGCAATTGTAAAAGAGGCAGAGGAAGAAGATTCTAATAATCAATAATTGGCATGCTGCAAGTTTCTTCCAGAAGAAGCTTACAAAAAAACAAAACCTGACAAGTAAATCCTGTGATACAACAGGAATTTACTTGTCAGGTCAAATTATAATCTATTACATGAAAGTCTTGCTGATATAGCAAAACCTCGACATTTACCACAGTAATTTAATTTTGATTGTATGAGGGTCTCACTTTCTCACAAATTAGCTTTACTGTTTTTAATGGATTCCACAAATAGTAAGTATACTTTGTAAAGGTTTCCGTACTCAAAATACTAATGATTAATACATCCATCATAATAATCAAAGCCAAAAGCACATATTTATTCACATCGTAAAGATAATCGATATTTTTGATTATTTTTGTAATAAATCTATGAAACAGAAAGACAGGAAGAGTATTTTCTCCCCATTTTGTAATAAAGCACATCTTACTGCTCACTAGATTTAATACAATATAACACATCACAATTGCAATTACATATAGAAATGAAATTTGACCTATCTTTAAGATTGCATTTCCTTTCATTTCATCAAAGCCATAACTACCTTTTAATATATTCTCATAATTTTTACAGTCTGCTACAACAAAATAGGCAAACACTCCCAGCATCACAAGAGTCGGTAATAATTTTCTCCCTTTTAAACTGTTGTACAGTTTTTCCATACCTTCCTTTGACAAAAACATTCCAATCATAAAGAAGGGCAGAAAGGTTAGTGTTCTCTGATAGCTGAAGGAGTGAGATTCGAAATAAATTCCATAGTCTTTCAACCAGCCTGCAAGATGAGGAGTAACTCCCCTGGATAAAGTACCAACCACAAAACAACAAATTATCAGTATGATTTTATTTCTATTATTAAGCTTCAGCTTGTTAACTATGACAGCTATAAAGTACCAGGCTGCCATGCTCGTAAGATACCATAAGTGATAATAAGGCTGATCATATGTAAGTTCAAAATCACGGCGCGGATTAACAAGAATCACGTAAAATTTATATAAGAACTGAAATATTAAGTATAACAATACAAAATTACATATTTTCTGAAAATTAGCCCTTTTCGCAAAATAACCGCTAACCAGAACAAACAACGGTATATGGAAAGAATAGACAAACAAATATAAACCGTTAAATTTCTCCTGATATGGTGACACCAAGTGTCCAAATACTACTAAAAATATTAATAGCCCTTTCATATTACTAAGCTTTATATCCCTATCCAACACATTATCCTCCTTTGCAACCCTTTTATTATAAAGGATGAATAATGTCGTATTCAAGTGGTGATATGTTGAAATAATCTCTATTTTTGGAATTTGCTTTATATGATTTAAACAAATTTATATTAGATCTACTTACCATAGCCCATACACCTGACCAACAAAGTAAAATGTCACAATACCCAGATAAATAAAATACCGATTATGACAATAAACAATGATGGAAGTCCTATATCATAAATAACAAGCGTGATTACAATTATCAGCTCTATAAGAGCAATTATTTTCTTTTTATCTAAAGTACATTCCTTCCTTTTTTATTCTTCTATTCTACTAATAAATAGTTCTTATGGCCATATTTTATGTAAAATAATAGATTTGAATTAGCACAGCACAAATCTATTACCGGCTTGCATACCTGTGAAAAATCTATTGATGCTAGTTGATGTCCTACTATAAATAATCTGTCTCTATTTTGAATTAATAATATTATACCCGAATGGTGCTTCTCAAGGTCCAGATACTACAGATTTAAAGGAAACCAGCATACCCACAATAAAAAGAGGATCTCTTAAACCTTATCAAGGCTTAAGAAATCCTCTAATATATAATTTTATTAGAACCTTTAACTTTTTAGAACTTACCAGCATCAGCAGCTTCCTGAATAGCTACTGCAACGGCTACTGTCATACCAACCATCGGGTTGTTTCCTGCACCGATCAGACCCATCATTTCAACATGAGCGGGAACGGAAGAAGAACCTGCGAACTGTGCATCGGAATGCATTCTACCCATAGTATCTGTCATACCGTAGGAAGCAGGACCTGCTGCCATATTATCCGGATGAAGCGTTCTGCCTGTACCGCCGCCGGAAGCAACTGAGAAGTATTTCTTACCCTGCTCAACACATTCCTTCTTATAGGTACCTGCAACCGGATGTTGGAATCTGGTAGGGTTAGTGGAGTTACCGGTAATGGAAACATCAACACCTTCCTTATGCATGATAGCAACACCTTCTGTTACATCGTTAGCACCATAGCAATTTACGGCTGCTCTGGGGCCATTGGAGTAGGATTTACGGAATACTTCCTTCACCTCTCCTGTATAATAATCCATCTCAGTTTCAACATGAGTAAAGCCGTTGATACGGGAAATAATCTGTGCCGCATCCTTGCCAAGACCGTTTAAGATAACTCTTAAAGGCTTCTGTCTTACCTTATTGGCAGACTGTGCAATACCAATCGCACCTTCCGCAGCTGCAAAGGATTCATGTCCTGCCAAGAAACAGAAGCAATCTGTTGTTTCTTCCAGTAGCATTTTACCAAGGTTACCGTGTCCTAAACCAACCTTTCTCTGATCCGCAACAGATCCCGGAATACAGAATGACTGTAATCCTTCGCCTATTGCTGCTGCTGCATCAGCAGCTCTTTTTGCACCTTTTTTGATTGCGATTGCCGCACCTACTGTGTAAGCCCAGCATGCATTTTCAAAACAGATAGGCTGAATGCCTTTAATCATGTTATATACATCAAGTCCGGCGTCTTTTGTAATCTTCTCTGCTTCTTCGATGGAAGCAATGCCGTAGCTGTTCAACGCAGCATTGATTTTATCAATTCTTCTCTCATATGATTCAAATAAAGCCATTGTATGTATCCTCCTTCACTATTCTTTTCTCGGATCAATGATCTTAACAGCATCAGCGACACGTCCATACTGACCCTTTGATTTTTCAAATGCAGTATTAGCGTCATCACCCTTCTTAATGAAGTCCATCATCTTACCAAAGTTTACAAACTGGTATCCGATGATTTCACTGCCCTCATCAAGTGCAACACCTGTTACATAGCCGTCAGTCATTTCAAGATAGCGGGGACCTTTATCCAGTGTACCATACATAGTTCCTACCTGACTTCTTAAGCCTTTACCCAAATCCTCAAGGCCTGCACCAATCGGAAGTCCGTCCTCTGAGAAAGCACTCTGGGTTCTGCCGTAAACGATCTGTAAGAATAATTCTCTCATTGCTGTATTAATAGCATCGCATACTAAGTCGGTATTCAAAGCTTCCAGTATTGTTAACCCAGGAAGAATCTCGGATGCCATTGCAGCAGAATGAGTCATACCGGAACATCCGATTGTCTCTACTAATGCTTCTTGAATGACGCCATCCTTTACATTTAATGTCAATTTGCAGGTACCCTGCTGAGGTGCACACCAGCCTATACCATGAGTTAAACCTGAGATATCTTTAATTTCCTTTGCCTTCACCCATTTTGCTTCTTCCGGAATTGGTGCTGCGCCATGATGAACTCCCTGCGTAACCGGACACATCATCTGAACTTCATGTGAATAAATCATGTTGTTGAAACTCCTTTCAATATACATAGTATAGCATTTCATTTCCTTGTTAAGAAAATAACAGCTTACAATATAAATGACCGAAAGTTGCTTTCTTACCTTCGGTACGAGACAAGAACAAGCGGTAAAATGTCAGATCCGCTTTGTTTTCCTTTCATATTTTCGCATAAAACCCCAAAGAAGTCTATAGTTATTTTGTATAATTTTCGAATTAAAATCTCAAAAATCTTCCTCTTCCAATATTTCCAGCAGGAACAGCATTGCTAACGCTTGTCCATAAGGCATTGACTTAATTTCAATATTCTTATAGAACTCTTTTGTTTCTCTTCCCATTGCAGTGCCATAAGAAACCTGTTCCACAATACCTTCTTCTGTAATATTTTGTAATACCGCATCGAGGGCTTTGCAGATACATTCTTTGTAATCCAGTGTAATATAGCCCAAGTGAGCAGCACGTAAAATACCATAGGAAAAACCGCAGGTTGCACTCAACTCCACATAGGAATCCGGATCATCAATTAAGGTATGCCATAGTCCATCGGACTCCTGATATTTGATAAGAGCTGATATCTGCAGCTGTAACGCCTCCAGTAAAAAACGTCTTACACTTTCCTCACAAGGTATCATGTCAAGTAGTTCGGGAATCGCAATAGTAATCCAGCAATTTCCCCTTCCCCATAAAGCTTCTGTAAAATTATGATTGCCATGAAAGGTCCAGCCATGGAACCACAATCCGGTTTTTTTATCTGTCAGATATTTTGTATGTAATAGAAATTGATATTTTGCCTCTTCAATATAGCTGCTGTTACCGGTAATGCGCCCATAATTGGCAAGAAACAAAACCGTCATTACAAGTGTGTCATCCCATAATTCCTGATCATTCACCGTATCGGAGGTAATATGCTGGAATCCCCCTTCTTTTGTTCTGGAAAGGCCTGTCATAATCCATTCCGCCCATTCCTTACAAATTACAAAATAGCTAGCATTCATCGTATATTCTGCTACATAGGATAATGCAAGCATCGGTGCACAGGTATTAATGTTCTTGGAAGGCAGCCCTGTTTCAATTCGTTCATTATAGTATTTCGTTAGCATATCAAGATATCTCATTTCCTGTGTTCTGTCGAACAGCTTCCATAAGCCAAATAAGCCTACCCCCTGTGTCCATTCCCAGTATTGATATCTTTTTATATCATCACCTGCTAAATTCTTTGATTTCATGTTTTCTAAAAATGTACCATCATCCTCATAAAGCACTTTTTGAAAACTCAATAATAATTTATCAAGCTTATCGTTTACGAGCTGTCTGTTCATTGTCATCCGATCATTTCCTTTCAATATTCAGATAATCTGATCCTCTTTGCATATTTGTTATATGCATATCTTATGATTAATCATACACTCTATATAGTTGAAATTCTACGCTTATTTTGTCTTTCATCTAATTATTATTGCATTTCTTGCTTTTTTAAGTTATAACTAATATATATTACACATAAAGGTGGTTATTTTATGTTATTAGAAAATACAGTTTTATATGAAAAACACAATCTTCTGGAAATAAATACACCTAATGACAGTTTTTATTACTTCTTCGATTATGACGAACGCTCTTATACGATTAATATGGAATTCCAACATTTTCATCAATTTTATGAGTTCTGTATCTTTCTGGATCAATCGGCAAATCATCTGATTGAAGGTGATATTTATGATCTGCAGTTTTTAGATATCGTTGCAATTAAGCCCTCGATGCTTCATAAAACCCAATATCCACACGGGGGGCCAAAAAAAAGACTTATCATCAATTTCTCTTTTCCTATGGATATTGCAGGATTAAATCATGACATGAGAACGCTATTTACTATTTTTGACAACCCAGTGCCTATTTATCGCTTCACCGGTACCTGTAAAGAACAGATTATCTCTACCCTGAATGACATTTTTCGTATTACCAAGTCAGGTAATACAGGTATCAATACTTTCCTTATTCATAATAAATTTCTTGAATTTCTAGCAAAGATATATTTATTTCAGGGCGAAAATACTTATGTGGTTCATTCCTCACAGGACAGCTTAACCAACAAGGTTTATTCGATTACGTCCTATATCCATGAGCATTATAAGGATGATTTATCACTGGAGCTATTGGCAAAGAATTTTTATATCAGCAGTTATTATCTGTCCCATCAATTCAAGAAAATTACAGGCTTCACTCTGAATAATTATATTCAGATGACAAGGGTTCGTAATGCCCAGCAGCTGCTTCTTACAACGGATATGAATGTTACGCATATTGCGGAAGCCTGCGGCTTCGCAAGTTTCTCCCAATTTAACCGCACCTTCCATAAGTACTGCAGCTCCTCACCATCAAAATACCGTGCGGAAAAAGGTACAAAAACCTACGATTCATATCAACTGACCGGAGTATCCTCTGATTAATCTAAAATCTTAAAATTTATCAAACGATCGCAGGGTGTATAATCATTAAAATAGATGGAATATCCCTGCGTATTCTTTTCTTCCCCGGAATAATGTCCTGGAAATTCATGCATACCAAAACCTGGACCAATCTGAATTCGGTTATTATTGTGAGTGAGGTTGATATATCCATCTCGCAAAATCATATTAGATCCCTTCTCGGCCTGAAGATAGAAATGTTCATTCTCCAGAATGCAGCCGGATGGCACACATATGTTTAACCGAAGCGGAAGTCGATCCAGCCCCTCTGAATTTATTTTAAGCTGCAGTCCGTCTTCCTGCTCTTTCACAGTTACAGTGATTTTTACTTCACTGTTATGGAGTAACTCTCTTTTTGAATGATCCATTTCCCACCAGTCACTCGTTCTGTTGTAATTTTGGAAGGGTAAGTAATACCAGCTTTGTACTTCTGAGGTCATAGTATATTCATCCTCACTGACTTCAAGCGTCTGTGGTATAAAATTACGCACCGAGCAGTAACTTTCTCCAATTTTTACATAGATCAGGGTATCCTTTACTTTCAGAAATAAAAAGGTAGTGCTATCCTGTAAAACGGTATAGCCGAATTTTGGAGTCTTTACTCTTATCACCCCGGGGGTTGGATAGTGACAGCGATATTGTTCGAGAAAACCATAGCCTGTAAAATGATACTGTAACATCGCATCGTTTTGCATAATTATATGCAGGCAATCCGGAGCCTCTCTCCCGCTTTCAGCACAGTCTTTTATTATTTTATGTGCTGCGGCATCAAATTCGGCGTTGAAGCTGAGGCTGGTTATATAGAGGTATTGATAAAAATACTTATCCATATACTCTGTCTTTCCCTGATCCTGTCTGGTTGAGTTCTGTGTAAATATGGTATCATCCGGATCAATATAGGTTAGCATCATATGCAGATTGCGTTCCACATAGCCCAGATACTTTTCATCATGGCTCTCTTCGTACATGGCAATCATTGCATTATTTACTACTGCGTTATAGCCTCCGGTGGAACGTTCTGCATATTGACCGTCACTATCTCCGTCAATTCCTTCTGCCAGATATTCTTGTGCCCTTGCTAGAAAATCCCCGGAAGAAGGATCTTCACTGAATAAGTTTGCCCCCTGCCACAAAGCCGCACAAATCGCCCATCGATGGTTCGGTGTATGAAAGCCACCATCCTTAATAGCTTCCAGCGCTTTTCTAAGGATTTGGCTGTACTTCTCTTTTATTTCCTTTGTATCATTTTTTTCATCATATTTCAAGAAAAGGCGATAAGCTGCAATCAACCGCTTAAAGCAGAATGAGGTATCAGGTGCCGATTTGAAGTTACAGCTGGGGTAATCAAAACTTCCGTCTTCGCGCTGGCAGGCAGCAACGAAATCCAAAGCATGGCTCATTGCCTGCAACAATTTCGGATCATGATAGTAGATGCTACCCTCGTTAAAATAAACAGCAGCCGCGGTGGCTAAAACATAAATTGTAGGTTTTGCTTCAATAATCGGTGTTCTCATCCCACCAAAATCTTTTCTACCCGGGTCTTTAACCTGATTATGAATAAAATCTGTTACCCTTTTGTCCGCAGAACGGATCAGCTTATCCATATATCTCTTCATATTTTTCCTCATTTCTGCGCATGCTTTGCGCGCATATTACATGATTTCCCGTTCGATAAGTCAACTAACTTTCACTTATATCCTCAAAGAAAACAGGGTTTGTAATTGCCATATTAGAGCAATCATCTTCTGCTGTGAAAAACAGCCATTGCACATTTCTGACATCAAAATCATATAAGGTTCTACTATAATCATATTTCTTCTTTTGCTCGTCCTCTGGCTCCAAAGTATATTCCCAGGTTCTGTTACCATTACTATATATCGTAATCTTCTTTAGAGGAAGATTTGCAATCAATTTTATATTAATATCAACTTTCTCCGATTTTCCTGTTATAACCTCACCCGGACCCCTTCCTTCAATCTCCGGTAGAAGTATTGGACCATTTGTCAAAAAGCTATGTCCTCTTCTAAGTCCCTCCAGCAGCTTTTTTTGTGTAATATCACCTTCTACATGGACATAGGTTCTCACTCCCGCACTTGTAAGATTATGTTCCGCCCACTTTTTTAATATTGGCATACTTATTGTGAATAAACTGTCTAATAGAACCGTCTGGGCTCGTAACTCCTCGGGTAAGGATACTCTACCTGAGGCTATTAATTCTGCCATCCAACTCAGTTTATTATAGATTTCATGATAATCATTTGCTAAAATATTATGGGTATCGCTTCCTGCTGTTACAGGTATATAATGTCCTTCCTCCAACAGCTTCTGCCAAAACAGAAAAGCTCTGTAATTCGAGGAACCTTTTATCATCGGAACAGAACCATTCCATAATTCCATTGTATCAAAAGCTGATAAAATATCATTAAAATCTTCATTCCAGGACAAAGAGGAGCTAGGATCCTTCGGATGATTGATCTGTGGCAAGCCGCCCAGTTCTTTGATCTGATCGGTTACTCTGATAAATTCCCTTCGAAGTATGGTATCTGTCCGCTCTTTCTGATCCGGTATATGATATATAACATCTTCTTTTACTCCGAGCGACATTACATGACCATTAGAAGTTGAAATTTCCTTGGACGGAATTGGAAAGAAGGAGTCGTTCTTTAAGTCATTCCATTCTTTATGATTTAAAATATTATGATGATCACTTAATGCTCCAAAGGATGCTCCCATTGCCTTCATGGATAAAGAAACACTAAGAGGTGTCTCGATCACCGGATCGGTTCCTCCATATACCGGGCTGCTGTATACGCTGTGATGGTGAAGATCTCCGCAATACCAACCCGCCGCTTTTAAGTCCAGTATCGGATTAAGTTCTATTGTAAGTATAGAAATCTTATTCGAATAGACATAAAAGCTTGTATTTGTTATCTGATATTCTGATCCTCTTGTAATTTCCGCATCATAAATACCTACTGGCAGAATCGTATGCAATCTTCCGTTTTGATCCGTGATCTCCCGGATAAAATTTATCTCTTTTTCTTCTCTATGATAACTATTCTCCGCTTTCTCATAGACCAATGGAAAGAATTTTATCTGTGCAGGAACTCCGATACCGGTTTCATCATTCACCAGTACCTGAAGCTGTCCTGTTTTCTTGCTGCACTGCTTTGAGAGATAGCCTAGCTTTTGGTGATTGCATAGCTCCTCTATCCAACGAATCGTATTGTATAATTCCTCCCAATTATCATTCCGGTTACTTCCCGGATTTTCTAATTCCGGCTCGAAACCCAGCATAATATCGTATCCCATCCACAGAAATTTTGAAAATTTCGACATAGCAACCTCCAATCAACCGCTACTGCGCGAAGTCAAACAGCCATAAATCATTCTTATGATATTTATCTTTGGAAAACAGAGGGCAGCCGTTTGCGCCGCCCTCTGTTCATAAATTACTTTTGTATAACATGTCATAAAAACTCTATTTATTTCTTAGCTACATTTGTATCATAATAACTGGCTCTTTCTTCAAAAATCTTCTCCAGACCAGCTGCTACTAATTTATCATACTCTGTCTTCTGCAGTGAGTCAAACTTAGCAGGATCACAATTAATCAGTTTATATACATAATCAATAGCGAGTTTTTGCGCATTTGCCAAATAAGTTGCTTCAGATTTTAAGTTTGCCGGGAAGGTAGGGAACAGGTATTGTCCGGTATTCATTACGTCATATAATTGATTGCATAAATATTCATCCGCCCAGTCACAGCCTTCCAGCCAGGATGATACGATAGCATCTTTATTATCTACATATTTATAATGTTCATTTACAATGCTATAATCCGAAGCATTTCCCGGATAACCCTTTGCCTTTGTCTCCTCTTCTGATAACCATTCCGGTACACCTTTGTCATTTACTTTATGTCCAGGGAAATATTGTACATTTTCTGCATTTGCAGGATCTGCCAGCCAATTAAGGTATTTCACGCAGGCATCAGCCTTATCAGAACTTGTTGCAGGTACCATAACAAACATACCATATAATGGTTCGGTAGGATTAATATAAGTTCCTTCCGGTGTGTCAAAACAATTTACGGGTACAAACTGTGCACCAGGAATATTTTTTGCTAAAGTAGGATCAAAATTATAAAACGCTTCCGTACTGTCACACAGGGAGAAGCCAACATTGCCGGCACACATATCTTGTTTATAAATATCATTTGTTGTATCTGTTGCAAAGTCCTTCGTAATCAAGCCTTTGCTGTGCAGTTCATTCATCTTTTTAAGACCATCAATTCCGCCAGGAGCAAAGATCTTGAAATATTCTGAATAGATATAAGCATCTCTCTCTGATAATTCCGGTATATAAGAAGCGATAAAGTTAAGATAGAATTTCTCTGTATCCGGTGAACCGCCCATACCCCAAGGTATTACGTTCTTAACATTACCAGGATTTTTTTCCTTAAATGCCTCTAAGCATTTGAATAACTCATCCTTCGTTTTTGGCATGCTCATACCGAGTGCATCCAGCCAGTCTTTTCTGATATAAGCAATATGGCGCGGGATCTGTTGTCCTCTTCTCTTCATAATTGCATATTGTTTTCCGTTCAGCTGGCCCATGCTCTGAATATTACCGATTTCGCTGCTGATGGTAGAACCATAATTCTTATATGCTGAAGTTAAATCAGCCAAGCCTCCGTTTGCCGCATAATTTACATAGATACTCTGATCATATGTAAATACAATATCAGGTGCAGTTCCTCCAGCCATCATAATATTCAGTTTGTCATCCGTTCCGGATCTTGGAACCGAAACAAAATTCACCTTAACATTACAAGACTTTAAAACCTCATCTTTAATCCAGGTAACTAACGGATTATCTTCGTTTGTTGTGTTTGGAGCAGCATTTTGACGATCCCATATCATAACTGAGATTTCCTGTGCATCCCCATTGTCCGATGCTCCGGAATTATCTTTTGCATCACTTTCTGTTCCAGATTGTGCAGTATCCTTATTACCCGTGTTATCGGAAGTCTTGGAAGAACAACCGGTAAATGTCATAACAGCAGCTAATAGCAAAGCACATGTTGCAGTAAACCTTTTTTTCATAGCTATTTTCCTCCTTTATTTTATGAAATCATATATACAAGCGAGAAAGAACAATTTATGGTAAATCCCCGGAACAATTGTATAGATACACCCCTGTTATATATGATTACGATACGAAATAAAAACTTTAGCCCTTTACGGCTCCAAGCATGATACCCTTTGTGAAATATTTTTGAATGAAGGGATACGCAATCAGCATCGGCGTCATAGAAACAACAATGCTTGCTGCCTTGATATTATCTGCCACAAGATTACTTGTTGTTCCCTCCTCCAGTGATATTTTCACTGAATCTATCATTTGTTTTAACATCATCTGCACTGTATATAATCCTGATTTATTAATATAGTACAAAACATCGTTAATACCATTCCATCTACCTACCGCATAAAACAGACCCAAGGTTGCTATAGCAGGTATGGATAACGGAATAGCAATTTTCATCATCGCTTTTATTTCTGAACAGCCATCTATATAAGCCGATTCATAAAGTGATTTATCTATTCCCAGGAAGAAGGAGCGCATAATAATAAGGTTATATGCACTTAACGCACCCGGAATAATCAGAGCCCAAACTGTATTAAGAAGCCCAAAGCTTTTTACATTTAGATAATTAGGAATTGTTCCGGGATCAAAATACATTGTCAGGATGAACAATGTCATAATAAACTTTCTTCCTTTTAAGTTCGTTTTAGAAAGAGGATAAGCCGCCAATATTGTCATTGTCATACAAATAGCTGTATAACCTGCCGTCAACAAAATAGAATACAGAAACGAATGAAGGAAATTACCGTTTGAAAAAGCTTTATTATACGCCTCTAAGGTTGTCTGAACAGGGAAAACCCACACCTTACCGGATAAAATTGCATCTTTCGAGCTCAAAGACATCGATATAATACGTAAAATCGGAACAATTGCTGCTATGGTAATAATGATAAAAAACGTTCCTGTTAGAACCTGAAATATTTTAGCGGATCTGCTTTTTACTTCGCTCATTATAAAACACCTTCCTCTCCGACTTTTTTTGCGATTGCATTTACTGTCAAAATAAGAACGACACCCACAACCGATTGAAACAGACCGATTGCTGTAGCAAAGTCAAAGCGTGCCGACTGTAAGCCAACACTGTAAACATAGGTACTGATTACACTTGAAACATCCTTAACAAGTGTATTTCCCATCATATAAGGCCGGTCAAATCCAATGGAAACCACCTGCCCAAGGCTCATAATAAGCATTACTGTAATAGTTCCTTTGATCTGGGGTATCGTTATAAACCAAATTCTCTTCATTCTTCCCGCACCATCGATATATGCCGCTTCGCTAAGGCTTGGATCGGTACTTGTAAGCGCAGCAAGATAAATAATCAAACCATAACCTGCACCCTGCCATACTCCTGATACCCAATATACAATTCTCCAGATGCTGGTATTCGTAAGAAAATCAATCTCTTTTCCACCCATTGCAGTTATTATGTTGTTAATCAATCCACTTCCGGAGCAAATTTGATTTACCAATCCGGCTATAATTACCCAGGACAAAAAGTTAGGAAGATATAAAATTAATTGTGTCGATTTTTTTATAAATTTATTATTTAATTCATATAGAAACAGAGCTAATATAATCGGTATTGGGAAACCGATTAAAATATCACCCAAATTTAATATAAGCGTATTTTTCAAAGCCAGCCAAAAATCAGCCGATGAAAATGCCTCTTTGAAGTGAGCCAGACCAACCCAATCACTATCCATTATTCCCTTGAAAATATTAAATTGCTTAAATGCCACCACAGTACCAAGCATTGGCTTATATTTAAAAAGTATCAGATATATTAAAGGGAATATCAACATAAGGTATAATTGATAGTAATTTTTCAAATAGGTTTTTGTTGATTTTTTACCTGGTCCTTTGTCGGTTACCGCTTCCTTTTTACTTCTCATAAACTTTCCCCCTGTTTCATTCTGGAATTGTCTTAAGAATGTATTTTATCTTATTGCATTCTTAATCAGTATTATGTTCATTGACTATGATTAAATTGTACCAAGCGTTATATACAAAAACTATGCTTTAATTGCGTTTTTTCATAAAATACATTGCATTATTTGCGTTTTTAATATAATTCTTCCTAATTTTACTAGAGATGACTCTTATTTTATTGCAGATTATACAAATTGCAGCCATAGTAGCAAATATATAGGAAACGATTATCATGAAGAACAAAAGCTTGTTTTGCGTACTCTCGCGAACATAAATCTATAATGCACAACTTTTGTTCCGCGTGCGTAGCTGCGCATCCCCCTGGAGGGTTATTATTACATAGGACGAACTTTCCTATGTAATAAAAAACAGCATATCCATGGATATAACACTTTCCCCATGATATGCTGTCCACTCTTATTTCGCCTGACCGGTGATCTATGCTTTGGAACTTCGTCGTTAATTTAGATCTCCATTTAATACTTGGCAACTACTTCCTGTGCTTTTTTATAGATGCTCTCTGCCGGAACATAACCGCGAACCATCGAAAGAGGATATATGTTAGAGTTCCTGCCGATTATTGTGCCGGGATTTAGAACACTGTTGCAGCCAACCTCCACCTGGTCAGCTAGAATAGCACCAAATTTTTTCAAGCCAGTATCTATTGTAGTTTCTTCTGCATATACTTTTACCGGAGTCTTATCTGATTTTACATTTGAAGTTATTGATCCTGCACCCATATGAGATTTATAACCCAGAATGGAATCTCCAACATAATTATAATGAGGTACCTGAACCTTATTAAATAGTATTACGTTTTTTAATTCTGTGGAATTACCGACTACACAACCCTCACCTACGATTGCACTGCCTCTAATAAAGGCACAATGTCGAATTTCTGCCTCTTTGCAGATAATGGCCGGTCCCATAATGCATGCGGTGGGGGCAACCTTCGCTGTCTTGTGAATCCAAATGTCCTCTCCCCTTTTGTCATATTCCTCTTCCGATAACTCTGCTCCTATACAAATGACCGCACCTTTTATCTTGCCAAGAACCTCCCAGGGATAGGTACAATCTTCAAAAGCTTTTGCTGCAATCGTTTCTTTTAAGTTAAGCAGCGATTTGATTGTAAGATATTCATACATCATTTTAACTCATCCTCTCTTTATATTATTTCCTTTTTCGCAAATGTTCAAAAGAGTTCTTACTCTATTTTTTATAAAAAGCAGATACTTCCTTAAAATAGTATGATAAGGCAGCCTGATTATTCAATTTCTTAACGCCATCCACCATCCTGGTAACAAAACCTTCCAGCTTCGCAGTATACTCCTGCCTCGATATTTTACCCTCGGACACATAGGTCAGACCCTTTTCCCAGCTAGCAGTAAGTTCCGCATTCAATAGCGATTTGATGGATGCATTCACTACATCATAAATTAACTCTCCAAAGAGTGTCGGAGTAATAATCTGTGTCTTCTTATTCAGATTAAGATACGTTATTGTAACCAATTTATTCAATATTTCTGCACGCGTTGCACTGGTTCCGATCCCACTTCCCTTAATCTGCGCTCTTAACTCTTCATCCTCAATCAGCTGACCGGCATTCTCCATAGCAAGGATTAAGGCTCCGGAATTATATCTCTTAGGAGGTGCTGTTTCCCCTTCCTTTATTATAATGGAATTGACCGGAAGAAACATCCCTTTCTTCAGCGCCATTACAGCCTGTAACAGAGAACTGTCAGAGTTTTCTTCCTCCTGACTGTCATTCTCTTCCATGCCTTTGTTTTTCTCTGCTTTATCAGCAGAAGGCAGTGGGAATTTGCCATTGGTATTACTGTATAGCTTCAGGTATCCTTCCTTTTCAAGCGCTCGAACAGAAGCAAAGAAGCTTTCACTCTTTATCTTCACAGTAATTCCTACTTTACGATATTCCGCTGCAGAGAAAAAGATACTTAAGAATCTTCTGACAATTGTATCATATACTTTGGCAGCTGTATGGGAAACTGAATTGAGCGCTCCAAAGCCCTGTCCGGTAGGTATAATCGCATAATGATCTGTGATCTGACTGTCATTTACATAACGGGTTTTTGCTATGTTTTTATAGCTTCCCAGTTCCAGTATTTCCCCTGTATAAGCAGAATACTCATTTTGATTCTGTAATCCTTTAATATTCTTTACAATTTCCTTCGATACGGCAGTCGACAGCACCCTGGCATCTGTTCTTGGATAGGTTACCAGCTTCTTCTCATATAACTCCTGTGTAATTTTAAGTGTCTCATCCGGACTAATTTTAAACATCCTGGAGCACTCATTCTGCAGCTCGGCCAGATTAAACAGCAACGGCGGATTTTTATTTTCCTTCTTCTTCTCAAGTTGACTGATTTCCCCGAAAAGTCGAGGGTCTTCTACTGATTCTGGCATGGCACTCCAGGTACCATCATCGTTAAGACATGGTATCTGCTCTGCCAGTTCTTTAATCAGGTTAATTGCTGATGTTTTTTCGGCAAATCCATTTTCCTTATATAGTAAACGGGAACCATAATATTTCGATCCCTCAACTGCACGAAATTCGACAGATAATTCCTTTTCTCCAACCTTTAAACTGCTTAAGACACGATAAAACGGGGTTTTGACAAAGCTTCTAATTTCGCGTTCCCGTCTTACCACCATACCCAGGACACAAGTCATTACCCGACCGACAGATATGGCTGTCCATTTTTTTGACTCCAGAAGTCTTTGAACCTCATTCCCATATTTGAGTGTAAGAATCCGTGAAAAATTAATTCCCATAAGATAGTCTTCCTGCGCACGTAAATAAGCTGCATCGGATAAAGGATCATATGTTGCCAGTGGTTTTGCCTCACGGATTCCGCGAAGTATCTCTTCTTCCGTCTGTGAGTCTATCCAGACACGTTTTTTCTGCTTCGTATCCGGCACCTTCGCTTCCTGGTCCACAAGACGATATATGTATTCTCCCTCCCGTCCGGAGTCGGTACAGACATAAATCGTATCGACCTCTTTCCGGTTTAGCAGCTCTTTTACAATATTAAATTGCTTTCTGACATTTGTTATTACTTCGTAACGATATTTTTGGGGAAGAAACGGAAGGGTTTCCATACTCCATTTTTTCAGAGCCGGGTCATAAACCTCCGGATAGCTCATCGTAACAAGATGTCCGACACACCAGGTTACAATCGCGTTCTCAGATTCAATATATCCATCCTGCTTCCTGCCGGTTATTTTCAGTGCTTTGGCAAATTCTGCGGCCACACTGGGCTTCTCGGCTATGTATAATTTTTTTGTCATTTATCTCCAACTTTCTTTTTACTTGAGGTTATTATACCATGCAAAAGTAGGAAAGACCAGATTAAAAAATTGCTCTTACTCATTGTACAGCCGGGAAATAAGATATGCCGTGAGCTGTAACAGTTTCCGTAGGTTTAGCATAATCACTTTCTTTTCTTTCTTGAATTATGAAAAATAATCGTATACAATGAAATTAGATATTTACATAATTCTTTTGTCAGCACAAGATTTCAATTAGTTAAGAGAAAACAATTACTGTACGGATACCGACACCCTATTTTACGCATTAGCTGCAGAACGGAGCGTTTTTATGAATGTATATCAAATTTTCAGCGATTCCTCTTGTGATTTACCTGACAGTTTAATCAATCAATATCACATTAAATTAATCCCTTTTTATGTCAGCTTCGACCAGGACACTTATTTAAAAGAAAATATTGATATTACCAAGGAAGCGTTTTATGAGAAATTGTCATCAAAGACAGCTCATTTTGTAACCTCTATGCCTACTGTGCAGGATTATATCGCTGCATTTAAGCAGTCCTTAAAAAAGGGGCAAGATATTATATGTCTTTGTCTTTCTCATAAATTAAGCGGTTCCCATCAGTCAGCCCTTCAAGCGGGTCTTATTCTGGAAGACCAATATCCCGGATCAAAAATCCTGATCTTAGACAGTATTCAGGCTACTGCCGGACAGGGTCTTTTATTGCTTCAGCTTGCCCGTATGAAAGAGGCTGGATTTACTTTGCCTGAGATTTCCCATAAACTGGAGCTTATGAAACCCACTTCCCGAGTAATGTTTTCATTAGATGATCTGGAATATCTCGCTAAGGGAAGACGAATTGGTAAGGCTGCCGCTTTGGCCGGTGATGTGCTGGAGACTATTCCTTTACTTCAGCTAAAGGGCGCCGAGCTGGTACCTTATTCAAAAGCGAGGGGACGAAAGCAATCTCTTGACCAGATTTTTTCTATGACGGAAGAATACTTTAAGGAAACAGGGGAAAATCCCGGTGAATATGAGTTCGCGATAGCAGATGCCACAACCCCGGAAGATGCTCTTTACCTGCAAAAGCGTGTTGAGAAAATGACAGGACAAGAAATGAACTATCCTATTTTTCGTATTGGAGTAACAATCGGGACTTATACAGGTCCCGGAGCCATCGGTATCTGCTTTGTAAAGAAATACTCATATCTTAAAGAAAAAAATTAAAGGAGGATGTTGATTTATGTCACCCAAAAAAGCCTATTATGAAAATCTGGCTGATAGTATGATCGAGAAATTCAATCAACGCGATATGGAAGGTTATTACTGTGATAATGCTGAAGAAGCTCTCCTGACTGCAAAGCGATTTCTGACTCCCGGCTGTTCCTTATCCTGGGGCGGATCACAGACGTTAAACGAAATCGGACTGTTTCAGGAGCTTGCTGATTCAGACTATGTCATCTATGACCGTGACACTGCCAAAACTCCGGAAGAAAAGACCGCTATGTACAGTAAAACAGTAACAGCTGATTATTTTTTTATGAGTTCCAATGCTATTACACTGGATGGACAATTGATTAACATTGATGGCTTAGGTAATCGTGTGGCTTGTCTGATCGCCGGACCTAAAAATGTAATAATTATCGCAGGTATGAACAAAATTGTGACAGATGTTCAGACCGGCATCGAACGCGTGCGTAATATGGCTTCTCCTCCAAACGCAGTAAGACTCGGTTCTAAAACTCCCTGCGCTCAGCTTGGTAAATGTGTAAATTGTCTTACACAGGACTGTCTGTGCTGTGAAATCGTCATTACAAGGAAATCAAGAATTCCGGGAAGAATAAAAGTCATTCTTGTCGGAGAAGAACTTGGATATTAATAAGATTATGATATTACCCTGATATTTATTCTGTTAATTGCAGGCTATTGGATTATTGTGTTATAATAAGCTATTGAATTTAAGTATCAGGTATCAGATGAATCATTAGAACACTCAAATCGTTATCATTATGTAAAGAAGGAAAGCGAGGAATTATTATGCCATTAAAGAATTGCTGTACACCAAAAAATCCAGATTCTAATGTGAATGTCACCGTGAACGTGGATGTACCTAGAATTGTAAAATATGCCTGTATTACAGGCGTTCTGATCGTTGGAATTATTTTTGGGAATAAAAGCTTTCACAAGATGCTGGAGCATGGATTTTTTGACACTCTCAGCAAATAAGATTTTGGACACTCCAATCTATGCCTGGGAAACCATATTCAAATTACAAGCATGAAACATTGACAGAATAGTTTTTCATCGTCTGTCAGTCAGTATTGTGTGATACATTTGGTAAGTGTTTTTAGATAAAGGAGTAGATACATTCATTTGGTCGGCTCCGCTTCAAAAGCACTTACCGGATTTATTGTACAAGTTTTAACAGCTTCTGCTGCAGATTTGCCGATATCTGAGACTATATATGAGCCGGCCGCTGCCACAGCCTGCAGAGTACTTTGGTAAATACGAAGCCGGCAATTAGTGCTCCGATCACCGGTGCCAGCATATATACATAAAAGAAACCTCCTATTCTGTCGGGAAAAGCCGCTTGCCCCCATCCAAAGATCCAAGCCACCATTCTAGGTGCAAAATCTCTGGCGGGATTAAGTCCTGCCTGCGTAAAATTCGCAATAAAACATACAACGGAACTTACAGTGAATCCGATAAAAACCGGTACCAGATTACTATCCGGTTTACCAAGATTACGATCCTCTGTTAAAGCAAATATAACCAGCACCAGAAGGAATGTTCCCAGTGTCTCAGCTGCCATAGCATGCAGCATTGACATAATATTTGAATTCCCAGTCGCAAGATAATATTCTCCAAACATTTTAGAAACACTTACTGATTCAGGTGTTCCTCTTACAATTTTATGTGCATTCTCAAAGTGAATAATACTGCTGGAGAATAGTCCATAAACCATCAGCGCTGCCACAAAAGCTCCAGTGAACTGTGCAATCAGATAAGCGGGTACTTTCTTCCAATCCAGTCTTTTATTTACTGCCATTGCTATTGTTAGTGCCGGATTGAAATGCGAACCTGACAGATGCCTTGTTGTATAGGTGGATAACATTGCACCAATGCCCCACATAAGAGCAACTTGTACAACGCCGTGATAAGAATCGAATAATACAGAATTTGCTACTGCCCCACATCCAAATAGAATTAACATAAATGTCCCTAAAAATTCTCCCGTAAATTCTCTGCTGTATTTCATTTTATAATCCTCTTTTCGACAGTTAAAACTAGTAAATATTAAGCAAGTAAAAAAACGTGCAGTACATCAGTTATTACTCATATACTACACGTTAAATATTCATTTCCGCTGTTTCTGCTCCTCTTATGTAACAAATTTCAGGAAGCTAACCGGTTATTAATACAACGGATACTGATCCGTCAGAGTTTTCACCATTTCCATTGCTTTTGCCTTATTCGTATCTACATCTTTTACTAAAAGATAGATTGCTTCTGCAACCACATCCATGTCTGCTGCATTGAAGCCTCTGGTGGTAACAGCAGCCGTTCCAAGGCGGATACCGCTCGTTACAAAAGGTGACGCGGGATCATTTGGAACTGCATTCTTATTGCAGGTGATGTTGGCAGCATCCAGAAGCTTCTCCGTATCCTTGCCAGTAACACCCATATTCTGAAGATCCACCAGCATTAAATGATTATCCGTTCCTCCTGATACAAGGTGAAAGCCCCTCTGCATTAAGCCATTCGCAAGTGCCTGCGCATTCTCAACAATCTTTCCAGCGTAGGTCTTGAAGCTTGGATCCAATGCCTCTTTAAAGCATACTGCCTTTGCTGCAATCACATGCATTAACGGTCCGCCTTGAATTCCAGGGAAAACAGCCTTGTTAAGCTTATGTTCCTCTGCAAATTCAGCGCTGGATAATATCATACCACCTCTTGGCCCTCTAAGCGTCTTGTGAGTTGTCGTTGTCGTTACATGGGCATAAGGAATTGGATTCTCATGGTAGCCGGCAGCAACAAGACCAGCGATATGAGCCATATCTACCATCAAGAAAGCTCCAACTTCATCTGCGATTTCCCGGAAGATCTTAAAATCTATCTTTCTTGCGTAGGCACTTGCACCAGCCACAATAAGCTTCGGTTTATGCTCCTTCGCAAGCTCTCTTAAATTATCATAATCAATATAACCCTGGTCATTGACCCCGTAAGGAATGATTTTGAAATAACTGCCGCTCATATTAACCGGACTTCCATGTGTCAAATGTCCGCCGTGAGCTAAATTCATACCCATTACCGTATCGCCTGGTTTTAATAAAGCAAAGAAAACTGCCATATTTGCCTGTGCGCCGGAATGTGGCTGAACATTGGCATAAGTAGCTCCAAACAGCTCCTTTGCTCTTTCAATTGCAAGATTTTCAGCAAGATCGACAAATTCACAGCCTCCATAATATCTCTTCCCGGGATATCCTTCTGCATATTTGTTTGTTAACTGGCTTCCCATTGCCGCCATTACAGCCTTACTTACAAAATTTTCAGAAGCAATTAGCTCAATGTGGCTGTTCTGTCTTCCAATTTCCAGTAAAATTGCTTCCGCTAATTCAGGATCATATGATTTTACCTCTTCAAATGAATACATGTTTTCAATTCCTTTCCGGTTCATTCAGTACTTATTTTTGCTTTAGTATATCATATCCGTTTTCAATATGGAAGTGAAAATACCACGATGCACCTTTTTCATTTATAACTTTATCTTATGATAATTATTTCTATGTAATATCTCGTCCCTTTGCACTCTCAATTGTCATCTCCATATCTTTGATATGTGTCTAATAATTATAGTAGATAAACATAGATGTCCTTATGTGTTTCCTTATACGGATAAAATGTATAAAAAACCATATTTACTCCTCCCTGATCCGTAAGTGGGAAACACACATCAAACGTATGTGCTTTGTTCGTTAGTCTAATTCCAATATTATAATCATCCTGCCGAGCGATAAAAGCTTTTCTGAACAATGGCTTAAATATTTTATAAGAACCAAATTTATCAAGGAAATTATTCATTTCCTCCTTCGAAAGTTCTTTATATTTCAATGCTGAAACCTCATCTTTTTTATTTAAACCGATACTCATACAAGATATCTTGTGTTTTGAATAATAATGTTTTAATGTAATTGGCCTGCCAATGAATATATTATAAAATAATCCTAATAACAGAAGCCCTATTATTAATATTAATATGTTCAAAAGCAATCTCTTATCTATTTTCATTATGTATTCTCCTACATATAATAAGGGCACATTACTTATTAAATAATAGATATTTAATTTGTAATCGATGGATTTCCATATCTTCATGAAGGCTTTATGTCATAGGACGAACTTTCCTATGACATAAAGCTCTCACAGATTACCCGGGCCAAAGCTGAGAGGTAGAAGCTCCTCCAGCAGAAATACAAGATAATCCTCCTCGCTTCTTGCAAGGATTACCAGAAAACTCTTGGGATCCGTGAACTCCCGCATAACCTGACGACAGATGCCACAAGGCGGACAAAAGTCAGTAATTAATCCATTTTTACCGCCAACAATTGCAATTGCGGAGAAATCCTTCTCTCCTTCGCTGACCGCTTTATAAAATGCTGTTCGCTCAGCGCAATTTGCCGCACCATAGGATGCATTTTCAACATTGCAGCCCTTATAGACTTTTTGCTTTTTGGTAAGAAGTGCTGCTCCAACCTTAAAGTGGGAATAAGGGGCATAAGAATTTTTCATACCTTCCATAGCATCCAAAATCAGATTTTTTGCAACAGAATGACTGACAATCCCTTCCTTAGCCTGCAGCTCTCCCCGCTCGCGAAGTACAAGGCTGTTCATTTGTTCATTTTGTTGTTTGTTTTCCTGCTCATTCATAAACATAACCTCCCTGTCTTTATGCTTTTGCTCCTTCCGTTTCACTTCCACTTCGGAACATATACTTTCTGTATATTTACTTAAAATAATACTTGAGTACTTTATGATTTATATGTGAAAAGTCCTATAAAATTATTCCTTTATTACTTAATATCCTGAGCCTTCTTGGTTCTTTGCCAGCTTAACAATCCTGCTGGTACCAAGCCTTGAAGCACCAAGTTCTACAAATTGTTCTGCATCCTCAAAGGACGAAATGCCTCCTGCCGCTTTTATCCTGACCTGCGATCCTACATGCTGTGCAAACAAAGCCACATCCTCGAAGGTAGCTCCTGCCTTTGAAAAGCCAGTTGATGTTTTAATAAAATCGGCACCGGATTCGGTTACAATTTCACACATTTGGATTTTTTCTTCTTCGGTGAGAAGGCAGGTTTCAATAATTACTTTCAGAATTTTATTGCCGCAGACTTCCTTTAACTGCTTGATTTCCTCCAGAAGAAAGTTATAATTTCTCTCCTTTAACCATCCAAGGTTGATCACCATATCAATTTCATCTGCACCGTTAGCAATAGCATCCTTCGTCTCAAATACCTTCACTGCAGTCGTATTATAACCATTAGGAAAGCCGATTACCGTGCACACTTGCATACGGTTCTGTACATATTCCTTCACCTGCTTCACATAAGAAGGAGGAATGCAGACAGATGCAGTACTATAGGTAATGGCATCATCGCATATTTGTTTTATTTCCTCCCAGGTTGCTGTCTGAAGCAATAATGTATGGTCTACCTTATCAAATATTACTCTTTTATCCATTCTCATCATCCTTTTCCTTTTGTCTTTTGAAAGCTAAGCTATCTCCAAAGCAATTTCCATCATATCCTTAAAAGTAAGCTGCCGATCCTGTGCCGATAATGATTCTCCTGTAAATACATGGTCGGATATCGTAAGGATGCATAGTGCCTTCTTACCTGCCCTTGCCGCATTCATATAAAGTGCTGCAGCTTCCATCTCCACAGCCAGAATATTCATTTTCTGCCATAATGAATTTGCTTCCTTATTATCATCATAAAAGGTATCGGAAGAAAGTATATTTCCTACCACTGTTTTTATGTTAAGCTTTTCAGCCGTTTCCACCGCTTTACGAAGTAAGCCGTAATCGGCGATTGGTGCAAAGGTTCCGGGGAGTTTATACTGCGCAGCGTAATTTGAATTTGTAGAAGCTCCCATACCGATCACTATATCACGAAGCTTTACATTCTCAGCAATTCCGCCTGCCGATCCGATTCTTATGATATTTTCTACACCATAAAAATGATATAATTCGTAAGAATAGATTCCAATCGAGGGCATTCCCATACCGCCCCCCATTACGGAGACCCTTTTTCCATGGTATGTGCCCGTAAATCCCAGCATATTTCTTACATTATTAAAGCAAATCACATCCTCCAGATAGTTCTCCGCTATAAATTTTGCTCTCAGGGGATCTCCTGGCATTAACACTGTTTTTGCTATTTCTTCTGCTTTCGCCTCATTATGCGGTGTTGGTATATTCATATTTTTCTCCATTCCTGCGCATGCTTTATGCGCATATTAAGTTTGCGCCGAGGATTACGCAGGCACAAACTTTATGAGTGAAGGCGTTTTCCCTTCACTCTTTTCTCCATTCCTGCGCATGCTTTATGCGCATCCAAAATAGTACCTCTGCGTCTATTGTATTTCCTATTACAATGGCACTATTTAGTGAATTAATTATAATTGCATGCACCAACTGATCCGCCTGCATAGCATTAAGATCCAAGTAGGTACTTTATTCCATTATTTTAACATAATTTAATGGAAATGGCAATTATACCTACTGATAGGATCAATTCTTCCCGTATAAAATATACACTTTTTTATGGTTATCTTACTTATTTTCATATATTTGTTTACTAAGATACCCACTTCACATCATAACGTCGCAATCGGCGCCTTAAATAATTAGGGAAGAATGTTCTTCCTCCAAACTCTCTACAGGAATAGATAATGTTAAAATAAACTTCCATCACTTTATATTTCCACAATACTGACTTTGTTACCATGCTCTTGTATAATCCGCATTAAATCTGCACAGGAGAGCATAACAGTAGCTGTGTTATCATTTGGATGTACACCGATTAGATCTCTGCCAATCAGCGCGCTGTCAAATATAACTTCAACCGCAAGGTCATCATCATGCAGAATGCCAAATGGAGTGACCGACCCTTTTGTTAATTTTAAATATTTCATAAGTCTCTCTTCGGAGGCAAAGCTTAATCCGCTTGTCCCAAGCTGTGCCCGGATGCTCTTTAAGTCAGCCGTTTTATATTTATCCAGTACAATTAGAAAATGCCTTCTTCCTTTATCATCCCTCAAAAATAAATTTTTAGCAATCCAATGATTATCCCTGAATAATTCAATGTGATCCATTTCTTCTATCGTATAAGCTGCCGGATGATCAATTGCTTCATACTTGATTTCAAGGCTGTCCAATAATTCATATACTTTTTTCTTTTGTTCCATTTCTATCTTCCCTCTATTTTGTAATATGATGTTTTTCTCCTATTATTATGCTGAAGCGTTCCGGTTTACTATGCATTCATAGAAATATCACGACTCCGATATTGACTTCTCTGTTCCAGCGATTCGTTAATAAAGCTTTGCTGTAATCGCCCCATTTTCTCTTTTTACCGTAAACCAACCATAGGTGACTGTATGACCAAGTCCACTATCCGGATCATCCATTACAAATTCATAAAGATGGATATAGTAGGCCGTTCCCTTTTCATCATCGCCTTCATAAGCCAGGTAATACTGCGAATGTTCCAGTTGATAATAATACTTATCCTTAGAGTTAGTTTCATAAATTTTATCAAAATTAGATGCATATTGTTTCTTTACAAGATCCAATGCTTTCATTGGCGTATCGCACTGTACTTCCTCCTGTTGTGTCTTGTAAATCAAGTTTTGTTCCTTATTATCCGATTGGTAGTTTATGTTTGGAACATTTATCCCCAGAATAATGATTAAGTACAATAGAAACCGCCACATAGTGTAACCTCTCTGGTTTATATACTGTTAATCAGAAAATATCATCCGGCTTCGACTGCCTTTTACCTAGAAAAATTACTTTTTTCTGCATAATATGGACAGGCTATGCTCAAAATGATCAATGCTATTATAGCACCAATTAACATTTATTACCATTTAAAGAGAGCACAAATTATCGACAGCATCAAACAGGATCTATGGCATTACACAATGATCTGTCTGTTTGCCTGTTATTTTTTCATATTATCTTGATTTTCTTTCTGCTTTACAAGACTTGCTCGAGATATTGCGGAATTGCCATAACGGTTACGAATGCAATCGATCGCTTTGTCTAACTTTTCTCTTTTCTCATCCGTTTCAAAGCTAAATAAGCTTAGTTGGCGATCCGTTTCTTCCGATACTACTTTACTGGTCTGAATACCAAGATTACGGATTGGTGTCCCATCCCATAATTCATCAAATAAGGAACATGCAGTCCTGTGAAGCTGATCCGAATTGTGGGTCGGACTAAGCAGGGACATCTGATGAGAACTATGCCGAAATTCACTATCAATGATACTCACTGACACTATATTAGCCATCATACCATCATTGCGAAGCCTTGTAGCAACCGTTTCAGCTAACATCAGAAGTATCGTTTTTGCGGTAGCTTCCTCTTCCACATCAAATGCTATTGTAGTCGAATTCCCATACCCCTTGTTCTTCGCCTCCTCATTTGATATAACTGAGGCATCTCTTCCATTTGCAAAGCTGTGTATTACCTCTCCATGCTTTTTCAAATGTGCTGTCAAAATACTAACATCCATCATTGCCAGCTCGCCTATTGTGTAAATACCAAGATCATTTAGCTTTTTAATGGTAGATTTTCCTACAAAGAAAAGTTCCCCTACCGGAAGTATCCACATTTTATCCTTAATCTCATCAAGGTACAACGTATGAACCCTGTCTGGCTTCTGAAAATCAGAAGCCATCTTAGCAAGCAGCTTGTTACTTGATATTCCGACATTTACCGTAAAGCCAAGCTCTTTTCTTATTCGATTTTTTATCTTAACGGCGGCTACTACCGGTGGACCTAACAGCGATGCCATCCCCGTCATATCACAAAATGCTTCATCAATTGAACATTGTTCCACACAAGGAGAGTATTCCCTAAGGATCTCGATAAATGCTTTTGAGTATTCATGATACAGCTGGGGCCGTGGTGGCACAATCTTAAGATTCGGACACTTTTTTAAGGCATCCACAAGGGGTTCTCCGGTACTTACACCGTATTGCTTTGCAAGCGATGACTTTGCCAGAATAACCCCATGTCTTTTATTCTGATCACCGGCTACCGCGGCTGCAATATCGCGAAGATCCTGCTCCTCCCCGTTTTGCAGCCGGTAAACTGCTTCCCAGCTTAAAAACGCAGAATTTACATCCACATGAAATATCACCTGATCCATAAAACTCCCCCTTTCGCTTATATCATATCAAAGTCAAATAATAGTGTTAAGGCAGAAATTGCAATGATTTCAACTCATATTACCAGTAAGTTACTGTTCACAGGCAAGTCATATTCCATTGCTGTGCATCCGGTAAGTACTTCCGAAACGGAGCCGCTCTCCGTTTGTTACATCTGTAAGAGAAAATTTACGCATTTTATAATAAAATCACATAAAATCAAAATAATTTACCATTTTTTTATATTTCATTATGTTACTATTTAAGAAAATCAAAATCAAATAAGGAGTGTATAAAATGATAAAGAATATGAAAACATGGGTAGAATCCTTACAAAATGCTCCCATTAAAAAAGCCCTTCCAATTCTTTCTTTTCCTGCAATCCAACTGATGGGAATTAGCGTCAAGGAGTTAATTTCCAGCAGTGATCTACAAGCCGAAGGTATGCGTTTGATTGCAGAGAGAGTGGATTCTGCGGCTTGTGTCAGTCTGATGGATTTATCAATTGAAGCTGAATGTTTTGGCTCTAATATACGTTTTTCAGATGATGAGGTTCCTACCGTAATAGGTAGTATTGTATCTACTGAAGAGGAAGCAGACGCTCTTGCAGTCCCCCCCGTCGGAGCCGGACGAACCAGTATTTATATTGATGCTATGAAAAAAGCTGTTGCTTCCATCACAGATCGTCCTGTATTTGCAGGTGTCATCGGACCTTTTTCCCTGGCTGGCCGCTTAATGGATGTGTCTCAGGCAATGGTTTATTGCTATGATGAGCCTGATATGGTGCATACTGTTCTGGAAAAGGTAACCGAATTTATTATCGAATACTGTAAAGCCTATAAAGAAGCAGGCGCAAATGGTGTCGTAATCGCAGAACCTCTCGCCGGATTATTGTCACCCGCTCTGGCAGAAGAATTTTCCGCTGAATATGTAAAAAAAATAGTGGATGCCGTACAGGATGATTATTTCCTGGTAGTATATCATAATTGCGGTAATAGTACAATTCAAACAATTGATTCCATTATTAATAACGGATGTCTTGTTTATCATTTTGGAAATGCAATCAATCTGTCTGAAATGTTAAAGCAAGTCCCCGAGGATAGAATTGTCATGGGCAATGTGGATCCTGCAGGTGAATTCCGAAACGGAACTCCGGCATCTATCAGAAAATCCACACTGGATATCATGGAAGCCTGCTGTAAGCACCCTAACTTCATCATTTCTTCCGGATGTGATATTCCTCCTTTGTCAAAATGGGAAAATATTGATGCCTTTTTTGAAGCAGTGAATGATTTTTATGCAAAATAAGAAGTTTCATACTTATCCCCGTGCCTTTCACTTTTTGATGACCTAGTCAAAAGTGAAAAGGCTTTCATAAATAGTTTGAAAGTGATAATCTTACAAACTTCTTCTATCAGATTACGAAATCGAACTAATTATGATGACTAAAAAATCCCGGAGCAATAAATTGCATCCAGGATTTTTTTCTATTCTTAGTTGGCTCATTATTTCTGTACTTTATTTCTATTCACTATTTCTCTTCTCTATTTTTCTTCCTTATTACTGTTCGTTATTTCTGTTCTTTATTACTCAGCTGATCTTCTTCCTTCTGCTTTACCTGACTATCTTCTCCTAAAACTACAGAAGTAACGTTCTTCTGCTTTCCATTGTTCTTTTTCAGATATCTCCGAAGAAGCATAACTGCAAACCATATAATAAAGCCCCAAATAAGTAAATATGGCAGGTTGACAATAAACCACACCAGAAAATTCTGACATCCTTCGCTTATATTATATAAAGTATTCGAAAAACCGTTGCTTATTCTACTGTGCAAAGAAGGTTTCGCTACCGAAACAGGAGTAATCCTCTTAACTTCATTAATATTAAGGGTAACAGTACTATACTCCACCTGGTTATCATAACTTCTTAATTGACTTTCAAAGTTTTGAATTTCATACCTGATGTCACTTAGTCGACTTTCTAATGTAATAATACTATCCAGTTTATCCGTTTTCTCCAGTATTGCAAACAATCTTTCCTGTTCAATTTTAAGTGCGTTCATTTTACTTTTGGCATCAATGTATTGCAGGGATACATTTTCAGATGATTTTTGATTGTTAATCACATTTGCTTCTTCCGATACATTACCAACAAAATCATCTGTTTTTTTACTCGGAATTCTTGCTACAATATTTGCGTTTCGTGATTGATATTCTTTATAATAGCTTTTTCCATTAATTTGAGAGCTCTCAACATATCCACCCAATTGATTAATTTTACTATTGATATTCTTAATCAGCAAGTCAAAATCCTGCGTTTCTACTGTCAGATTATAATTGACAATAATTTTGTCCTGTGCTCCAATCGGTGCATTTTCAGATGTCAGGGAAGTAGTATTTTTTATTTCTTCCGGTTTTTCTGTTTTGCTTTCCACTCCCGCTGGTGCTACCCCTTCTGCTTCGGCAGTAGTATCGGCAGCACTTCCGGACCCGCTGTCATAACTTACATCTGCTTTTTCTGTTCCGTTTGACATATCAGATGCTGATTTACTGCAAGCTGATAATACTATTGTCATTGCCAATATAAGACCTGCAATACAATAAGTTATCTTTCTTTTCATATGCATCATCCCCTTTAAAAAATTTATTTTGTTTTACCTGATAATGAATAAAACACTATAATCAGTATATCTATTAGACGTCGGATCCTTTGCACCGGTTCCATTCGTGTTAATATAATCCAAATTAATTTAAATTAGAGATGGTATCACATTTATATTCTCATTATCACTTTTTATTGATAAAGCCCATAGGTTTTCACCGCATCCTGTACATACATAATCCCATTGCCTGGCTTATCTATTTTTAACTTATCATTAATGGAAGCCAAAATCTTATCTGTTATTCCAACTTCCGATAAAATCAATACAATTTCTTTTTCCGGTTCAACGTCCATAAAGAAAACCTTATTGGTTTCATGAGCACCGGCACCTCTTGCGTTGATAATTGTTCCTCCCTTGGAACCAGCTTCGGCAGCCGCATCAATTACATCCTCGGCTTTTCCCTTTTCTACGATAACCGTTATGATCTGATACATCATTGTACTATTATTATTCTCCTTTCCACGAAGCTCCGCCTTCTTATTTACTCTGCTCCCCAGGGTTTTTCCCAGATGAGTTACAAATGCAATGCCATGATTTGGTTTTTCGAATTTAAAATGCTCATTTATCTTCTCCAGTGCATAATCCGCTGTACTGCTATCTGCTACCATTAGAATAATTTCTTTTCTGATATCCGACAGCCCTATATAATCCCATAACCATTTTTTCATCGTTCCTTTTCCTAACAGGACCGTGCTTCCTGAAATACCATATTTTCTGGCCTCATGAATTAATTTATCGCTTACACCGAAATCTACAATAAAATGAATCAGTTCCATATCAATTCCCATGCTTGCTTCAGACATAATTTTCTCCTCCTCTCCTTCGAGATCTGATTTTATATATTAAGCCCAAAATTTGTAATGCCAGTATTGGTGTCATCGCGACCATGGCAATCATACCAAATCCATCCACCAGAACATCTGCATTTTCAATAGCATCTGCTGCTCCCTGAATATATGCCATAATGAAGGTTGCCGTCATAGGACCTGATGCAACTCCTCCGGAATCATAAGCTATTCCTACGAATAACTTAGGGACAATAAAGCTTAACAGGATACACAGAAGATAACCGGGAAGTAAATAATGCCACAGTTGCAGCTGCGTAACCAGAACTCTGATCACCGATAATGCAACCGCCGTCCCTACACCAATGCATAATGCAAAGATGACTACTCTTCTTTTAATATACCCACTGGTTACATCTTCAATTTGTTCCATTAATACATATACTGCCGGTTCTGCTAATATCGTAACAACTCCCAGAACAAAGCCGACAATAATTAGAAGTGCTTTACTGTTACCGTTTGCCAGGCCATAACCGATTTTTCTGCCGACATCCATAAAACCGGCATTTACTCCGACGATAAATAACACCATACCGATAAAGGTAAACATTATTCCAAACATAATTTTACGAACTGCATTTCTAGACAGTTTATGACTGTTTTTCTGAAGCAATAGAAAAATCACGATAACCGGCAGCAGGGCGAAAAATATTTCCTTTGCTGAACTCGCAGACAGTCTAAGCAAGGTACGAAGGAAAGCTTCCTGTATCAGCTCCGCAGATGCTATGGATGCCGTTATTTTATTCTGCCTCGTTACAATCGATAAAATCATAACCGCCAGAATTGCTCCGGTAGAAGCTATGGCCACAAGACCAAAACTATCTTTTTCAGAGGCTTTACTATCCTTCTTCAGTTTTGATACACCAATTGCAAGTGCCATAATAAAAGGAACGGTTAATGCACCCGTTGTTGCTCCTGAGGCATCAAATGATATGGCCAGAAATTCCCGTGGTGTAAAAATAGCAATCAAAAAAATTATACCATAAATAATTGTTAATAGTTTATATAAAGGAAAATTATATACGATTCTCATCAGACCAATAGACAGCATCACAGCGATACCGATCGACACTATAATTACAATACTCAACTTTGATACCGCATTCGAAGTAACAAAAGCCACCTGTGCGGCCAGAACATGCAGATCCGGCTCTGCCACAGATACAATAAAACCAAGCAGCAACCCTCCTACAATCACAATCCATATTTTATTAGCCTTTGCTATACCCGATCCAATAAAATTTCCGATTGGAGTAATTCCAATATCTATTCCGATCAATAATAGCGTTAACCCTGCTATGACTAGAATAGCTCCTGTTATGAAACGAAACAGCAGAGAAGCTCCCATTGGCGTAAACGTAAAGTTCAAAATCAAGACAATTACCATGATTGGGAGTACAGAAAAAAATACCTCTTTTAATTTTGCAGCTACAACATTCAAATGTTCTCACCCTTTCATTCAATATATATATCATATATATGTTTTTAAAAACGTAGATACCACTCCTCTCCATAATCCTGTAATAATCTCAGTTACCAATAATTTAACAATTACTATTCTAACATATTTATTACGAAATAAACAATAAACTATTTATAAATTATTGAACCAACAGTAACTCATAATACATTTGTCTCTGGAAATATCACCCTATAAATATAGGAAGAAGAATCCTGCTATAACCGGATTCTTCTTCCTGTGACGATACCTTAGATAATATTTATATTTAAACTTCTAATTCAGTTCTTTCTCAATATGCGGTCTGATTAACTCTATCAGGCGATTCATCTGATCCGTAAGATACAAATAACCAACTAGCGCCTCCATACCTGTTGCGGTGCGGTATTCCAATACACCTGCATTTTTTGCCGTAGTAAATGATTTTGCATTGCGTCCCCGTTTAAATATTACGGTTTCTTCCTCCGTCAGCTGTTCCTTAATCAGATGATATAAATCAGCTTGAGCAGAAGCCTGCACCAACTTTGAAGCACGTTTATGAAGCTTATTCACCGGAGCATTCCCAATTTCCACGATAGCCGTTCTTATAATCAGGTCAAAAATAGAATCACCGATAAAAGCAAGTGTCAGCGGTGAATAAGTCTTAATATCAGTCTCTGGCAGGTTAAGAGAAGCTTTTAAAAAACGTATAAACTGACTGCCGTCCTCTTTATCACTTATTTTTTCTATCTCATTTAATTCCTCTTCCATCTTACTCCCTCTCTGGTATCCTCTAAAATAATTCCCTTCTCCAGCAACAGGTTTCTAATCTGATCTGATTTTGCAAAATCCTTATTTTTTCTGGCGGTCTGTCTGTCTTCAATCAGCTTTTCTATAGCAGTATCCAACAATTCCTCTTCCTTTACTGCCTCCAGACCAAGAATGCCACACAGATTAATCAAATTATCATGGATTTTTCTGACGAATTCAATACTGCTTCCACCCTCGCAATTTGAATTAGAAAGCCTAACCAGTTCAAATATTACTGAAATTGCATCCGCCGTATTAAAGTCATCGTCCATTGCATCAAGGAATTTGTTCGTAAGAGCCTCCATTTCCTCAAGCAATATCTGTTCATCGGAGCTGACAAATTCTCTGCTTAGTGTATTACTATCCAGTAAATGCTCCAGTTGCCCGACTGCAGTACGTATTCTGGTCAGAGAACTTTTTGCCGCTTCCATCAATTCTTTACTGAAATTTAATGGGCTGCGATAATGTGAATTCAACATAAAGAAACGAAGTACCTGAGGCTCATACTGTTCACATACTTCACGAACGGTAAAGAAATTCCCCTCTGACTTAGACATCTTTTTATTATCAATATTGATAAATGCGTTATGCATCCAGTATTTTGCAAATTCCTTGCCGTTTGCAGCCTCACTTTGCGCAATTTCATTTTCATGATGGGGAAAGATCAGATCCTCGCCGCCTGCATGGATATCAATCCGGTCCCCTAAATACTTCTTACTCATAACAGAGCACTCAATATGCCATCCGGGACGTCCTTCACTCCAAGGTGAGTTCCAATATGGTTCTCCTTCCTTCTTCGGCTTCCATAGTACGAAATCCATCGGATCTTCCTTTTCTTCACTAACTGCAATTCTAATTCCCGCTTCCAGATCATCAATTTTCTTCTTGGATAATTTACCGTAGCCCTGAAAGCTTCTGGTTCTAAAATACACCGTTCCATTCTTTTCATAAGCATGACCTTTTTCAATCAAAGCAGCAATCATACTGATCATTCCGTCAATTTCCTGCGTAGCCTTCGGATGATATGTTGCCTCCTTAATATTTAAGGCATCCGCATCTACTCTGAATTCCTTAATAAAACGTTCTGAAATCTCAGAAGCACTAACTCCTTCTTCATTCGCCTTTTTAATTATTTTATCATCTACATCGGTAAAGTTTGAGACGTAATTTACCTGATAGCCGCGATATTCCATATATCTTCGGAAGGTGTCAAAAATAATAGCAGGTCTTGCATTGCCGATATGGATATAGTTATAAACTGTCGGACCGCAGACATACATACGTACTTTACCTTCTTCCAAAGGTACAAACTCTTCCTTTTTCTGTGTCATCGTATTATAGATTTTCATCTCATTTCCTCCTGGAATGTTATTCGCTTCGTGCATAGTATATATCGAAGTCTTAGCTGCTCTCTGTTCTTAAAATATTGTTCCGTTTATTATTGATTCTTATTTTTATTATATCTCTTTTATAGCCTCTCTATTTCAGCTAATGTCAAAACCGGTAACATTCTATCTTTTGTCAGTACACGTCAGCAAGTACAGCCTTTCACATTACCTGCTTCTCTTTTTTATCAAGTACATCAATCAGTTTATCCATTTTTTCATATAAATTCTTCAGTTCATTTCTTAAACAGATATTTTCATTGCGCAAGCATAACAATTCTTTCTGCAACGGATCGGGAAAATGGATCTGATCAAGATCCTCGGAAGGAACCTTTATGTTATCTCTCTTAACCACTCTGCCCGGAACACCTACAACCGTGGAATTCGGCGGAACCTCTGATAATACTACAGAACCGGCACCGATTTTCGAATTCTCACCAATCGTAAAGGATCCTAATATCTTAGCCCCCGCACTTATCATAACATTGTCACCTACCGTCGGATGGCGCTTCCCATGCTCTTTACCGGTACCTCCCAAGGTCACCCCCTGATACAGGGTTACATTATCTCCGACAATCGCAGTTTCTCCTATCACCACTCCATGTCCGTGATCTATAAATAAACCTTTTCCAATGGTTGCTCCGGGATGTATCTCAATTCCGGTTTTCCGAACTGTCCTCTGTGAATACCATCTTGCGAGAAAATAATGATGCTTTAAATATAGTTGATGTGCGATACGATAACGTATAATTGCTTTAAAGCTAGGGTATAAAAACACCTCCATTGGTGTCTTTATTGCAGGATCGCGTTCTTTGATAATTTGCATTTCTGCTTTGACATATTTTATAATACCCATTAAAAAGCCCCCTTAAGAACGAAATATAATTGTTGTGCGTATAAAAGTGATTGAATACACATACGTAGAATTAATTACTCTTCCACCGGTACCTGGTGTACCCATATCTTCCGTAAAAAAAGGCAAAAAAAGCACCGCCTTCCTATAGAGGCGGTGAATACGCGGTTCCACTCTATTTGTATTCCGCAGTCTGCGGTATACATCTTAATACAGATAACGGCTGTTACCGTGAACGGCTAAGCTATACTTCACCGAACCAGCTCCCGGATGCACTTCGCTCTTCTCTTCGTAAAGAATGCTTTCAGCCAGTGACATTCTATCTCTGTTACAAATTGATAAGTTACTTTTCCGTTCATCGCTTTTGAATATATATTATACATTTTATGCAAGGTTATTTAATTTGTCAATATGAACTTATTATGATATTCAGCCATAAATCAAGTGTTCTTAATACATTGTATTTATATATGTTTTGTATATTTAGTAGAATTTATGAATATTTTTTCGGGTTTGTTCCAACAAAACTTGTTCTCCTAAAGTCTCTTCGCACATCCGCTGCAGCCATCACAGCCTTTTCTATCCTGTGGAGTTACATCATACTGGTAATTCATCATATTCTCAAGCAGGCACACTGAATTTGCAGCAATTCCAAGACCCTCTCCGGTAAATCCAAGACCTTCTTCTGTTGTAGCCTTGATGTTAATCTGATCCACTTCTATTTCAAGAGCTTCCGCTATATTTTTAACCATTTCAGGAAGGTATGAGGCAAGCTTTGGACGCTGTGCTATAATAGTAGCATCAATATTTTCTATGATATATAACTTGCTTTCAACCAGCTCCTTAACTTTTTTCAGCAGCTCTATGCTGGATATTCCTTTATAAGTATCCTCTGTATCGGGAAAATGTTTTCCAATATCTCCTAGCGCTGCAGCTCCCAAGAGGGCATCCATAATTGCATGTAATAATACATCTGCATCAGAATGTCCCAGTAATCCTTTTTCATAAGGAATACTGACACCACCCAGGATCAATTCCCGCTCCTCTACTAATCTATGAACATCATATCCTGAACCAATTCTCATCTATTCATCCTCCTGTTACTTATCATATGATTTGCCAGACAAAAGCCTAAAATCAATTTGCCGGATGTATATGGGCGTATCTGTATTTATTTTCATTACTTAAATCAGGCTTTTATTGGGCTAATCATCATATCTTATTCAACTACTTATTATATTTATTATTCACACCTATAGCCAATACATTACTATGATTTAATCATTATTTCAAATATAAGTTACGAATCTGATAATTTTTATTAATAAGTCTTCCTGTGATACCGGTTTTGCTCCGGATGTGAAGCTTTGCATCCCTGTCGTTTTCCCTTGTTTAAATTTTCTATACAACAAAACAGCAACAATAATCATAAATTACTGTTGCCATTCTATAGTAGCGAAGGACGGATTTGAACCGCCGACACCGCGGGTATGAACCGCGTGCTCTCGCCAGCTGAGCTACTTCGCCATATTAGTTTTTATAAAATGGGACCTATAGGGCTCGAACCTATGACCCTCTGCTTGTAAGGCAGATGCTCTCCCAGCTGAGCTAAGATCCCATTTGAGAAGTACTTTTCTATTATATGCATTTCATTATGCTTTGTCAATAGGGAAAAGGAAAATATTTTGAATTTTGCATGTAATAACAACAATATTAAGTACTCCCCTTGATAGGATTAACGGCAAGGACGAACCGTTAAAAGCTTCCTCTCACGATCCTGTTGATTTATAATATCTTACCCCTATCCGCCAGAGCAGAAAGCTGGGTAGCAGAAACAAACAGCCAAGCAGTGGCAGGAACATATACCACCACTTCTGTGAATGTCCGATCAGATACAGAAAGGGATAATACTGGAATAATGCATAGGGAACCAGAAAGGTACAAAATTTAAGTATTTTTTGACCGTATACATCCAGCGGATACTTACCAAACTCTCTTGCTCCGTCTGTTAGAATATTCATAAATTCCAAGCCTTCTAACGTAAAAAAACAAAAACCGGCATAAATAAGAAATAAGCAACCAAAAACCACAGTTCCTCCCAATACCATTAGCAGCAGAGTTATTATTTTCGTTACATTCCATTCCACATCAGAAGTTATTATCCCATACAAAAACATGATAATTGCCTGTAGTATTCGTCCAAATCTGGTAAACTCAATTTTTCCGGATACGACCAGAAGAATAGTACTTCTGGGTCTTATAAGCATACGGTCAAACTCTCCGTTGCCTATCGTAGAAGCAAACAGGTCAAAGCCCCTCATAAACATCTCTGCCAGTGAATAAGACATAAGCACCGTCGAGAAGCATAAAAGAACTTCGCTGAAATGGTACCCGTTTACTTTGTGAAAACGTTCAAACAGAAATAATACGCCAAGGAAAACATTAAAGGATACCAAAAACTGGCCAATTGTTGTCAGTAAAAAGGAAAGCCTGTACTGCATGGCTCCTTTCAGATGAATTCCGAAAAACCTTAGATATAATTTCATGACAGCTCCTATCTATTTTATCATCAACCACCCTGTACTACCACTCTTTTGAGCGCTGCCGCAATTATTCTCTTCCCCAGTAAAATCAACGCAACCGCCCAGAACAGCTGCAAACCAGCCTTATAATAAATCTCAATTCCTGTAATATCACTGGCATAAACCCGGAAAGGAATATTTCCCATAGAAGCAAACGGCAGCAGCTCCACAACTTGTCTTACACCCTCCGGCAGAAATGGAATTGGTATTACATTTCCTGCCAAAACATCTACCAGCGCTACCGCAACCAATCGTATTCCCATCGGAGAATAGGTATAAAAGGTAGAAATATAAATAAGCATACAGAAGGCTATTACCGTAATAAACCCCAGAAATGCCGTTATAACAAACCAAATACCAGCACGAATATCCGCGGGGAGCCGCATCCCATAAGGAGCTGGCAAGAATACTGCAAAGACCAGAATTGGCATACACCGAAGAACTGCTTTTGATAGTCGGTTTGCCATACTGCGGAAAAACCACATATTATATAAATCGGCCGGCCGGCATAATTCATATGCAATCTGACCATCTGTAATTGACTGAAAGATATCATTTTCCAGAAACCAGGTCATAAATAGTGCCAGCAGTGACTGCTGCAGCCAGATATAAGTAGACAGTGCTTCCATAGACATCGGAAAGGCTGCCGCGTTCTCTTTATAGAAAGCCTTATACATCTGAAGCTCTAAGATTCCCCACACAAACTGTGTAGCTACCCCTGCCAGAGCCGCAGCGCGATATTGCAGGCCGGCAATAAAACGCATTCGAAAAAAGGTGCTGTATTCCTGATATTTCATCATCGGTTTACGCTCCTATCCGGTATTCTTTATAAAGGGCAGCCACCAATTCATCGATAGAGGGTGCATTCACTGATATATCTTTCACCTCCGCCTGCTTTGTGACATGCGCAATGGCATCTGCTACCGTTAGCTTTTGCAGATCAATATCATAGATACCGAATTGATTGCTCAAAGATACCGGAAGCATTCCTTCACAGGGGTTTATGGAACCTCCGCAATATTCTATGGTAAGCCGTTTATAAGTGGAAAATTGCCTGCGGACCTCATTCAGCTGTCCGTCCATCAGAATTTTTCCCTTTCCGATCAGAATAATCCTTCTTGCCAATGTTTCAATGTCCTGCATATCATGCGTGGTAAGAATTACTGTTGTCTTATACTTCCGATTCTGTTCCAGAATGAAATCTCTTACTGCTATTTTTGATACGGCATCCAACCCAATGGTTGGTTCATCAAGAAATAGTATCTTCGGACTGTGCAGCAGTGATGCTGCTATTTCACACCGCATCCTCTGACCTAAGGAAAGCTGCCTGGCTGGTGTTTTGATGATCTGCTCCAATTGCAGCAGAGTTACCAGCTCTTCCAGATTGTTCCTGTACGTTGGGTTTGGAATCCTATAAATATCCCGTAAAAGCTCAAAGGAATCAACTACCGGAACATCCCACCACAACTGAGAGCGCTGTCCAAAAACAACCCCGATTTGTTTTACATGTTCAATTCTATCTTTCCATGGAATTCTGCCCTCGATGGTGCAAGTTCCCCGATCCGGTGTTAATATTCCGCTAAGCACCTTAATCGTACTGCTTTTTCCTGCGCCATTGGGACCGATATACCCGACCATCTCTCCTTCCGGTATCTCAAAGGAAATATCATCGAGTGCTTTGATACATTCATACTGCCTGTGAAACAAGGCTTTTAATGCTTCTGAAAATCCGGCACTGCGCCGGCTGACCTGAAAGGTCTTAGAGATGTGTTCGACTTTAATCATTTTATTCCTCCTGGTAGTAATATTTTTTCAAATATCTTGCCAAGCGACGGCATACCTTGCGGTACACTTTTTTTCTTGGATTTTGCCAAGAAAACCCGTGGTAAATATTCACTTTGAAAGTAAGCAAATATAGATTATAACACTATTGTAAAACATCGTCAACCGGTTTACAGCATTTTTCCATGCCCTTGCACAGTAGTCGGAGTGTAATCCAGCCTTCCTTTCTTTATGGTAAGATATTCCTCAGCGGATAGATTAAAATCTCCCAGATAGAGATGACCATTTTCATAATGAATAATATTGATACAGGTATTCTTGAGTATTATTCTTCCTGTGCCGGTTTTACCTTCGCTTAATACTGACAATACCGAATTGATTGAAGCTCCATGAGATACCATAATAATATTGCTGTCCCTGAATTTATCTCCATACTTTTTCATTGCCATAATCATTCTTTTACACAATCTTTCCCAGGGCTCTTTATCGTCCTTCTCACCGGACGCATAAAAGGCTTCTCTTTCGATTGGGGTCATACCGGATACTTTTGAGAAGTCTCTTTCCGTAATTTCCTGTTCTATCATAACCTGCCCGGCTGACACAATTTCAGCAATTATCTCAGCTGTCTCCCTGGCTCTGCTTAGCGGGCTGGTGACTACTGCTTTAAAACTTTCTCCTGCTAAAGCACGTCCACATTCCTTTGCCTGTTCTATACCGGTTTTATTAAGAGGGATATCTTCTCTTCCCTGAAACCGCCCCTGGAGATTCCAATCGGTCTGTCCATGCCTGATCAAATAAATTTTCATGTGTATGTTCTCCGGATCTATTTTTTGTTTTTATTCTACAGGATTATTGGCAAAAATGCTACTGCAATTTAATTTACAATCATTTCCATACTTTTATATCAACTATGTTTTTCTTATTAATTCTTTATTATACATCAAAAGTCTGCTATTCATTTGCCGGATGATATCGATACACTCCCATTCATCTTCATAACCTGATGAGAACTTAAGCCGGGCTAACCTAATTATAGATTTACAGATATATTTTTTCCGCTCTTATCAAAGATGAGCTTCACTTTCTGCAGCAGCTCCTGATCCGGTTCTTTCGTATCCGACAATTTATACTCCAAGCCAAGCTCCTCCCATTTATATTCACCCATCTTGTGAAATGCGAGCAGTTCAATCTTTGATACATTGGGAAACTCCCCAAGATATCTGGAAAGTTTCTCGATTGCATCCAGATTATCCGATAATCCCGGAACGAGAACATAACGAATCCAGGTATTTATCTTTTTATCTCTAAGGAAATTAAGCAGTGTAAGTGTAGGTGCAAGGGATACACCGGTAATCATTTCGTATACAACAGCATCATAATTTTTTATATCCAGTAATACTAAATCGGTATAGTTCAGAAGCTTTTCGACTTCCTCATTCCATACATAGCCGGATGTATCAATCGCTACAGAGATCTGATGTTCTTTTAATAATTTACATACCTCCAGAATAAATTCCGCCTGGAGTAAGGGTTCTCCTCCTGTAAAGGTAACTCCTCCGCCTGAGAAATCCATATAAGTTTTATATTTCAAAATTTCTTCGGCTAATTTCTGAGGAGTATACTCTGTACCCCTGTTCACTTCCCAGGTATCCGGATTATGGCAAAACTGGCAGCGCAGGGGACATCCCTGCATAAATACAACAAAACGTATTCCAGGACCATCTACCGTACCAAAGCTTTCTAAAGAATGTATCCGTCCCTTTATCTCCATATGCACCATCCTCTCTTATATATAATTATGCCAGACAATTTTACACCAGGATTAACCCGATAAAAGTCCCTTTCAGGTTATGAAGATGTATATGAGTGTATATATATTCATCTGGACTTGCCTTTAACCTCCCACAATTATCAAATCCAGGCAATTGCTATAAAATAATGTTAGTATGTTTACAAAAATGGTACTTATTCCCTGATCCAATGCGCTACACGTAAGCTCTGGGGCATCTACCCTCTGAGCGCACAGCGATAAAATTATCGGGTATACCAATTACCTGACCTATCATCAGGCAGTATTTTATACGTTTCATTCTAAATTATCCTCCTGCAGAGCAGGAGGATAATAAAAGATCCGTTTTATCTCTCATGAAATGTTCTGTGAATAACATCCAGCTGCTGCTCTTTATTCAGCTTGATAAAATTAACAGCATAGCCGGATACCCGGATTGTAAGCTGCGGATATTTTTCGGGATGTTCCATCGCATCCAGCAGCGTCTCACGGTCAAATACATTGATATTGATATGATGTCCACCGCTGCTAAAATACCCATCCATTAATCCCGCCAGATTATTTACCCTGTCATCGGTATTTTTACCAAGTGCTTTTGGTATGATTGAAAAGGTATAGGAGATACCATCCTCAGCATGCTGATAAGGAAGCTTTGCTACGGATGACATTGACGCAATCGCACCTTTCTTATCCCTGCCGTGCATCGGATTTGCTCCCGGTGCAAAGGGTTCCCCCCTCTTGCGTCCATCCGGTGTACTTCCTGTTTTCTTACCGTACACCACATTAGAGGTGATTGTCAAGACAGATAAGGTTTGTTTTGCACTGCGGTAGGTTTTTACCTTGCGAAGCTTGTTCATAAATCTCTCAACAATCTCGACTGCCATCTGATCCACTCTGTCATCATTATTGCCAAATGCCGGATATTCTCCTTCTATTTCGTAGTCCACCGCTAGCCCTGCTTCGTTGCGGATTACCTTTACCCTGGCATGTTTAATCGCAGAGAGGCTATCCGCCACAACAGATAATCCCGCAATACCGCAAGCCTCCGTACGTAGGATATTAATATCATGAAGAGCCATCTGAAGCCGTTCGTAATTATATTTATCATGCATAAAGTGAATGACATTCAATGTATTGATATATAATTCCGACAGCCAATCCATGGTCTGATCAAATTTCTGCATCACTTCCTCATACTCCAGGTAATCCCCAGTAATCGGAGCAAACATCGGTCCGACCTGCTCCCCGTAAATCTCGTCCTTTCCACCGTTAATTGCATATAAAAGAGCTTTTGCAAGGTTGGCGCGTGCACCAAAGAATTGCATCTGCTTACCGATTCTCATGGCAGAAACACAGCATGCAATACCATAATCATCTCCCCATACCTTTCTCATAATATCGTCACTCTCATACTGGATGGAGCTGGTATCAATCGAAACCTTCGAACAGAACTTCTTAAAGGGCTCAGGCAGGCTGACAGACCACAAAATGGTCAGGTTTGGTTCCGGTGCCGGTCCCAGGTTGTAAAGTGTATGAAGGATACGATAGCTGCTCTTGGTAACCAGAGTTCTTCCGTCCAGACCCATTCCACCGATGGATTCTGTCACCCAGGTAGGATCACCGGAAAATAGATCATTATAGGACGGTGTTCGCAAAAACCGTACCATACGAAGCTTCATTACAAACTGGTCAATCAGCTCCTGAACAGCTTCCTCCGTTATTGTACCGTTTCTTAGATCTCTCTCATAATAAATATCCAGGAAGGTGGATACCCTGCCAAGACTCATTGCTGCCCCGTCCTGTTCCTTGATGGCACCAAGATAAGCAAAGTAAGTCCACTGTGTTGCTTCAAAGGAATTAGAAGCAGGATTTCCGATATCATAACCATAATTGGAAGCCATTTGCTTCAGCTGCTTCAATGCCTTGATCTGCTCGGATATTTCTTCCCGCAAACGAATATCCGGTGATTCTAAAATCGGAATTTCAAGCAGCTTCTTCTGCTGCAGCTTCTCCTCAATCAGATAATCCACACCGTAAAGCGCTACTCTTCGGTAATCCCCGATAATTCTGCCTCGACCATAAGCATCCGGTAAACCGGTAATAATACCGGTATGTCTTGCTTTCTTCATTGCGTCGGTATAAGCATCGAATACACCATCGTTGTGCGTTTTCCTGTTTTCTGAATAAATCTCCTCTGTTTTCTGATCTAACTGATAGCCATATGCTTCCAGCGCATTCTTAACGACGCGGATACCTCCATTTGGCATAATACCTCTTTTTAACGGTTTATCTGTCTGAAAGCCAACAATTACTTCCCTCTCCCGATCCAGATATCCTGCTTCAAAAGCAGTGATGGTCGATGGCTTTGAGGTTTCTGCTTCGAGAATTCCCTTTTTGTTCTCCTCCTGCATTTGTTCCTTCACCTTTTCCCAAAGCTGCTCGGTCTTTGGTGTCGGTCCGGCAAGGAAGCTTTCGTCTCCCTCATAGGGTGTATAATTATGTTGAATGAAACTGCGGACATTTATTTCACCCATCCAGCTTCCCTGTTTAAAATCATACCATTCCTGTCTCATAAAATACCTCCATTCTGCCGTTTTTTACGGCTCTTTTTATCGGTATGTGCTACTTATTACAAGGATTCGAATATCAAAAGCCTAAAATATTTTGCCGGATGAAAATAAATGCACTCATATTCATCTACATAACCTGGATCAGGCTTTTGATATTCAAATCTTACAAGTTAATCATAATTCCTGCCATAGCTTTTGTCAATAGTAATTGATATTAGTAATCAATACTATATTGATTACTTTTTATGAAAATTGCACGAAACAATCCTGGTCTGTGACATCACAAGGCATTTAATCCAGGGATCTGTTTACCAAACAAGGGGTATTATAAGACCACCATACGGCTAATTATAAACAAAACAGGAATATTAATCGGTAGCATTTATTACTTTTTGAAAATAAAGATGCTATTTTTAGTTGTTTTATCCGACGTATTGCTACTGCCAATCAATTATTTATAGATTGCTATGGTCATGAGCTTACTCCATAGCTTCTAAATAATTTAAATACCCACAGCAGCCATCTCAGCGTATATCTTTTCCCCTCTTTCCTCAATTGCCTTGCCAGTAAATTTATGCAACTGTAATTCGGATACGATATTTCCATCCTTGGTAAATAAAACCCGATCCGCCCTGGCTGCGATTTTTGCTTCGTGGGTTACGAGTAATATGGCCGTACCTTCTGTGTTGATATCCGCTAATACCTCCATTATTTCCTCCGCTGATTTAGAATTGAGTGCACCGGTTGGCTCATCGGCAAAGAGAATCTCCGGCTCATTCATCAGAGCACGGCAGATACCGGCCCGTTGGAGCTGACCTCCTGATACCTCCGTGGTATCCCTGCTTTCCAGTCCGGCAATCCCGGTTTTCTTCATCAGTGCTTTTGCCTTAAGAGTAAGCTTTGCTGTATCCTTTTTGCCCTCCTGTGCAGCGGGGAGGATGATATTATCCAGAAGATTCAAGTTTTTCAGCATGGTTGGCTGTTGAAAGATAAAGCCCATTTTTCTCCTGCGGACATCTGCAAGTGCATTTTCACGAAGTTTTGATAACTCGGTATCACCAAATTTCACTGATCCGCTTGTAATCTCGTCCATGCCGCTGAGTGCAAACAATAGAGTAGATTTTCCCGAACCGGATGGCCCCATTATGGCAACAAACTCACCCTTATCTATTGCAATGTCTACTCCGTTCAATACCTTTGTCTGCTCATTACCCTTACCAAAGGTTTTTATAATTTTTTTTGCTGTAATAATGCTATTCATAATCTTAACCCTCCTTAATATGTTCGGAAATTTGTAATGCCCGGATGTCGGAAATCCCCGGTAGGGTGGCGGCAACGACACAGCCTGCAATCAGAAGAGGCGAAATCAGATAGACAAACCACGGATTTACTGTAAAACGAAAACTCGCCGCACCAAAGGAAGATACAATTGCTACCCCGACATGCTCTCCTAACGTGTTTGCCAAAAGTGTACCAATGAAAACGCCTGCTACCAGTACAGTGATGGAACGTGTAAGATATTGCCTGCGAATATCCATACCGGAAAAGCCTATTGCTTTTAGTATTGCAATCGGATAACAATCTTTTGTCACCAGCATTTTCATAAACAATGCCGTTACCAGCAGTGTGAGCAGAAGGGCTGCAGCAGCCGCAACAACGCAAGCTATCCTGACGGCGTTTTGTATTGGGCCAAGCATCTGTGCCATGCTTTCGTCTATTCCGGTTACCTTTGCAAAGGGAAACTGTTCCCTGTACTGTGATATTGCTGCTTTTACACCTTGGCGGTCACGAAACGCTGCCGCAAGGCTGACGTTTAATACTGCTTCATGATCCACATTAAAAACAGCTTGCGCTGTTCGTCCCCCATTCGTGATATCAGAGTAAATTCCACAAATCGTCAGATGTTTTTCAATTCCATCAGCAACCACAACAATCTTATCTCCAATATTTTTTTTAAGATCCCTGGCATTTAGAACAGAGAGGGCGATTTCTGTGACCGAATGCGGTGCATGACCTTTTGAGTAAGCAATGGGAAAGACAGAGAAATCACCAAATGTCACCCGCAGCTTCTCCCTTGCCCCATCATCCGTTATCCGCTCCAACATCCTGCCGGTAAATAAAGCATACTTTTCGACATTCCGATCTGTCTCCAGCTTATTAGCAATGTCTGCAGCCTTGCCCAAAACATCCTCCACCTGTGTCCGCATCACCCCGATATTAACATCACAAATTCCCATACCCATGTAGGTGATAAAGCTTTCCGCAGAAATGGTGCTGCTAATATTTTGCGGGACAATCATAATAAAGGAGGAAATGATCAGCACCAGCATCATGGTGATATACAGCTTTCTCCGGGTAAGAACATCCTTTATTCCAAGAAAGATATTCTGTGAAAAGAGCTTGTTATGACTGAGTCGGAAGCTTCTGGTTGATTTCGTTTTTTCCTGCGGAGCACCTAACCGTACCGCCTGCGCAGCGGATATTTTTCGAAAGCGCTGCAACATACCGTTCACATACAGCATAACAACCCCGCAGATTACTACCGCACCCAAAAGTCCGCAGAACATACCGGGTAACGGACTTCCGCTTTCCCCCATATACAGACGAATGTTTTTAAGAAAAACTTCCTGTAGCGGCAGGGAGACCAGAAAACCAAGTAAACAGGCCGTCCCCGCAATAACACCGTATTTTACAAGGTAAAGTTTTTTAATCTGTGATACCCGCATCCCAACTGCCTTCAGTATTCCTATTTCCTTATAATCCTCTTCGATTTTAGCCAGCAATGTAAAGCGAATGCATAAAAACGCTACGATGATGACAAGAACGCCTATCAGCACCAGCACCGAAATCATAATGCCATCCGTAATGCCATTTATCATCTTCACCTGTTTGTAAGTGATAGCGGGTGGACCGTTCGTCGGAAGCCCGGCGTTTAGATAAGCAGCCTCAAAAGCCGGAGCAGAAGCACCCTCTGTCAGCCGAAACTCAATTAACTTTTCTACCTTTCCAAACTCACGAACTCTTTCAAAATCCGACTGACTAACAAGAAAACGCTTGGAACTTACCATCGCCGCATTCATGATTGAATCTCGTAAAAACCCTGCAACGGTAAAGGAAATGCCGTGGATTGTGAGCGTATCACCCAGTGCCACATTTCCTTCCTTTCTATAATAGATGGGGACATAGATTTCACCATCGGCAGGATGGATGACCTCACCGTTTAAGTTCAGCAGGAAGTCAAATTTACTCCCCTGCACCGAGAGGCCATTGTCTTGTATGCTTGCCGCAAGAGTTCCGTCACCCATAACAATATCGGAACCATCCATGTTTAGAAACTCCAACACCTGATATTCTTCTACACTTTTATTCTTATCCGCAAAGCTTTGTAACTGTTCCATATCCACATTGCCTGTATGCATCTGCATGAAATGAACCGATCTTGCCGATAGTAGCATATTGTCAATCGCCTTAAACAGGTTTACGCTAAGAGACGCGGCTAAAGATGTCAACATGGCGGCAGCAAGGATAAAAGCTGTAATTGTTATGGTGATCATTTTATTTTTATAAATATCATTCTTTATTATTTTTTTGTACATATTCATACTCCATTCCTGCGTATGTTTTTGTGTATGTTTTTTTTATGTTTTCTCTTTATGTTTTCTCTTTATGTTTTCTCTTTATGCATGCCTTACTCCGAGGATGATGCAAAACAAAATGTTAAGATCAAAAGAGTATTCCTCATTCAACCTCATCCCTTATACTCTCACTGACCTAAACTTTTCTGGAATCGCAGGACGAACATCTTGGTATACGGAGCGGGGGCGTCCAATAGGAAAACCTCTCCGGAGTGCTGTTCCATTACCTTCTTCACAATGGCAAGACCGAGTCCTGTTCCACTGCTGCTGCCTCTTGAAACACTGCCGGTAACAAAAGGTTTAAACAGATTTCCGACTATTGCCTTCGGGATAGTCGCTCCATTATCGGCAATTTGTATCTCAATATGACCCGGTTCTTCTGTTAGCCCCACAGACAATAAGCTGCCCACAGGGTTATGATGGATTGCATTTGTCAGAAGATTACCAATAGCACGGTTAATTTCCAACGAATCTACTCTGTAAAATACTGGCTTATCCGGCAGTAGCAGCTCCAATGTCATCTGCCTGTTTTCAATTTCACCAAACAAAACGGCGCAAGATACGCGTAACTGCTCTACAAGGTCAACTTTCTCAAAATTCATCCGGTAGAGCGGCGTGCCCAGCTTGGAATAGAAAAGTAACTGGTCAATCAATTGGTTCATCTGCACGGCTTTGGCTTTTATCGCCAGATGGTATTCCCTCTGTTTGTCCGGTTGCTCCACCATATCACTCGCTAAGGCCCCCGCATATCCTAAAATCGTTGTCATGGGAGTTTTCAAATCATGGGCAATGTGTGAGAAAAGCTGCATTCTCTCATTTTCCATCGCTGCCTGTTTTTCTTCGGATGCTTTGAGCTTTGTTACCATAAGATTAAAGGCATCTCTCATTTCCCCAAATTCTGTCTCGGCTTCAAAATCCAGTATAGTGTCCAAATGTCCGGCTGCCACTGCCTTGAAGCCTTCTTGCATTTTCTGCACTGGCTCCATGATTTTTCTGTTAACTCCGCGCCCAAACAGGAGAATTCCTACAATATATACAACAGCTGTGATAAGATTCCAGATAACAGAAAGCGTAATCTGCAGAGACTTTGTTCCTTCGACCAGAGGGGAAGATGCCAGTTCTGAGAAATTCATCCCGTTCCTTACTGTAAACAAGCTAAATATAAGCTCCAATACCAGAAGTGTAAGTGCAATCGCTATCGTATAGCCTATAAATCTGCACATGATGACTCTTTTTAAGCTGTTTTTTTTCTTCATTTATGTACCTCCAGACGATATCCCAAGCCACGGACAGTACCGATGGATACCGCACTGTAATCGGGAAGCTTGCTGCGCAGCTTACTGATGGCAACCATCACCGTATTATCATCTACGATAGCGGCCTCCTGCCATGCAGCTTCATAAATCTGCTGTTTGGTATATACACGCCCGGGACTTTGCATAAACAGCTTCATCAGATTAAACTCCGTAGCGGTAAGAGGGATTATCTCATTGCCAAGGCTAAGCGTACAAGCGAAAACATCCAGACGCAATTCGCCTGCCGTCAGCAAAGCTGTGTCAGAATCCGCCGGGCCTCCTTCATACCGACGTAGTTGAGCTTTGATACGAGCTAGGACTTCTAAAGGATCAAATGGCTTTGTCACATAATCGTCTGCCCCAAGATCGAGCCCCAATATTTTCTCGTGATTTTCCGTTTTAGCGCTCACAACAATGATGGGAAGATTGCTGCGTTCTCTTAGCCCTTTGATTAGTTGATAACCGTCAAGCTCCGGCATCATAATGTCGATGACAGCCAGATCAATCCGCGTAATCGCAGCCAGTTTCAGCGCCTCCAATCCATTTTCGGCCTGTATCACAGAGTATCCATCCTTTTCTATGTACAATCGCAGAAGCTCGCGAATTTCCTTCTCATCATCTACAATTAGAATCGTCTTTGTCATGCCATCACCTCTCCTATTGCTCGTCCTGCCTTCCAGTCGTAAGTTCATTATAATTATCCTACCTTTCCGTTAAACATGCTTAACCTTAACATTACCTTAAGAAATCGAAAAAATAAATATGAAAATACAATTGAGGGGAATAAACTTGCTAAAAGAAGTAATGGTTGGATTGGAAATAGTAAAAGTGTCTCTCCTGTATTTTACTTTCAAGAGAAACACTCCTATGGATAATTTCATATTATAATTATCCCGACAAAAGCCTGATTAAGGTTATATAGATGAATATAAGTGCATATAGCGAATAGATTGTAGGCTTTTATCGGGCTAGCCATATTATATTGATTGTAAATATTTATATTGTGATATTGACGATGATTTGATAAGTTATGCAATGCCACTTTTATCTTTAATCTTCGCATTTGTCTTTATTCTTGCTATTGTCCTTTGGATATTTGTGCTTTGTTTGCTTAGTCATTATTTAAAGTTCGATGGAATCCCTTTGGGCTCCATATCCAAAGCCTGTTTAGCGCGTCATAAGTATATGTTGTTGTATTGCCTGCTCCATCTGTTTTAGTCTGGATATTACCTGTTGCATCATATGTCTGTGAGCTTATATGCTCCTCCGGGTCTGTAGTTGTTAGTAATCTGTTATTTTTATCATAAGTAAATAATGTCTCATGCTCTAAGGCATCAACCGCTTTTATTTGAACATGGTTATTATTGTACTCATATTTTTCTATAATTTTTCCTTCCGGATCTGTTTTTTTGACTAAACGATTTAGTGCATCATATATATTGGTATAAGAATTGCCTAACCAATCCTTGGTAGTCAGCAGATTACCGTTTTTATCATAAGAATATGAGGTTGTATGTTGGTGCATAAGTACCCTATTCTTGATTATATTGTAGAGCTTGAGTTATTTCCTGTCCTAAAAAGGGCTCATAATAAATGTTTCCTATAATCCTATCTCCATCACCGCTCCATATATTCTTCCATTTTTTTGTTTTTGGATTATATATCGGTATGTAAATACTTGGTCCATATACAGAATCCCAATAATTATAGGAAGCATCTATCATTATGTTATCATTTCTATTCTCAACAGCAATGTCATTACCAACGAAAGTATTATAATGGAAGATTGGCTGTATATCTGTATTAAAGATAACTCCTGTGCCAGTTGAATTCATTATCTTGCAATTCATCATATTAAGGCTGCCTTCAATATAAAAGCTGCCATATTTTATTTTCATATTATTGGCATTGATCTCGCCTATGCTATCTGCATATATATATCCCCATGAGGTATCACTTCTCCATTTATAATAGTCTGGATCATATGTGGAAGATAAGACTATAGGATTATCCTTTACTCCATAAGCAACCAACTTACCATATACGCCAATACCACCACCGTTAGCTGACAAAAGAATTGTCCCAGGCTGTATTTCTAATGTGCTTCCTTTATTAATTATAATATGATCATAAATATATTTACTCTTAGGCAATGTAAGGTCATTATCAATTGTTAAAATTCCTGCTAATTTTATACCATTATAATAATCGCTAGAAATCTCATTATTTTCAATGTTTAATAATAATAATGATGAAGATATATCGTTAGCCTGAATTACTATCGGTTGAATTGCTCTATATACAGTATTATTTTTTACTCTAAAATCTCCATATTGATGTCTATAAATGTATATTCCTGTATATCGCAAATCAGTAATTGTATTGTTTTCACTAATTATTCCGCTGGAAGCCAAATCATTCACATAAATCCCGTACAGGGAATTACTAATATGAGAATTTGTAATTGTCACATTTCCATGCCCCAAACTATCTTTATCAATGTTAATTCCCCTCTGATCACAATTTATTATTGTTGTATTATTAATATTAATGTTCTCACCCGAAGCTATATTAATTCCATAATAAGCATTATCTATTTCAGAATTGTTTATATCAAGTTTTCCATTAGTAGCAACATACAGAGCTGCGTTTCCATCACAATTTATATCTGCTCTTTTTATTTTCAAATAGTTCGCAATTACTTCTCCACCATTTACTATTTTAATTCCATTACCATTACCAATAAATATTACTGGGTTATCAGATCTTCCCTGGATAATTAATTTGCCATAAACACACATTCTTCTGTAGCTATCAAAATTTACATTAATTCCTTCTTTAATATATAATGTTGACCACATAGATATGCCATAGGATTGCTCTTCTAAGGTATATGTGTAAGACTTATCTGCCCAGATGGTGTATGTATTCCATAGACCTTTCAGATCACCTAAAACCGGTCTTACCCTAAAGATATTGTTTTTTAAAATCAAATTGTCACTTCAGGTGCAGACGGTGCCTGCATCGGTATCCCGCCCAAAGTCCGGATAAGTAATGCATTGCAATAACATTATGGTAACTAATACAAAGGCAATCCATTTTCTTAATTGATTTTTATCAATTCTTTTATTTGATATATTCTCTTCTGTTTTCATACATAATCCCCCTGTTGTTGTAATATAATAGCTTTTTATACCGTATTATGTTATTTTACATTATATGTCAATCAAAATTATGTAATATTTAAGTAATGTTTTATAGTATTTATCAATAAATAATCTTGCCATATTAGAAAAGATATAAATCAAGTCATCTACTCCCTTTATGACTCTATGTAATTATACGCTTTGCACACTACACTGCTTTTATACTTTCTTATGAAATGAAAAAGCAGCTCTTATCTTCTCCCATGATTTACATAACCAAACCACTGCCATTGATAAAAGCTGCCTTTATATATTTTTTTCTAATAATTCTATGAATCCCTATATACTTCTCTATCTTTTTCCTTACAGATTACTATACCCCATCAAACTGCAATCCACTACCCTAGCAACCTCTCTGCCTTCACGGATTGCCCATACCACCAGTGACTGTCCGCGGTGCATATCTCCCGCAACAAAGATCTTATCCACATTCGTCTGATAATTACCGGCCTCCGTCTTCACATTGGTCCTGCCGTCAAGCTCGACACCGAATGCTTCCGCCACGTAAGACTGTGTTCCAAGAAAACCTGCTGCGATCAGAACAAGTTCAATCTCAACTTCCTTCTCACTGTCTGGAACTTCAACCATCATAAAGTGTCCGGAGGCTTCATCATATTTGCTTTCCAGTCCGACAGTGATTACCTTACATACATTTCCGTCCTGATCAGCGATAAATTCCTTCACCGTTGTCTGATAGACACGCGGATCATTTCCAAACAAAGCGGCTGCTTCTTCCTGGCCATAATCTGTCTTGCAGACCTTCGGCCATTCCGGCCAGGGGTTGTTCTCCGCCCTTTTCTCCGGAAGCTTCGGCATCATCTCCAGCTGAAGAACCGACTTAGCTCCCTGTCTTATGGAGGTTCCAACGCAATCGTTACCGGTATCACCACCGCCGATTACTAAGACGTTCTTATCCTTTGCTGTTATGGTAAAGGCCGCTACTTCTCCTGCCTTTGTTGTCCCTGCTTTGAGTAAATCCTTTGTTGCTGATTTTAAGAAATCCACTGCATAATAAATACCCTTGGCTTCTCTTCCCGGTGCCTTGATATCTCTTGGATTGGAGGCTCCGCAGGCAAGAATGACGCTGTCATACTCCTTCAGGATTTTATCTGCTTCGTAATCTTCTCCGACATTTGCTCCGGTGATAAAGGTAACTCCCTCTGCCTTCATCAGTGCAACACGGCGCTCAATAATATGCTTCTCCAGTTTCATGTTCGGAATTCCGTACATGAGCAAGCCGCCGATCCGGTCAGAACGTTCGAATACGGTAACACTGTGGCCTCTCTTATTTAACTGATCGGCAGCCGCAAGACCGGACGGTCCAGATCCGATTACGGCAATTTTCTTACCGGTACGAATAGCCGGAGGGCAGGGAGTGAAATAACCATTTTCAAAGCCATGCTCCACGATTGCATATTCATTTTCCTTAATGGTTACAGGTTTCCCGTTCAAACCGCAGGTACAGGCAGTCTCACAAAGTGCGGGACATACTCTTCCTGTAAATTCCGGAAAATTATTTGTTTTCAGAAGGCGTGACAGAGCCATCTTCATATTTCCGCGATACAGCAGATCATTCCATTCCGGAATAAGATTATTTAACGGACAGCCCGAGGCCATCCCTCCTATCATCATGCCTGACTGGCAGAAGGGCACACCGCATTCCATACAACGGGCTCCCTGGCATTTTCTTTCCTCCAGGGAAAGAGGCTGATGGAATTCATTAAAATGTTCTACTCTATCCTTTGGAGCCTGCGCCTTTGTATCTGTTCTGCTAAACTCCATAAATCCAGTTGGTTTTCCCATGTTCTACCTCCTTATTTTCGGGTGTTTGCAAAAAATGCTTCGATTTGTGCCTGTTCACTGCTAAGTCCCATCTCTTCCATCTGAACGATTGTCTGTAACATACGTCTGTAATCATGAGGAATGATTTTCTTGAACTTTGGCAGATACTCTGAAAAGTTATTTAATATTTCTTTTCCCTTTACCGAATTGGTACATTTCACATGCTCCGTAATCATTTCCTTTAATTCCAGTACATCATATTTCTCTGTTACTGCTTCGAAAGAAACAAGACCTTTATTCAGCTTCTTGTACAGGTCACTGCCTTCATCGAGAACATAAGCAATGCCGCCGCTCATACCTGCCGCAAAGTTTTTCCCGGTTTTACCAAGCACCGCTACTCTGCCGCCTGTCATATATTCGCAGCCATGGTCACCTACCCCTTCCACAACTGCCATAGCACCGGAGTTTCGTACGCAGAAGCGTTCTCCCGCTACACCATTTATGAATGCCTTACCGCTTGTCGCGCCGTACAAGGCAACATTACCGATAATAATATTTTCTTCCGCTTTGAAGGTACTATCCTTCGGCGGATACGCCACAAGCTTACCACCGGAAAGCCCCTTTCCGAAATAGTCATTGCTGTCACCCTCCAGCTCAATGGTAAGACCCTTCGGAATAAATGCTCCAAAGCTCTGTCCGCCACTGCCCTGTGCTTCAATGACAAATACATCATCCTTTATGGCGGTTCCGTATTTTTTGGTAATCTCAGACCCGAGAATTGTACCAAAGGTACGGTCTGTGTTGCTCACCTGCACTTTCACCTTCTGATTGTGCTTTTCACCCAGCTTAAATTTCTTAAGCAGTACCTTCTCATCGATCGTATTCTCCAGTTCAAAGTCATACATCTGGTCAGGGGTAAAATGAATTCCCTCACCCTGCTCTACAAATGGATTATTGATGATCAGACTTAAGTCTACAAGCTTTGCTCTGGCATCATCCTTGCAGGAATCCTTCACCTTTAAAAGATCCGTATGTCCAACTAATTCATCCACCGTCTTGATCCCTAATTTAGCCATATATTCACGCAGTTCTTCTGCGATAAAACGCATAAAGTTTTCCACATACTCCGGCTTACCGGTAAAATTCTTACGAAGCTCCGGATTCTGGGTTGCAATACCTACCGGACAAGTGTCGAGATTGCAGACACGCATCATAACACAACCAAGTGTGATAAGAGGAGCCGTAGCAAAACCAAATTCCTCCGCTCCCAGAAGAGCTGCTATTACCACGTCACGTCCGGTCATTAATTTACCGTCTGTTTCTACAACAACCTTGGAACGAAGACCATTCATAATCAGTGTCTGATGTGTCTCCGCGAGGCCCAGCTCCCAGGGAAGTCCGGCATTGTAGATGGAGGTCCTCGGAGCCGCTCCGGTACCGCCGTCAAAACCTGATATTAATATTACACCTGCTCCTGCTTTTGCAACACCTGCAGCAACTGTGCCAACCCCTGCCTCAGATACCAGCTTTACGGATATTCTTGCATTCTTGTTCGCATTTTTAAGATCATAGATTAACTGTGCCAGATCCTCGATGGAATAGATGTCATGATGCGGCGGCGGGGAGATTAAGCCAACCCCGGGAGTGGAATGCCTTGTCTTAGCCACCCACGGATATACCTTCTGCGCCGGAAGCTGTCCGCCCTCACCGGGCTTTGCTCCCTGTGCCATCTTAATCTGAATTTCCTTTGCACTTACCAGATATTCACTTGTTACACCAAATCTTCCGGAGGCAACCTGCTTGATCGCAGAGCATTTATTTAAACCGTCTTCTCCGACCTTAAGTCGCTCTAAGCTTTCACCGCCTTCTCCACTGTTGGATTTACCACCCAGATGGTTCATGGCAATTGCCATCGCCTCATGTGCTTCCTGTGAGATAGAACCGTAGGACATCGCACCGGTCTTAAAGCGTTTTACGATAGATTCTACACTTTCTACTTCCTCAAGAGAAACTCCGTTCTCAGGGAATTTAATTTCAAGTAAGCCACGAAGATTAATTTTTTCCTGTTCCAGTGTTACTTCTTTGGAATACTCCTTGAACATCTCATAGTTGCCGGTTCTTGCTGACTGCTGCAGCAGGTGGATTGTCTTAGGATTATAAAGATGCTCTTCCTTACCGCTTCGCAGCTTATGAGAGCCTGCACTGTCCATGGTCAGATCCACATTTAGGCCCAGTGGATCAAATGCCTTGGAATGAAGGGTATCCTGCTGCTTCTCCAGCTCCTTTAAGGTAATACCGCCAACACGACTTACGGTTCCGGTAAAATATTTATCAATTACTTCCTTACAGATACCGATTGCTTCAAATATTTTAGACCCCTGATAGGACTGGATTGTTGAAATTCCCATCTTGGAAGCAATCTTTACGATACCATGCAGTACTGCATTGTTATAATCATCCACAGCAGCATAATAATCCTTATCCAGCATGTTATTGCTGATCAGCTGGCGGATTGTGTCCTGTGCCAGGTACGGATTAATCGCACAGGCACCGTATCCAAGCAGGCAGGCAAAATGATGAACATCTCTGGGCTCCGCGCTTTCTACTATCATCGCCAGTGCCGTTCTCTTCTTGGTACGTACCAGATGCTGCTGCAATGCCGATACCGCCAAAAGGGATGGAATTGCCACATGGTTTTCATCTACACCGCGGTCGGAAAGGATTAATATATTTACTCCTTCCTTATAAGAACGGTCAGCCTCCAGACAAAGGTGATCAATTGCCTTGCTAAGAGAGGTATTCTTATAGTACAACATGGATAATACCTCTACCTTAAAGCCGGGCTTCTTCATATGCTTAATCTTTAATAAATCCGTACTTGTTAATATGGGATTATTAATCTTTAAAACATTACAATTTTCAGCCTTCTCTTCAAGAATATTCCCGTCTTCGCCGATATAAACAGAGGTCGAAGTAACGATCTCTTCACGGATCGCATCGATCGGCGGATTGGTTACCTGGGCAAAAAGCTGCTTAAAATAATTAAATAAAGGAGGATTATTCTTTGATAAAACCGGAAGCGGTAAATCCGCACCCATAGCTGCGGTTGCTTCCGCTCCGCTGTTTGCCATTGGCAGAATTGTCGTTTTGTAATCCTCATACGTATATCCAAAAGCCTTCAAAAGCTTTGAAAGCTCTTCATCGGAATATTCCACAACCTTTTTATTGGGAATATGAAGGTCTCTAAGCCTTACTAGATTCTGATCCAGCCATTCGCCATAAGGCTTGCGCATTGCATAGCTATTCTTTAAATCCTCGTCATCAATCAGGCAGCCCTTCACCGTATCCACTAAGAGCATCTTGCCCGGACGAAGCCTTTCCTTCTTCACAATCTTCTCGGCAGGAAAATCCATAACGCCCACTTCGGAGGAAAGTACCAGATAATCATCCTTCGTTACATAGTAACGGGAAGGCCGGAGACCATTACGGTCAAGCACGGCTCCCATAATATCACCATCGGAGAAAAGAATGGAGGCCGGTCCGTCCCAGGGTTCCATCATCGTTGCATAATACTGATAGAAATCGCTCTTTTCCCTGCTGATTGCCGAGTCATTACTCCAGGGTTCCGGAATGGTAATCATAACCGCAAGCGGAAGATCCATACCACTCATCACCAGAAACTCCAGGGTATTATCAAGCATGGCTGAATCGGAGCCTTCTGCATTCACTACCGGAAGTATTTTATGAAGCTCTCCCTTCAGATGCTCGGATTCCATTGTTTCTTCCCTGGCTAGCATCTTATCTGCATTTCCGCGGATCGTATTGATCTCACCGTTATGCACAATCAGACGGTTCGGATGTGCTCTCTGCCAGCTGGGATTTGTATTGGTGGAAAATCTGGAATGGACAATAGCAATTGCACTCTCATAAGCCTTATCCTGCAAATCATCAAAGAAGAGGCGCAGCTGTCCTACCAGGAACATACCCTTGTAGACAATCGTACGGCTTGATAAGGATACGACATAGGTATCATCATTACTCTGTTCAAAGCATCTTCTTGCAATGAAAAGCTTCCGATCAAAATCAAGACCTTTCTCCACATTTGCAGGTCTTTTAATAAAGCACTGGAGAATATGAGGCATACAGGCAACTGCTCTTTCTCCCAAAGTCTCCGGACTGATCGGAACCTCTCTCCAGCCAAGGAATTTCATTCCTTCCTTCTCCACTATGATTTCAAACATTTTCTTAGCCTGGTTACGGCTCAGTTCTTCCTGCGGGAAGAAAAACATACCAACGCCATAATCACGTTCCATGCCAAGATCAAGTCCTAACGGTTTTGTTACTTTACTAAAAAACCTATGAGATATCTGAAGGAGAATTCCAACACCGTCACCGGTTTTTCCGTCTGCATCCTTACCGGCGCGATGCTCCAGATTTTCAACAATCTTTAAAGCATTTTCAACCGTCTCATGTGTTTTCACACCTTTCATGTGTACAACTGCACCGATACCACAGTTGTCATGCTCAAAACGGGGATCATACAGCCCCTGCGGAACCTGTGTAATTTCCTCTCTGATGTTCTTCTGCATAAACACTCCTCTTTCTTTATAAGATAATTTATAGTGATGGACTATATTTCAAAGTAAAAAAATAAAGCATCCTAGACTTCGCCCTGTTCAGTCTAAAACGCCTTTGTTTTATCGTGTTGATTATAATATAGAATTTCCTCATTTACAAGTATCTCAAGAAGAAAAAATAATGGAAATAATTAATTTATTAAATAATTAAGCAGAAATACCTAATATAATAAGGTAAATACCATATCAAACTTAATAATATTAAGTCGATAGAATTTCTTCTTTGTATTAAACTTATTTAAGATATCCGTCGATATAGTAAGCATAAACTGTAACATATGATTTGAGTGCCAAAAGCCTAAAAATGATTTGCCGGATGAATATGCACTCATATTCATCTACATAACCTGGATCAGGCTTTTGATATTCTAGTCTAACATAGGAAATTGCGAAACTCGAAGATTTTATCCTTCAATGTACATAATTAGGACTACGATATCGTTTCGCAATTGTCCAGAAAGATGAGAGAGGATGAAACAATGGATATTAACCAGTCTTCACTTTCAAGGTATCAATCGGCCGGGGCAGAGATATCACGTTCTCTGTCTGAAAACAGGTCTCAGGCTGATACCTCCAGACTTAAGGGTGCTTCGGCTGTAAATATCCGGCAGCTTGATTTAAAGGAAGGGCAGATCGTGAAAGGACAGATTATCGATCAGAGATATAACGAAGTAAGCATCCGGCTTGAGCCCGGAAAACAGGTTGTAACTGCCAGGCTAAACGCTGATGTTGCCCTTGAAATTGGTCAGAACGCCCGGTTCCAGGTCACTGACAATGCTTCTGACCAGACAGTACTAAAGTATATTCCGGCTGAAACTGCAGCCCCTGCAGATGCCACCGTGCAAAAAGCCTTAACCTCCTCCGGCTTTGCTGCGACGGGATTAAATAAAAGTATCGTATCCGAGCTTCTAAACCAGAGAATGCCTGTTGATAAACAGACTCTTCAGACGCTTCTGCGTTATTCCTACGCAAACCGTGAAGTTTCTTCCTTGACTCTGGTATTAATGTATAAAAATAAAATACCTTTAACAAAGGAGAATATACTCCAATTTGAAGCTTATCAAAACGGGACAAATAAACTATTAAGTGATATTAGAAATATTTCCGGAAATATAGCTGAATTGTTACGAAATGCGAAGGATACCAAAGAAGAGAATACTAATCGCACTGCTCTACCTCTTAATAGTACTGCACTGTCCCCGGAGCAGCAGCAAAATAGCAGTGCTGCCATACAAGGAGATGCCATATCTGATGATACTATGCTGCCAATGCTATCCAATCGTATTGCTAAAACAGATAAGGTCATACAAATAAACGGGAAGCTTCTTGAAATATTGTATCATACTTCCGGGACTGTTGCAAACGCGGAACCCGGCAGCACCCTTATTTGTGTGTTAAGCCCTGATGAACGGCTATTACTTGCTAAAATGATTACGCAACAGCTTTCAAAAGGGGCTCTCATTTTGGCAGGTCTTCCTGAGGATACAGCTGAACAGGTAATAAGCGCAGCTCTTAATAACGATCAGACCTCAACGCTGTTGGAGCAAATAAAAACACAGACCCCCGACGGCCTTTCCGATATCGTGGCTAAGCTTAAAAGTCAGCCTGCTGTACCGGAAGGCAGCAAAGTTCCCATATCCAATCTTCTGGATCAGACACAGCGGACACTTCTTCTGGAATATCTGAAGGATTATCCTGATACGGGCGAAATAAAAAATCAATTAGAAGATGGCAGCGCATCTCTGGAAGAGACATTGCGTTATATACAGGATAACCTGAAAAGCTCCAATGACAAGACCGTAAGCAAGCTCCTTCGTTCGCCCGAATATACTAAGCTTCTGGAAGGTGCTTTCCAGGAAAAGTGGACTCTTACACCTGAAAAACTGGCCCAGAAAACTCCAGTTACAGACCTGTATCAAAACCTGCAAAGGGATATTGAACAACTTGAAAAATTAGTAGATGCCAACAAGGATACAGCAGAAACCTTTCGTATGAAGGAACCTATGAAAAACCTTTCAGAAAATCTATCCTTTATGAAGGATCTGAACGAAATGTTCACCTTCCTTCCCTTGCCGCTTCAACTAAAGAATAATCAGCTGCAAAGTGACCTGTATGTATTTACCAACAAAAAAGCTTTGCGGGAAAAGAAGAACCGGATTAGTGTCCTTTTGCATCTTGATATGGAATGTCTTGGTCCCTTGAACATCTATATACAGATGGAGCAGAATAAGATTTCCGCAAAATTCAGTGTAGAGGATACGCAAGCGGGTCAATTACTCGCAAAAAATCTTCCTTCTCTGGAAGAGGCCCTCGAAAAGAGAGGATATCATCTAAAAGCTGAGCTTGTGGATACTTACAAGGAACCCAATTTCAGCAAGGATTTGATCGAACAGGATTCGCCCGATCATGCTATATCACGTTTTACCTTTGACATCAGGACTTAACGTGTGACATCTCATAAAATGATATTGTCTCCATAAAAAATTACAGTCATGATATGAATATGGTTGCAGACAGGCTAATTTAACCCCTCGCTACACTTGCTCCAAGGCAGTGACTGAGTTTTACTTTCTGCAGCCTCTTTTAATTGTGTTTTCATTCTCGGATTCTCTGGAGTTTTTTATATTCTTTCGGTAAGATTTTCATTAATTAAATCCTTTATTATTACATTGACTATGTTCGACACATTCTATAAAATAATATTAAGTTTCAACATATTTTGCACAGTGAAAAAAAAACATCCCAATATTATTAGGTAAAATATGCTAAATAAGTGAGTATAAGAGATATATTTATTGTTGAAGCTGTTTTTTCTACCATGCATTATTACTTTTCTTGTTCAACTCAAATCGGATCAATTTTGATGCTAAGATAACCTTTTATGTTAATTAGTTCTATAATGAAATTAACGCAAACATAAGCGAATTAAGAGGAGATTGCATGTCACACTTTTGCTCTACTGCCTGACGACAGTATGGATATTTATGATGTAAAAAGAATAGGGAGGCATATCTATGAAATTAAAACTAATGGCTAAAATTATGACCGGAACAATGCTAATAGCATTATTTGGAATCGCTACCGTTTTCTTTAGTACCATTCAGCTGAAAAATATATCCGTAAAAGCAGAGAATATTTATAAAAACTATCTTCCGCTGTATGATGAAACAAATAAAGTTGCTTATGGGGCAATTGAGCAGGTAGCTTATCTGAGAGGATATTATATTACCGAAAATAAAGATTTCGTAACAAAATATACCCAGCTGAGCTCAGAAACCGATACCATTGAGCAGAGGCAAATTGATACCGCTGTGACCGAGACGGGAAAAAAGCTAAGTTCAGAGGTTCAGGTGCTTGACAGAGCGTATTCTTCCATCGCAGAAAGCAAATTTCTTCCCCTATTAGAAAAGGGTGATAAAGAAGGAGCTCTTAAAGTGATGAAGGAGGAAATGGTTCCTGCTGCCGCAAGCTTAAGCAGTAAAATTGATGAGCTTCTTACCTTTCGCCATGAACAAATGTCAGGTGAATTAGAATCTTCCCACCGTATCGCAAATACATCGGAAGAGATATTAATCATTCTGACGATTATCCTGATCATAATATCCATCCTCGCAGGCTTTTTCATCTCTCTTGGTATTTCACGTCCAGTGAAGAGAATAACAAAAGGAATTCTGGAAGCTGAGAAGGACAATAATCTTACTTATTCCTTCCAGATTAACAGTAAGGATGAAATTGAGGATATGGCAGAAGCGCTCAATCGTTTTCTCGCTAAAATCCGTACTTCCTTCCATAGTGTTATCGACGAAACGGGGAGCGTTGTAAGAGCCGTTGAAGGTGTAGATAGCAGTATGATAAGGTTGAATGACGGAATTGGAGACATTTCTGCAACAACACAGGAGCTTTCTGCAGGAATGGAAGAAACTGCTGCTTCCTCAGAGGAAATGAATGCAACTACCTCAGAGATCGAAAGTGCTGTACATAATATAGCCGAAAAGGCACAGGAAGGTGCCCATGCTGCTGCGGATATTAATAACCGCGCTACTATGTTACGTACAAATTTTCAGCAATCACAGGAATCCGGAGCTAAAATATTAAATGAAGTCAGGCAAAAACTGGAGGTTGCTTTACAAGATTCCAAAGAAGTTGAGAAAATCGGTGGACTTACTGCTGCCATCCTGCAAATTACAGGACAGACAAATTTACTTGCTCTCAATGCAAGTATTGAATCCGCTAGAGCAGGAGAAGCCGGTAAAGGCTTTGCCGTAGTAGCCGAAGAAATCCGCAAATTGGCAGAAGACTCCAAGAATACGGTTGCAAAAATCCAAGTGATAACAGATGGTGTACGTAAATCCGTGGACAATCTGGCTCTTAGTTCCAATGAATTACTAAAATACATTATGCAGGATATCGCTAAGGATTATGCACTTATGATGAAAGCAACCGATGAGTATTTTAATGATGCACATTTTGTAAACGAACTTGTTACCGACTTCAGTGCAACCTCCGAAGAATTATTAGCTTCTGTTCAAAGTGTGTCCAAAGCAATCTATGAAGTATCAACCGCCACGAACGAGGGTGCCCAGGGTACTACCAATATTGCACAGAAAACTGCTGAGGCTGCTTCACAATCGGGCATGGCTATCAGTGAAACAGCGAATGCAAGAGAATGTACGGATCGTTTAATGAAATCGGTAAATCAGTTTAAGCTTTAAACGCACTGCAAGACCTTAGCTTCCTAGTCATTCATTTTAAATGTAAAGCTAAGATCCCAGATATCATAATTTGTGGGATCTTAGCTTAAGAAAAATTTAAATACCGATAGCCTGATACTACTCCATTCTTAGTGCATCTATCGGGTTTAGCCTGGATGCTTTACTGGCCGGCATATATCCAAAGCCGATACCGATGGCCGCCGATACACCAAAAGCAAGAATTATTGATCCTGCTGTGGGAGCTGCGTTCACACCTACCAACCTGCCAATTACACCGGTTGCAAAATATCCGATCACTATTCCGATAAAACCACCCAGCATACTGATCGAAGCTGCTTCAATGACAAACTGCAGCATAATATCCGATCGCTTTGCTCCCAGTGATTTTCGAATACCTATTTCTTTTGTTCGTTCCACTACCGATACAAGCATGATATTCATAATACCGATGCCGGCTACCAGTAATGAAATACCGGCAATACCGCCTAACACAGAGGATAATATTCCTGTAATAGAATGAATGGTATCCAGAAGCTTCGCACTGGTCGAAATCGTATATAAATCCTCATCCTTAAAAACATTATACAAATAATTATCCAGTAACTTCTCCGCCGCTGTTACCTCCTCTGCACTTTTTGTAACAAAGGTATAGCTTGTGATATCTGCCGATTTGCCTAATCTCGCAGCAGTTGAATAGGCTATGTAGATACAGTCATCCAAAGAACCTTCCTCCGATCCTGCCTGTTCCTGCTGTATCCCGACTATTTTATAGATGTCGCCGTTAATTCGTAATGTATCGCCAAGCCTTGCATCTCCTTCACAGAGCTCCTGATTGACATAGGAGCCGATCACGCAGGCATTATACCTGTTCTTAATATCCGCATACGATATAAAGCGTCCGGAAGACAAGGTCAGACTATTTAAATCCAGATAATTTTCACCAATACCTTTTACAGAGGTTGTCATGGAAGTACTGCCGTACTTTACCGTATATTTAGAACTTACATTAGGAGTAACACCAGTAAAAATGATACTGTCATCCTCCGCCAATTGATACATTTCATCCACATTCACCTTTCGGCTATCCGTATTCGTTACTGAAACAGATAGCATATTAGTTCCCATTTTTGAAAATGTATCAATCAGATAATTCGTTGCCCCCTGCATCAGACCTAATAAAGTAATAACAGAACCAACACCGATAATCATGCCAAGCATCGTAAGAAAAGATCGCATTTTACTTCCAAAGATACTCTGCCATGCCAGCTTAAATGCTTGAATTATTCTCATAATGCTACCTGCTTCCTGTATTCACCGACACTTCCATCAAATACAATTTTACCGTCATACATTGTAACAACCCGCTTTGCTCTTTCCGCTACCGATTTATCATGCGTAATCAGAACTATTGTATTGCCTTCCTGATTTAATTTCTCCAGAAAATCCAGCAGTTCCTTTCCTAATTTTGAATCAAGCGCACCGGTCGGTTCATCCGCAAGAATTAGGGAGGGATTTCCCGCCAGTGCTCTTGCGACTGCACCTCTTTGCTGTTGTCCGCCCGATAATTGATTGGGATAGTTTTTCCATTTATCTTCCAATCCTACTTTCTTTAAGGCTTCCATTGCTGACCGTCTTCTTTCTTTTTTTGTATAACCTGCATAGAGCAGCGGTAGCTCCACATTTGAGAGTAAGTTCGACTTTTTCAACAAATTATACTGCTGAAAGATGAATCCGATCGTCTTGTTGCGTACCTTAGCCAATTCGCTGTCCCTTAGCTTACTTACATCCTTTCCATTCAGTATATACTGCCCTGAAGTAGGAACATCCAACGCCCCAATGATATTCATTATCGTAGATTTACCACTGCCGGATTTACCGACGATTGCTACAAATTCACCCTGATTGATTACCAGATTAATTCCATCATTTGCACGAACCTCTTCATTTCCCATTTTATATATCTTGTGAATATCAATCAGCGTTATCAATGATCCGTCCGAAGCATTCTCCTCTTGCTTTTTACGAAATATCATATATCCCCTCCTATTGTCCAGGGAAGCCACTGCTGCCTGTATTACCGCTACGGTTACTTCCGCTTCTACTGTTCCCTGTTCTGCTGCTTTGGTTCCACCCGCTTCCTGGAGGCCCCTGCATTTCACCATTATTCTTTCCGCTGGTACCAAAACCTCCAAACATACTATTTTTCGTTCCGGAAGCCTCTGCGCTGATATTACGCTCAACATATACTTCTTCCGATCCGGTTAGTCCACTGGTAATCTCTACATAATCTCCATCGGTAAGACCTGTTTCCACCTGGACTTTCTTAAATCCCGCCGGAACATTACCGCTTGCCTCCGTAACTGTATCATCCTTGACATAAACCATATTTCCCCGTCTTAGAGCATCACTTGGAATGGCGAGACAGTTTTTAGCTTCTTCAATCACTACCTTTCCAGTCACATTCATACCTGGCAACAGCTTACCGACCTGATCTATTTGAATAGTTACCGGATACTGTGTTACACCAGAGCTTGCATTGCTTTCCAGACTTACATTGGTTACCACTCCGGTAATCTCTTGTCCTTCCAGAGCATCCGCGGTAATACTGACCTTCTGACCTTCCTTCACCTCCAGAATATCCAGTTCATCCACATTCATAGAAAATGTTACTGAAGATAAATCATAGATTGTGCAAAGACTGGAGGAATTACTGCTGTTTCCTTTGATGGTATCTCCTACCAGAGCACTTTTGCTGACGATCTTTCCTGCGATTGGGGCCGTAATGCTATAATCTGCTTTTTCATCAATTACATCCTCCAGAGAAGATTTGGCATCTTCAATAGTTTCCTTTGCTTTATCAACATTTTCCTGTGCATTGTCAACTACATCCTGTGCCGCATCAACCGCCTTTGAGTAGGATTGCAGCTGACTATCGACGCTGTCCTGTGTCAAGGCAAAAATAACATCTCCCTTTGAAATACTGCTTCCTTCTTTAAGCTTAAGAGAAGCTATCTCACCGGAAACAGCAGAGGTAATAATGGTATCGGTAAGTACTTGAAAACTACCTTGCGCCGTACCGGATAAGCTGCCAATGGCGGCTGTCGCTGTTGCTCCAGCGGTAATACCTCCCGGATTTTTAACTTGAATTGTCACTTCTCTGGAAATCTGATTTCCTGCAAAGGCCTCATCAATACTGCTGATCTTCGTAACGGTTCCGTTTATAGTTTCCGAATTGTTATCCATCGTTACTGTTGCCGTTTTACCGATTAGCGAAGCCTTTACTTCATCTGCACTAAACGGAATTGTCAGCAGCATATAGGTATTATCATATATTTCTGCTATCTGACTACCTTTTTGAACGATGTCCCCCTCCTTCACATAGAGCTTTTTAACAATACCTGCCTCTGTTGATACCTCTTTCGGATTTCCGTATTTTTTCTTAGCTTTCTGATAGTCGGAAGAAGCTTCCGCATAGTCAGATACTGCTTTTTGATAACTCTTCTTTGCTTTCTCATAACTCTCGTTTGCCCTGCTAAAGGTTGTATCCGCGTGATCTATTTGACTGTCAAGCGTATCGGTTGTAATCTGATAAAGAACTTGTCCTTTTTTTACCGTATCTCCCACCTCAAAATCAGCAGAAATAACTTTTCCGTCTACAAGTGTGGTAACATCATAAGTATGTAAAGGTTCTATCGTTCCTGAACCGGATAGTACATTTGTTATTGTTCTTTTTTCTGCTTTTACCGTTGCAGCTTTCGTTTCCGCTGAGCTTGCAGTGACTTTATCCGCAAAATAATACTGATATCCCAAATATGCACCTGCTACAAAGATTATTATTACAATAAGAAACTTTATCACTTTACCCCATCTAATTCTATGGATAAGAGTTTTCATAAATACCTCCATTCTTCCGCTGAAAAGCGGTAAACTTTATGTCAAAAACGTACGATTGCGATTCAAATTTCTCTAATGAATAACTTTTGCTATAATGATCCTTACTCTTCCTCCAAGGCTTTGAGGATCGTCATAATAAGCTGTCAGAGTGAATTTGGACAGGTCGGAAACTTTATCAAGGGTAGTTAAGATATATTCCTTGTCTGCCTGTATGTAGACATAATAGGTATCTGCTAAAAGATACTTTTCACTTCCTGCTCTGATGGTTGTTGTACCAACGGATGTAACACTGACTCCGGTTAATGCGTAGGAAGCTGTTAATGCTCCATTTTCAAATACAAATCTTTTAGGTCCGTCTGTCAAACTGAAAGCAGTAAGGGAGTCTGCAGAAATATTAGCCGAGGTTTCTCCAATCTTATACTGGTAAGCTGCTTTATTACCGTCAGCAGAACACTCGATATAGACTCCATAGCTGTCGATATCTCCGGTTACATCATTTAAAATCAGCTGCGAGAGTTCTCCATTATCATTGAACGCATAATATAATACAGAGGCATCTGTTAAAGTAACGCCTGCAAGCCTGCTGGGGAAAATACTGATATAATTAGTACCCTTTCTGTCCAGTATTTTTATATTGGATGCCACCTTAATATCTCCAAGTGTACTTGCGTCACTGCTAAAGGTGCTGTTATTAAAATTTTTATTACTCAGATAATAATGGCTAAGAAAAGCAGCACCATTTTTATATGTTAACTTTGCGATATCACCAACTGTATACCATTCAGAGGAATGATCAAAATCTTTTTCGTATTCATTTCCGGAAGCATCCACGAGCCTTAGAAAATAAGTGACTTCATAGCTGCCATTATCCGTCTTCACAAGATGGGTATCCGTCTTTGTTACAATACCTGCAACAACTGCGTTACTTTCATCACTGTCTTGAACCTCCACTACTTTACTATCCTTATCAAGTATCAGTGTTACAATATTTCCCTCCTTAACCGTCCCCATAGAAGAGAATTTTACTGATGTATTACTATTTGCAAAGGTATATGTTTTACCATTTACTGTGACAGAAGCTGGTGTGGAATAATCCGGATTAATCTTTGTAATGGTTCCGGTCACTTTATTATCGTAGATCCATACCATTTTAAGTTGTTCTGAATAATACAAAACATCATAATCTGATATATCCTGCTCACCGCATTTGACACCGTCTTTTGAAAAGGATGCCCCCGCTGTGGGAAAGGGAAGCATAGCCTTCCAGTTATGATCTGCTACAATAGGTCCTTTGATGCTCTTATCCACTAAAGACATATAATCTAGTTCTCCGTTGGTATCAAGCGAATAGCCTAATGTGACGGCATATACAGAACCTGCTTTGTTTGCAGCTGTTAGTGTATTGTAGAATAGATTCCTGCAGTCATTCTCTGTAAGATATTGGGTACTTTTTATCGTAATATTTTTGTTCAATTCCTTATTTTGATATAAGGTCATTATTCCGGAGGATACATTACCGGAAAAATCACTGTCGGTATACCCTAAGAGCTTTACTACCGCATATACTGCTTCCTGCAAAGTAACACCTTGCCGGGGTTTAAAAGTTCCGTTCAGATATCCTGACATCCATCCCTGTTTTACAGCTGTTTGAATATATCCGGAGGCCATATCGTTTTTTTTCACATCTGAAAATACCGTAACATTGCTCCTTGCTGCCACTGTCCCCTTGAGCGCCGACATGTTTATAAGCATCTGTGCAAAGCGGCTGCGCGTAACAATGCTTTTGTCAGTACTATTGTAATCTTCATCCGTATTCATGATCCCAGTGGTATTCATCGTCTGTTTTACAGAATCTGCTGCGTAAATCTGCTCAGTTGCCAGTGGAGTAAGTACGACAGAAAATAACAGAGCAGCTAATAATGATAAGGCTATTTTTTTTCTCATTTTATTCTCCTTCTTAGTTGATACTTATTGAGATTATTACGAAGTAAAAACGTTAATCCTTACTATAAATTGTAAAAATTATATGTGAATATTGTATGTTTTGGATGTGATGGAATTACGATGTTTCTGTGATGAAAAAAAGTGGAATAGAAAAGAAAGTTATACCGTGCGACTTTCTTTTCTATTCCACTTTTATATTTACTATTTTATTCTTATTGTGTTATATATTTAATCTGCCGCTATACTCGTCAAACATATACGATAATATGTCAGCCATCCCCACAAATTCACAACCATATTCGGTATTGCCACCGTCAATCAGCTGACTTCTGATAATCTTAATAACGCAGTGAAGGGTATCTTCCGACGCTAAATTAAGATTTGCGTTAAAATAATAACCTATTGGAAGAACACTCTTTGTGACAAAACCTATTCCGGTTTTTGATATGTTGATTACTTCAATCGGTGCATTCAGATTACTCACTTGAACCTTATCCTGCTTATAAAGGGTGTTAATTTCAAGTGAAAGCGTAATAGGCATTCTCTTTGATTTTCTTCTTTCTTCCATAACGGTGCTCTCCATTCTGCAAATAATGGCAAAAACATAAAAAGTATTAGTACCTCTAAACTATTACGATTTATTTTCAAATTTACATTGCTTCTTGTATACCGATCTACTATATTATATCTTATCTTATATCGAGTTACAATAAGATTTGATGGTTATTGAAAGAATTTTATTTTACTTTCTGTGATGCAGAAGCTTGTTTAAGGAACAAGCTTCTGCATCACAGATTAATTGTGCATATTACGAATGGATTTACTCATATTGAATTAAAAATCCATTCTGTTTTGCAAATTGCTCTGCATAACTATTCCGTTCGCAGTAAATTCTTTGTGTATTCTTTAAATTCGAAGAATAAAAAGCTCTCTTTCCTATATTCGTAACAGAACTTGGAATATGGATTTTCGTAAGCTTTTGATTCCAGGCGAAAGAATAATCATCTATTGAACTTAAACCTTCAGGCAACCATAACTCTTCCAGTGCTTCGCAGTTATTAAAGACATAGGTTCCTATACGTGTAAGTTCCTTTGGCAATTTAACAGATTTTAGTCCGCAATTTTGGAAAGCATTGTCATCTATGATATTCAGTGTGCCAGGGAGATTAATCTTTACCAGATTGCTACAACCGTTAAACGCATTATAACCTATGGATTTCAGCTTCTTCGGAAGAATGATTTCTGAAAGGTTACTGCAGTTTGCAAAAGTCCCCTTAGCGATCTCTGTCATCTTATTCGGTAATACTACCTTTGTTAAGTATCTATTATTTAAAAAAGTATAGGGCGCGATATAGGAAATATTTTTAGGTATGGTTAATTCACTGGCCATTCCTGTGTATTTAAGTAAAAAACCATTATTGGTTATTACCATATCATCCTTCTCGTTTGTTCTGATCCATTGTGTTCCCTTAAATACCATACGTCCGATTTGTTTTAGTGTATTCGGTAATACAATATCATCAACTTTTGTACATCCGCTGTATGCATAATCACCAATAACTGTCACTCCTTCCGGAACATTAACACTGGTCAGTGAACGGCAGACCGCAAAAGCATTCATTCCGATTGTTGTTAGTCTGGAAGGCAGTTTTACATCCTTGAGTGATGTACAACTCGAGAAAATACCCTCCGGGACTTCTGTCATTTGCGCAGGCATTGTAAATTTCTTCATATTCACACATTCAGAAAAAGCATATTGTCCAATATAGGTTACTGTATCCGGTAATGTTATTTCTGTTATCTGATTGCAGCCTGTAAATGCAAATTCTCCTATCATTTCCAGCTTAGCCGGCATATTGATAGCAGAAAGATTATAGCAGGAATGAAAGGCATTATCTCCAATGGATTTTGTATTACTTGATAAGGTAACCGTAGTAAGGCGGGTACATTCCCTGAATAACTCATCACCTATTTCGCTTACATTTTGCGGCATAGTGATCTGTGTCAGATTTCTGCAGCCGGAAAATGCTCCTTTTCCCAACCTAACCAAATCAGCAGGGAATGTCATCGTATGAATAGAGGAACATCCGATGAAAGCATACTCACCGATTTCTATCACCTTATCAGGGATCTTAATCTCCTTCAGCCGCGTACAGCCGCTAAAAGCAAAACTACCGATTTTTACGATGTTATTTGAGAGTTTAATCGTCTGCAAAGCACCGCAACCGTTAAAAGCATAACTTTGGATCTGTGTCACAGTGGAAGGCAGAATAATTTTCTTAAGCGCTTCGCATTCCTGGAAGGTATATGCTGTAATTGCACTTACTCCTTCCGGAATATGTATTGCAGATAGCTTCCGACAATAAGAAAAAGCACCCGTCTCAATCTCCGTTACTGTATTCGGAACCTGAACATCGGATAATTTATAGCAACTCCCAAAGGTTTGCTTATATATTCGGGTAATTCCTTTCGGTATTACTATCTTCTTAAGGCTGCTGCAGCTTTCAAAGGCTTGAACTCCTAAAGTAGTTAATTTATCTGGCAATGTAATATTCTGTAATTTTGCACAGTTCTGAAAGGTTCTGCCCGAGATATAATAGAGCTTACTATCTTTTGGGATACTGACGGTCTTCAATTTTCCACACCATCTGAAAGCTTCCAGACTAATATATTTTACTGTAGCAGGCAAGTTAACCCTTGTCAGTGAAGCACAACCGCTAAATGCTCCTTCACCGATATAGGTAAGCGCGGATGGTAAAATTACATTCCTAAGGTTATGGCATTCGTAAAAGGTATGATACTGTATTTTCTTTATACCGGTCGGCAAATTGATAGATCGAAGCGCCGTGCAGCTAGCAAAGGCTTCCTCGTTTATCACTTTTACCGTATCAGGAAGCTTCACAGTCCTTACTATATTATTGCTATAAAATGCACGTTTTCCAATTTCCTTCACGGTATCGGGTATCGTAACGGTCTTATCTGATCCGGTATAGGCAATCAAAACACCATTCTTGATTATAAAATCACTGTGTCCGGAAGCGCTTACCATGGACGGCGCAACAAGCAGTAAAGATAAGGTAAAAACAAACATAAATGCTGTAATAAGTCTTGTAATAAGTCTAAATGCTCTTTTCATATACCCTCCTATTATTTTATATGAACCATTTCCTAAAATATCTAAGCGATCGATGCACTAAAATTGATGAACTATCACCCCTGATTATTTTAATGAATGATTTTGTTTTTTCTATTATATTCCATATTATACAGTTATTCAAGTAATAAAGTTCAATTGTATTCCCTAACGACTTAATAAAGCAGGACTTAGACACTTAGAGAACAGGAAGCTTCGCCGACTGACCGGCAAGATTACATCTGTTAAAGTGTCTGGTCCTGCAAATTCAAAGCAGATATTATAATTTTACTTATTTCCAAAGATATGCCGGTAATAATCCAGCTTCAAAATCGATTGTGCTACATTGAACTTATTCTTTACATTTTTATTCATATTGCTGATATAGTCCTCCGGAAGAGAATCCTGTGTGAGAATGGTAGCTTCCCCCGTAGCAGCATTATACATCACCTTATCCGTTATATAGCTGCGGTTTGATAAAATAACAAGCGGTGGAGCATCAGACAGAATATCCTGCCCCATGAGTAGTCTTGAATCATAGTCTAAGCCAAACAGATTGGATAGCGTTGGAAGAATATCAAGGCTTGAACATGGTTTGTCAATTTCAATATTTTTCTTCATTCCTTCACACCATAGGATGAATTTATTTCTATAGATTTCAAAATATGGGTCAACCACATGACCGGCAGCTTCATCGATAATGCTTTTATTCCAGGCATAAGGATAATGATCTGCACTGAGTGCAATCACGGTACGATCTGCAACACCTGCTTCTTCAAGCTTTTTGATCAGCTGCGCTAACGCTTTGTCAAGCTCAATCTGACAGGCAATGTAAGCTTTTACATCATCCGAATAGGGGAGATCCTCTACAAGCGCTCTATTCTTACTGGACATATAGTTACCTGCAAAGGAGTAATTCATATGACCGCTGACCGTAAGATAATACACGTGAAATTGTTTTTCCTTCACATATTCGTCCACCGTGGCATTAATCATTTCAAGATCCGATTCCGGCCAGGTATCCGGATGTTCCAGCTTAAGTCCATTGCCTTTAGCTTTGAAAATATATCCAAGATTAGGGTGTGTCTCATTTCTCTGATAATACGTATAGGTATGATCGTGATATGCCTTGCTTGCGACACCAAGCTTATCAAATTGATTTCCTAAGGCAAACGGCCAGAGATTTTTCCTTCCGCGATACATGCTTCGGGTCCCTGTCGGAATCAAACCGGTGAGTGCCACATATTCTCCATCACTGGTACTGGTCTGCCAGAGAGGTGTATAAAAATTGTGAAATACGAAGCCTTCTCGCGTTAATTTATATAATGTCGGTGTTTTTTCCTTACTTACCGCAAACGGTGAAAAGCCTTCCGCTGTAATTTGTATCAGATTATAACCTTTAAACATTCCTGTATATTTATTTTTATTTGTTGGTGCAACGGAAGCAAAATAATTATCCAGCGTCTGAAATGCTTCATTGGTCTCACTTTGCCCAATAGCATTAAAATCAATGTTCATACAATTAGGAGATGTGTCTATCTGCTGCGGAGCAAGAGCCGGAGTAACCTTTGGTTCCCCTGAATTATTTGTGGTGCTGCTATTATCCGTATCGGCTGGAGCCTTCGTCGTGTTAATAGGAATCTTTGTAACAGTTTTTATACCAGATGGTTCAACAAGTACCACATCGTCCTTGCCACCAACAAGTCTTGCTATATCCATTCTGGTCATTGTAGTAATTCCAAGCTCTTTTCCGCATAGATCCTGGATTTTCGATTTATGGTATAAATCATAAGGAGAATAATCTCCCTTTCCAAAAAGGAGCAGTGCAACCAACGCAACTACATGGAAAATAACCGTCGATCCTAGCAATATTCCTTGTAATTTGAAGCCTCTTCTGGAGAAGTCAAATTCCTTTACAAAAAGTGCCGTAAAAATGAGCGGAAAGAAAAGCAAGAGAATTCCGATTGCATTAGCCTTCACTGCAACTGTCGCATCTGAACCAAAGTTAGAAATTGCATCACCTGCCATCCCCAGTGATTGAAAGGAAAAATATACTTTGAAAATATAGTAATAAACCAGCTGTACAGAGAATAAAAAGCAATTTATACCAATAATAAACAACAAAAGAATTTTATTCATAAGCGGTCCAAAGAAACCTGTAATAAATCCGATTAAAATTCCTATTGGTATTGCAAACAGCAGAGGATATATTATTTTTATGTCAATCGCCTGGTAAATCAGTATATGGAAGGTTATTTCAAGGTAAAATAAAGATGCAATAATAAACAACAATGGATATATAAGGTTACCCCAGGAGATATCAACATATCCGTTCCAGGTATTCTCAATATTATGGTGTATTTTTCCCAAACCTTTCCGGGAGAAAGGTTTTTTTGCATCCCCGGGAAGGGTATTCCTACGGATCTCACCAGGTAAAGAATTCTTTACTGGAGTATTCACTTTATCATTACCGTCATTCATAGAAAAGAAATCCTTATCATCATTTTCACTCCTCAAGGTATCTATATTCATCTTTTCCGTATTTATGTAATATTCCGCATTCGGAACATTATAGTCCTCATAGGTAGTATTAAAATCAAAAACGTCGGTAAATTTCTCCGGCTCCTCTTCTTTTTTTCCATCCGGTAATTCGTGCAGATCCTTATTCATTCCCTCTATTACCTTCTTTCGAAACGAATATTTCCCTTTCCTCGAAAACTTCTTACTGCAGCAAAAGCTCCGTTTATCATCGTAAACTGGGGTGGTTTATGCCCAATGTCAGCTTCCAGAATAATTGGTAATTGAAAGTCTCCAAGGACTGATAAGACAGCTTCCTCATAGGTTGTATCCGTATCTGTTCGAAACATTGCCGGTCTTCCAAACAAAAAACCGGCTGCATGATCAAACCATCCTGCTTCCTTTAATTGCCACAATCCTCTGGTTAAAGCTTCACTGCTAAGATCAAAGCTCTCAAAAAACCAGAGTATCTTATCTTCACGATACTTATGGATAAATTCTTTTGTCTTATCGAATCGGGTTCCAATAAGATTAAGAATTACATCCAGACATCCTCCCAGTGCTCTTCCTTTTATTGTCAGTGCTTTTGACTGATCCCATCCAGAAGGATACAGATTATTCCACTCTACATCCTTTTCCAATTCAAACTCTTCATAACCGGTAATTCTCTTTTTAAAACCGTCCTGAAACTGTATGAAACTTTCCTGGGTCAAATCACAACCTTCCAAAAGTCTCACATTATCTGATAACGAGCTATGCCAGTTTTTCATACCGAAGGTGCCGAAATTATTCGCATATAAGGTTGCTATCTCAAGATTCGTCGTAATAGTGAAGAGGATACCTGTCGTATCAGAAAACCCCTGTATCCATTTTGGATTGGATCCTATTACATCAAAATCAAGATAGGATAGCATTTCCACCAGATAATCTCCTCCGCTGGCAGCAAAAATAACCTTTACTTCGGAGTTTGAAAATAGCTGTAATAATTCCTTTGCTCTTGTCGAACCGTCAGAGCTCCTTCCTTTTGAACATTTTCTTACATTATCAGTTACTATAACAGGATATCCCATTTCTTCAAAATGCTTTATTCCACTTTCCAGACGGATAAAATCCACTTCCGTATCAAAGCCTGCGGAGGTAGCAGTAACGCCAATTTTGCACCCTATATGCAAATTATCCGGATATATCATTGTTCATCTCCATTCTGGCTGACACGATTTTATCACGGTGGCAGCACGTAATTCAGGTATCTTTTGTATGTATTATCTCATTTTTTCAGACAATTATATCATTGCAGTAAAAATTTATCAATTAGTAATATGTTAAGTAAAATTCACTCCGCCCTACTTCGTAAGCTTATCAACAATATCCCGTATTTCCTGGAGCTTTTCCTCTGCATTGCCTGATTCTATTGCTTGCTTGACACACATATCAATATGGGCATGCAGAACCTCCCTGTTTGCTTTATGCAATATTGCTTCCGTAGCAATAATCTGATTGGAGATATCAATACAATAACGATCCTCTTCCATCATCTTTAAGATACCGTCGATTTGTCCCCTCGCCGTCCGAAGTAATCTTCCGACTTTTTCCTTATCCGCTTTCATGCCTAACCTCTTTCTGCGCAGCGTGGCACTTTTTTTTTCTGTCTTTTTACTATGAATTCATCACGGGATGCTTATGAAAAAAGTCCCTTTTTTTCAATAAGAGATACCACTTCGTAACCAGCTTCCATAACAGCATCCTTTAGAACCTGATCTGTTATCTCCTCACTAAGATTGATAACGGCTCTGTTCTTCTTTAATTCAACTTTAGCATTTACCCCTTCTATCGCATTTAGAGCCTTTTCTACTCTTGCCTGACAGTGTTCGCAGCTCATCCCATTAATTTCCATTATCTTTTTCATATTTATCCTCTTTTCCGCACATTCTTTGTGCGCATATTTTATGCTTATGTTAAGTTTACAACAAGGCATCGAAGTTTTGCACCATATAATACGAAGCTTCAGAATGATTTAGCTGAAAATTCATTTTTTTCAACCTATGTCATATTTTATTGATTCGATTTCTATATTTTATTTATCTTAAAAAACCGTAAGCGAAGTGCATTGGTTACTACAAAAAGTGAACTCAAGCTCATGGCAGCCGCACCAAACATAGGATTTAACTTCCAGCCGAGCTGCATATAAAAAACTCCTGCTGCCAAAGGAATTCCAAGTGCATTATAAAAGAATGCCCAAAATAGATTCTCTTTAATATTTTTGATGGTTGCATGGCTTAACCGGATTGCTTCCACAGCATCCTGCAGGCTGCTGTTCATAAGAACAACATCGGCTGCTTCTATAGCAATATCCGTACCTGCTCCAATTGCTATTCCTACATCGGCTCTGGCAAGTGCGGGTGCATCATTAATTCCGTCTCCAATCATTGCTACCTTACTTCCATTTTTCTGAATTATACGTATCTGCGCCTCTTTATCCTGAGGGAGCACTTCTGCTACTACTTTATCAAGGGGAAGCTGCCTCTTTATTGCATTTGCCGTCTTCTCATTATCTCCGGTCATCATAATTACAGAGATTCCCATCGCTTTTAACTCGCTTACTGCCCGACTGCTGCTATCCTTTATCGTATCGGCAGCGGATATTATGCCTAACATTTCATTACCTTTTGCAAAATACAGAGGTGTTTTTCCCTCTTCAGCAAAAGTATCTGCGTTTTGTAAAAACCTATTCACGTTAATCTCATTTTCTTGCATAAATTTTAAATTACCGGCATAATATTTTGTCTGATCAATCCACGCTTCAACTCCTTTTCCGGAAATTGATTTGAAGTCATATGCCATCGGCAGCACAAGTCCTTCCTCCCGTGCCTTTTCTGTAACAGCCTCTGCAAGAGGATGCTCTGACAGTTTCTCAATAGCAGCCGCTATTTTCAGTAGTTCTGTACTATCTACCCCTCCAGCGGGCAAAATATCTGTTACTTTCGGTTTTCCTTCCGTTATCGTTCCCGTCTTGTCAAGAACAACGGTTTTAACACTATGAAGCAACTCGAGTGCTTCTGCTGACTTAAAAAGGATTCCGCTCTGTGCTCCTCTTCCTGTTCCAACCATAATGGCCACCGGTGTCGCAAGACCAAGTGCACAGGGACAGGAGATCACCAGTACTGCAATCCCGATTGATAAGGCAAACTCAAAGCTGCTGCCCATCAATAACCAGATAATTACAGAAAACAATGCGACACCTATCACCACCGGAACAAAAATACTGCTTATTCTATCTGCCAGTTTCGAAATTGGTGCCTTTGAAGAACCGGCTTCTTCCATTAACCGAATTATTTGCGCTAGGGTAGTATCCTCACCGATTTTCTCTGCACGAAATTGAAAATATCCTGTTTTGTTAATTGTTGCAGCAATCACCTGATCACCCCTGCCTTTTTCCACCGGTATACTTTCTCCTGTCAAAGCAGACTGATCGAGCAAGGAGCTTCCTTCCAGAATAATTCCATCCACCGGAATACTCTCTCCTGGCTTTACTGCAATAATATCACCAATCAGAACCTCTTCCACCGGGATCTGCATTTCCCTGCCTTCCCGTAGTACCATCGCAGTTTTTGGAGCAAGATCCAATAACTTCGAGATTGCTTCCGAGGTTTTTCCTTTGGATCTGGCTTCAAGATATTTGCCTAAGGTGATAAGTGTTAATATTGTACCCGCTGATTCAAAATACAAATCATGCATATAACGCATCGTTATATCTGCTTCGTTATGCCCCAAGCCATAACCAATCCTGTAAATAGCAAAGATTCCGTAAAGCAAAGCTGCCAGAGAACCTACTGCAATCAAGGAGTCCATATTCGGAGCTCTGCGAAATAATGCCTTGAATCCTACCTGATAATATTTACGATTTACAAAAACAATCGGTAAGACAAGTAATAGCTGTGTAAATGCATAAGTAATTGCATTCGCTGCCCCGGTAAAACTCTTTGGCATAGGAAGCTCTGCCATATGTCCCATAGATACATAAAGAAGCGGAAGTAGAAAAGCAATGGAAATTACGATACGTTTTTTCACCTGTTTCTCTGCTTCATCCACCGTCGGAACCACTTGCAGAGGCTTTTCCTGCATATTATGATTAATCCATTCAGATGCACCATATCCGGCTGCTTCTACTGTCTTCCTGATGGTATTGGTTGTCTGGATGCTTTCATCATAATCTACAACCATACTGTTCGATAACAGATTTACGCTGACCGTATTAACACCTTCCAGCTTTCCGACACACTTCTCCACATTTACTGAACAGGCAGAACATGACATTCCCGTAATGATGAATTTTTGATTCATATACTCCTCCTTCCTACACCCCTCCCTATAGGGGGGTGTCTATATATGAAATATACTTCATTTTGTAAGGAATGTCAAGTACCAAACAATCCTGCAGCTTGTTCATTATTATGCTGTTACTGTTCATAGGTCATATTCCGAGCTGTCCATGCGGTTAGACTTAAATAAGTTATTTGAGTCATCTGCATTTTATTATTCTCATCAGGCGATACGCAAACACACAAAAAAAGACATAGCATAAGATAAAAGCACGTCCACTCATTTATTCAATATTTATTTATACAATAATAATATCTGTTAAACCTCTAAATATCCTTATCGATAGATTGCTTACATTTTTAGACATTACTACTCACAGCTTTGTTATGATCTGGAATCGTACTTTTTCTATTTCATAGAATTTTGCTTGCAATGTTATCGCTGAAAAGATGTTTTTATTCCCTACATTCCCTTCAACAATGTATGTCCTTCATCGTCATAAAATGGCTGTGAATAGTAACATTAAGACAGAATTTATTCGCATTATGATTAATTATTCTTGTGCATAATACTGCATAATTCCAGAGACTTAGGAAAGCCTTAATTAAGATATATGGCTTCACAGAATAATAAGTTCGAATATTCAGTACAAAAATTTTAATCAATTTAGTTTTACATTTTTATTAAAAAGCCAAGCTCAGCACTTATACCAGTATAAAATGTAATTCCGTGCTTCGTATTTCATCCATTAATGAATGATTTATTTCATATGACGAGTATATAATATACTAAATTATTATATTTCATTTCATATATTTATATATTATCACATTTATTTACATTGTCAATTCTATTATTACACAATTTTGCCTAAATAATGTTATTTTTATCAAATTATTGTCATATTTTCTTTTTGTTAGTAATCACTCGAAAGAAGGTATCTATCACAAAAATACCCAAAGCAATTGACCCTGCCATCTTAAAGGTTTCAAAAAAATAGTTAACCGCACTTTCTGTCTGATTGTAAAAAAAGCTATATACAATATGATACATGCCGGCTCCCGGAACCAGCGGAATAATTCCCGGAATCAAAAACATCGTAACCGGTGTTTTATAGATGCGGGCCAGAATATGAGCGATAAAAGCTACCAGGAGTGTAGCACAAAGATTTGCATTTGCCTTGTCATTCAAATTTTGATATACCAGTAAATAAATAAACCAACCGAGTGCACCGGTCAATCCCGCCTGCAGAATATATTTTCTTGGAAGGTAAAAAAGAATAGAAAAAGCAGCCGTAGCAATAAAAGCACTTATAACCTGTATTATCATAGCATCAGTATCCTTTCCACCAGGCTAAAGAAACCCATTCCAAACCCAATTCCTATCGTTATTCCTACCGATATAATAAAAGCTTCCACTGCTCTGGCTGTTCCCGACATATAATCTCCCTGAAGTGTATCCCGTATAGCATTCGTGATGGGAATACCCGGTACCAAAGGCATAATAGAACCTATGATAATAATATCTGTATGTGTCCCCTTTATCAATCCGGAACAAATCATTGTGAAAAAAGCCATGGAGAAACTCGTCGCTGCATCAATCATGAAGGAGCTTCCTACGATTTTCTTTAACAATCTGACCAACAAAACTATGATTAACCCATTTGCAGCAGCTATAATGCAATCTATTATTCCTCCACCAAACAATCCGGCAAAGCCCCCTGTCGATATAACCGTAGCAATGGCTGTTATATACGCCGGATAAGTAACCCGTTTGCTGATATCTTTCAGTCTCTCACATGCCAGCTCAACGGAGATTACACCATCACAAATATCTCTGGATATCTGATTCACCTCATTAATTCTATTCAGATTGTTTGAACGGTTAATAATTCGCAGTACCTGCGTTAAAGGTTCTATCCCCGGATCAGACATCGTTGCCATAATGCCTGTTGTTGTAACATAGGTCTCAATCACTTCAAACTTAGAAGTTCTCATTATTCTGTTCATTGTATCTTCCACACGGAAGGTTTCAGCTCCACTTTGAGCCATAATTTCGCCGGCCAGCATTGCCGTCTTAAATAATGTTTTATAATTCATGTTCGTCTCCCGCTATAAAACACATCTATTTCATAACTCCATTGTTATGTTTTGTATAGCATTCTTATGATGTTTCATAATTTTTCATTATGTTTTACAAAGCTTCCTTAATTATGTCTTAAAAAGCTTTCCTTATTATATCTTTAAAAGCTCTCCTTATTATATCTTAATTAGCTTTCCTTAATTATACTTATAAAGCTTTATTCTGTGTTCAACCTAATAAAAGCCTAGAATTAATTTGCCGGGTTAACTATTATCTGTTTCAATCCTTAAATATCAGCACTGATCTGTTTGAGCCATTTAGCAGATTTTTGCATATCCTCCAGTTGATTTTGCGAACCAAAGTGTTCAATGGCCAGGGTACCTTGATACCCATTGTCAATTAGTCTCTGACAGATACTTTGCATCGGTATGCATCCCTCTCCGACCGCGCTGGAATAAAGCTTTCTTCCCTTTATGGTAAGTTTCGGTGTTTCTCCCTCTTTCACAGAGAGGGATCGATCTTTCATGTGTACATGTCCGATATATGGCAATAATAGTGTCAATGCCTCTTCTGCATCCTCTTCATTATATAGAAAATTTCCTGTGTCAAACGCACAGCCTAGCTCCGGAATCTCCTTCAGGAAGAAGTAAAGATCTTTCAGGGTTGAATATGGTGCACGCTGATCATCATAATCTTCCATATAAACCTTTACACCTTTGCTTTTCGCATAGGAGCAGGCAGCACGGACTGCTTCAATTTGTTGATTAATTACTAAATCCCGATTATCCGTATCCTTTATAAATCCCGGTACAAGAAGCACCTTTTCTACTCCTGTCCTCACTGCAAGATCAATAAGATCAAAACCCTGTCTGAAATCATTACTGTGTCCCAAATCAGAATGAGCGCAGATACAGCTGATCGTCATGCCGGCTTTTTGAAGTTCCGCACTAATCTCTACTTCTGCAGTTTTTAAATTTGCTGCATCAATTTCTACTGCCTGTATACCGTTTTCTCTGGCTATTACCAGTACTTCAGCCAAAGTTTTGCCACTCTGTACAGCAGCTTCCTCAATATGATTATAAAATATCGATATTTTCATAATAATAACCATGCCCTTTCCAGCGTTCAACGATTTGTGCAGCGCACAAACTGCCGTGTGAAAATATATTTTCACATTAATCTCCATCTGCTACGTATGCGATATTGTGCACTTTCCATTGCCTTCTCGAAATCATCTTTTCTAAAATAAAGTGATGCGAGCATCTGTCCGGCATTCACTTTCTTGCCAATTCCTTGATCTTATCCACTATCTCCTTAATTTCAGAAGATGTCAGGGTCTCCTGAAAGGACATAAGTTCATCCAGATTAGTACCAAGCTTTCTCGCAATCGGCGCCAGCAACGTAATATCCGGATAAGCAGCCCCCGTCTCCCACTTGCAGACAGCCGGAGTAGATACTCCAATAGCTTTCGCCAGCTGCTCCTGCGTAATATGCTGCAGTTTCCTGAGTTCATATATCTTCTTGCCTAAATCCATTCTACACCAACTTTCCATACATTGAAAAGGCCTTTTCTATATTTATTGTATATCAAAGAAATCTATTATACAATTGATGGTTTAGCAAGTAAATTGTTGTAAAAATTAACTATCCATCAATTTAACGGATAGAACAAAAGTGTGCATCGCACACTCTCGCTTCATAAATCTATCATGCACAGCTTTTGTTCCGCGCGTGAAGCTGCGCATCCTCCCGGAGGGTTTTATTTCATAAGCGTATTATGAAATAAAAAAGCGGAAGCTGTTCACTGTCTACATAGACAATAAAGTCTTCCGCTTTCCTCTACACGCTCAAACGTAGCCTACAGTCTCTTTATTCTTTCTATTGCTTCTAATGTACTTTCATAAGTACCAAAAGCTGTCAGTCTGAAATATCCTTCTCCACTCGGTCCAAAGCCTGATCCCGGTGTACCTACAACATTCGCCTTATCCAAAAGATAATCAAAGAATTCCCAAGAAGTCATGCATTCCGGCGTCTGCAGCCAGATATATGGTGCATTTACACCACCGGATACCGAATAGCCTGCCGCCTGTAATCCTTCACGGATCACTGCTGCATTATTCATATAATATGCGATCTGCTCCTTCGTCTGCTTTTTTCCTTCTTCGCTGTAAACAGCTGCTCCGGCATATTGCGTGATATAAGGCGCTCCGTTGAACTTAGTCCCATGACGTCTTGCCCATAGACTATTAAGCATTATATCCCCGCACTTTAACTCCTTCGGAATAACGGTAAAGCCTAATCTTGTTCCTGTAAAACCTGCATTTTTTGAAAAGCTGCGAATTTCAATTGCACAGGTTTTCGCACCTTCACACTCATAAATGGTATGTGGAACATCTTCCTCGGAAATATATGCTTCATAAGCAGCATCATAAATGATCACTGCTCCTGCTTTGTTTGCATAATCGACCCATTTCTGCAGTTCACCCTTCGTAATCGTAGAACCCGTAGGGTTATTGGGATAACAAAGATAGATGATATCCGGCTGTTCCTCCGGAATACCCGGCGCAAAATTGTTCTCCTTCGTGCATGGCATATAAATTACGTTTGTCCATTTTCCGGTGTCTATAATATAATCTCCTGTTCTTCCAGCCATAACATTGGAATCCACGTATACCGGATATACCGGATCGCATACCGCTATTTTGCTGTCTTGGTCAAAGATTTCCTGAATGTTACCGGAATCACTCTTGGCACCATCGCTGATAAAGATCTCATCAATTGCAATCGTAACTCCTCTGGATTTATAATCCTGCTCTGCAATGGCACTGCGGAGAAACTCATATCCTAAATCAGGTGCATATCCTTTAAAGGTTTCTTTTTTTGCCATTTCATCCACTGCCGTATGCAGCGCACTGATAACTGCCGGAGCGAGAGGCAGGGTAACATCACCAATTCCGAGACGGATTATTTTCTTATCCGGATTGACATTCTGATACTCTTTCACTTTCTTACCTATGGTGGAGAAAAGATAACTCCCCGGTAGCTTCAGATAATTTTCATTAATTTTAAACATTTTTTACCTCCGTTCTACGCTGCTTTTGCGCGTCTCAAATATTATTGAAATAACCTAAATATCTATTTCTCCGGTAAATACCTCTACCGCAGGTCCCGTCATATAAACCGTGTTCTGTTCTTCATCATAGCGTATGATTAAATCTCCTCCCAGCAATGACACACTAACTTCCGTATCTGTAAGGCCGTTTAGAACACATGCCACAGCACTGGCACAGGCGCCCGTTCCACAAGCAAGTGTTTCGCCTGAACCGCGTTCCCATACACGCATTTTGATATGCTTTCTGTCTGTAATACTAACAAATTCCGTATTTACTCTTTCCGGAAAAATCTTATGGAAATCAAAGAGAGGCCCCAGGGTTTCGATCGGGATTCTCATAGGATCCTCAACAAAAACTACAGCATGAGGATTCCCCATTGAAATACAAGTAATTTCATAAGTTTCATTTCCCACAACAATTGGTTCCCGGATCATCACTTCCTTTTCAGAAATAACCGGTATAAGAGAGGGCTTCATAATCGGGCTTCCCATATTAACTGTTACAAACGTAACTTTTCCATCCTCAACCGTTAAATCCACCTCTTTGATACCGCTCAGCGTCTCAATTTTCAGCTGCTTTTTCTCCGTCAGACCGTGATCATAGACATATTTTGCTACACAACGAATGCCGTTTCCGCACATCCTGCCTCTGGAACCATCATTATTATACATATCCATAAAAAAATCGGCAGTAACGGAAGGCTTAATAAGTATCAAACCGTCTGATCCAATTCCAAAGTGCCTGTCGCTGACTTTCACCGCTGTCTCTGGAATATTTTCCATTAATATCTGTGTACAGTCTACATAGACATAATCATTTCCACAGCCCTGCATTTTTGTAAATTTCATATTAATAACCATACCCTTTCCATTGTCTAGCAATTTGTGCAGCGCACAAATTTCCGTGTGAAAAATTATTTATCATACTACACAACTTTTTCATTTTTCCTGCTAATTCATCCTTTATACACTAAAATTGAGCTTCATAAGCCGTAATAAAAATGCATCCGATTAGAACAGACCGGGCTTCTCTGTATTTGGTAACCATGGGATGTAAAAAGTAAGTCCAGATGAATATATATACACCCATATCCATCTACATAACCTACATTATACTTTTGACGTTTGAAACACAGTAATGCCTCTGCCTTTTATTCGGTCATAATTTGAAACAATGTCATAAAATAAGGGTCCTGATCTGTCTGAAATAAGATTTCTTTCGCATATGCAGGATTATCTGTTATTATATTATCCACTCCAATTCTCTTAAGGCGCTCTAGTTCCGACCTGGTATTTACAGTCCAGACGAAAAGCTCCTTGCCATTTCTATGTATCTCGCGTACAGCATTTTTTGTCATCAGGCTTGCTTTCATACTCAAAAAATCAATTGTTTCATTCGTACTTAAGCCCTTATACAACTGGTGTACGATTAAGCCGGTCCTGATATCTGGATCCAATTCCTTCACTTTTTCCAGACACAGAAGATTCTTTGAGGATATTACACACTGCCAGTCCATATCATATTCTTTGATCAACGCGATAACCTTTTCCTCTAAACCTTCCTTCGGATTACGGTATTTCAGGTCAAGGTTCAAGTTAACCTTTCCCTTACATACTTCAAAGGCTTCCCTTAAGGTTGGAATTTTAGTACCGGCAAAGCTCGGATTAAGCCAGCTACCCGCTTCCAGTTTTGCTATTTTCGCATAATCTTCCTTCCATACATTTTGATAATAACCAGTGGTACGATACAGATTTTCATCATGGAGCAAGACAAGTTCACCATCTTTTGTAGCTCTTACATCCAGTTCAATATAATCAGCCTGTTCTTCTATTGCTTTCTCAATCGCCGGTATAGTATTTTCCGGAACATCATGGGAAAATCCACGATGGGAAGTCACTTTAATCATATCCAAATTCATATATTCCAAAGGAGATCCATTTCGAAGAATATCAACAAAAAAATAGGAATTCACACATAACAAAATAATTAATATGATCTGACCTGTTTTCCTGTATGACTTTGAACTTCCTTCTTTCTTTAGTATCTGGCGGGCATCCGGTATTCGAAGATAAATCCCTTTCCTGCCGGCAGGCAATCTATAATGGTAAAACAAATGCGTATACATAGCAAAATTACCGATGGTACTAATCATAAAAATCAAAATAATGAAATAACCGTTTATGTTCTCATTAATGGATGCAAAAATAGCAATTGCAAGGTTTTTGTCAAAAAAAGCAGATACAAGTAGTGCTGTAACGGCCATCGTAAAAACATACAAAGCCAACACAATCAGAAAGATAAAACCATTCCACCCTGCATAATAAAGAAGTGTTCTGAACGGTTTATTCCTTTTTATATTCCTCCCATTTTTTACTGCTTCCCGATAGGTTTTATTCTCTACCAGAAAAAAGTGTATTACAAATGACTTTCGCAGTAAAAAGATACAAAGCAGGATAAGAACACTCACAACAATTAATGCCAATAATATTGTAAACGAAACCTCATCCATAAAAAACCGGACAACTCGAATTCGATTCATCAGATAAAACAGCAGGGGCAGATTGAAAATTCCAATTGTAATCCATGCGGATGGTATTAGTTTTATATTACCTTTTCCAATTCCAAATACCATCTTGTAAAAGGCCATCAAAAGCACTTGATAAAATTTAGTCTTTTCTCCATTCTCAAGCAGTGAAAAATATATAATTAAATAATATATCTCAAACAACATATATAAACCAATGAGAAAGAATAGTAAAACTATCATAAGCAAGGAAATTGGTTTTAATAAAAACCGGCCCAGATTATCTATTGTAACAAAGCGAAAGCCTGTGATGGATAATGCCAAATGATAGATTCTTGAGATAAACGGAGTAAAAACAAAAATAAATATAAGTAAAATAATTCCTTGCCCTAATAACAAGGACAAACCATTCTGAAACAGAAGTTTTACGGTATCGGTAAAAATTCTGGTTCTCGTCTTTTTCGTATCAGCCATAAAAGATCCTTTTATCAATCGTAATATAATATATTCTCTTACTTGATTATACGGGTATGAGACAGATATATTATTCTTTTTATATCATACGCTATAATCGATAAATTTCAAAGCTTTTTCACCAAATACAAGAAAATATATTATGAGACAAAAAATCCTGGTCCAATCCTATACAAATGATTAGGTAATTGCGAAACGCAAGAATTATATTAATTGTATACACAGAAAGCACATGTTCTGAAGCGGAAGTCAAGCAGAAGGAGCGTTGGAGTGGAGGAATATGTGTTTTCTGTGTATATAATTTGAGCAACTATATAGTTACTAATACAAATGATTTATAAAAGGAGTCGACTGCAAGAAAATCAGGATGATTTCCTGCATTTTGCTAATCACAAGTGGTTAAAGGTAAGTCCGGATGAATATATATGCACTTATATTGATCTTCATAACCTGGATCAGACTTTTGACTATCGAATCATTATAGAAAAGGCTGTGATCCAGCTTCTCTCCGTATCGAACAATACGGGATACAGGAAAACAGCCGCTTTATCATCATTACATAATACTTAATGTTATGAATAAAACATCTTTAATACCATTTCTGACATTTCAACTAAATTCGTTCCGCTATCCATACTGGTTTTTTGTAAATATCGATGTGCCTCTTCTTCTGTCATATTATTACGATCCATTAACACTAACTTCGCCTTTTTAATAAGCGCCTTTTCTTCATCGCTTCTCTCCTTTGGCTTATCTTTTTCCTTCTTTTTCCTACGCTGGTATTGATATGACATCATTTGAAGGGTATTTAACAAGTCATGTGTCTTAATCGGCATTGGCAAACAGACGATATTATTATCCTGACAGTATTCCAGTTTTTCAGGAGAAGCTATTAAAAGCATCTCAAACCCTTTCGGTAAATAGTTATTGAGTTCACTGAAATGCATATCCGAAAACCGATAACCGCATACGACAATACCTTCGTCCAAGTCATTTACCAGGGTGACGATTTGTGATCCTAAGGTACAGGCTTCACTGCAGGTAAAGCCGTTCCTGGCTAAAATATTTTTGATATTATTCGCATCATCAAATTTCGGAAAACCCACTATTATACTATACACATCTGTCTACCTCCGTTTCTTTCATTCTTATGAATACGTTAAGATAAACAGACTAAAATCTGTACAGATATTGATCAATCTCCCATTGTGATACCTGTGTTCTATAATTTTCCCATTCCATTTGCTTTGCTTCAATATATTTTTTACTCAAATGCTTTCCAAGAACACTCTGAATAAAATCACATTTATTTAACTCAGCGATCGCTTCATTCAGATTTTCCGGAAGATTTCTGACACCCAATGCACTTCTTTCCTCAGCAGACAATTTAAATACATTCCGATCCACACTATCCGGAGGCATAATCTTATTCTTAATTCCATCCAATCCAGCTGCAAGACATACTGCCAAAGCCAGATAAGGATTTGCAGAAGGATCCGGACATCTTAGCTCTATTCTGGTTGCGCTTCCTCTTCCTGCGGGGATGCGAATCAGCGGGCTTCTATTGGAAGCTGACCATGCTATATAAACCGGTGCTTCAAAATTAGGAACCAGTCTCTTATAGGAATTGATTAACGGATTCGTAATAGCTGTCATACTTTCAATATGCTTCATAATACCTGCCATAAAATAGTATGCCTCTTTGCTTAAACCAAGCTTATCACTTGGATCATCAAATATATTCTTACCGCCTTTTTTCAAAGACATATTCACATGCATTCCCGAACCATCCACCCCATATTTGGGCTTCGGCATAAAAGTAGCATGAAGACCATGTCTTTTTGCAATGGTTCTGGCAACTACTTTAAAGGTCGTAATATTATCAGCTGTGGAGAGCGCATCACTATATTTTATATCAATCTCATGCTGTCCGGGTGATACCTCATGGTGGGATGCATCAACCGCTATTCCCATATCCTCAAGAGTTAATACCATATCACGTCTTGCATTTTCACCAAAATCAAGCGGACCTACATCAAAATATCCTGCTATTTCATTTGTCTCATTGGTGGGTTTACCATTTTCTTCCATATTGAATAGGAAGAATTCCAATTCGGGTCCTACATCAAAGGTATAACCCATATCCGCTGCCTCTTTTATTGTTTTCTTAAGGATATATCTGGGATCACCCTCAAAAGGCTTTCCTTCGGATGTATAAACATCGCAAATAAAACGCGCTACCTTCCCCTGCTGCGGCCTCCAGGGAAATGTTACATAGGTATCCAGATCCGGATGCAGGAACATGTCTGACTCTTCTATTCTGACGAAACCTTCTATAGAGGATCCATCAAACATACACTCATTATTTAATGCTTTATCCAGCTGCCCGGTTGTAACAGCTACATTTTTCAAGTTCCCAAACATATCGGTAAACTGCAGACGTATAAACTCTACATCATCCTCTTCCACTAATCTGAGGATGTCCTGTTTTGTATAATGCTTCATTTTCCTCACTCCTTATATAATTACTAGATTATTAGGATTCGAGTGCCAAAAGTCAGATTTAATCATTAAATTGAATATGACTGAATATATATGCAGCCATATTAAACTAATATAATTTTTGATGACTTTGACACTCGAATCTTATTAGGCAATTGCGAAACTATATAGTTGTTCAAATTGTATACACAGAGAACACATATTCCTCCGCTCCAACGCTCCTTCCGCTTAACTTCCGCTCCAGAACATGTGCTTTCTGTGTATACAATTAATATAATTCTTGCATTTCGCAATTACCTATTACTAGATTATGCGGTAATATGAAACCAACTATATTACGGAACGCTTTCTGTACGAACACGATCACAAGTCTCAAATGCCCAGCTTTTGTTCCGCGCTCGAAGCTGCGCATCCCCTCAGAGGGTTTTATTTCATAGGATTAGCTTTCTTATGAAATAAAAAAGGACAAAAAAGTCTCCGAAGGAACTCCTTTGTCCATATCTCTTACGATAATAACAGTCGGATTACCTTTTGTCAATATAAAATATTGTTTTCATATTCTACCTGTTGTTTGTTACAAAATCTTCTAACTATTTTATTTTAGTTCAATATATCTGAAATATGCAAACTTCTGAAATAAATATTATAAATATCTTCTTTCTCGGGAATTATTTTAGAATTTGTAATACTTTTTGCTTTTACAGAAGCTTCCGTAAAACGTTCCAGCTCCTTTACAGTAATTTCCTCTCTGTCATCGATCAATCTTAAAAATACTGCCTCGAATTCATCCACTGTTTTCAGTTCCATTGCGGAAAGAATTTTTGCAGTTGTATTTATATCATTTCTTGATGTAAATCTCAGGAAGCTGGGCAGCAACAATGCATTTGCTCTTCCATGATCAATGTTTTTATAGTAAGTAAGCAAATATCCCATGGCATGTACCGCACATGTTCCGGTATGTGCAATAACCATTCCTGCCAGCATTGAGCCATATAACAGCTTTTCTCTGATATCCGTAGTTAATTTTGCCGGTTCAGAATCGTGCTCCGGTGAAAGATAGCGAAGACATTGTGTAATTCTTTTTATACTTTCAACGGCAATATAATTGCTAAATTCCGTGGAACGAACTGACAACATTCCCTCAACCGCATGAGAAAGTGCATCCAAAGCAGTATTTACCGTTATTCTCATTGGCAGCGTCTTTGTATATCTGACATCCAGGAAAGCTAATTTGGGAAATAATATCGGAGTAGAAATGCTTCTCTTCGTCTGTAGTATGTCGCTGGTTAAAATAGAATTTGCTGTAACCTCTGATCCAGTTCCTGCCGTAGTAGGGATCATAACCACAGGCAGGGCATCCTTACCAAACTTATTCAAAAACAAATCCTCTTCCGGTATTTCCTGTACCGCTAAAAGTGCGATCGCTTTTGCTGCGTCCATGGGTGATCCGCCACCAATTCCGATAATAAAATCCACCTTCTTTTGCTTTGCAATAGAAGCTCCTTCATAAACGCATGCTACTGTAGGATTTTCCATAACTCTGTCATAGACAAAGTACGCTATACCAATCGCATCCAGAGCTTCTGTAATATCTTGCAGGGAACCGCTTCTTTTTGCTGAGTTCATACCTGTGATAATTAAAGCAGTCTGACCATATTCCTTCAATAGTTCTTTATTATTTCCAATACAATTCTCACCCATAATAACTTTCGTTGGCATAAAAAAATTTACATTCAATCGTATCAGCCTCCTTCTCATTTGTAATTTATACTTTATGCTACGATTCCTTCCTGATTTAATTATCTAAACTCAAATCATATAAAGATTTGTCCAACAAAAGCCCAAAATCAATTTGCCAAATCTTCAACTTCATTATACAGGCAATCTATTATCTGTCAATATTGCACAGTACTTGAGTTTCCGTAGTTTTATCCACAGTACCCTTGTTTCATCGGTATTGTAATAAACAACTTTAAGAAATTACCTAAAATATAAGGAATCCTCATCCTTTTTGTAGTAGAATAATGGTGTCGAGTC
>JAEZZO010000029.1 GCA_023418475.1 Bacillota bacterium
AGCGTTCATCCTGAGCCAGGATCAAACTCTCATGTTTAAGTTTTTGATCCAGTCAGATAAACGTTAGCCAAATAATTAAAATCATTCAAGCTATCCTGTTATCTTTACTGTTTTTGTGGTGTATCTGCTACCGATTACTCGATCTCAAATACGGTTCGTGATATATCATGACTGATATATCTAATGAAAATCTATTTTGTATCTCAAGAATATTTTGTATTCTTAGGATACCTTGAAGCCCATGTGAAGCTTCAGTTTTTTAGAATTTTCAGGGTTGTTTTACTGTTCAATTATCAAGGTTCGTTTTTTGTTATGGTGCATCATTGTTTCTTTCACGCCACCAACTTACTTAGTTTACCACACCAATCGTATTAAGTCAACCATTATTTTCATTTTTTTATTTATTTCCCTAAATTTCGTGGTCGCTGATTAGCGGTGGAGTTTTATTATACGATTTAGATCAATAAATGTCAAGCATTAAATATAATTATTTTATTATCCAATATTAAGTCTTTTAATTCATATTACCCTACTCGATTTCATCCAGATCATCTGCATCAATACTCATGGTATGCAGAGCTCTTCTCTTTCTTCTTGCCTCTTCGGAATACTGCATAATATAATCTTTAATTTCTCCTGAATGCCTGATATGCAGCAGGATAAGTTCCGGATGAGTAGTATCCCCTGTATAACAGGTTATTGTACCAAGCTTAAACATACGTTCAGATAAACTTCTTGTTAAACGAACATCCTGAATCTTATACATATAAGCATCGTCTTCCGTAATATTCAGAAAGCCTGTTGTGATGGTAATTTTTTCTTCAGAAACAAAATATTTCGTAAAACTAAACGGCAGACCTAAAAGTTTCAAACGCTTTCTCTCATTAAAATTCATTCCAGTAACCATCCTTATTCTAAATTCTTTACTTTATTTTTATTGTTTCTGATTTTTTATCCTTTGAAATAACTAAATTCACCTTAGAAGTATCCGTATTTTTTTTAATTTCAAAAACCAGTAATATGGCTTTACTCTTACCCGCACCAATTTTCACATTAATATACTGCATATCGTTTTCTAATAATGTAAGTAAAGGTTTATAAATCGTGTCTGAATTTGTATAGAGTTTATAAGCAATATTATCCTCGTTCAGATTAAATGTTCGTACCTTCTCAGTAATATTCTTAATGTCAAATGAGACAACTAGGAGTTGATAGCCATTTCTGGGTATTAATGTGAAATAAGTTTCTTCTGTATTCTCCGGGTATGTATTCGTAAATTTATAATTCTTATAATCGATCGTAAAGTCCTTATTGCCTATCACCTCTGCCAATGTATAATTATCTTGCTTATTATCTGTACTGCCTAAATCCGGATCATCCTTCGTGTTCTGAGGTTTAACAGTCGGAGTTGGCACCGCAGTCACAAAATTTGTTTCTGTATCTGTTAACTCTTCCATATCAACTAACTTCTGATCATAATTTCTATCATATTTTAAAAGAAGCCCTGCCATATATTCAGCAGCAGCATTACTCTGTTTTTCTGTAAGATTAGTCTCTTTCACACATCCTGACAGCAAAAGTGCTGATAATAAAACACCAGCCATAATTAATCGTTTCATCAGTAAACCCTCCCTATAACTGTCGTTTTCTTATGTTCAATATAGAGTTGTACCATAATTATCTTATCACTGTTTACAACTTTCAGCAATATAAATCACAAAATTTGGTGTTTCTTAAGTCGTAAAAAAAGAAAACGACTCTACTCTCCATCATTTTATCGGATTGCAGAACCGTTTTCATAATAATCAAGCTACTATTTTTATGAAATTTATGATTTAGTATCTAATTCAAACCAGAATTCTACTCCTATTGGCCTGTTGATAGCTCCGCATTCTTTATTATGTGAATTCATAATAGCCTTCACTATAGATAATCCAATACCGCTGCCACCGTATTCTCTTGTTCTTGCTTTATCAACTTTGTAGAATTTAATCCATATCTTATCCAGCTCATCGTCCGGAATATTGTCTCCAGTATTGAAGATCGCAATTCGAACAGTGTCTTCTCTTGGAATTAGCTTTATCTCAATAATTTTCTGACCGCTTACATGATTTAGGGCATTACTGATATAGTTTGTTACAACCTGTTCTATCAAATACTCATCTGCCCATACATATACCGGTTCTGTTTGATCAAAATGAAGGATTGCCTCCTTCTGCTTAAACAGGATCTCTGTTGCACCAAGCACTGATTTAATCAGGGCCACTATATCAAATCGTACGAATTCAACCTTATTATTACCAAATTCCAGCTCATTCAAGCTAAGCAGCTTTTTCACCATATGATTCATCTTATTTGCTTCATCCATAATGACCTCACAGTAAAAATCCCGGCTTTCCTCGTCATCATTGATGTTCTCCTTCAGCCCCTCAGCATATCCCTGTATCAGAGAAATCGGAGTCTTTAATTCGTGCGAGACGTTCGATAAAAATTCTTTTCTCATTTCATCAATTTCTGTTTTTCTTTGAATATCACTTGTTAGTTCATTATTCGCTTGCTTTAATTCTGTTATTGTTGTTTCCAGTTTGTCCGAAAGTGAATTTATACTGCCCCCCAATTCACCGATTTCATCCTTGGTTTTTACATTATATTTTACCTCAAAATCCAAATCTGACATTTTCTTTGCTATACCGGATAATTCTAATATTGGTTTTGTGAAATTTTTGCTGATTAAAAACATAGCAACACTTCCAATCAAAGCAGTAATAACACCCACATAAGCAAGAAATGTATTTGCAATCTTGACACTTTCTCCGATACTTTCCAAATTGGATCGAATAATCACCACATTCTTATCATTTTTTGAAGAAGTATCCATTACACCGATTAATTCGATGTAATCTGTATTCATCTCCTTATCACGGTATGTTATGATATTAAATCTTTTATTTTTCTTTATTACTTTTTTATTAATAGTATCACGGCTGTTTAAATTCAAGATATCTTCCATAAAACGATCTTTGATTTCAAGATATTCTCTGTTTCCAATATTATTAAAGGACGGATATATAATTGTCTGAACTGTATCGCTTAACTGAAAGACATACATATCCACGCTATAATCTCTGGAATATTTTTCAACTAAACTGGTATCGGTATCCGACAAACCTACTCCTTTGTCATACTTCTTAAACATATCGGAAGCTCTCTCATATGCTTCACTTATTATGAATATTTTACTGTGTATATAAAAACTGGATAAAAACCTACTATTAGCAAACCATGTTATAAAAATGGTAAGGACAACCATGATTGTAAGCAATAATGTTATCTTCGTCCGTATGGAATGCTTCATGCATCTACCTCAAATTTATATCCTAATCCCCAAATTGTCTTTATATAATCTCCCTTCGCTCCCATTTTATTTCTCAGCTTCTTTACATGGGTATCTATCGTTCTTGCATCACCAAAATAATCATAATTCCACACATTATTCAGTATCTTTTCTCTGGATAAGGCAACACCCTGATTTGTAACAAAGTATGTGAGAAGTTCAAATTCTTTGAAGCTAAGTTCAATTTCCTGATTATCTATTTTAACCTGGTGTGCCGACTTATCAAGAACGATTCCACCTACTTCTAACAGTTCCTCTTCAGCAACCATACTTCTTCGAAGCACAGCCTCCACTCTGGCTACCAGAATTTTAGGACTAAAGGGTTTGGAAATATACTCATCCACTCCTAAATCAAATCCCAGCAGTTCATCCTTCTCGTCACTTTTAGCAGTCAGCATGATAATAGGAACCTTAGAGTATTGTCTTATTTCTCTGCACGCCTGCCAGCCGTCCAGCTTTGGCATCATTACATCCAATATAACAAGTGCAATATCTTTCTTAGCAAAGAATACGTCGATTGCCTGTTCACCATTCTCTGCTTCTATAACCTCATAATCTTTCCGCACCAAAAAGTCTTTTACTAGTTTTCTCATCCTACTTTCATCATCTACCACAAGAATTTTGAGCTTGTCCATTTGGCACCTCCGCAGTCTGTTTCTATAATGATTATTTTAACAGTTTATACTATTATCACTAATTTCTGCTTAATTATAGCAACGAAGTATGACCGAATTGTGAAATTAATCTTCCGATTGTAAATCTTCCTTTTCTTTCAATGCCTTTTCTCTCGCATCCAGACTTTCTTCCCAAGCGGAATATTTATTCACTACTTTATTTTCATAGTTAGAAAAAACACTTCGATCACTAAAAACAGAAATTAAAATCATGACAATAATAATACCTACCAGAAATCCTATTATAATATGTAAATTTCTTATTCGAATCTTATAGTCTTTTTGTATATCCTGATGTTTTCTTTCCTGCTCATGATCAAGTGCTCCAGTATAAACTTTCACTTGTTTTTTATCCCTTTCAATTCGGATACAGGGAAGATTTTCTTTTGCAATTACTCCTTCCTGAATGATACGCCCCTGAAGTTCTTTCAAAAATGCATAGCCGACTATCGTTCGCAACGTTTTACGTTCAACCAGCTTATGATAAAGTTTAACTGCTTTATTTATGTCCGTCAAATCTGTATTTGCTTTAATATATTCTATTGTTTCAGCTTCCTTTTTTGCTTCCTTATATTCATGTGCCTCCGAAAAACTGTATCCTGCAACGGTATATTCTTTATCATTCATCTTTCAATACTCCGATCTATAGAGCTTAAGGATTATCTCTATTATTATCTGTATTTTACTATTGAAAGATATGAAAAGCAAGTATTTCCCTGTAGATGCCTTCTGTCGTACAATGATTATGTGGTTTTCACCACCTGCGATTTTCCATAACTAATACCGTAAAAAGTATCCTGTAGTATATGTTTACAGGATACTTTGTACAAAACATATTATGCGTAATACAATTACCAGCTTTCCTATCTTAAGTTTAATTAGCTATTGTGTTCTCTAATATTTTATAAATATGTTTTTATTTAAATACTTTCTATCTACCAAGGAATGACTTCTATTTTCAGGAAGTCACAATATTTTGCACCAATGCTATTTTATATTCATATATTTCTTCAACAACCTGATAACCAACCTTCTCATAGGCTCGAAAAGAAAGTGGGTTCTTTTTATCAACAAAAATAGTACAGAATTTATTTCCCTCTTCTAACAGTTCCTTACTCAAGTAATAAATATTTGCTGCTGCATAACCCTTTCCCCTATATTCTTCCGGTGTAAATACATACGTAATAGCAATACCATGTGCCAGTTTTCTTCCTGCCACTGCCATTGTAACCACTTCGTGTTCTGGGCATTCCAAAAAATGCACTTTGCCATCAGCAATCAGCTGCTCCGCTTTTAAAAGTGCTGCTTCATAATCCATCTCGCTGGTTTTGGCTTCCAGCTGAAATTCTATAATCCACTCAGCAACCAGCTTAGCTTCATTCGGAATTGCGATACGATAGCTGCCTTCTATTGGTTTAATCTCATTCACCTCTCGAATCTCCATGATATCCATACCCAATTTCTCTACAAAGGTATAGTTCTGATGTTTTTTTATTTCTTCCATAAAGCTTTGACATACATCGAATCTGGCATTAATTCCATTCATGGCTAGGTGGTTTTCTCCAAAATAGTCAGCAAGGAAAATACAAGCTTGTTGCAAATTATCCTTTTTTAATGCGTACACCACCAAATTATAGGGCATTACATTGCAAAACAGCAGCTGTATATTATCCTCCTCCAAAACAGCACCAAATATAGCATTATCAATGACTTGATTTCGGCAGCAATGATAAGCAGAATATAGCACTAATTGACTGACAGATTCTTGTTCCAGCAGAACAGCTTCATAATCATCCAAAAAGGCACGGGCATTATCATATTCCTTTATATTCATCCAATATCCTTCTTTCTGCCTGTGATAGTAAACTCTTTTTCTAATTTTCCCTCATTTCACCATTTTATACTTCCTTCTTGTGCACGTTTTCTGTGTATTGAAGTATTTAAAGAGATTCTATGATTACGATCCACGAGGAGGATCGTAATTTTCTCAATCTTCTATATTTATTCGAGTGTCAAATTCTCTCGTTGATTTTTTAGCATCTTGGTTAATATAAACCCGCGTGAGAATTAGACAGCCACCGGCGGATACACGCTCGTTTCGCTCGGTGTAAATATATAATAAAAGACTAAAAATGAATGCTGGTTGAATTTGAGTGTATATATATTCTTATGGCGCAGACCGGGAATCTTTTATTTCCTGTATTTGGCAATCACATCCCTCCCTCTTAAGTATTTTCATCACATAAAATAGTACTATGAAAAATTTAACTAATTTACTGAAATCACGATAAAACAGCTCCTTTAATATATCATGATCGACAGCAGAAGAATGCAATTATTGTTGAATTTTTCCCGTTTTTCTCCAGTCCTTTGCTTTATTTGATATTTTCTTATGAAATTCCTTTTTTGCTTTTAAATATCTCGTCTTATCTTCTGTAAACTTTATTTCTCCCTGCAGCCTTAAGTAATTTTTCCAGCGTTCCTTCTCCAGGCTTCCTTCATCCAAAGCTTTAAGTATTGCGCAACCCGGCTCACTTGTGTGGGTACAATCAAAATAACGGCAATTTGTAAATAATTCTTCAATATCGCTAAAGGTCTCACTTAGTCCATCTTTGATATCCCACATTCCAAGCTCACGCATTCCTGGTGTATCAATAATCATTACCCCATTTGTTAATAAAATTAGTTGCCGATGTGTCGTAGTATGCCTTCCTTTACTATCATCTTCTCTGATTGTATTCACCTCCATAATTTTCTCCCCGGCCAGAGCATTTACCAGTGTCGATTTACCGACACCGGAGGAACCTAAAAACACAATTGTACTACCGGGTTTCATAAACTTTGTAAGCTGATCCATTCCCTTACCGGTTGCAGCACTGATCACGATAATATCAACACCTACCGCCTGTTGATGTATCTGTTTCAATTGTTCCGAATAATCCTCTACCAAATCAGCTTTCGTCAACAATACAACCGGTGTTCCTCCGCTCTCCCAGGAAACTGTAATATATCTTAATATTCTGCCTATATTAAAATCATTATTGAGGGATGCCAATATAAATACATAATCAAAATTAGCGGCAACCACCTGTTCTAAAATCGTCTTCACATAAGAAGCAATATGCCCCGAATAATCCGGTCTTGAGAATTTTGATTTTCTTGGAAGCAGTTTAACAATTTGTGACACTCCGTTATCATTGTACCGGAGTAAGACAAAGTCACCCACAGCAGGAAATTCATCCGCCCGGTCTGTATTAGCATATAAGGATCCTTTTAATTTCGCATTGCTTTCTCCATTGCAGGAAACAACTTTATATTGTTCCCGATGCACTTGTGTAATTCTGGCAGGAATACAGCCTTCTGTACTGATTTCTTTCAGATATTCATTTGAAAATCCATACTTTTCTAAATTAATCATGTTATACCTCATCTTTACTTAATATTTTCTGTTTTATGTACACACAGTACGCTTGCTGCACGAAAATGTTTGCATGCAGCGTCATTCATTTGCATATACCAGCACCTTGCATGCTTTCAGTAAATGCACCAATTTGCTATGGTAATAATTTTAATTTACATCAACAATCAACTCTTAAATGGGCAAAAAAATACCGCAGAAAGCTGCCTTCTAGGAATATCAGCCTCTGCAGTGGGATAGTATTATTAAAACACAAAAATAACACACCCTAAGGTGTGCCACAACATTAGACATTATCACGAAAGGATTGCTTTACGGCATCACAAAAAGGTCTGATTTAGTCCTATCTGTACTGCCCGATATGAAGTTTTAATCCATAATCACCACGAAACAACTTGACATCATAAAACTCTCCTTTCAATATCTTGTAGTATTATTAATGTTTACCTTAATTAGAGATAATACATTACTAAAGATATTTGCATAAAAAATACTTTATACGTAAATATTATAATGTAATTTTTCCCATTTTGCAATACAACATATAAATTTTTTACATTATTAATTGGAATAGTGGAGGTAACCGTGAAAAATTCAGTTGTTATACAAAAAATCGAAGAATATGTATTGATTACATTTGGTATCGCTTTAGTAATTATCGGAGTATATTTTTTTAAATTTCCTAACAACTTCTCAATTGGAGGAGTGACCGGTGCAGCTATAATAATCAGTAAGCTGCTTCATGGTTCCATTAGTTCAGGAACTATTGTACTAATTATAAATACCATCCTTTTGATAATTGGATACATCTTTCTCGGTAAAAGCTTTGGGAATAAAACAGCCTATGGCAGTATATTATTATCTGTAGCACTGCGTTTTTTGGAAATAATCTGTCCGATGCAAAAACCGCTTACCAATCAACCAGTGCTTGAGCTTTCCTTTGCTGTTATTTTGCCATCCATTGGTTCGGCAATATTATTTAATATAGGCGCTTCCACCGGAGGTACCGATGTGGTTGCGATGCTCTTAAAAAAATACAGTAATTTAGATATTGGACGATCTCTGTTAATCAGTGATTTTTTTCTGACTATACTGACATTTCCTGTATTCGGGATAACGATCGGATTATTTTCGATTATGGGATTATTTCTTAAATCCACACTGGTTGATACCATTATAGAAAATCTGAAACTCAATAAGTATTTTACTATTATTTGTGAAAATCCTCAGCCAATCTGTGACTATATTCTAAAAGAAATCCACCGTACCGCAACAGTATTTGATGCAAAAGGAGCCTTTTCTGCAAAGGATAAAAAAATTATTCTAACAGTAATGAACCGAAGTCAGGCCATACATTTACGAAAATTTATACGAAGTTCAGATCCGGATGCATTTATCCTGATTACAAATACCAGCGAAATTATCGGACGTGGATTTCGCATATAACAGGACTACTTTTTTGTTATAAGGAATATAAAATCAATTAATCATCAATAAATCTCATTAATTTTACTCCTATGCATATACTTTATTATAGCGCAGACCGAGTCTCTTCTGATTACCTGCATTCGGCAATCAGGAGAGGTTATAGCAAGTGCAAATAATATACATATACTCAAATCCATCCTCACTATCTAAATCCGGCTTTTGACACCTAAAACCTAAATAAAATACATATTGGAGGTATTTAATTTGGATACAATCGACATTCAAGACTCTGCACTTTCTGAGCATCAGTTCTGGCTTCAGATCATGGGAGACCACTCCCGCTTCCTATTCTTTTCCTTTGCTCCTACGCAAGCAAATTACATACTAACTTCTCAGGAATTCATCATCCTTTTTGATCAGCTGCTGGAACAATCTTATAAGCACTTGACAAGAACCGAACTGGAAGAATTAAACCGGAAAGCATATGAGGCCGCTTACCGATTCAGAGAATTTAAAATTAATTTACTTTCTCTATCATTAACTTCCGATTTAAAATCACAGCTTACCTCATCCTTTCTAAATGATATGTTAGGAGAACTCGAAGAATATTTATTTCTCTTAAATTCTCTGATAAACGGTCAGCTTCCTCTGCTGCACCCATTGCATTACCATATGCTTTGGCTTACTGATGCCACCTTTCACGCAGCGGCAATATTATCGGAACTGGATTTCGTTGAGAAGGATTTAATCAATCTGACAAATCAATACGAAATACAATTTGAAGAATTGTATATGAAATCCATTATAATGAATGGATATTTACGGACGGGCATCAATCAATTTCCCTCTCTGGAACGCCTGAATGATTTAGTCTGGAATATTATGAATAGCTTTATGGAATTTTTGGAAACGATTCGGGACCAGAAAATAGATGGGAAAGTTCTGGGGTCATTGATGCCTCTGTTAGCAGATCATATGTTTCGAGAGGAATGTTATTATCTGTTAAAACTCTCGCAAACTGCTACTAATATCAGGAAGCCCGATTGTAATCCGGCAAGGCCCAGGTTCGAAATTTAGTATTAACTCAGACAAAGCATTCTTTTTATTCCTCTCTGTAACTGCATTTCACAAGATTATCATACAACCCGTCTCCGCTTCATATGATATAACAGATTTAATTGATTAACACGTTTTGTCAGGAGGATTTATGGATTTTCAAAACAGCCAGACATATACAAATTTAAAAAGTGCTTATGAAAGAGAATTAATGTCCAACACAATCTATCAGCTATTTGATGATCAAGCCCAGGTTGACGGGTATATTGAAATATCAAATATATTTGCCAGCATTGCCAGCAATGAGAAAGAACATGCAAGAATATTCATGAGAAATCTTAATAATGGCATACTCCCCGGTACAGAACAAAATCTCCTGGAATCAGCCAATTTCGAAACCGAAACTGCTATATTATACAGGAGTTATGCCAGCACTGCAAGGGAAGAAGGTTTTAATGATCTAGGAGCATTATTCAACGGCATTGCAAATATTGAAATGAACCACAATCTTCGTTTTCGCAGTCAATACGAAGATGTGGTTCGAAATGAAGTGTTTTGCAAACCCAGTGAATCCCTGTGGGTTTGTCTGCAATGCGGTAATATCATGGGTGGTACCTGTGCTCCTGAGATCTGCCCGGTCTGTGGATTTCCACAGGGCTTTTATAAAATATATTCCGAAACCGATTAATCTTATTTAGAACAAAAGTGTGCTTCGCACACTCTTACCATTATAACTCAATAATGCACAGCTTTTGTTCCGCGCGCGAAGCTGCGCATCCTCCCGTAGGGTTTTATTACATAGGACGAACTTTCCTATGTAATAAAAAGAGGTGTATCCCAAGCAATCTGCGGATCACCTCTTTCTTCTATAATCTTTTACATTTATTTTATATTTTATGTTGCTCCGTTTCTCTGCTTATCTGTTACTTTGTTTCCCTGTTTCTATACTTCTCTGTTCTGCTTCTATGCTTTTCTACTTTTCTATCCTTTGCTTTTCTATCCTTAGTTTTTATCTTTCTGCTTCTTTTCTTAACTTATTCTTTTGCCGTTGCATTTAATTTGTAAAAAGTTGTGTCCATTCATAACGCCCATTTTTTTGTGCTACACCGATTCCGATTTTCTTAAAGTTTGGATTTAATATGTTTCTTCTATGACCAGGCGATTTCATCCAGGAAGCGACAACCTCCTGGGGAGTTTTCTGTCCGTATGCTATGTTCTCACCCGCTGTCCTAAACGGGATTCCGTATTCTCTTAATACGGTGAAGAAGCTGGAGCCATTCGGTCTTGTATGAGAAAAAGAGGTGATAATTTCCTGTGCACGTTTATTTGCTGCTGAGGCTAGAGGCCGGGTTGTTGTATATACCGGAAGTCCTGCCTTTGCACGTTCTGCATTCACAAGACGAAGAACCTCGTTGGCATAATTGGCATTGCCTGTAGTTGTTTCCATTATGAACATAAGCACACCTGTTTCCATGTTGTATCTTCTATTGCAGTATATGCAGCCTTTTTTTTATTGTCACAGAAAACACACATGATTCTTATCGTAACAGAAATTGTAAATAATTATGACAATATGCTATAAATAAAAATCTAATATTACTCCTGGCAATCGCAGCCTCATTAAATAACATATATTTCCATCTCGAAATTTCAATATCATTGCAAACGTTGGTAATACTAATTCCGAGAGTTAGTTTACTTGCTGTTATTTTGGAAAGTGAGGAAGCTAAATGTATAAAGCGAAATTTCGTTGTTTTGCTATTGCGTGTATCATGGGATGTATGAGCTTAAGTCCGGCTTACGCCTATGCAGCCGAAACAAAGACCGAATCAGTAACACTATCAGAAAAAAATAGGCGTCAAGATCAGCATGATAAAAAAGCTGCTTTTGATGAAGCTATGAAAAAGGCCACAGATCAATGGAATTCTCTTACTGCAAAACAAAAGGCCGAAGTCTATTCCTTAATAGAAAATGAGATTAAATCTGAAATTATGCTTATGGATAAATTAGTGGAATTCGGAATCATTAATAAGGATGACGCTACTGCTGTGAAAGCCAGAATGATGGATCGCTTCAAAAAAATGAAGGACAGCGGACAATTTCCTCTTGGAAGGCAGACTCCGGCAAAGCAGTAATAATTGAAACTGAAGCAGATGGGTTACGGTTTTAAATAGCAGCCGGCATTACTAACTTTCGTTGTTAATAAACGGTAATTGTGAAATGTTTGAAGATCTATCTTTATCATTTCACAATTACCCTATATAATTCGAGTGTCAGATATTTACCTTGAATCTCACCTAATCCTTGCATTCAAGCATATTATTCACAAATGCAGCTCAGAAATGGAGATAATTATGAAGCATGATAAAGATAACAGTTCTGATTTAAACCCGGAGAATGAATACAGAAATTCCGTACCCCATAACCCTGAGATCGAACAGCCAGACCCCTCTACCGCAACACCTTCCATACCGCAGGAAATGCCTATTAGAGAGGGTTAGCGAGCAAGAAATGCCCGGATCGTGTTAAGTTCCCGGGCATTTTCTATCTCTTATTTCGTTCTTAATCCTTCTGATACAGCTTCCCTGGGGCAAGTTTATAGGCAGCTTCCCATAAAATAATGCAGATGATGATTGAAAGACATAATCCTATAAAAACACCAAATCTGAAAAGTGTAAATAAATAATGCGCACCTGCAATCGCAGCATTCAAAAAGAGCAGTAAAAACACAACTCCAATATTTGTTTTCTCCATCGCGTCAAAGCTTGCTGAGAACGGTAGAGCTTTTTCCATAAGCAAGAAACTTAGTATGGTAAATAGCAGCATATTCAAAACAACCAGCATCAGATCCGGGACAATCCTAATTCCATAAATTGCAGTAAAGATTACTGCCACCAGCAAATATACCGGAACAAAAAGTCTTACAAAAAAAGCTTTCACCGTTCCTTGAAATACCGGTTTGTAATCACTCATTGGCACAACCTTATAGATCCAGGCAGCTTTATAACTTTCTGAATACCGCATCATCATCACCAGGCTTGGCAGCATAATTCCACAAAAATAAATCACGAGATATGTTTTTCCATGAGATATTTCCTGTAAACCTGAATCTCTTATCGATTGTAAAAGGAAAATGAAAGGAAATACAAAGGAAAATCCCAGGTTTGGATACACTTTAAGCTTAAAGGTTCTCTCATTCTTCATCAAATCCAAAGCGAAACGAAAAAATATTCTTTCTTCTCTGTTCTGACATAAGATTCTCGGGAGCAGCCTCTGTAATTTATGACTTTTTTGTTTTTTGCTCTCATATAAATGATTTAATTTTTGAAGATTTTTCTCAAATTGCGGCATTAATCTTATATAAATAAGAAGTGATAAAACCGGAACTGCGATGGATAATACTGAGAAGATAACATAATATCGGTTAAAATCCCATTTTTGTACAAGCTCAAAAGGAGCCGCAAACCAAACTGGTATGATAAGATATTGCCACCAGTGTGGCACAAAATCCACTTTAATATCTACAAGATTAAATACTCTTCCAATCAGCTGATATCCAACTGTAATTGCAATGGACAGGATAATCTGGATATAGTTAATCATATCCTTCAATTTCTCACCATCAAAGAACTTCAAGACTCCAAAATACACTATTGTTGTTAAAATAATACAGAACATGTCCATCAAAATTAACAGAAGCAGAAACATTAGAAAAAATACCGGTCCCTGTATAAATAAACTGACGATAAGTGCCGGTCCTGCAAGTGATATACTCAGAAAAAACATATAGATCATTACATGCATCGTTTTTGCCATGCTGATCGTCTTCTGCTTTACAGGCTTGGTTCCTAAGATATTTTTATCCCGTATATCAAGAAGTACTGAGGAAAAATCCGATATCAGCGAAGTAATAACAAAAAACATAATCATCCCAAATACAAAGCTCATCTGGAATGCATAATTATGTTTCATCACGACAAAGGGTATCATTACCAATCCAAAGAGCACATAAATCCATAAGGATTTCAGGAATTGATTACCATTATCTTCCCCATTATTTTTCTTATTACCGTTCATTATCGTTGGTATTCTTCTCCCGTCCATCAAAAGCTTTAGAGACAGAATTTCTCTCATAATCGGATACTCGACCCCCATTTTCTCAAAGAGTCTCCTGAACTTATCCAAAAACTTTAATATTTTAGAATTCATTGAAATCACTCCATTCATCCGCTGTCCCACGTACCTGGGCAGAGGAAATCATCTAGAATACTATTTCTCTTCCACTACTGCGACGAACTGCTTTGCCAGACTTTCATGCTCACGAAAGCCTGTGATCTGGTTAAAAATCTGTTCCAGGGAACCTTCTTTTAATTGATCTTTCAACTGATTGAAGCTTCCATCCGCAGCAATTTGCCCATGATTAATTAGAACAATTCTGTTACTTATTTTTTCAACCACATCCATGATATGGGATGAATAGAAGATCGTTTTACCCTGCTTGGCAAGTGTGGACAGGATTTCCTTAACCACCATGACACTATTGGCATCGAGACCGCTCAGCGGTTCATCCAGAAAGAGTATCTCCGGATTATGCAACAAACTCGAGATAAGCAGTACCTTTTGCTTCATCCCCTTGGAGTAAGAATTTATTCTAGAATCATAGGCTTCTCTAATCCCGAATATTTCCATTAACTTTGATGCCTTCTCATCCGCTTTCTCACTCTCAAGTCCATACAGGCTTCCAATAAAAGTCAGATATTCTCTTGCTGACAGGTTATCATAAATATCTGCAACCTCCGGTACATAACCAATTTTCCTTTTATATTCGATACTGTCTTCAGAAATATCTTTTCCCAATACCTTAACCTCGCCTGTGTATCCATCCAATATCCCTAGAATTATCTTTATCGTAGTGCTTTTACCGGCACCATTTGCTCCGATATAACCAATAATTTCTCCTTTATGTACGCGTAGATTAATTCCCTTTAATACTTCCTTCGAACCATAACTCATACAAAGATTATTAATCTCTACCGTAATATTTTGCTCCATATTATTTTCTTCCCTTCCATTCTTCAATATCTGTAAGCTTTATTGTAACATAAATTGGAAGAATGGCAAATTAAAATACGATGAAAAGTTATCGTATTAATAATTTCGCTAGATACATTACTGCGGCAATGCTCCGTTTCACTTAAATGGGATAGCTGCAAGAATGGATGCATTCTAATATAGAAAAGGCCGGGTTGATTTATCTTTTCCAAGATAAATCAACCCGGCTAGTAGAAGCAACTAGTTTGCTGCCAGTTTACAACTTAAAAATCACTCCAATATTCTTCCATCCGTGGAGATGGTAACAACCTGCCATGGTATCATTTTTCCGCTTTTGGCCAGTGCGGTTTTTGCAGCGTTCTCAATTCCTCCGCAGCATGGAACCTCCATACGTACAATAGTTACACTCTTGATCTTGTTATTTTTCAAGATGGCTGTAAGCTTTTCACTATAATCGCCTTCATCCAGCTTCGGGCAGCCTATTAATGTAATTCTATTCTTAATAAATTTATTATGAAAATCTCCATATGCATATGCTGTACAATCCGCTGCAATCAATAAATTCGCATTTTCAAAATATGAAGCATTTATCGGAACAAGCTTGATCTGTACCGGCCACTGTGTCAGTCGGCTGTTTATCATGGTTTCATAGGAAGTGTCTTCTCTCTTACTCTCTTGTCTGTCAAATACTCTGGAACTAGTTCCCGGGCATCCCATATGCGGCTTTGCGTTCATTGCTTTATTTTTATTCTCAATAACGGCCGTTTCATTGTATTCCTCTGCTTCGCGTTCCTCAAAACCAATTGCTTGTGTCGGACAAGATGGCAGACACGCTCCCAGTCCATCACAGTAGTCATCACGTAAAAGCTTCGCCTTACCATTCACAATTCCAATTGCTCCCTCATGGCAGGCCTCCGCACATATTCCGCAGCCATTACACTTTTCTTCATCAATTTTAATTATTTTTCTTATCATATATTCCTCCTATATGCGTGATAATATACAATACCTCTTACAAGGTTGTTATAGATGTGATTGACTTTATGTACTAAGTCTACTATAGTTAAGTTGGAGTGTATGTTGTTTTTACAACAAATCGGAAAAAATATTTGACTAAAAAACAGATTGAGTGAAACATTCTTAGCCCTACAAAAGCCCTCCTCAGCTTATATAGATAAGAAAGAAGCTTCTATATCCTTCCGGCAAATAAATATTATGCTTTTATTGGACAAATCATAATAAAGACAGGAGCTAAACAATGATAGAATACCTTGATATTTTAAAATCTGTTGCTCTTTTTGAACAAATCAATGACAATGATCTGGAAGCACTCGTCTCCTGCCTTGGTGCGAAAGTGAGTCATTACGGGAAGAACCGTACTATTTTTATGTATGGTGAGAACAACTCTAATTTCGGAATTATTTTGTCTGGAAATGTGCAGATTATTAAAGAAGATTATTATGGTAACCGAAGTATTCTCGCAGGTCTTTCAAAAGGAATGCTGTTTGGCGAGGTCTTTGCTTTTGCCGGAATAAAAAAGCTTCCGGTTAGTGTTATTACCACAACCGAAAGCAATATACTTTTAATCGACTACCGCAAACTTATCAGTCCGTGTTCTCAAGCCTGTTCCTTTCATAGTATATTAATCTATAATATGCTTCATATAGTTGCTTCCAAAAACATCCTGCTGAGTCAGAAGATAGAAGTTCTGTCTAAACGGACTACCCGCGAAAAGCTTCTTGCCTATCTGCAATCCGAAGCACAGAAATCGGGTAACAACCGATTTACCATATTGTTTAACAGGCAGGAATTAGCTGATTATCTCTCCGTAGACAGAAGTGCCATGTCCGCAGAATTGAGCAAATTAAAGAAGGAAGGATATCTTAAATTCAATAAAAACAATTTTGAATTGTTGGCCAAACCTTCATTATTAATTGACGCTAATCCTCTGAATGGAATTGATGGCTAGCAGAAGATCCAGGTGTTTGAGGAGTTATATAGCTTGAATTCTTAGTATTGTCGACTGACACGTCCTTTGTATTTTTAATTGAATTATCCGTAGCATCGTTGATATAATCAGCTATTTTCGTATATTTCCTTGGACTTTTGAATAGTTGTCCATTGTTTTTAGTTGTCATATAATTGCCTCCCTAACGAATTCAGAAATATTATGTGTATCTTTCATAAAAATATTCTTTCATGGAAAGGGCATATTTTGGTTAAATTTGTTAAACTTCTTTTTACTATATGGCTTTTACAGCAATTCCATTTACTTCCACCTGATCATTAATTTCTATGACGATGCATTTCCGGCCATCAACCATTTTCGTCTGCACCAGATCGGCTCTCTCCGGATTTACTTTCACAATGACATCCGGTGTTTTTACTTCAAATGCTCTTGTGCTAATCAAATTAGCTGCTAACAAACTCACATTCTCACCTGTCATTTTTTCATAATTTCTATCGAACTCCACCAGCTTCTCTTCTTCTACACCGCTATCCGTAAAGAGGTTTTTAACCTCTGTTTTATCGAGCATCAACGGTTCCGGTATTTCTTTCATTTTATGTTCTTCCATTACATCCGTAAGTTTTTCATGTATGCTTTTCACAATTTCATATTCACAATCTTCTCCAAGTGTTTCTTTGATTAGTGTCTGAAAAGTCTCTTTCTGCACACCTGCTGACATCGGAACCTCGCATCCAAGTAATTGATTAACAAAATCATTATGTAATTCCTCAGAATTTTTCGAATAATACAATATACTATGAAGGTCCGTGCTTCGGTCATGAAAAGCCGGAAATAAAAAACCGTTCACCGGCACATCTACGACCCAGTCTTGAATACGTTTTTGTATCAGATTGGTGTCTGTATTATAGCTTAGTCCAGGCTTGGACAGTTTCACCGGACAGATGGAACATAGAATGTAACGGTATACTTCATCCGAAGCATCATCCATCAGCAGTTTATCGCTGGTTTTACCCGGAACATCGTAAGCGGCATACAGCAGAAGAACCAGATAATTTCCTGCAAAATCATATGTTTGTACAATTTTCTCATAAAGCTCATCCAGTAATTGTTCATCCTTTAATTCACTATCCCTCAGTTTCAAAAGAAATTCCTGTGTACCGCCATTAAACTCTGTTTCTGTCGGGAATTCCATATTAATCAAATTTTTCCCGAAGCTTCCCGATAGTGTTTTCTTAAAAATCTCAAAATATTTAAAGGTTTCTTCCTCCGGCATACACAAAAAGGATTCCGTAAACCTTGACTTAATGGTCTTTTCGCCATCCACATAGCATCCGCTAATTTTAGTGATGGCACAGTTTTCATGTTTAAACTGTTTCTTAATCTCTGATACTTCACTGTTAATCATTTGCTTGTCCTTCCTCATATATTAATAATAATAGATAGCCAAAATCCCAAATTGGCTCGTCAAAACACTCTTCCCAGAATTCTTCCATTCCCTTTGGATTGTTTTCAATCATCCTGGAATAAATTACAATGTAATCCCGGATATCCTGATAATTCAATCTATCTGAAGGATTTCTTTCTTCCTGACTTAAATATATCAGGTACATTGAATACTTTATCATAACATACTCTGTAATGATCAATTGTAAAGACATAATCCTTTCCACACTATTTTCCCTGTTACAATTTGAAAATATCTTCATAGTGATGCACTTTTCAAGCAGCTGCTCATATTGATCGAAATAAGCAAGAAAGTCCTTCCATTTATTCATATTTAAATCAGACTCCTGCTTATGTGCAAGTTCCGATAAAGGATTGAGGTACTTTTGATACCCTTTTTCTTTTTTATAATTAAGACAGATATCGAAAAACAGTTCTCCCGTTTCAAGTAATGTGTCTTCACACACCATTTTGATATTCTTCCATAACCTGGTCGTCTCCTGCAGATAATTATCATCCTGGTAATATTTCATTAATTCATCCGTCTTAACCGGCTCCTTATGAAGCAGTAACAGCATATGAAAAGCCAGAAGTATTTTGTCCATCCGGGAAAAGCCTTTTCTTTGCATGATAGCAATCAATATATCTCTGATTTTACTGCCGGCTGTTTCGAAACATTCAATAGCGTTCTCATCTTCAGTACAAATTTTAATAGTATCTTCTTTCTTATAGATAAGATCGACTACTGCCGGACAGCTAAGGGAGAGAGAATACTCATTATGCTCTTCAAAACAATTCTCCAATCTCGGAAATATCCGGCATGCCTTCGGCAGATAATCCTCTGTATAATTTAGTACAACGGAGCATAATCCTCTCTCCTCCAAAAAAGGGCAATAATTATCCGACGTCAGACGGATAAAAGCTTCTGATTGGTTATTTGATATGGTCTCTGCCTTAGATGATAACTTCAAAATTTGATGTGTATCATTTTTCCACTTAAGGCAGGTATCAGCATCAATCTTAATCTCCCAGCCTCCGCAACAAGTAAAAGGACATTTGTCAGCAATACACTCAAAGCTGTCATAAAAGTCTATTTTTAATTTATTCATTCTCTCTCCAATTGAAATTTTGTATGTCTAAGAATCATATTCTCTGTTACATTTCATTCATACAGAAGCATTCATAAAACCGAACTCTTGTTTAGTTTACCATTATAGAGCTTCTGATTCAAGTACTGATATGAACTACATTTTTAGAATAGTAAGAAAAATTTACTGTTCATGATATTCTGAAATTATGTGAGTATATAATTTCCGTGCGGCAGGAGATAAGTTTTTCTCCTCCAGGCAGGATATACCGATCGTTCGGAAGCCTTTCGGTGAAAGTGAATAGCAGTCCACTTCAATATTCACTGAATTCATTACCAATTCCGGCATAATGCAGATACCAAAGCCGTTACTCACCAAAGATACTGTCGCAAGATCATCCGAGGCATAACAGCTGATCTTGACTTGCAGCTGATATTTCTGTAGATAATTCTGGATGTCGGAATCCGTTGATTCTTGCTGAGCAATAAATTCTTTGGACTTGATTTCTTCGTGTGTAATATAGTCTCGATTTGAGGTACAAAATTTTTTTGGAACAATACATAATAGTTCATCTTCATAAAGAGGACAGATCGGTACCTCGTTTTCTGCACTCGCTTTTGATAAAAATCCAATTTCTACTACTCCATTCTTAAGCCAGCCAATGATATCATCATATGTTCCCTGGTAGAGTTGAATTTTAATATTGGGATAATTCGTATTGAATTTACGGATCAACTCTGGAAGATGTGTTGTACAGATACTGTTAAAGCATCCCAGACGTACTATCCCTGTTTCCAGTCCTTTTAAAGAGGCCACCTCTTGGTGTAATATTGCTTCACTGTTCAAGACTGCTCTAATATAAGGAATCAATGCTTCACCAAAACTTGTAAGATTTACTCCTGATTTATTCCTTGTTAACAGCGGAAAGCCGAATTCCTGTTCCAGGTTTGTAATCGAATGACTGATTGCCGATGGAGTGATATTCAGTAAACGGGATGCCTTGATAAAACTTCCCTGTTCTGTCACCACAGTTAAAATCTGATATGAATTAATTGACATATGCACTCCTATAGATGAATATTTTTCACTTTAATGTTAAATATAATGAACTATACTGATTTAATTTATTGTAATATACTAATTATAGTAAGTCAAGTTTCTTACTAATAAGATGCGAATGTCAAAAGCAATCACAGTAGGTTAATGGCAAGTACCGATGAATATATGCGCACTCATATTCATCCACATAGCCAGTATCAGGCTTTGGCAATTGACTCCTGATGAACTATTTAGCTGGATTTAATTGGAGGTTATGAATGAAAATTGCAATTATCGGCGCCGGAGCAATGGGATGTCTCTATGGAGCCTTACTTTCTGTAAAAAACGAAGTTATTCTGATCGATTCCTATCGACCCCAGGTTGAAACAATTAACGCAAATGGACTAATTATGGTCGAAAACGGCGTTGAGAAATTATATGCATTAAAAGCAGTCCTTAGCGGAACTGATCTCGGAGCAGTTGATTTAGTCATAGTATTTGTAAAATCAACGGATACGTATGACGCAGTGAAGGCAAACAAATCCTTGATTGGACCGGATACGATTATTATGACCTTGCAAAACGGTGCAGGTAATGATCGTGATATTCTGCATTTTGCAGCAAAGGAGAATATTATTATTGGAACCTCCAAGCATAACAGTGTTGGGATGGGACCAGGCAAAATTCATCACACCGGCAGTGGTATCACCACGATCGGTGCCATGGATTTTGCTGCCAACGTTAATTCTCTGATTATCGCAGCTCTTATGGAAGCTGGACTGGAGACAGAGGTATCTGATGATATTCAGCGAATCATATGGAGTAAATTATTTGTGAATATCTCTGTTAATACGCTAACCGCACTGCTGGAAACAAAAATCGGTTACATGAGTCAAAATAAATATGCCTGGGACTTTGCAAAACGAATTATTTATGAAGCAATTAATGTCGCCGAAGAAGATGGTACGTATTTCGACAGACGCGAGGTAATGGAGATGGTGCAAAATGTGTGTGAGAAAGCCGGTGAAGGATATTCCTCCATGTATCAGGATCGAAAGCGTAAAGTCCGCACCGAAATTGATAAAATGAATGGTGCAATCGTAGAACAAGCCAAATTATATGGTGTTGCAACACCATATAATTCTCTGGTTGTTGACTTAATTCATGCAGTAGAGGGAACTTATCTCGATCAGAACGAAAGTGATTCGCATTAATATTGAAGAACAAAAGTGTGCTACGCATCCTCCCGGAAGGTTTTTATTACATAGGACGAACTTTCCTATGTAATAAAAAGTATTTCAAACGCAGACTTTCACCCTACTGTCGTTTGAAATACTTTTTATTAGCTTCTGCTTTGTTACATATCCTTTCTGTGTATATCATTATCTTGATTTGTATGTTCAAGCATTACCGATCTTTTTTTGCGTATTTCATTAATCATTCGAAAACCTTGATAAGGACATAATTGCCTTACAACCCAGTACAAATGTAAGTAAAGATACTATAATCATTGGAATCCACCATGCAATACCTGCTTGATCCGGTATGGACGGTAGTATCTTGAATCGGAATATCTCCGAGGTAGAACCCAGTACAAATCCAATGATCATACAGTAGGTTTGATGCGGATACTTATTCATTGTCCACTCAAGTGGCTTTGTAATTAAAAATATACCGATTAGTGTTACAATTCCCAATATTCCAATATACACGATGTCAAAGTTTGTAATTGCCGCCAGCATGGAATCATATAATCCAAGGACTAAAAGCATATGCGAGGTGCTTATTCCAGGCAGGACCAGAGCCAACGCAATAATAATTCCCATAATTAACAGCAGCAGATAATGCCTTACTCCGGAACCGGAGCTTATATCAATATTACCGACAGGAATAAAGCCAATTGCAACAACTATGATCAGTCCAATCAGAAAATAAACCACGGAAGAAAACCTCAGCTTTGTTTCCTTTGTCTTTTCATATAATGCAGGTATTCCTCCGATCACCGCTCCCAGAAAGAAGAAGGAAACCGGCATAGGAAATTTATCCAATAGCCACTCTATCACAAAAGCAAGTGATCCTATACCGATAAAAGCACCTAAGCAGAATTTTATCAAAAAGATTATGTTTCCTTTTATATCTTTAAAAAAGTTACTGATTGCACTAATCAGTTTGTCATAAATACCAAGAAGGATTGCCATGGTGCCTCCGCTCACTCCCGGTACACTCATGGAAGATCCAATAATGAATCCTTTCAGTATCAACATAAGATTACTCTTTAATTTACTATTCATGTTCTAATCAGATATACTCCAATTATATAATATATCCATGCTCCCTTCAGATTTTGTTCATCTAAATTGTAAAATCACAGACATGCACACCTATCTTAAATTTAGACTATTACAAATTATAACATAGGAATTATTATATGTAAATTTTTCTTACCACATTTCATCTAATTTTCACATCTTTCGTTATTGCTCAGAGGCAAGTCATAATCAAGCTGTGCATCTGGTAAGTGCTTCTGAAAAAAGAGTATTTGCATACGCACTGCGTAGTGCAACTAAAAGGGGAGCGGCTCTCTTTCAGACGCACTAACCAGATACACAGCAATGGAATATGTTGGTTATGCGCTTGGTTTCACATTATATATTTGATAATCATAACTAACAAGGGCATTTGTATTCACCGCTATATAAAACTTATCTTATATAGCCTTCTGCACAGAAGTATACATATCTGCCTTAGCCATTTGGACATACTCACAACGATATATTTTCATATCCGAGGCAGTAGATATGCAGTTAATTATTTTTATGACACTATGCAAGGTATTATCATCTCCCAGATTGATATTTGCTTTAAAATAATAGCCCATGGGTAATACACTGGATGACAAAAAAACGATACCTTTTTTTGATACCTCAACCACCTTAATCGGCGCATCAATATTACTCACCATTACATCATCCTGTCTGAAGATGTGAAAGAAATCCAAATATAAAGTGATTGCTTTCTTCGGTTCTTTTACAGGCAATTTCATCTCTTTTGTGCTTTGCATATAGTTCCTCCTGTAGTAATACTTTTATACTCACAATATATAATCATTTATACGATCCATATATAGCTATTTTATCCCAGATTATGTGAATGTTAAATCAATAAAATTTTGTATTATTTATAAATTATTTTTATTTCGAGGTCAAATGATTAAAATAATGCTATACAAGATTGGTAATATCATTATATTCCTATAAAAGTATATTTTTATTCAATTTATTACATTCTTCGATATAAATCTACTTCAATATCTTCACTCTTATATAATATTTTTCTATTTATCTTGTAAATAATCCTTTACATATGTTAACATATATGTAATTTCCGAAGGGAAAAGGAGTTAATGATTATGATCAAAGTCTTTATAGCGGAATCAATTTCTGTCTGCAGAGAATTAAAAAAGATGATTAATTGGGAAATGGATGGTTTTCAAATCATTGGAGAAGCCTATGATGGAGAATTGGCCCTACCTTGTATCAAAGAGACCAAACCGGATTTAGTTATAATTGATCTTCAATTACCTATATTAAATGGTTTACAGATCAGTAAACTTATATTAGAAAATATGCAGTGGATCAACATAATCATTACAAGCAGCTGCAATGATTTTAATTATGTAAAAGAAGCCCTTAATATAGGCGTTTCTTATTACATTCAAATGCCAACGGAATACTCAGAATTAATGAAAGCATTAAATAGGGTAAAGCTGCGTGTTCTTAAAAACTCAACCGTAAAATCCGTGCCAAAGCTGCACTCAGACTTAACAAGCCATGAAAGTATTCTTCCAAAGCTCTTCAGTGATTTTGTAATGAAAGATACACCGCTTAATGATATGCTGAAAATCAGCAACGATATGAAAGTAGATCTTATAGCGAAAAGATATAATGTAGTAATATGTAGTGTCAATAGAAAAGACCGGCTTCAGACAATGTACGACAGAGAAATGGATGAGCTCATTTTGGATATAACTGTGATCCTAGATAACAATCCGGATGTTATATATCACACGCTTCCCTACGGCACAATCGGTATTTTATTTAAAGGCAACGACCACAATTATATTGATACTCTTATTCATCTTTTTATTAATCACCTGAAAAGCACTTTGGCAAATTATAGTCATATGGAATACTTTATAGCAGTTGGAACTGAAGTTGATCGTTTCACTGATCTAAATCAATGCATAAAGACTGTTGTAAATACGTTTTCTTACCGGTTTTTCGTTGCCAAAAACCAGGTGTTTTATGATGAGAATGCCAGAGAATATCGGATGATAAAGGACACCTTGATTGATCTGAATGAAATAACTTACGGTAAAACAGCAATTAATATTCTAGACAAATATTTAAGAACAGGTTATAAAAATGAAGCGGCAGATATTCTTGTAGCATATCTTACATTCTTTGGTAAAAATGCTCTTACTTCCTCTTTGTTTTGTCAATATATTACACTAAATATATACTTTTTATGTGTCTCTGTATTGGAAGAGCTTGGTGGCTCTTCACAGCTTCTTATCATTAGCTGCGGAGATCCTCAGGATATATTATTTTCATATAAGTATAACGATACAATAATCAAATATCTGGTAAACTTATTACAGACTGTAATAGAATACCGGGAAGCCTCTTCTTTAAAAAAATATAGTGGCATTCTTCTGAAAGCCAAGGAATATATCAATGAAAATTATGCCAATTATGACCTTTCTCTCCAAAATATCGCAAATAACGTAAATATGAGCCCAAGCTATTTCAGTACAATTTTTAGTCAGGAAGAAGGAATGAATTTTATAGAATATTTAACAGATATTCGTTTAGAAAAAGCAAAAGAATTGCTGCTGTGTTCGAATAAGAAAAGTTCCGAGATTGGTTATGAAGTTGGCTATAAGGATGCTCACTATTTCAGTTATATTTTTAAGAAAAAGCTCGGGTTAACCCCAAAGGAATACCGCTCAGGCAGGAAGTAAAAATCTGCTTCCTGCTATACCGAGGCATTATTTCTTTTTTTTCTTTTTATCACAGGCAAGACAGCTGCCATTGCATCCTATACAAGTACCGTCCTTCCTGTGTTTGTGTAAAGAAGATACTGCAGCGAAGACACCAACCCCAATCAAAAATATAAGAATATAATCTGCTAAGCTCATAGGAACCCTCCTTCTGAGAACTTACCAGAATCGACCCTTCTCCCATAAATAACCAGATGATGAACCAGGCAGAAGCCTAAAATGTTTGATGGATGTATATGGGAGTATCTTTATTCATATGGCAAGACCGAGCCTCTCATGATTGTCTGTATTTGGTAATCATGGCAGGTTAAAAACAAGTCCGGATGAATATAGATACACGCATTTACATCATCATAAGTTGAGGAAGGCTTTTGTCGGGCTAACCATTATAGGATTAGGCATCCGATTTGGTAAAACATAAATGCTGCCATCCATGCAATCAGGCATTGTATCACTATAATTCCAAGCGTTTTTATACCGGAATGTAATTCTCTTTTTATTGTCGCTACAGCAGCAACACAAGGTGTATATAATAAGGTAAATATCAAGAAACTAAAGGCAGTCAAAGGAGTAAATAAACTTGATAATTCTGTACCCAGCTGTGAGGCATTTGTATTTAATAACACTCCCAGAGTACTCACTACTGCTTCCTTTGCAGTAAATCCGGTAATCAGTGCTGTTGCAATACGCCAATCACCAAAACCAAGTGGTTGAAGTATCGGTACCAATATATGTCCAAGGATTGCTAAAAGACTGTTAGCACTATCCGAAACTACATTCAGTCTTGTATCAAAGTTTTGCAAAAACCAGATGATAACAGAAGCCAGAAAAATTACAGTAAATGCTTTTTGTAAAAAATCCCTTGCCTTTTCCCACATGAGAAGAAATACACTCTTTAGAGAAGGTATGCGGTAATTCGGCAGCTCCATGACAAAGGGAATTGGCTTTCCCCGAAAAGCAGTATTTTTCATTAAAAGTGCAAATAATACTCCCAATATCATTCCTGTTACATAAAGTCCCATCATCACAAGTGCCTGGTATTTCGGAAAAAACGCAGCACAGAATACTGCATAAATTGGTATTTTAGCGGAACAGCTCATAAATGGGATTAATATTATGGTCAGTTTCCGATCTCTCTCAGATGCAAGCGTTCTGGTTGACATAATCGCCGGAACAGAGCAGCCAAACCCGATCAGCATTGGCACAAAGCTTCGGCCTGATAGCCCTATTTTTCTTAACAGTTTATCCATTACAAATGCTACTCTTGCCATGTAACCGGTATCTTCTAATATAGATAAGAAGAAAAAAAGTGTTACTATGATCGGAAGAAAAGAAAGTACATTTCCAACACCCGCGAAAATGCCATTGATGATGAGGCCATGCACCACCGGATTAATACCATACATCGTAAGACCTTTATCCACCAACCCACTAAATGAATCAATTCCCCCAGTGAGTAAATCACTTAAAAATCCTCCGATTACGCTAAAGGTCAGCCAAAAAATCATCAGCATAATTCCAAAGAATACAGGCAGCGCCAGAAACTTATTCGTCAGAATATTATCTATTTTAATACTTCGGATATGTTCTTTGCTCTCTTCCCCTTTTATAACTGTTTTAGAACATACCTCATCGATAAATGTATATCGCATATTAGCAATCGCAGCATTCCTGTCAAGTCCTTCATCGTTTTCCATCTCTGTAACACTATGTTCTATCATATCCAGTTCGTTCTGGTTCACATTAAGCAGTTTTGCAAAATATACATCTCCTTCAATTAACTTCGTAGCGGCAAATCGTGCAGAAATATTACAGTTATCTGCATGATCTGCAATTAAATGCGTAACCGCATGAATGCATCTGTGAACAGGACCATAATTACAGAAATCTGTTACTTTAGGAGTGATTTTATTTTTAGCTACATTTATAATATTATCAATTACATCTGTTATACCTTCATTCTTCGCCGCACTGATTGGAATGACAGGAACGCCAAGCTTCTCGGACATCTTTTTAACATTAATCGTCCCTCCGTTACCACGGACTTCATCCATCATATTTAGTACTAATACGGTTGGAATATGTAATTCAAGAAGCTGAAGTGACAGATACAGATTTCTTTCAATATTAGTTGCGTCAACTATATTTATGATACCGTCCGGTTTTTCATTCAAAACAAAATCCCTGGTTACAATTTCTTCATTTGTATATGGCCTGATCGAATAAATTCCGGGAAGATCTACTACCGAACAATTCTTGGTACCTTTTATTTCTCCTATTTTCTGGTCAACCGTAACTCCAGGAAAATTTCCCACATGCTGGTTTGAACCAGTTAAACAATTAAATAAAGTTGTCTTGCCACAGTTTTGATTACCAACCAAAGCAAAAATCATAGTCTCCTCCATCCTGTCGCATATCGCGGCTATGTATTTTTATTGAATTGGTCAATCTTCTTTTCTCACTTCAATGTTTTTAGCATCCTCCATACGAATTGTCAATTCATATCCTCTGATTCTTATTTCAATTGGATCTCCAAGAGGAGCAACCTTGCGGATACTAACTTTTGTTCTCGGTATAATTCCCATATCCAGAAATCGAAGACGGAGAGCTCCCTCACCGCCTACTTTTGTTATAATAGCTGTCTCGCCTATCGGTAATTCATTGAGCGTCATAAACTCACCTCTATGTTATAAAGTTAGGTTATACTAACCTCTATATACGTTAGTACAACCTAACTCATTTGTCAAGATACTTTTTATTATTCAGGAATACTTTTTTTTCTATGCAATAAAATCCTCTATAGTTTATGTTAATCCATTCCATTCAATACTACTTTTGGAACGAATTGTGCCCATTCTTGATATAAGAATATCAGAAAGCAATTTCTGGTTTTTGCAAAAAGGTCGTACAAATATGAAACCAAAAATACTAGGGATGATCATGATAATGCCTGTGATTTTTCTCCCCGTGAAAATGATAATATTGATCTACAAGATTTACTTTTTTCAGTAGATCCAGTTTCTCCAGAACTTCAGTCGTAGACATATCCGCTACAATTGTATGACTCTCATCAAAAAGAATTGCTCTGGTGGAAATCTCCTCAATCAATTCCAAATTATGTGTAGATATAATTAATGTCTTACCGGCACTATTTAATTTCACCAGAAATTCCACCAGCCATCTCTGTGTTTTTGGATCAAGACCATTCATAGGTTCATCCAAGGCCAGCACTTCCGGATTAAGGGAAAGAACACAGGCTATAGCCACTTTACGTTTTTCTCCTCCGCTAAGATGATAGGGAACCCTATCCTGAAGCTCTGAAATATTCAGTAATTCCAGACAATTTTTCACTCTGTTTTCCACATCTGTTTCCTTCATTCCCATCTGTCTGGGACCAAAGGCAATCTCGTCATATACCGTAGTACAAAATAATTGGGCATCCGAATTTTGGAATACAAAACCTATCTTTTGATGAAATAACTTGGCAAATTTGTTATTTTGAAGCTTTTGGTACGTTATTTCTTCCTCATCAAACTGATATACACCACTATCCGGTGATATAATCCCGTTAATTAATTTTAAAAGTGTTGATTTTCCACACCCGTTTGCCCCCAGAAGCGCTACCGCTTCTCCTTTTTTTATAGATAAATTTATATTATTTAATGCATTGACATTCGCATAGGAATAATATACATCCCGTATTTTTATCATAATAATTATGTCCTTTCTAAAGTCTGGATAAAGAACACATATTGACGTGTGAAAAATGTATTATCCGCACCCATTACATTCTTTCAAAATAAAAAAACAGCAATAACATACCTATGTTTATTAAAAGATAGATATAATCTGCAATTTTCAGTTTAAAACTTTGATAGACATGATATTCTCCTGAAAATCCTCTGCATTCCATAGCATAGTACATGTCTTCCGCCATTTCTTTGGATTTCAGAAACATTGTTCCCGCAATTCCGGAAAGAGATCTGTATTTGCTTGTATTTTTTCCTACAGAACGCATCTTTAAGGAATATAGCATATTTAATGTGAAATCACCAAGCATTACAATATATTTTATCGTAATATCAAGGACCAAAATAAATATATCCGGAATCCAGAAACTTTTCAGTGCACTTATGATTAAACTCCACTTTGTAGTGTGTGAAAGAATACCAACCGCCGTTACAGTTGCAAAAACCTTTGCCGTGATCATAAAGCCGCTAAAGCTGTTCCCCCATAGCACGGCCGGCAGCATAATTATGCATGTAAAAAAGGTCATACCTAAGCTTACCTTTAGGATCTTAACAATTGAATCCGCCTTAAGAACGGATAATAGTATCAGCAAATAAACAGTAATCACTATGATAAACATAAAACTTTTTGATAGGGAAAGCAGAATTAACAGCAAAAAAGTGAATACAACTTTTAGCGTCGCATGAACGCTCAATAATTTAATTTGTTCAGTTTCCTGTGTTTTTATCCGGGCAATTATCTTCAACAAAGATAGGATACTTTTGTTAACAAAAGTATCCTTATCAGCTTGCGGAATGTAATTTTCATTCACCAGCAGCCAGTCCGGTATCTCTGACAGCCTGTCTCTAAAATTATCCAATCTTAATTTCCAGCCTTATCTTTCTTCAAACTACTGATTACTTTAAACAAAATTATTAATAGTGCTACTCCTGCTACTGCAGATAGTATGTAACCGGCAATTTCAGGCATTCCTTTCACCGCATAATCAGGCATTATCGCTTCAAAGCTAAATCCGTCCGTCATCCCCTTTGGAACATAACCCAGTGTATTCCCTCCGGAAATAACATCCTTTATTTCGTCTGCTCCCCATTCACCCCAAGCGGTACCTGTTGCAAGAAGACCAAGCGGGGTCATACAGATTAAGGCAATGATCAGACCATAAATTGCTTTTGTCTTTTGCTTTGCTCCTTCATAAATTGTACCAGGGGAAACTTTCTTAATATAAGCAACAATAGCAATAGTAAATGCAGCTTCTACAATACCTGCCACCAGAAGATGCGGTATTAACATAGCCGGAATGGACACTGACAGAGGGTAGGGACAATATAACGGCTGTCCCGCTGTATTTTTAAATAATAATGGTTGTAAGCCAAATTCCACTGCTGCACAAAGTGCTGCAAAATTAATTCCGATATAAGATCCCAGCGCTATTCCAATATATTCTCCTTTTTCAGAAGCAACTCTGTCTTTTACAAATTTATAAATAAAATAACCGAAAAAAGGTAATACAAATGCCATATTAAAGCAATTTGCACCAAAAGCTAAAATACCACCATCCCCAAATAAAAGGGCTTGTATAAGCAATGCTACCGATACACTAATACAAGCAGCATAAGGTCCCAAAAGAATTGCAAGCAGAGTACCACCCACCGCATGACCGGTAGTTCCGCCCGGAAGAGGTACATTAAACATCATTAATAAAAATGAAAAGGCTGCTCCCACTCCAAGAAGAGGTATTTTCACCTTTGGAATCTCATCCCTTACTTTTTTCACCGACTTTGTCCAAACAGGAACCATAGCAGCACCTAAGACCGCACAGGTTGCCGGACTCAGATAATTATCTGGAATGTGCATATCAAATCCACCTTTCACGAATAAACTTCTATTCTATTAATTATAATGAATTTCTTCTTCTGCACAAGCCTATGAGGGGGATATAATTACCGGTAATTTGTATTTCCTAATCTATTTGATAAAGCTGTCGATTGCTTTGTTCAGATGCTCAATTGCTTCCCTATCACCTGTTTCCACCGCATCCACAATACAATGCTCCATATGATCCTTTAATATAACCTTTCCTGCATTGTTCAATGCAGCGATCACGGCAGAGAGCTGTATTAGAACTTCACTGCAATCTCTTCCGTCAGCCACCATACGCTTTACTGATTCTAAATGTCCGCTTGCACGAGACAAACGATCCAATACTACTTTTGTATTCTGATGCTGATGCTTGTGTTCCCGTACTTCATTATGATTGTGTGTATACTCCATACCATCTGCTGTCTTATGGGTGTGGGCTCCGGTTCTGACATCCATCACTGATCTTCCTTTCCTGTGACATAGAGCATGCAGCCCCATTTAATAGCTTCCTGCTATTATTCTTAAACTACTATCCTGTATATTAAAGCAAATATTTGATAAAAACAAGTATTTTTTCATATTATTAGCCTGTTCTTACTATTCACAGGCACGTTATATTCCATTGCTATGTATGCAGTAACCACTGCCTGACCTCTTGCAATTTCCTGCATATGGAAATCATGAGATGTTAAAGGCAAGTCCTGAAAATATAGATACACTCCTATTCAGCCTCATAACCTGTATCAGGCTTTTGTTGAGCAAATTATTTTATATTCAATTAAATGCTTTTTGCATTGCCAGAGCCTTTGATATCTGTGATGACCCGGGGCAGTGGATTTAATTGATATATTTTACCCACCTGAAATAGGAGCGGCTGCGCTAAACCACACTCCTTCAACAGCTTTTCATTAGAAAACACTGTTTCCGGATCTGCATCGGCTGCCAGCTCACCATCATGGAATACCAGCACCCGATCTGCGAAGCGCCAGGCAAAATCCACATCATGGGTTGCAATGACAATTCCTAATCCTCTTTCCCGGAGCATCTCCAGGTTATTTTCCAGCAGGCAGGTATTCTCCGGATCTAGGCTTGCTGCCGGTTCATCAAAAAGAAGTAATTTCGGATTCATTGCCAGAACATCCGCAATACTCACCCGCTTTTTCTCACCGCCGGACAGATAATGCGGAGCTCTTGTCCGCAGCTTTTCCAGACGCATCTTCTTAATTGCTTCATCAACCTGCTTATGGACCGCTGTTTCCGGAAGCTTTAGGTTCATCGGACCAAAACTGATCTCTGCCTCTACGGTTCCTCCGATCATCTGATTATCAGGATCCTGAAATACCAGTCCGACGGATTGCCGAAGTAACAATATCTCCTTTTTTGTTCCTTTGATTTCCTCATTCCATAAGTACATTCTTCCGGAATCTGGTTTTAATATCCCATTGCAACATAAAAAGAACGTACTTTTCCCCGCTCCATTATTACCAAGAACCGCAACTTTCTGCTGCTCATATAATGTGACAGAGAAATTTTTAAGCGCCATACGTTCGTGATTGTAACTATAATTAATTTTGTCAAATCGAAGTATTTCCTCCAAGCGAAACCTCCTGTTACTTATGATTGGAATACCTAAATGAGTAATATAATATAACTTCTTATAATTGTATCTAACATTGCATCTGAATCTGAATGCATATATTCATTGCTCTCTCATCATCCATGAAATGCAAGTGTGAATCCAAATGTAATACTGATAATGCAAATTGTTACGAATATAGATAGCGGTGTAAGTCTTTTTTTATTCTCCAGGAACCTGATTTTCCCCCTATAGCATCGGCTTTCCATGGCATTAAAATTAGCATCTGCCTTCCGGTAGCTTCTGGCTAGCAGATTTGCGTAAATATGCCCGGTAGTTCGCAAACCGGTAGAAAAATCAATAAAACCTAGACGGCTTTTCGCGGCATCCTTCATGGAACGGTGCATCTCCAGTAAAATAAATATATAGCGGTAGATAAGATACATCAGTTCTATCACAATATCCGGCACATGAATACGCCGTAATACCCCAATTATCTCCGACATAGTAGTTGTTAAGCTCAAAAGATATAAACAGCTGATTGCTCCAAGTGCTCTCGCCATGACAAGCGCAGCGCGCTGCTGTGACAACCGGCTCACAATTAGAAACCCATGGAATATCGGTAGATTAATCACTCCTGCCGGCTGTAAATTATATTCAAAGAGCAGAGCGAGACCACTTACAAGCAGAAAAGAAACAGGTACACAAAGTAATGAAAGATACTCCCGTAAGTCCAGGCCGCCTACCACTACTATAAGAATAAGCATCAGAATGGATAATATTAGTCCAATCATGGGAGACCTCGAAATCAAGCTTAAGAATAGAAGAATCAAAACCGACCAGAATTTCATACCCTGATGCACTATGTTCAGCCGTGATTCTTGTGCCAATAAATCAATCGTCAAATATCCTTCGTGCTTGTGCCTGCTTAAGAGCAATAAAAATCCCCCCATTGACAGACTAAGAAGAATTAATATTTGTTTCATAAGTATTCCATACAACAGACACCATATCACTATCATCGTTAATACCGCTGTAATAATCATATATTCTCCATACTAATCTATTAGCCGGCACTCAGGTCTAGTAACAAAGGCCTCTCCTGATTACCTGTATTTGATGATCAGGAGAGGCAAGAACAAGTTTATATGAATAGATACGCATTACTATCCATCAACATAACCTGAATCACGCTTTTGACCCGTATTATTCTTCCTTCTTCGAGTATTTTTTACGTGCAACCAAATATCCAAAGGCGTATGCAATTACTCCTACTCCTATTCCGGTTTGTACACAAAACAACAGACTTTCAATTTCTCCCGGTAGTTCTCCGCCTATCGCAGTTTCCATAATCGGGGTAAACCATGGTTCATAATCTTTTCCTGCTATTTCCTGGATTACCTGACTTCCTGCATCATCACTACCTCCAAACTCCGCTCCTTTTAATGCAAAAAGCGGAACAATTATTAGAAGTAATACAATTGCCAGTAATATAACTACTGTTTTTTTATTTTTAGACATCCTTATCCTCCATCTCTGTACACGACTGTTGATACACATTTCTATATATAAGGCTTAATACGCTTCTCCCGAAACATTACATAAGAACAAGTGCGGCACTCAAGTTATTCTATATTAAGCTATTTTATTTCGCATTTTCTAAAAAACCGGTTTCCCTAAGCTCAGCTTCTGCAAAGCTTTCCATACCTATAATGATAATTACCGTTAAAATACCTTCAATAATTGCAAGCGGTACCTGTGTCGGTGCAAATACGGCAAGGAATTTCAATGCACTCGATGCTATTCCTCCATTCTGACTTGGGTAGGCAAGAGCAAGCTGAACACTTGTTACACAATAAGTAAATAAATCGCCTAATGCAGCTGCAATAAATATATTAACTTTACGGTTGAGCTTCAACTTTTTACCTAACATATAAAGCAGCCAGGAGAAAATCGGACCTGCAATTGCCATACTAAAGGTATTAGCACCTAAAGTTGTAAGCCCTCCGTGTGCTAATAGAATTGCCTGAAATACCAACACAATAATGCCTAATATACTGGTTGCGAGCGGTCCGAAAATCATGGCCGACAGCCCTGTTCCTGTCATATGGCTGCAACTTCCCGTAACAGATGGAATTTTAAGTGATGAAAGTACAAAAACATAAGCTCCTGACATTGCAAGCAATATTAAGGTACGCCGTTTTCTTTGCACCATACGGCGTATGCTGATGACACCTGCAACCAGAAATGGTAGGCAAATTGCCCCCCATGCGATACAGTGAACCACTGGCAGATATCCTTCCATGATGTGCATTGCATAAGCAGTCTGGGATGAGGCCGCCAGTAATGCAATTATAATAGAGAAGCCAATGATACCTTTCTCTTTTTTCGTCCATTTTAACATTTTCATATCCTCCTTAAAATTTATCATTTCTCTGCTATATATTGAAGCTGATATAACGCATTAGCCCATGACCCGCAATTTTTTTGAAGCCGTTTTCTGATTTCAGGGGAAACTTCCGCTTTTTGGGGTATGTGATGGAGTCGTTCCGCCATTTTCTTCACAAAAATCAAATCCCCGATACACTGATCATCAAGATTTAATACTTTATAGTAACAGTCAAATAACATATTTTGATGATAAAGCTTATGATTACTTTTATACCTATGAACAGAAGAAAACGGCCTGATCTTTGCCACAGGCTCCAATCCGATTTGATACAACGCGTTTCTCCAGTTCCCACAGCGATGGATCAGCTTTTCTCTCACATCAGGGTCAACTTCATTGCGCATCGGTGCTCTTCCAAGTGCTTTTGCCTGTCTGTCAATTATTTGCAGGCAGTATAGGTATTCCTCTTCCAGATTATCTATCTTATACAAAGAATATTTTGCAAAAAATTTCTGATTTAAACCGGCCTCCTGAATTATTTCCTGCCAAGTAAAGATCCCTTTTAACATATCCTTAGCCAACTGTGGCATTTCTCCGGGATGCGGTATACGCCCCAGCACTTTCGCACGCTCACGTATTTCAAAGATACTCAAATCCCGTTTCTGTTTTGACACAGACAACTTTTCCAGGGTCGTACCCCCATAGCCTGCATTTTTAGGAAGTCCCGCTGCTATTAATGCATAGGGCCATTTTTTGAACCGCAATTTAATATATTCACGCCAAACCCAGAAGATTTCCTTTTGAGCTGGTGAATGTCCAAGCTTCTTCGCCATCTCAGTAATAACAAACAGTAGCTGCTCATCGGATAGGCTGCGATACAATTGTTTCCCGCCGGGTGTACTAAGTGAAAACTTTCCGCCAATAGTAGTCTCTTCATCTTTTTTTCCAGACTCCGGATCACTACTTGCCTCCGCTATCCGCCAAAGCTCTTCGTAGTAGGTATTACTCTGCTTTTTAGTCAGTTTTAAACAATTCATCCTATTACCTCATTTACTGTAACTAAGTTTTATTTCATAGATTGCATTCTATTTCACAGGTTGTATTTTCGATGAAATAAAATAAGGCCATGACAATTTTAATTGTCACAGCCGATTTTCTGTGAATTTTGGTTGACCTTAATACAGATTCCAAGCCAACTATCTTTTTGTAGGTCTTCTGACTCACGCTTTCGAAGTTATCCCTTCTTCATCCATTCTTAGCCTTCTCAGGTTTCCCCAATGACTGATTTTCATCAATAAGAACAGACTCCACGTTTACAGCGGCGGTACCGTCTGAGATTTTCACTCAATTCCCTTGTTCATCCATATTCACCATACGGAATATGGCCACAAAAAGTAATTCCTGTATTGAAATAATGAATGCCCATTCTATGAAGAACGGACATTTGTATTTGATACTATAACAGAATGCATATCCCAACACGGAAGCTTTATGTAAAATACGATTTTCGCTGACTTATACCCAAATAGGGTAATTACAGCAAGCTTGCCTGTGCTGGACTTCCACCAATCTTTCATTAAGAGTTACTGCTAATGACCGCATTCCTCATCGCATCTGTTATTATTTAATTTGTTTTATTATACTATAGTGCCTATAGAGTGTCAACTGTAAAATATCCCTTGTAACTGCTTAAATACTGCTATTGTTAATTTTCAAAAAATAATGCAGAGGAAAGCAGGAGCTTTGTATAACTATCCTTCGGTTGATGTATAATTAACTCTGTCGGACCTTCCTCAACCATTTTTCCATCCCGCATAACGATTAACCTGTCGCACAGACCGCTTGCAAGTGCCAGATCATGAGACACAAATAGAATGGATAATCCCAGTTCATGCCGCAGGTTCGATAAAAGGTCAACAATCTGCGCCTGTGCCGATACATCGAGTGCGCTGGTTACCTCATCACATAACAGTATTTTTGGCTCCCCGGCTAACCCTCTGGCAATTGCAAATCTCTGACACTGACCACCACTTAATCTCGAAGGATATCTGTCAGCAAGTTGCGGATCTAATCCCACCATATGGATTAACTCATCTTTCCTATCTAACAGATCTTGTCCCGAAAGTCCGACAAGCCTTTTAAGTGGCTCGGTAAGGGATGTTCCTACTCTCATCCTTGGATCAAAGGATCCCATCGCATCCTGAAATACCATCTGTACTGATTTGCACACCTCGCCTGGCCGCTTTCCAAAAATATCCACACCACAGAGCTTTATCTCTCCTGCGCTTGGTTTATCAAGGCACGCCACACAGCGAAGAAGAGTACTCTTGCCACTTCCGCTCTCACCAATTACACCCACTATCTCTCCTGGCATGAGAAAGAGGTTCATATCGGATACAGCCTGCTTGAAGTTTCCATTGCGTTTATATTTTTTATAAAGACCCTTTATCTCAAGAATAGGGTTTACCTCATTCATTTCTCACTCTCCATACAGCAAGCATAATGCTCACTTTTTATCTTTGCAAGTTCATATTTTCTGTTTTTACAAGCATCGACTCGCAGCGGACAACGCATATAAAAGGCACAGCCCGGCATTGCTGCCCCATATAACGGCATTTGCCCTTTAAGACCAACAGAGCGTTTTCCATCCGGCTTTGGAACAGAAGCTACAAGACTTCGTGTATAAGGATGTAGTGGAAAATGCAGTATTTCTGACGTTTTCCCATATTCAATAAGCCTTCCTGCATACATTACACCTGTATTGTCCGCTATCTTTGCTGCTACGCCAAGATTATGTGTCACTAGTATTATTGTCGTGTCAGCGTATTCCTTCAAGGATTGAAGTTCATCCAGTACAGATTTCTGCGTTGACACGTCAAGGGCACTGGTGGGTTCATCCAGCAGTAAAAGTCTGGGCATAAGCAATATAGCTGCTGCAATGGCAATGCGTTGGTTCATACCGCCACTCATCTCATAGGGACAGCTATTGAGAATATGTTCTCCATCCGGTAAACCCAGTTTATTAAAGTATTCTATCATCTCTGTAAAAGACTTTTTCCCCTTAAATTTATTATGACTGCACAGCATTTCTGCAAACTGCTTCCGGTAGCTGCGTATGGGATTAAAAGCCGCTCCGGGATTTTGAAATACCATTCCAATATTAGAACCGAATAGCTTTTTTCGCCCCGCGGCTGACATAGCGGTAAGTTCTTCACCACCGTAAAATATATGACCATCCTCCGTTATGATTTCCATATCAGGTATTCCCATGATAGCTTTGAGCAGTGAAGTCTTGCCACAGCCACTCTCCCCGACGATAGCAAGCGTCTCACCAGGGTAAACTTCGAGGTTGACATCTGCGGTTACAAGTTCTCCTCCATAGGAAAGATTAAGTTTTTCTATTTTCAATAAAGGGTTCTGCATCTTTATCATTTCTCCGTCCATTCACGTCCATAATATCACGGACAGAATCTCCCAAATAATTAAATATCATAATGGTTGCAACCATCGCTGCGCCAGGTGCTAATACTGTCCAGGGTGCAAGCTGCATATATGCCCTGGCCTCATTTATCATAGAACCCCATTCTGCCTGAGGTGGTATGATCCCAATACCAAGAAAAGACAACCCCGCGATTCCAATCATCATGGTTCCTATCTGTGTGCTGGCATTCACCAGCAGAGGCCCTAATATATTTGGTACTATATGCCGAAACAGAAGCTCGCCATCTCTGCAACCAGAAAGTTTTGCCGCAGCAACAAAAGCCTCCTCCTTTATTGACAATACAGCGCTGCGGGCAAGACGGGCATACAGCGTCCATCCCGTTAAGCTCATAGCAATCATAGCATTTATGAGATTCCCGCCCAAAATTCCTGCGATAGCTATCGCCAGTACCATTTGTGGAAGAGCCAGTAAAATATCTGCCATACGCATTATTACTTCATCCACTATCCCACAGTACCAGCCGCACAAAACTCCCAGAAACGTGCCAACAACAAATGACACAGCAACTAAGGTCAAAGCAGAGAATACAGATATTCTCATACCCATAAGGACACGGGAAAACACACAGCGGCCAAGTTTGTCCGTGCCAAAAGGATATTGCGGGCACGGAGCTGTTTTCATAGAGTTCGAATTCGTCATGTACGGATCGTTTGGAACCAGTATCGGCGCTATTATCGCAAGAATAATAAGTATTACAGCCAAAGCAAGAAACACAATGACCCGGTGTTTTATCTTTTCATAAGAAGCACTCTTCTTACTGTTCATCTTCCTTCCTCCAATACTCCCACCCTCGGATCAAGCTTATGCTGTAAAATGTCTGTTAACAGATTAATAGTGACAAATACAATTGCCATCCAGATAACAACTCCCTGAATCACCGGGTAATCTCGTGCGGTGATGGAATCCATTGTAAGTTTACCAATTCCCGGCCACATAAAAATTGTCTCCACCACTACACTGCCTCCTAAAAGTGTACCTACGGACAACCCAATTATAGTAGTAATGGCACTTGCTGTATTATATAGTACATTCCGAAATAAAATATATTGTTCCCGTACCCCTCTGGTCCGTGCACCTATGACATACTGTTTTCTCAACTCTTCCAACACTTCTGCACGTATTTGCCTAACAAATCGGCTCATCATTGGAATCGAAAGCGCGAGTGCCGGTAAAAAAAGCCCTTGAAACGTTCCTTTCGCAATGACAGGAAAAGCTCTAATTCTAATGCATAGAAAATACATGAGTAATACCGATATAAGAAAATTCGGCATAGAATTTCCTATAAAGCTGAGGAAGCGTATGACATAATCCTCCACACGGTTTTGTCTCAACGCTGTGAAGATACCAAGTGGTACTGATATGGCAACAGACATAATCAAGCTGGAAAGAGCCAGGATAAGTGTATTTTTCATGTTTTTCCATAATTTATCAGCCACAGGCCGACCATCCTTATAAGAGACTCCAAGATCTCCGTGCAGAATACCCACCAGCCAATCACCATACTGGATAAAGAATGGACGATTGAGTCCCATTTCATCCCGTGTTTTTTCAAGAACTGCCTGACTTACCTCAACTCCCCCTGCCAATAACTTTTTTTGAGCCGGGTCACCGGGAGATAGATACATAAGTCCGTATACTAAAAACGTCAGTCCTATGATTACAGGTATTAGCTGTAACAGTCGTTTTCCAATATATCTTTTCAAATTATTATCCTCATCTGATAAACGTAAGAAGGGATGGTATTTCCATCCCTTTCCGGTTTCTGTATTTAAGATATTTTTGATGAATTAGCATTAATTCCATAGAAGTCAAAGGGACATGTCTCTGAATAACCCGAAACACCCTTACGCAGGACTGTAATCTTATTGAAGAGTCCTACATAACCAAATGCATTATCATCGATGGTGCTTTGAACAATCTGATTGGCAAGCTCGGCTCTCTTAATCGTATCACTTTCATACTCCAACTTATTAATGAGCTTTTCACAATCTTCATTATGGAAACCTGCAATCGCCCAACGGCTCTCCTGCCTTAGAACAGAATCTATAAAATAATATGGATCTCCTGCTTTATCAGCTATCATACAATACAGGGCTATGTCAAAATCTCCGGTGGAAATATAGGTTCCATCCGGGTCCTCCTCACAGGTAAGCTTGGAGTCAATACCCACGGCTTTAAGCTGCTCCTGCATGAGTGTCGCCAACGTATCGAGAGAACGGGCGGCATAATAACAGATATTGAGAGATATTGGTTTCCCTTCCTTCTCATAGATGCCTCTGGAATTAAGTGTATAGCCATCCTCTTCCAGAAGCGTCTTTGCTTTAACGGTATCCACAGCCGGAACACTTGCCTTACCATAGCCGGTAGCGGTTCCAAATGGACCTGTTGCGGCGGATACGGTTCCGTTTAAGTATTTTGCAATGGTGTTTTTATTTACAGTCAGATTAATTGCCTCACGAATAGAGGCATCAAGCTTGTTTTCGTTAAGTGCATAAAATTGCAGACGAGAAGCTGGCAATATGGTGATTTTATAAGTGTCAGGGTCTGCCTGGTATGTCTCCAATGCAGCAGCGGTAACACTTGTATAGCCGTCAATTTCACCGTTCTGCATGGCCATCTGTTTGGAGTCATCGTCCTGCATATAGAGGAAGGTTGCTCCTGCAAGCCTTACTTCACCATTCCAGTACTTCTCATTCCGTACAACCTTTACCGTGCCTTCCGGTTCAAAGGACGAAATAGCAAATGGACCTGTGCAGACAGGTGCATTATCAAAATCACTGGTGTTATCAAGATCCATTATGCCAAGCTCCGGACTTGCCAGGTCATTTCTCATTGTCGGGTACACATCAGGCGTTTTAATCGTTATGGTCTTCTCATCAGTTGTTTTTATATCAAATTCTGACAAATATGCAAAACGTTCATTCTCAGCCGCTGCACGCCTTAGGTTTTTCACCGCCATATCAGCGGTAACGGTTTTACCATTCGAAAAACAGATACCGTCCGCAAGAGTTATTGTCCAGGTATTTCCGTCCTGCTTTGCGCTCTGTGCAAGCCATGGCTGCGCATTGGATTGATCGTCCATCTTAAACAAAGTTTCACTCAGACCATAAATAGATGTAAACCAGCCATAATAATCCTTATGTACATCAAGGCTCGGATAAGCGAAACTTTCTGCTATCGTGATTGTTTTGTCTGTTTTACCAATTACTAATTGAGTGGGTACAGGTGTTGCGTTATTTATTGCAGCCTTGTTGGATGTGCAGGCGCAAAGTATTAATGCCATAAAGAGCACAAGAAACAAAGCGGTATTTTTTTTCATTCTTCCTCCATTCCTACGCATGTTTTCTGCGCATAAGATTAAAAGCGCTTACTTTCAACCTTTCATTTTTGTCTATCTATGTATTTTCTGCCATGATCCTAATAAAACTATTTATTTGATCGCTTTGAGCAGAAACATGGGAGTTGAAACATAATTTATTTTTTCCGTCTCATCCCAGACACGTTCACCGATACCTGTATCAACTGTAACAGAAGAAAAACCCGCATCATTTAACATCTTAATATCTGTCCCCGGTCTTTGCTGCCGGCTCAGTATAAGGTTCCTGGAGATATTCTCCATAACCGCACTTTCAGAGTAATCATTGAAATCTTTTATTCCAAGCTCAGCTATGTGCCGCCTGTCATGCAGATATTCTTTACACTTTCTCTCATCATACAGATAGGCATACCAGCCCGCATCGAAATTCAGAAGCACTCCGCCTTTCTTAAGTACTCTATACCAATCGCAGTAGGCTACCTGAGGTTTTTCAAGATTCCAGGTGAGATTTCTTGTTAGAATGACTTCAAAACTAGCTTCCATAAAATCCAGATTATGTGCATCCATACGGTAAAAATCAATTTTATCCCTGTACTCTCCAGCATTTTCAACAGCTTTGTCCAGCATAGCCTGCGTATAATCCACTGCTGTTACCTGATAGCCTCTCTTTGCCATTCCTATTGCAAAAAATCCGGGCCCCGTTCCAATATCAAGAATATGTAAATCACGATCATCAGGCAGATGTTCCATAATAACCTTCATCCACCTTTCTTCATTTTCGTGCATCATTTCATAATTAATAAGCTCCGAATAGCTTTCTGCCCTTCGAGTCCAATATTGTTCTATTTCGCTAAGTAGTGATTCTGTATGAATATTCATTATTATCAACCTCCAATGTAACAGAATAAATTCCTTCCATGATAACATCTCTTTACTTTCCTATATAGAATAGGATTCCAATGTCAAAACCCAAAAATGATTTACCGAATGAATATGAGTGCATCTATATAACCAGGATCAAGCTTTTGACAATCGAATCAGAATAGGCAATTGCGATACTATATAGAAGGTTATCCTGAGAAGAAGAATTTTTAATAGATTAGCATATATCATTTTCTCTTTGCAAGCCGGGCAGGGGGATACTATTTGCAAAATTCGTCAAAATCTAGTTTCAGCAGAATACTTAATAAGTATTATAGTATATATATTCATTCTTAGGAGCTTTTGTCTTATCAATAAACGCGTCTATCAGTATTGGTACCTTGGAACCCTGATAATCACTTGTAGATATGGTCGCTTTCACGATAATCCATTGATTCTCTTTCAATTCCTTTCTGTTCTCATAATTACATATTAATCCATATCCGACCAGATCTGCCGCGCAGCATACCATAAAATTTCTGCCTGCAAGAAATTGGTTGTTTTGTAAATCATCCATTGAAAATACCTGTGCCAGAAATTGATACTTCTCTCCCTTAAAATCATCCGGATGGTCATACATGGCCATAAACCAATTGACAAAGGAATCTTCCTCAATTACATAATATCCATCAGCTTTGTTCTTATGGTAAACGCCTGATATCTCTGTTTCTTGCTTCTGATCCTGGATTTTAGGAGTAATAGGGTTATTCTGCTGCCCCTGTGTCTCTTGCAGATAATCATCTACATTGGAATACTCAGTATCCCTTGACATAGAGTTTTCATCTCCTGTATCGATGTTATTAATTTCATCTTTTTTACCTTCTTCCTTCCTCTGATCATTCATTTTCTTATCAATATTCTTATCCCCTTTGAAGAAGTTATCAGCCAGAACCACTTCTGATTTTCCGCTCACTGCAGGAACAAATATTACAGCAAGCAATAATGGAAACAGATATATTACATAGCGCTGATAATTCGTATTATGACTCCCGGTTCTTTTATCCCATAACATACTGATTATAAAAAGGCCCAGTATTATTACAGATATCCATAATACAAGGTTAAACCGGGGATGCACATATTGATTGATTTTTCCGTCAATCAATCCACGTATCATTAAAATGATTGTCGATCCCAGTATAGAGGATTGTATGATAGCATCTCGATTTATTTTTTTCATCTTTTACCTCATTCCTGCGCATATTAAGTTTGCGCCGAGGGTTACGAAGGTACAATTTTTGTGAGTGAAAGTAATTTTTTTCACCCGTCCAATCATGATGCCGCAAATCGGCATCGCAAATAATTGGGGAAGAAGCCTGCGTTTATATTTTTTCTATTTTCACTTTCAAATTAAATAACGCGATAGAATTATAAATAAAATATATCCCATCAAACTAATGACAGTTCCTAGCAGAACCAAATATTTCTTTTTTATAATTTCTGAGAGCATCATCATATTCTTAATATCCAGCATTGGCCCCAGAACAATATAAGACATGATTGGCATCATCTGAAAATTTCTAAGAAAGCTCCTTCCGATAAATGCATTAGAAGTAGAACAGGTAGACATAAATATAGCTGCAGCAATCATTACTATCTGCTGCATAATCAGACTGCTGCCAAAAAAAGTTTTTGTAGTCTGCGGAATAAGCGTTTGAATCAACGAAGATATAAATGCTCCAAAAATCAGGTATTTCATTACCCTGAAGAATTCATATCTTGCACCTTTCATCACCGCTTCTATTTTGCCGCGAGAACCATCAAAGTTAAGTTCTGGCATATCTTCTCCGATCGTACGTGATTGGCGCAAATCTGTTATCATTCTCTTTGTTTCTACTCTGCTGATCTGTAAAATCAAGCCTGTTATAACTGCGATTGCCACTCCTGTGGCAGCCCTGACAATAACTAGATATGGACGTTCCGGAAATGCATAATAGACTGATGCCAGGACAATCGGATTTACAGCAGAGGATGCCAGCCAAAAGGTCATCGTCTGAGACAGGGGAGCGTCTTTCTTCAATAATCCGGATACAATCGGAACGATACCACAATCACATACTGGCATAAAAAATCCGGCTATGGAAGCCAGGAAAAAGGAAGTAATCTTTCTATCCGATAAACCTTTCCTAATTCGTTCCGACGGCATAAAAAGCTGTATCAGACTAGAGATAATAGCTCCGATTAATACAAACGGTAGTGCTTCAATCAGTATTCCTAAAAAAACGGTAGAGATAGATTGCAGTAGCGTATATGACCTTAACAACATACGATCAGATATTAATATGGCGCTCAACATTAACAAAACACCAAGCTTGGTTCCGCTGCTAATCCTGAAATATTTCTCATGAGGTGGAAAATACCTGCTTATAATATCTCCCATTACTGCTTCATTATAAAACTGAACTTCGGTTCTTCTATTTATTTTCCTTATATCCTGCCGGATTACTCTCATCTGTTGCTTATTAAGCTTCTGTTGTCTGTTAAGCAGGACAATATCACTATTTTTTATCTGTGGTTGTATGAAAGAAGCCATATTCCCCAGATAACTATGAAAGCTTTCCCCTTCTCCAATAAATATTACATTCCTAAAACGATAACCAAAAGGGAGCTTTTGATTAAGCAACAAAGAGATATCCCAGGTTCCATTAAACTCAATCACGATATTATCCGGTGAGTACTCATTATAGATATTTCGAAAAAAGTCTTCCTCTATTTCTGTCCGTTCGTTGACCAAAAACAGGTCAATCCTATGCTCCTGCAAAAGGTTTTCGTCATATTCCTCTATTCCTTCTTCACACATGACAAGAACGGATCTGCTGTATTCCATCATACAATTCTTTTTTATTAATTCATTTATAAAGCTTGTTTTACCGCTTGCTAAAAAACCAGTTATGATATCAATATATACGGCCATTGTTACTTCCATTTCTATATCAGTTCTTTGTCTTGGTTACATGCCAAACAGCTCCGATAACTGCTGCTGGTCAATATCTTTTCCGATTACACAAATTCTTCCTGTAAAATCCACTGCTGTTTCCCGAATACTTTTTTCTCCCGGAACATAATCAAATTGAACCCATTGCTCTTTGGACGTTCTGACAATCCCCTTTGCGCGCAAAATGACACCCTTCGACTGTTCAAGCCTCTCTAAAATCTCCTCAAGTTGACGATACTCGAATATTTTGCCGGTTTCTTTACTCCAAACCGAAAATACTTCATCCGCATGATGATGCGCCTTTAAAGCAGTTCCTGTTATCTTTAAACCCCCATTTTTATACATTTTATCCTGTACTTTACAGTATGGATTAAGCTGCGTCAACATATTGTTTTCCATTCCATATTCCTCTGTAGTTTCTGCCAGTTCTACAAGTTGGGGCCCTGACAGTTGTTCCCAACCAGTCGTTATTAATGCAGCCTGCTTATTATATTTCTTAATATCATTGATGACATATTCCAGCATCTCCGGTTTAACGTTCTGTGTTCTGCTTAGAATTATTACTTTCGCATTCATCAGCTGGTCTTTATAGAACTCGCCAAAGTTTCTCATATATATCTTATATTTCGTGCAATCCACTACTGTCATGCAAATATTTAAACCAACCTCATTTTCCTTCATTAATTGCCCGCAGCCTCTAATCACATCAGAGAGCTTTCCGACACCGGAGGGTTCAATGATAATTCGATCAGGGTGATATGTCTTTGCCATTTCTTTTAGTGCCTGATTGAAATCTCCGGCTATGGTACAGCAGATACATCCTGAATTCATCTCCTTTATCTCAATACCACTATTTTTTAACAATGTCCCATCTATGCCTATTTCGCCAAATTCATTTTCAATCAATACTAATTTCTCTTCTCCAAAGGACTTCTCTTCCAATAGCTTTTTAATAAATGTTGTCTTACCTGCTCCTAAAAAACCAGAGATTATATCAACCTTTGTCATATAATAAGCCTCCTTCTAACCATCAGGAAAACTTGCGCTTTCCAAACTGTCAATTACATTGCTGCTGACTTTCTATTAGCGATTGTAATCTACTTGCTTCTTTTTGTAAAGTATTTATGCAAATCGTTTGCAAAAACATATTGACATTTCAGATCGAATGAGTTACTATGCAAATGCAAATCGTTTGCATGTTAACCCCGCACGTATATACAACCTATTTACTCTATGCTGTTATCTGCATGCTAAATACATACTCGCAATATAAGCATACGAATGGAGGATGAAAATGAAAAAAATTATTACCACTGTATTCATGCTTTGTATTACTTTGTTACTTACATCCTGTAAAAACAATACTACTCAAAATATCTCAGCGGACAATACAAAGCTTCAGGTATCCGTTACTTTTAATGCTTTATATGAATTTGCTTCGGCCGTGGGACAAGATAAAGTACAGATAACCACAATTATTCCTGCCGGAACAGAGCCTCATGATTTTGAACCAAAAGCCGCTGACATGAAAAGACTAAGTGATGCTGACGTATTTGTTTATAATGGATTTGGAATGGAAGCATGGGCCGATAGGGCCATCAAAGCTTCAGAGAATAATAATTTAACTGTTATCATCGCATCAAATGGTGCCGATCCGATAAAGAATGAAGGGGAAGAAGAGATCAGTGAGCATGGACAATATGATCCTCATTTATGGCTAAGTCTGAAGGGTGCTGAAATTGAAGTGCAAAATATTGCAGACGGTTTCTCTTCTGCCGATCCTGAAAATAAGAACTTTTATGTAATAAATGCTAAAAATTATATTGATCAATTAGAAAAGTTATACAAGGAATATGATGAAAAATTCTTAACGATGCATAATAAGAATTTTGTAACCGGACATGCTGCTTTTAATTATTTTTGCAGAGATTTTAAACTGAAACAAAACAGTGTGGAAGATGTTTTTGCAGAAGGAGAACCCTCTACGAAACAGCTTGCAAAACTGGTCGATTATTGCAAAGAAAATCATGTAACTACTATTTTTGCAGAAGACATGGCAAGTCCCGAAATATCGCAAACATTGGCAGATGAAGTTGATGCTAAGGTTGAAACAATACACACCATTGAAAGCGCAGAAGAGAATTCTGCTACTTATATTGACCGAATGAGAGATAATTGCCAAAAAATATATGATAGCCTGTCCATACAAAAATAAAATAATAGCGGATAAAAGCATCTTCTCTTATTAAGAACTATTCATATGATATAAATTCGATAGAATCTTTTAGTTAGGATTTTAAAATTGTTCGGGTGCTAATTTGACAATATCATATTGCGAATTTATCATTAACCATAATGCCGGATAGAATACCATTACATTCCAAAATGCAATCCCTTTTAATGAGAACTCATTTACTGTATTCATCATTGCATTTAAGCTTCTTGCATCCAGAGACCATACGATATGCTGAAAGGAGGGTCCGATAATTATTGGATTATAAGTAAAAAATGGAGTCTGTGAGATTTCATCAAACTGAAAGAAAGCGCCTACATTTTTTGCCAAATTTAATGCTGAATCAACCGTAAGCGAATATGCACTTGATTTTCCCTGTATATAAGGCAGCTGCCAGTCATAACTGATTACGGGGTTTCCCATTACAATCTTTTCTGCTGGTACCATTGTCAGAGCATACTTTATTAGAGCTCTCATATTAGTGATATTGCTGACTGGTGCCGGCGGACCGTAATTTGTACCCCATACAAATTTTAAGAATATAATTTCATCAACTACTTCGCCAATATCCGTGTAATCAATTTTTTCAAATACGATATGTTCCTCTAGGTTTTCCAAGGACGGATTAATGATTGCAAAATACAGGTATCCTTCTTGTTTTATCCGGCTTGCTACCTTATCTATAAACTTAATATAAATACTCTGGTTTGCTGCATCTATATAATTATAGACCATATTTATGCCAGCATAGCCTTTGATTTTTAGGATTTCAAGAACATTCTCTATGTAATTATCCTGATATTCTTCATTGGATAATAAGCTGTAGGATATCTCCATATTAGCATCCCCCTCCAGAGATAAGGTTGAAATCAGCATGAGAGGAAGTGTTCCATATACTTTCGATGTCCTAATAATTTCCGTATCGTCATAAAAAGCAATTACTTCCCCTCTTTCTGCCGCTCTATAATTGAAAACAGAAAGATAGGTAAGATTTGGTAACACTTTAGTAAGGTAATCTTTTTTGATAAACGGATAAGCAATACCATTTGTAACGATCTTTCTCTTCGTATTATAACTAATGACTAATTCCTCTCCCGGATAGATATAATCCCTATCTGCCAGATATGGATTGTTGCGGAGTAGCTGCATGAGAGATACCTGATTTTCCACTGAAATACTTTCCAATGTATCCCCGTCTTTTACCGTATATGTCTTTTCTGGATAGACAATGATGATTGTCTGTCCAACAACAAGCTCTTCCGGATTAATCATTCCATTCTCTTGAATCAGTTTTGATACGGTTATATTGTATTTGTCGGCTATCGAATAAATGGTATCTCCGGGCTGAACCACATATATTTCCATATTAAACCTCTATCGTACTTGATCTTAATAATATATGTACAGGATTTCGTTTTATGCAGCATTGACAAGCAAATAGCTTATTATGCACCTCTTTTGTTTGGCGTTAAAAGCTGCGCATCCTCCCGGAGGGTTTTATTACATAGGACGAACTTTCCTATGTAATAAAAAATCTGCCATGGCATCGAAAACGAATGCCATAGCTAACTCTCCTCTTCATGATCTAATATTTTGTTACAGCTTTCACCGCACACGTCTTTCCTATACTGCTGTAATAGCCAGCTTGCAGATAATGTCTGCACAGGTATCAATGCCTAATTTGGAGGTATTTAAACATATATCGTAATAATCTGCAACCCCAAACTCCGTATTCGTATAATAAGAACAATATTTTCGTCTAATTTTATCTATTATACGTATTTCCTCACTGATTTTTGCCTCTGTCGCTTCCGGCATTTTTGCCTTCATTCTCTCAAGACGCCAATAAGGATCTGCATATATGAATACATGCAATCCATGATCATATTCTTTTAGAATCGTATTTGCATTCCGTCCAACAATTACACAATTGCCTTTTTCTCCAATTTCCTTAATTACCTGCTGTTGTGCACTAAAGAGTTTTTCACTTAATGGTTTGTTATAAAAATCAAAAAGACTCTGTGCGAAGCCAAAATCCATCGGAACCTTTTCATCCCACTTCATCAGGCTTTCCACGTCCACGTTTGATTCTCTGGCAGCTCTTAAGATAAGTTCCTTATCATAGTATTCATAATTCATAGCTTCGGCCACTTTTCTGCCGATTTCTCCTCCGCCGGCTCCAAATTCACGGCTGATTGTTATAATCTTTCTCATCTCAACCTCCGTTCCAGTACCAATGTACACAGTTAAATTCTAAGCGGTACATCCGGTAAGTGCTTCCGAATAAAGAGTATTACCTTAGTCCGTTTTTACTCTGGCTTTACAAAACTTTATTTAAGAAATCAATGGTTCTGGCTTCCTTCGGATGAAGAATAACCTCATCGGGAGTACCTTGCTCTACAATATAGCCTCCGTCCATGAATATTACTCTATCTGCTACTTCTCTGGCAAAACCAATTTCATGCGTAACTACCACCATCGTCATACCTTCTGCCACAAGTTCCTGCATAACTTTAAGCACTTCTCCAACCATCTCAGGATCCAGCGCGGAGGTGGGTTCATCAAAAAGCATAATATTCGGATTCATAGCCAATGCCCTGGCAATTGCAACACGCTGTTTCTGACCGCCGGAGAGCTGAGAGGGATAGGCATCCGCTTTTGCTTCCATTCCAACACGCTTTAATAGTTGAGATGCTATCTCCTTTGCTTCCTCCTTAGTCATTCGTTTTAACTTCACTGGTGCCATCATAATATTCTGCAAAACAGTTTTATGAGGGAAAAGATTAAAATGCTGGAATACCATTCCGATATTTTCGCGGACTTTATTAATATCTGTATGCTTATCCGTAATGATATTGTCATCCACATCAATGGTACCGCTGGTGGCAACCTCCAGCTGGTTTAAGCAGCGAAGAAAGGTTGATTTGCCGCTTCCGGAAGGTCCTAGCAGTACCACTACCTCACCCTCGGAGATATCGAGATTGATATCCTTTAATACTTCCAGTTTGCCAAAATTTTTCTTTAAGTTTTTAACGTGTATTTTGACTTTCCTATCTGCCACGGTTCACTCTCCTTTCAACCTTCTTTGCAATTTTACTTAAGGTAATGATTACGATCATATACATTATACCAACAATCGCCCATGTCTGCAGACTTTTAAAGGTATTGCCGCTAATTGTTTTACCCATATTCGTAAGTTCGGGAAAGCCGATTACGGATAGAATGGAGGTATCTTTTAAAGTAATAATAAACTGATTAATAATAGAGGGTATCATCGTACGGATCGCCTGTGGCAGCACAACTAACTGCATGCTCATAGAATAGCTTAAGCCCAGACTTCTGCTGGCTTCCATCTGTCCTCTGTCTACACTTTCGATTCCGGCGCGGATTATCTCAGCCATATAAGCACCACAGTTCATCGCAAGTGCAATCGTACCGGCCTGAAGTGCATTTAATCTGAAATCTTGTACACCCATCATTTTTATACCGGCAGGAACACCAAAATAGATAAAATATGCAAGTACAATTAGCGGCACACCGCGAACTCCATCTACATATACGGTTCCAATAAAATTAAAAATTCGATTTTTCCCTACATTCATGAGTGAAAAAATCATACCTAATATTATGGCAAAAAACAGTGATAAAAGTGTGAGCAGTAACGTCTTGCCCAATGCTCCCAACAGCATCGAACCATATGTTTGAACAATTGCAATCATCGCTTCCTTCTCCTTTATCCTTCCTAAAGCATACACGGTGACAGCAAAAACGTGAGTAACCTGTAAAGGTCTCCCACGTTCGCCATCAAAATTAATATGATATTATTTCAAATATTTATCAAGGATTTGTTGATATGTTCCGTTAGCTTTAATATTTTTTAGTCCTGCATTGAACATATTGAGTAATTCTTGATCAGCTTTATCCATAATAGCGAAACCATAAGGAGCACCTTTGCTTTCCATTCCTGCAGGAATTTGAAGCTTTAAACCACCTGCTTTAATCGAAGCCTGCATAATCGGGGTATCTTCCACACAAGCAGCACTGTTTCCAAGAATAACATCCTGATACATTGTCGGTGAATCCTCAAATACTGTTACAGAAAAACCATATTGGTCCTTTAAGCTGTTAGCAAAATCTGCTCCTGCCGTACCATTCTTAACCGCAACATTTTTCCCTTTCAAATCTTCAAATTTTGTAACATTACTTCCTTCTGCTACTACAAAAGACTGTGTTGCATCATAATATCCATCGGAGAAAATCCAGCCAGAATCAATACGTTCCTGTTTAATGGTGGCTCCTGCAATAAGACCATCAGCCTGTCCTGCCTGAACAGCTGCTACTGCTGCGTCCCAGCCAAGGCTCTGCAATTCATATTGAAAGCCCTGATCCTTTGCAATGGCAGCCAACAGATCAACATCAATACCTACAAATTCATTTTTTTCGTTTGTATATTCAAAAGGCTTGAATACGGTATCAGTAGCAATGATCCATTTCTTATCACTGGCAGATTTCGTTACACCTGCTGTTTCTGTAACTTTTCCTGCTCCACTGTCCTTGGTATCTGTCGATGTCTTTGTCCCGCAACCGGCAAATAACATACCTGCCATTAAGACCGTACAAAATAAAGCGATTGTTTTTTTCATTATAAATTCTCCTGTCTAAAAAATTTGATAAAAATAGATTCGAGCTATGATTGTTATAATGTAAAAATATAGTACTTTCGCTCCAATCCATACCCAACATTATATACAATCCTATATTTATTGTCAAGTTTGTCTCATCTCACCTAAAATCTCATCTCTCAATGGATTACTGTACACCGGCTTGTCAAAACCCGAGCGGTGTATCTGATACGTGCTTCCCAAAAAAGAATATTTGCATAAGCACTTCGTTATACCTCCCACTATGGAGAGTGGCTCCGCTTCGGAAGAACTTATCAATCTTCTTCCGTATTTTCCATCAGCTCATAAAACCGTTCCTGTTCAAATTCTTCAATTGAAATATGGGTCTTATTTTGATTGGCAAACAGGAATATCTTATTCACATTCTCGGTATAGTTCTGTATCTTATCATTTGGTGCACTGATAATGGCCTGTACCTGCAGTGAATTAATTAATGTAATACAGGTGGCTACCTTTTCGGCGTCCATTTTAGAAAAGGCTTCATCGAGTACAACCAGCCTTGGTGTCGGTCTTCTCTTGGTTTTACTATCCATACTAATTCTGTAGATCTGCGCAAAGCTTGCGAGCAGTGCCACATAGAGAGGATTTTGTCCTTCTCCTCCTGAGTTTTTGGATAGCATCTTCGTCAGAGAGGTCGGCGGTCCGCCGTTAACCCGCTGGAACATATCAAAGGACAGATAGGTCCTATAATCGCAGTAACGTTCCATATTCATGCGCGCTGCCTCCAAGGTCTTAGCATCACTGTTCGCAGGCGGCATAAACATTTCCAGCAATTCATTGATCAGGTCATTGTATTCGCTCTCATGCTTTAAGGTAAATAAATCCTCCTGCCCTTCCATACTGCTGCCCAACTGCTTCGGATTGATCTCCAGATCTTTATTAATGAACATGTCATAGAATTTGCCTTCTTCCCCGGTGTTTTTAGTCACACGGAAGCTATACTGATCCTTCCCGAAATCCAGCTGTTCCAGAACATGGTTTAAATCATTTTTTTGCTTCTGTGCATCTACGATTGCTGCTCTTATTTTATAGACAAAATCGGTTTTAAAATGGTAAATAGCTAACATTGCCTGTTTATTTGCCTTCTCCGTAAATTCAGCCAGCTTTTCACTGTCAAGTATTGCAAGCTGCTCCTCATATTCCTTATTATCATAGGAAGAAACCGAAAATCCCCTGTAATTATAGCGATCATAATATGCCTGCCGCTTTTCGATCACTCTGGAGAATTCCAATTCCTTCTTCTCCCTGTTCTCTTCTATCTCATTTTGTATACGGTTTTTTAGAAAATCTGTTTTCTTTCCCTCGTTATCTGCCATAAAAGACTGATATCCTGCTTCTCTGGACGGATCAGGAATAAAGGTTTTCTGTTTTTCAAACAGTTCTTCCTGATAGCTTAACATGATTTCCTTTAATTCACTTTGCTTATTTCCTTTTGTTCTAAGATCACCGTCCGTCTGGCTCTTTCTGGTACGCATATTCTCAAGGGATGCATCCAGTTTGAGCAGCCTCTCCTGCCATGTACTCAGATCTGTTTTTTTCAGATCCTCCAGCTTTTGCACGCTTTCCTGTCTTTCTTTTTCCTTCTTCAGTATCATTTGGCAGTCATTTTTCCATTGCTCATAATTACTGATATCAGAAAAGGATTCATACCCTAATATTTCTGAAATCTCACGGCTTCGTCGATCCAGTGGAATTCTCTCATTCTTTAAGGTGTTTAAAGCATCCTGCGCCTTAATAAGTCTCTTTGCGATTGCCCCCTGCCCGATATAAGCATAGTCCGTATAATTTCGTGGGTCAATATGCTGTAGCTGATAACCCTGGTATAGAACACAGTCCTTTGTGATTCCTCCGTTGTTTGCTCTTAGCTCTTCGACCGTTTCACACTTGATCACACTGCCCAGCAAATAATCAATATAAGCTCTGACATAATCGGTAGCAGTTCCGACCTCCTGTGCAAGAGAATTCGGCAGGGTCTTTCTTTCCTTAGTGGATACCTTCTCCGTATCTGCAACAGACACCTGATAAAATCTCCTGGCATCTAGGCCGCGGTATAACTCCATCGCCTTATTTACATAATCAGGATGCACCATTAAAGTTGTTTTACCGCCTCCTAGATATCCTTCGATTGCATTTTGCCAGGCTTCACGCTTCACCTCGATGACATCCGCTAAAATATCCACCGGAACTGGTTTGCCGTAATATTTTGTAAGTCCTTCACTAAGGTATTCTTTTGCTTCCAGCAAGGTACGGGAATAATTCTTATGCCCCTTATTCAGTTCTTCTACTTCTTCTGCAGTAATCTCTATATTTTTTCTTAACTGATTGATTTTCTCTTTCAGCTCATCTTTTTCATCTCCCAGGGAAACCTTCACCTGTGCGATGTTTCCTCTGATCCGCTCTGCTTCTTTACGGTTCGCCTGATATTGTTCAAAGCTTCGGATTGCTTCCATCGTTTCCGGTTCCAGTAAATCCGTATTCTTCCAGACGGACAGCCTATTCACCAGTTTATCATAATTTGATTTGGATCTTTGGAGTATTTCAATATTATCCTGCAAAAGTCTAAGCTGTTCCTGCAGGTGATTATAGCCGCTGTTTGAGAGTAAGCCTGCTATTTCGTCCCTCTCTTCCTGCATTTTAAGAATCTGTTGATTAAGCATAACAGAGGTATCATGAAGCTGCTCCATATCCCTATCGAGTGCTTCTAGCTGCAGTTCACCGGCCTTCAAATTCAACTGTGCTGCCTTCATCTCGAGTTGATCCAGATTATACCTGCATTGGATTTCTTTGTTACAGCAGTCCACATATTTTTGATATTGCTCCTTTACTTTTTTCAGAAGCACGATCTCCTGTTTTGTATCCTCCAGCTTTAGCTTCAAATTTGAATACTGCGTCACGCTGTCCTTCATGTCCTCAATATGGATATTGACTTCTGTAAATATGTAATTCTTAATAAAATCATCCAATTTCATGTCCATCTTGAACGGAATTGCTTTTTTAAATAAAGCGATAAACCGTTCTGCCGGCAATCCGCCAAAATAATTGCCGTATATTTCATTCCTAAATTTTATGTCCGTGACGGTCTGAAAATATTCGTCCGATGAAAAGCTGCTCTTCATATAATTTTTTAATTCTTCTATCGTAAAAGGCCTGTTTTCAGTACCCCTGTATTCATTTTCAAAAAGAGATCCGCTATGCCAGAACCACAGCTTTGAGATATTATTTGTATCTGTATCCACATCAAAAGCAGCTCCAATGCACTGGCATGCACTCGTCTGTGAATCCTGAAATTCAATTACGACGGTGGCGGAAAAATTTCTGTTGCGCAGATATTTAGCCGTATTATTTTCTTCTATTCTAACCATGCCTCGAAGATATTCTATCAAAGTACGGTTGGAATCCTCCTTGGCTGCTTTATTAAAAAATCCCCTTCCTGTCGTATCTGCATAGAGAATCATTTGCAGTGCATCGATCACTGTTGATTTTCCGCTGCCGGAATGACCGGTAAAAAAGTTAACAGCTTCCTGGTAGGAGAGAATTTTTCTATTAATATAGTGCCAGTTATTCAGACACATTTTCGTCATCGTCAAAAACCTGTTGTCCATCCTCTTCCTCCTCACTCTCCTGGTATTGTTTAATTAATTCCGCTATCTCCTTGCCATCAAAGAGTAAATTTATAATAGGATTGATGATAAAGCGTATCTCACTGTCCAGTACAACCGTATCATCAAGTACTTCCACAATCTGATATCTTTTCAGAAGGGCAATGGTCTTTTTCATTTCCGTAATCGCAATTTTACCTTTCCATAAGCGGAACATCTGCATTTTCTCATTCATAACGCCTAAGGTTGTATAAACCTGTACGGAACTTGATATTGTGCTCATTTGTTCGTCGTAGATTATTTTCAGTAATAGAATAAAATAGGTTGACAGAGGGGTTATTTTCTCCCCCAGCAGTGTTGGAGTTTTGATATAGATGATGTTGTAGTGCCGGTTTTCCAGTAAATCAATGTCTGCAGCATTAAAATAATCCTTTAAAAACTCAAGGTGCCTTTCGCAAACACGGTAATCCTCATTGACTAAATACCGTTCTGTTTTTTTATCATATTTTCTTTCCAGAATATACGTCTGGTTTAATAATTTCTTTATTACCTCACTAAGCTTTTCTTTTTCTTCATCCAATAAGCCTCTATAGTAAGAAAGCATTCTGTACTCCTTTTCTTTCGGGTTTTCTATCTAATTACCGCTAAGCGATATTTCAAATAAATGGTTAAGAAGCCTGGAATGAGCACCGTTGTACTCATTCCGGGGTTCTTCTTAAGTGTGAAGACGCTTTATCTTCACACTTTTTTCAACCGGAAGACAGCGTTCGGATAACGAAAGCCTCCGTTTGTAATGCTATCCTCTGTCTCACCTACTAATTCAAAAGGACTTTTCATACGAAGGCTTTGGTCAAAGGCTAGTATTAATAGCTCAAATTCTTTTTTGCTTGTAACAGGGTGTTCCTTTACTCTGTAAATACCCTGATCCATATGATCCAGGATGTAATGTTCAATCTGCGTCTTACTGTAGCGGGCCGTACTTTTATTCGCACGCAAGATTTCTTCCCTGGATAAGTCCTCCTCCTCATAATCAGACACTTCCTTATCCACCTTCAGAATACTTTTTGCCCTCTTCTTATAGAAGGAGGCTTCTGAAAAAACGTTAAAATCATTCAATTGTATTCTCTTTCCTATTTGCTTTGTCAGTTTATCCTCCTTGCCAGAGCTTAAAAGATTTAGTAAAGTTACCAGATTTCCCTTTAGATTTTGATCTCTGCTTAATAAATACTCCATCCGGCTTACCGTTACACGAATGTATTTGCTGTGCTCCGCATCGATATGGGCAATCCGGCTTTCCATATTACTGATGCTTCGGTCGATTTCATAAATAAGGTCACTATATTCCAGATCTATTTCTTCCGGCTTTCTATCCGGAGCCTCCGAAAGCAGCTTTCTTTTTAGCAGCTCCAGTCTGCTATCGTCCTGCTCCAGGGATCTTATCAGGTCTCTGATCTCATTTTTATATTTATAAAAATTATCACTCGTTTTCAGTAAACCGTATTTCCTGTGAACCTCTGTTTCAACATATATCTCAAGATGCTCCGCCAGCACCTCCTCATAGCTTGTTTTCTCCAGCAGGCTTTCAAAAAACCGGTCCATATTATGAAGCATTAATTGCAGGGATCGATTAAGCCTGGTTGCATTTTGTTTTGCGCTGACCAGCATCTCTATTCCTAATTTTTTATCATGATAGAAGGAATACAGATTTGAGAATATATTCTGTATTTCAATATCCGTCTCCTTCTCATCCCGGTTGTCCGCTTTGAGGAAGGCTTCTATAAAAATGGCAGCATAGTCGGGAATTACGATATTGGTCTTAAAGTTTACATAATCCTCTGCTTTTCTAAGCCACCCGAAGGTTGTCAGTTTGTTTACAATCTGCATGGAAGTCGGTTCATTGGAGGTATCCTCCGTCTCCTCGTCATCTCCCGAAACATCGATCAGACGGCCTTCAAAATGCTCTCCTACCAGCTGTATACAGGTTTCTCTCGTAAGAAAATAATCATTATACAGATATTCCTGATAGATTACAAATAAGGCTTCTATGTAGATATAGCGGTTGCTGCTGCGAAACAGCTTCCAAAATTCCTGTGGTATGTTCTGTATTTCGTTCATTCGCCTTTTCCTTTATTTTTCATAAGAAATAATTTAAATACAAAAATTAGCAAAAACTATTTGCAATTCAATGTCTAAATCCAACTAATAGACATTGAAATCAAGTATTACTTCTTCAAAATTCTATCCATACGTACTGATTATAGCATAAAAACAATCAATACGTTAAGAATTACTATTTTTTTTATTCCGACCGCTAAAAGCCGCGCAGACCAACCGCCGCTAATTACCTTTACCTGGTAGCAACAGGTGTTCAGGTGTCTTTCTTGGAAAGCAAAAAGCTTTGCAGTCTGATAAGATTTCCTATATAATATAGAAAATTTACCTTCTTCAAAGCTTTTGCGTTATCCTTCTATTAAAAATTTCATTTGATCCATTAATTTCGAGTTCTGCTTTTAGTGAAATTATCAGAAGCCATATAGTATCAACTGCCAGTTTGATTTAATTTGCAAAAGCATATTCAAGAACTGGATCAATTCCATTCTCATAGTCCTGTATCGTCGGCTGTATAAGTTTATCAGGCAGGAATTCATGTACGCCCTCATTCTTATAGGCAAACAACTTGCTGAATTCAAAATGCTTTGTGCTATAACTCAAAGACATCTGGGAGTTAGGCAGACTAAAGTACTGGATATCCCCATAATGATCCAGTGAACCACCCGTGGTTTCTCCAATGCTGACAGCCTCGGGAGCAGACTCCTTTATTCGATAGATAGCAAACATACCAGAGGAAAAAGTCTTGCGTCCCACTATGATATAAACTTTAAGCTCCGGATTCTTCTTAATATAACTACTCAGCTGTTGTGTAAAAGGATTTAGTATTTCAGAATTGCCACCACTATTATTTCTCAAATCAACAATTATTTTCTTCGTATCGTTATTTTCAATGGTCTGGAATAGCTCCTTATTAAAATCAGCAAATTTCAGTTTGTCTGTCTCACCACAGATATTATATTCAAAATAAACTGCCTTTTGCTCGGCTATATACTGATAAGTATAATATTGATCAAATCTGCCAATCAATACATCCTTCGTCTTCTTATTAATATTATCCACACTCATACTATCGTCAAAAGCGGTAACAGTGAACTCCTTCTCCTTACCATCCTTCTCTACAGTGAATACAGCTTTCCCCTCTTCTTTAATTAATCCAAGACGGTACATATATACTGGAGATTGCAGATAACTTGGAAGCATAGCACGCACCCAGCCTTCGTTTTCATGTGGTATGAGCGTAGTGAGCTCTTTTGTTATCTTATCAATATCGACCCCGTCTATTTTCGTAACCTGAGAGTTCATCATCTCTTTCAGGCTTACATCAGCATCCACTACACAAACCTGTCCGTTAAAGATATAAAACTGCAGAGGATAACGGTAACCATCCCAGGTGTTAATTGTAGTATGAGCATCTCCTATACTGGCGATAATCTGATTTAACCTTGTATATATTTTTGCATTATCCAGTTGATCTACTTTCGCAATCAGCTGGTCTATTTCCTTATTAAATTTCTTCTTGGAAATATGGAAAAACAGATTTTTATGTCGTCTAGGAAGTTCTTTTTTCAGATACTTCAGGTCTTTTATTAGAAGCGCATTACGTTCTTTATTCGTATTATCATGAAATATAATGACATCACACTTTGATAAACCATCCATGTCTGCTTTCATCTCATTTCGCGAGCTTGCTGCCATTGTAAGTACACAAGCAATCGTAATTAATAAGGTAACTAATTTTCTCATCTAATCTATTTCCTCTCTTGTATTTTTGTGCATATACCAATGGAAATAGTATACAAATTAAACATCAGCTTGTCAATGTAAATACTCTTATTCAGAAAAGATGGTCCATTTCGTTTCTTTCAATGTGAAAGAAATTGAATGGACCATCTTATGATCAGGCTGTATCATTACAGGTGTCTATTTTATTAATTATTTACTAATGCTGGCACTAATATCAGTAATAGAGCCATTCTCCTCATATTTATAAACTGCAGCGGTATCCTTATCACCCGTAGTGATAACGGTAAAGGTTCTGGTAGCTTCGGGATAGTCCGTATTATGATCAACCCAGGTTCCATCATTGAGATATAATTTTCCGTTACCCAAATCACGATATTGAGGTACATGGGTATGTCCGAATACAACAATGTCTACTTTTTCATTCGGATTTTCCAAATACTGTACCTTTGCTTGCGCATAGTAATAATCCCAGTTCAAAGTTCCGGCTACCGCCTCAAGAAAGCTGTTAGGAACCTTTACTTTATTTATTTTCTGACGCTCAGCCCACGTACGCTGTATATTTTTATACAATACCGGTGCACTAATCTTACCATCCTTCTGCTGTGCTGGATAGAAATCTAAATAGCTGTATGCATCATTAAAACCGGCAATACGCAAATCAAATATTTTTTTCTTAGGACTCTCCTTTGGTGTAATTCGCATGGAGATATTGTTAAGAATGGAGTAGTAAAGATATGCACCATACTGATCTGTATTGGACTTATCCGGTACTTTTGTAACTACCGGAAGATTCTTCTTCACTTTTGGTCTGCCCTCTAATACCCATGTTGCAGCATAGCGCGCATAAATATAACCTGCCGGTAAAATTGTGTTCGCATTTTTGCAAAGTTTTGCATTCGTAACGGTATCCGGAGCAGAAAACACATCATAACGGTGACCATGCTCAATTGCAATCTCATTTCGGTCTCCTGTATAATAAGTACCAAGACCTCTGGCATCGGTAACCTGAACAATCTTCGGAATTGCTTCCTGCAAGACGCTGGCCTCCAGTGTCATGTCATGATTTCCAATTATGTAAACCAGCTTAATGCCGCTGTCAGCCACTTTATTAAATTCATCAATAACATCCTGGTTATTGGCAATTACGCCCTTATAAAACTGCTTCTCATCCGAAAAGCTGGGATAGTAGACAGGCAGATACCACTCATCCAGAAAATCTCCGTCAATTATAAGCTCCCGAACATCTGTCGTTTTCTGCAGCTGCTTTAAGAATTCAATGATAAAAGGACGGTTTGTAACAGTTTCGCTATATTTGTCTTCAATACCAAGATGAATGTCACTCATGACAATAATTTTATTTCTAGTGGTTCCAGCATCCCATAAAGCTGCCGTACCTTTTGCCTCATCAGAAACTGCTGCACTGGCCTGTGATGAATGTCCTGTGGTGAATGAAGCCAAAGAAATAACCATCATGAACACCAACAATAAAGATAGAATTCTTTTTTTCATTTTCATTTCCTCCATATAAAATTTTTTCGGCCGGAGCCGAACTACTAAAGCTCTACATCCTTAATGATACAGTATGCTTTATTCTAATTACGCATTTATTTCTTATGAACGCGTTTTTCTGCTCCATCACACTCCTCTTATCATAATAGATGACTGTGCTTTTCGCTTAATAACTATTATAAGAATATCTCATATAATGAAAAAAATGAGCCCTTAAACTTAAAAGTCTCATTTTTACACTTAAAAAACATATATTCCTGAAATTTACTCTTCCGATATTCTTAAACTGTGCCTGCCGATTGTTCCTGGCTATCGCCCTTAACAATACTCCTGACAATCACCTTTCAAGAACACGTCCCACAAAAAGTACGTGAACTATACAAAATTCACTTCTTTATCAATTATTTGAGATACCTCTTTGCGGTGTCAACAATGAAGCTCACTCCATAAACAACGAATATAATTACGATGGCTTTGTATCTTCTCCTATAAAATAGCCTGGTCCCTCAGCAACACGCAGGTTCGGTTCCAGTTCCTGCTCTGCAAGCTTTTCTTCTATAAGATCTGCGTAAGTTATCTCCTCATGCTCAAGCCCAGACTTCGTAATATAACCTGACAGCCGTTCCTTCAGAAATGTATTTCTCTTGGTGACTGTTACATTATTCACAGCATAAGCAAGCGCTTTCTTCGCACCAATCATAACCAGTATCTTCTTCGCTCTGGTAATACCAGTATAAATTAAGTTACGCTGCAGCATCACATAATGATTCATAAGAATGGGCATTACTACAATTGGGTACTCTGAACCCTGAGCCTTATGGATGGTCGTGGCATAGGCATGAACAATCTCATCGAGCTCCGTTACATCATATCGGATTTGTCTGCCGTCAAAATCAATCAGTAACGAACGGTCCTCCATATCAACTGTAGTTATGATACCAATGTCCCCGTTAAAGACCTCTTTGTCATAATTATTTCTGATCTGCATGACCTTATCCGCGGTACGAAAGATGGAACCACTTCGGCGAAGTCCATCACCCGTTGGGTTTATTGCTTCCTGTAAGGCGAGATTAAGATTTGTAGCTCCCACAACTCCTCTTTGCATTGGTGTGAGGACCTGTATCATGGAAGAAGGAGTTTTATAGTATTTCGGAAGATTATGCTTCACCAGCTTTACAATCTCAGTGACAACCTCCTCCGCCTCTTCCTTCTGCACAAAGAAGAAATCGGTATCCACTCCGTTGGAGAGATCGGGCATTTTTCCCTGGTTAATCTTATGGGCATTCATAATGATGCGGCTGCTCTGCGCCTGCCGGAAGATTCTGGTAAGGCGTATCATCGGAAACCTTCCAGCTTCCATAATATCTCTTAGTACGTTGCCCGCTCCCACAGAAGGAAGCTGATCAATATCTCCCACCAGAATCAGTCTCATATTCGGGGGGATTGCTTTTAGCAGAGCATTCATCAGGATAATATCAATCATAGAGCATTCGTCCACAATTAATACATCTCCCTGAAGAGGATTTTCCTCATCTCTCTGATAACCCTCAGGAGGCTTACACTCCAAAAGTCTATGTATCGTTTTCGCTTCCAGGCCTGTTGCTTCCGTCATTCGCTTTGCTGCTCTTCCTGTTGGCGCAGCTAGTAATATGTTAAGACCATAAGCCCGATATGCTGCTATAATACCCTGAGTCGTAGTTGTCTTGCCGGTTCCGGGACCACCCGTCAGCACCATCACCTTGGCAAGCGCTGCCTGCCGGATGGCATCCGCTTGAATCTCATCATATTTCATATTTACCGTAGCTTCAATTTTCTCCACATCCACGGATAAAGTATCATTTCCAGTTTCCCTGCGTGCTTTCGCAAGGCGCACCCACAACTTATCCTGCGCAGGCTGCATCGCCAGCTTAAGCAATTTATTTGCAGTGCCTGTCTCAGCATAATAAAAGGGCGGCAGGTAGATGGCATTCTCCTCCCGGATTAAATCCTTTTCCTTTAGCATATGGTCTATCGTCATCACGATAAATTCCTGCTCTGCCTCTAAAAGCTCCGATGCTTTCGCAATGAGCTGCTCCCAAACTGCAAAAACATGTCCTTCATCAGCCAGTGTGCTTAAAGTATACATAATTCCGCTTCGTAAGCGCACATAAGTCTCTTTCCCGAACCCAAGCTTCTCTGCAATGCTGTCTGCTGTCTTAAAACCAATCCCCCATATATCATCCGCCAGGCGGAAGGGATTTTCCTTTACCTTCTCTATACTTTCATTTTCATATGCTTTATATATCTTAGCCGCATAGGAGGTACTGACTCCATGCTCCTGCAAAAAGAGCATGATATTTTTCACTTCCTTTTGCCGCTCCCAGCTTTCCTTAATCATCTGAACACGTTTTATCCCGATACCTTCCACTTCAATTAATGCATCCGGGTTGTCTTCTATCATTACAAGAGTGTCCTTGCCATATTTTTGTACTATCTTTTTTGCAAATTTGGGACCTACCCCTTTGATCAGTCCGCTTCCAAGATATTTCTCAATTCCATAAATACTGGCTGGCATGGTTTCTTCCCATTTTTGTGCAATAAACTGCCTACCATACTTGGTATCGATCTTCCAATCTCCGTCGATTAAAAGCACGGAACCGACATTGGCATCCAAAAGGCTTCCCACCACTGTGACCAGTTCATCATAGCCCTTCACATTCACCTTCAGAACTGTGTAACCATTCTCAGGGTTTTGATATGTAATTCGTTCCACTATGCATCGTATTTTAATCACCGGGATTTCCTCCATTTTTCTGCTGCTCAGAATTTTTAGAAATAGATTTGAATTGAATATATGAACATACATATATGCAATTACATATTTAAGTTGTAGTATGATGCTGACATTTGCATTCCTATTGTTTAAGCTAAGTATAGTACATATTCTGATCATTGTCACAAAAAAATGGCAGGAAATTATCCTGCCTAATGTAATACGACAATTTTACTATTCACACAATATACAATTAAGAATTAATTAAGAATTTGACAGGAAGAAATTAAATACTTCCTGTTCCATGATTTGCTAAAATAACAGCATAATAAAACGAATGGAGATGCGGAGTATGGAGGAAATTATAATCAGAACGGATAAATTATGCAAATCCTTCTCAAATGAAGGCATTCAGCAGCATGTACTGAAAAATTTAAATCTGCAGATTAAGAGAGGCGATTTTACGGTGATCATGGGGAGTTCGGGTTCCGGCAAATCCACCCTGCTCTATGCATTATCGGGAATGGATGTTCCTACGGTCGGGGAGGTCTATCTGGAGGAAGACAATATTGCCAAGCTCAATAACGACCAGCTTGCGTTAATTCGACGAAAAAAGTGCGGTTTTATTTTTCAGTCCATTTATTTGCTGGATCATATGAATGTTCTCGATAATGTATTAACAAGTGGACTTTTAGTAAATAGAAATAAAAAGGAAGTTTACCAAAGAGCAAGGGATTTGCTGAAAAGCGTTGGCCTGACAGAGCAGGACTTTAAGAAATTGCCAAATCAGTTATCCGGTGGTGAAAAGCAGAGAGTTGCAATTGTAAGGGCAATCATTAATAATCCGATGATATTATTTGCGGATGAACCTACCGGCGCTCTGAATTCTGCTGCCAGTGTGCAGGTTTTAGATAACCTAACCAGTCTAAATAAGAACGGACAAAGTATTGTAATGGTTACGCATGATATCAAAACAGCCTTAAGAGGTAACCGTGTCCTATATGTAAAGGATGGCTGTATCTGCGGGGAAACGAAGCTGGGTCCCTACAAGCAGGAGGAAAGCACGGTAAGGCATCAAAAGCTGCAGCAGCTTTTAGCTGAAATGGGTTGGTAGTGTGAACTTAAAAAGCAGTTCACACGCAAAGAAGCTGCGAAGTTCGCACAGAGGTGCTCTCTCCTTATTCTTCCGGGTATCGGCAATGCTGTAAAGCAGCATCCTGAACGCAATTATATGTATGCCGCTTTCGCGGCAGATGGAGGTCATAATGTTAATTTCCCGTCTTGCCTATTCTAATATGAAAAAGAAAAAAGGTGCTTCCATCGTTCTGGCAGTATTTATTCTGCTGGCAGCAGCCTTTATGAATATCGGTGCAACCTTGATATCAGCCTCTGGAAGCTTCTATGACCAGAAGGAAAAGCAAACAAAGGGTGCGCAATTTGTTGCGGTGTGTGCCTCTAATTCTTATAAGAAGGCATTTGAAGATTTCGTTTTTAGTGATCAACGAGTTGCTGTAGCTGAAAAAGAAGAGGTTATTTTCATGCCGAATACAAAAAACAATAAAACAAAATCGGAACAGGGAGCCTTTTTATTCAACCTCGATACCAAGAGACAGATCGCACCATTTGTTCCCCTTGATGAGAATAAAACTATTCCAAAAGAGGAGGCAATCTATCTTCCGTGCTTTTTAAGAAACACTATATCGGTAGGAGACGACTACATACTCAAGTACAAGAATACAGACTATTCCTTCAAAGTAGCCGGATACTTTGAATCTACCTATTACTCTTCTACGAGTGATGCATACTTAAAATATTTTATACCCGATGCCTGTTATAAAAGACTATTCTCGGATATAGGAAGAGCCATTGTACTTTCTGCACGCTTTAAAGATTATGGTAAATCCATCGGAGCAACATCCCAGGAATTCACAAAAGCATTTGTTGATCAAACGGATATTTATTATATCTCGGAGAATATTCTTCAGCCCTGCCTAGACTCAGCCTCCATGAAGGAAAGCTGTATGACCTTATTTAATACAAATGCTGCCATTCTTTTAGCCTTTGCCTTTGTAATCTGTCTAATTGTTATGATTGTAATCTACAATCATATCGCCGAAAGCATTGAGGAAGGCATGATAAATATCGGTGCACTTCAGGCAATTGGCTATACAACCAAGCAGATCATTGGCTCCATAATCTATGAATATATTCTGCTCTTTATCGCTGGAGGCGCTGCAGGTACTGCTGCCTCCTATGCCATAATGCCATTTCTCATGAGAGCCGTAAACGTAACCGGATTATTATGGGTATTTCATATACATATCAGTGTCGATCTGTTCTGCTTTTGCATGATGTTATTGCTGATTGGCTTTACCTCCCTGCTTGCCGCCTTCCGGATACTTAAGCTTCCCCCTGTAAAGGCTCTTAACAAAAATATTGGAAATCATCGTTTTAAAAAAAATATCATTCCACTCCATAAAGGGATCGGAACGCTAAACACAAGATTAGCCCTTAAAAATCTACTTGGAAATTTCAAGTCCAATCTTTCTTTTGCTATCATTGTTGCCAGTGGAACCTTTGCAATTGTAATTACCATCATTCTATATCTTAATTTCGGCCATAACAACACTGCGCTCTATAAAATGACCGGATTTGAGTTATCCGACCTGCAGATAACCGTTACGGATCACACTGACGCAGGAGCCTTCGCCAAGAAGCTAAAAGCTATGGAGGAGGTCCGAAAAACTAATTTATCCGATTTAACTACAATTAAGGTAGAAGATATTAATGTACAGGTGATAACCTCAGACCATTTTGATGCCATGGAGGTCTTGTCGGTATATAAAGGAAGCCTTCCAAAATATGATAACGAAATAGCCATCACAGGCGTAGTCAGCAAAAGTCTTGGCAAAGGGATAGGGGATAGTATTCATGTTACGGCTGAGGGAAGAAGCAAATCATTTTATATCACCGGTATTTATCAGACCAGTAATGCCGGAGGAAAAATGTCACTGATACCTTATGAAGGTATCAAACGGTTACGGCCACAATATGAGATGAATCAAATTGACGTATATCTGAAGGATGGGGTAAATAAAGAAAGTTTCAAGCAAAAACTCCGCACACTCTATAAGGTTGCAGTCAAACAGGATAACTCTTCTGAAAATATAAGTTCAGAATACAGCGGGAAATATGCAAGGGCTAAAAAGATTGCTGATGAGAAAATTGCAAAGCTGCTATCCGATTATGGAGTTCAGAGTGTCTCTTATGCCGTAATGCTTGACGGAGTTATCATTTTGTCCGGAGATTCCTCCGCCTATCAGATCAAGGAAATCGCAGATTTGAAGGATTATCTTCATGGTCAGCTCGGTTCCTTCGCAAGCATGATGTCTGGGATGGTTACTGCAATCATACTAATTACATTTTTCATTACGGGCGGGATTTTATCCATATCCATAAAATCTCTGATGCGAAAGCAAAGGCAGGATTATGGTATTTATAAAGCAATGGGTTACACTACACCAGATTTGATCAAACAAATTTGTCTATATTTTACGATCACAGGTCTGGCTGGTATACTCACTGGAACTGCTGCAATTTTATTGTTTGCCAATAGTATATTACAGCTTTTATTTACCAGTATCGGTCTTACCAATATGCTGGTTGGTATAGACCCACTCTTATTACCTGTCATAGATGGTAGTATTATTGTATATATTTATCTTCTGGCAAGATTGAAAGCCTACAAGGTTAAGAAGGTCAATGCTTATGAACTTCTAACGGAATAACAGGAGCGTTCGATAATTACCATAAATTTATTTTTGACTTTTGTCATCATCGTAATAGTTAAAAACCTGATTGTTTTTTAAGATGCCGCAAACCGGTGGATTGGAGATTTCATTATGAAGATGAAAATCATTCGTATATTGTGCTACAGCTTTCTTGTAGTATTTGCATTAATTGGCCTTACACAGCTTACTGCCTATGGAAAAAGTTCCGAAGCAAAAACAGTCAGCCCTACAGGAAATAATATTTATGGAATAGGTTCCGTGAGTAAAATGTTCTGTACTGCGGCTGTAATGGAGCTGGTCGATGAGAATAAGATCGATCTGGATACACCACTTATCCATTATCTGCCAGACTTCTCCATGGCGGACGAACGGTATAAGAAAATAACACCTAAGATGCTACTTGACCATTCCTCCGGTCTTATGGGAGCCACACCACACAATGGCTTTCTATACGGAGAAGAGGATACCAGCTTTCATGATACCTTTCTTACGCAGCTAAAAAACCAGAAGCTGAAAGCGGACCCAGGAGAATACAGCGTGTATTGTAATGACGGTTTTATGTTGGCTGAACTTTTAGTGGAGCGGATAAGTGGAATGAGCTATTCGGAATATATTAAAAAAGAGTTGGTAGAACCGTTGGGCCTAAAAAGCACGTTTATGCCTACGGAAGGTGTAAAAGAAGCAATGCCCGCTCCTGTTTATTACGGTAATGATACTTTACCCTATGTTAATTGCCAATTTCTAGGCAGCGGAGGTATCTACAGTACAGCGGAGGACTTATGCAGATTTTCACAGATTTTCATGCAGAAGGGTCAAAGAATCCTTTCCAAAGCCTCTATGGATTTGATGGCAAAGCCCTGGTATCTGGAGGATAAAATCCGTTCCGGTGAGGGCGATACTCAATTGGGTTATGGGTTAGGCTGGGATTGTGTTAATACCTATCCCTATAATCTTTATCATATGAAGGCTTTGTCAAAAGGCGGTGATGTGAATGGTTATCATACTGGATTAACTGTCCTGCCTGATCAGAATTTATCGATTGCCATAACAACCTCCGGGGGTTCCAGTACCTACTGCCAGGAGGCAGCACAGGATATCCTATTAGAGGTACTAAAGGAAGAAGGTCTGATTGATGAGATCAGGGATATCGGTATTAAAAATACAGAGAAGGTCGAACCAGCACCTCTCCCTGAGAACATGGCACAATATGAGGGTTATTATATTTCACAAAACCTGCTCCGTGTTACCTTTCGTCCGGATGGCATGCTGCTGTTAAAACCGGTTGGCAGCAACTATGATACCATTCAGGAATATGCTTATACAAAATCCGGTGAATTTGTATCGACCAAGGGATACTATATTGATAGTACAGGGAATTTGGTATCAAGTGCGAACGGGAATAAAGGCTTTACAAAATTAAAATTTGATAAGCAGCCAAATGGTAAGATCTATCTATTGGGTAATCTTTATGAAAGTACTTCCGGCTTGGGAGAAGCAGCCTATACCTTACCACTGGCCGAAAAAATCGAGCCCTCCGTTATTGACGCTCAAACCGTAAAATGCTGGCAGGAAAGAGCAGACAAAGAATACTTCCTGGTTGGAGAAGCTTACAATTCAAGTGCCTTTTTAGATCGCCCGATTATGGATATACGATTATTGAATGAGTTACCAGGGTATGTCTCGGGATATGTTAATGATATTGCAACGAAACCACTTAAAATAACCGGACCGGATACAGCAGCATGTGAGATGGATCTTCCTGGACTAATTGGAAGAGATTTGACTGATTTTCAATTTGATACAAGTAAGCAGATAGAATACCTGTCCACAGACTCCTACCGTTATGAGAGAGCGGAGGCGGTGAAATCATCTCTGGAGCTTCCAAAAGAATATGTTGTTCCCTCTGATGATGCGGCAGCCTGGTACAAGATTGCTAAAAAAGATGCCGGTAATGAGATAATAATAAAAGCACCAGTGAATGGAGCTTATTATGTCTACAGCAAGGATAATAAATGCATTGCAAGCTCCATCTTTCAAGAACCGTCCTCTTCCATTATTCTACCGGAAGATGGATATATTGTTTTGACAGGAAAAAAGGATGTCGTATTTACAATTTACCAGCAAGTGATGGATACAAAAAATTATTAATGTCCTATATAAAACCTAATTCCACTACTATGCATCCGGGTAAGTACCCAAAGAAAAACCATCTTCGTGAGGAGACACTGCACAGCAGTACATTAGATTCTATATTACTGTGTCAAGTGACCCTAAATACAAATACTCCTTACTAAGACTTAGATAAATACTAAAAGTATCAAAACCAACTTTTTCTAAGGAAACCATCTATATCAGACTAACTCCAGCAGTATTGTAGTTAAGAAGCCCTGTTCATTATTACTGCAATAAATCTCACCATTCATCTGCTCCAATAATTTTTTACAGATATATAGTCCAAGACCGCTGCCGCTTTGTGCGGCGGCGTTTTTGCCCCTGTAGAATTTATTGAATAATAACGGCAGATCATCTTCCTCTACACCCTTTCCATAATCCTGTATCTTAAGCTCTAGAAAACCATCCTTAAGTTCAGCACTGATATTAATCGGTGTATTCGCATATTTATAAGAATTATAAACAACATTCGAGATGACTTGATTAAGGCGAAGGGGATCGGCATAGATAATGCATTCGGGAACCTCCGACAGATTAATTTTGTCATAGCAATCGGCTTCACGGATAATGGTTTTTAATACTGTGCTATAGACCTCCACCGGATGGACACTGATCTCCTCCAAATCCTCCAGGGCTGCATGAAAAAGATCTGTCACCAGAAGATCAATTTGTACCGCTTTCTGATAGATATTATCCAGTTTCTTCTTTTTCTCTTCCTCCTGCGTCGTAACAAGCAGTAGCTCACTGGTGAGCTTGATGGAAGTGACCGGAGTTTTAATATCATGGCTAAGCGATGCAACAAGCTCCTTCTTACTTTGATTTAAGAGATATTCCTTTTGCTTTGCAGTCTTTAGCTGCTCTCTCATCAGATCAAAGCTCTGCGTAAAGGAACCGAAGATATTGTTTTTATTCATTTTCAAGGTAAAATCCAGATTTCCGTTCGCTATTTCCTTCGCAAATTTTTCAAGATTATGAAAGGGCTTCAGAATATTTTTATGTAAATAATAGTAATACAGCCCAGATATAACAGTAAGCACAAAACAGCTCAGAAATAAAATTAGTGCCAGCTTTTGCCGCAGCTTACGCCAAGTTGTACTCATATCTGTCGTGATAATTAATTTACCCGCTATTTTGCCTTGCTGCTCTATCGCAATAATAATATCTCCGTTTACAAGAGCAATATCGTATGAGGTAACCGCAGCTGCTGATGACTGATATATTATGGTTTCGTCAATTGACAGTATACAGAAGGGATAAGAGAAATCCTGAAAATCACCTTCGTTCAAGTTGTCCCAGTGATTGGTTACTTCTTTTGTAATTCTGTTAATTTCTATGATATCATTCCTATGCTCCGGCTGATATTGGTATACGATCCAGGCAGCGATCCATCCTGCTAAGAGAAACAAAAGTAATCCTATTATTACTCTATTCGTTTTCATTCGTTATCCTCAAATAGATATCCCACACCCCAGACTGTTTTGATATATTGTGGGTCCTCCGGATTATTCTCGATCATCTGGCGTAGATGCCTAATATGTACATTCAAGGTTCCATCTTCTATATAATGGTCCTGCCATACGCTTGAAAATAATTCTTCCTTCGGAATCACCCTATTCTTATTCTCCATAAGGTATTTTAATAATTTATATTCCATGTTCTTGAGCTTCATCGGAGTCTGCTTCACGATTACCTGTCTGAAATTATGATCCAGCCTGATTGCTGCCCCGGTTGAGGCGGAAGCCATTGCTTTGCTGCTATCATATCGTTTCAGTATCGCCTTCACCTTTGCTAATAATATAGTAAGGCTGTAGGGTTTAGTGATATAATCATCTCCACCAATATTGAGTGCGGTCAGAATATCGTCGTCGCTTGTTCGGGCACTGATAAATAGAATTGGAAAGTCAGATGATTTTCTGATCGTTTTACACAATTCAAAGCCGGACTGACCATTCAGATTAATATCTAGAAGCAATAAATCGATCGTGTTCTCGGAAAGAAATTTCACCGCTGCCTCATAGCTTGTTACATAGGCACAACTAACATCAAACATGTTAAGGTACTCGCTGGTTGTTTGTCCGATTATTTCTTCATCATCTACGATCAGGCACGTATAATTCATAAAATCCTCCATCCTGCCACCAGGCTATATAACTACACACCGAAAAGCATATAAGTACTTTTCGTCGGTTTAAAATTCTTCTCATTTCAATCTCCACCATCTGCCGTCGTAGTGGTATAGAAATCCTAAGATAAATATTTGTTATACCTTCTATGTTTACTATCAAATAATTGTTTTCTATATCTCCTATTTACTTCTTTATAATCAAGTAAATCCAGATTAACTTAATTATCGGAAAGTTAAAGTAGTCTGTCAAGGTAAAATTTATATAAGGTATGGGATTGAGGCATTTTATTACAAATGAAGAGTTGTTTAGGATGTATTAATGTAATATCCGAGGGTAGATACATAAAGAAAAAGCAGGAACATAAATACACATAGAATTGTATCTTAATTATTTTTCTTTTACTTGTAAACTTTTTTAAGTTTTTGGAGCTCTTCTTCCTGCTCAACCCAATTTTCTACATATCCGCATTTACAACAAACATATCGTATTACGGGGATTTTCCCAAAAAGAGTTACCGTCGTGGTATAAATGTTGTTACCGCTGGCATGCCGGTTTGGCTGATCCGGAATTCGAAGGATATCATTTGACCCGCATTTAGGGCAGATTTTTGTGTTCTTCATAGCTAACCTCCTGTTCTATCTTCTTTATTTAACACCATTTCAGCGCTGTTTTTGCGCATTCTAAGTTTGTGTGCGTAGTACAGGCATAAACTTTCTAAGTGAAAATGATTTTTCTTTCACTCTCATACTATTTATAGATTTCATCCTTATGCAGTCGTTTCTTCTCTTCCTCTGCTTCAGACGTGTCAGCTTTTGCTTTTGTTTCCGTGGCTTGTTTCTGCATTTTAATTGCAATATCTACTTTATCCAATAAAGCATGCCATTGTTTTTCAGACATCTTAATATTCTTCTCTTGATCGTTTTCTAAGTCTTCCTCCAGCTTCTCTTTGATTTTCCCTTGCCAGTTCAATACTTCATTCTTAAAAGCATCAGCTATATTCACCTCCATGCTTTCACCTTTATTATCCACTTTTTTTGATAACGCAGTCCTATCACAGTATTTATTTAATTCTGTTATTTCCATAGCAGCAATTCTCCTCCTTTATTCATGCCGATCATAATAAATGATTATTTGTTTTTATTATCGGCATAAATCTAACTTATGTTTATATACCGCTTTGTCCTTTCCGTTTAATAAATATCCTCGTTAACATATTTCTGAAAGAAAGGCGGGACCTTATTTTCATCAATTTCATGAGTTGCAATGGGTTCATTAAGAATTTTTCTAATATTATATCCACCCTTTACAGGGAAAAACTTTAAAAACCGATAATAGATTGCACCGTTCGGACAAGCATATACACATCTCATACAATTGGTACAGGATAGTGAAAATTTGATTTTTCCATTTTTACGTACAATATTATCCATAGGACAATTTCGAATACAGGTACCACACCCGGAGCAGGCACTATTAACAGCCATATCTTTTCCTGTCAGCCGCAAAATGTCTGCAAATACACGTCTTGCAAGCCCCATTTCAATCCGGAGCTTTGCATCTGTTTTTAATCTCCTTATTTTTCCTTCCAATACCTCTTGGCACAGAATCGCTGTCTTTCTCACAGTAGCTTCGTATAGCTGCCTTACAATTTTATCCTCAAAGCGGGAAGTCCAATTACTGCTGATTGCAAATATTCTTTCATAGAATACATCATATCCCCGTTTCGTAAGTTCTTTTATAATTGGTCTTGATGCATTATAATTAACTGGTGCAACTCCTCCTGCTGTCCGGAAAACGAATACTTTCCTGCCTTTGCCTTCTGGAAACTGCTTTAGGAATTTTCTAACAATATAAGGCGTTCCAAAACCAATCACAGGACAGCTTATACCAATCATATCATAATTAGACAGGTCAAGCTGCCTGCGTTCCTTCGCTATATCCTCTATTCGAAGTAAACTGACTTTATTTCCCTGGTTAGCCAGTCCCTCCTTAATCAAATCTGCAACAATTTCTGTATTCCCAGTGCCGGAAAAATAATATACCGCAATTTTATTCATACAGCGTGTCCTTTCTTTACCAATCGAATGGCCAACACAAACAGTAAAGCAGCCAACCACAACCATAAAGCAACAAATTTTAATTGCGTAATGATAGATAAAAGTCTGGCCGGTATATAGAATTCCTTTGGCAAATAAATCATGAAAGCCATTATAATGATGTTTTCAAAATAATCAAAACCTGCCCTTAGGTAGGATAATGATAGGAAATATCGCATTCTGCTCTTTCGCAGAGATTTACCGATGGCACATTTCATCAGATAATCCTGTAAAACAAAAAAGCTGGTAATAAATATGAGATCGTCCACCAATATTTTCTGATAAACTGCCCTTCCCTCTTCACCTAAATCAACGAGTAATTGATAGCACGAAGTAGTGCTATATCCAAACCTCATATCAAGGGTTTCTGCCCCTTTACTATAAATCATGAAATCATGTTCATATAACTTCATCAGATATAGGGTAATAAGAAAAATTATGGCAGCCAGAATGCTTAGCCTATTTGATGTAATTATGTTTGTTCTTGGTTTCATTTGAGATTCCTTTTCAATCTTTATTTTGTGATAAAGTAAGCGCAGCTTACCTCTGAACCAAATAGGCTTCCAGTTTCCACCTCTGGTTTTTCTACGAAAACATTAATATGTACATTGACAGAATTATTTCAGCAATGTATGCTTACATTGTACGCTCTACACTGCCAGTGATATTTTATACCGTTGGTATATTGATTATACCGTCAGTATACTTTTGTTTATTTAAATTGTCAAGTGAAAGGATAAGAATATATGGAAGAACTTACGAGACGCGAAAGGGAAAGAAAGGTCAGAGAAGAGGAAATTATCAGCGCTGCCGAGAAACTATTTTTTGAGAAAGGTTTTCATGACACATCAATGGATGAAATTGCGAAAGAGGCACAGTTTACCAAGAAGACCTTATATCAATATTTTATTAATAAAGAAGATTTATATTTTACCGTTGCTGCAAGAGCCATGCAAATGTTGATCACATATTTTGAAAAAGGTATAGAAAACGGCACTTCTGGACTGGATAAAATCAGGTTGTTAAGTGAAGCCTATTACGATTATTACAAAGACTATCCGTTAAGCTTTCGTCTGATGAATTATTGCCAATTTATCCAGACTCCAAGAGAAGACATTTCCCATTATTATCGAATTTCAGATGGAAAGAATAAATTATTTCAGTATTTTACTGATGTTTTCGAAGAAGGCAAGGCTGATGGGAGTATACGCAAGGACTTGAATACAAAAGACACTGTTCTTTCTCTCTTTCTCTTAATTACAGGTTTTTTTAGCCGCTTTGCGGAGCTAAAAAAAATCGATATTGATAAAGATAATAAGAATCATGAGCAATTTATTTCATCGACGTTAAATTTAATAGAACATGCTCTCATAACTGAGAATAGCGTAAAATAAAAGAGCAACAAAGGAAAATGTCTTAGTCGTCACAAAAAACAGGAAGCTCAAATGAATCGAGTTTCCTGTTGCTAAAAATCAACTGTACTTATTTTATATGTTGCTTCCGGTTTCTTCTAAGAATGATACAATTGAATACTGTTTTTCAATATACTTCTTGCCCTTACTATCATTTCTTCAGGATATAATATCTGTCCGTAACACAGTAAAGCTCTTATATCTTCTTCTGCCACGTCCTTTCGATGTAAATCAATCATTGCAATAATAGAATTTCCTTCCTTTTTTATACCTATCAAATCATAACTTTTTAATATTAACCCAAAAGATTTATCTAATTTAACCTCAACCGGGTAATACTCATTTTCTTTTCTACTCTCTTTAAAAGCTTTCGATGAGAAAGACCAATAGCTCTTAAGCACAAATTTTTCTGGTATTACAAAAAACTCCTGAAGTAAAGTAATACAATTCATTCTGGAACAGTTAAATGTCCTAATTTCCTGCCTCAAATAGCAAAAAGCTATTAAATACCATGTAGTATATTTTAATACCAAACCATAAGGAGCAATGATTCTATCTGATTTGGTCCCATTACTTTGGGTATATTGTATGCTTAGCTTCTGATTTAAGAATAATGCCTTCATTATCGTTTGCAAATCTATTTCTGTTGAGGTATCTTCCCACCAGCTTTTTGTATCAATTATAATTTTCTGTTTACTTTCCTCACTTAACCTTTCCCTGCTCCTGTACTTTAATTTCATTCCGCTTTCGAGTGCATTAACAAGCCTTTCCTGCTCCGGCATAGCATATAGATGAGCAATTAACGTCTTTAGTGTAGCATCCGATTGGTCAAGATTTAATTGATAGCCCGGAGCAAAAGTAATCCCCCCATTTTGCCCGGTTGTTGTGATAATGGGATACCCTGCTTCACATAAAGCATCAATATCTCTATAGATTGTTCGGCTAGATACCTCAAGAGCTTCTGCCATATCATGAGCCTTTACTTTTCCCTCTTGGTCTATTTTGATTAAGATACGAATGAAACGATGTATTCTCACAAACATTTCTCCTTTTATGACATACAGGTGTCATAAATAATTTATTACTATGAATATATCAAAAAAAAGGAGAAATCACAATGCATATTGGAATATTAGGAACAGGATTTGGTAAATATCATGGAGATCTTTACAAAAAAATTAACACATCCATTCATTTAACCTTTTGGGGTCGAGATGAGGAGAAATTAAAAAAGATCCAATCAGAGTTACATTGCGATTATACTACAGATATCAATGAATTTTTCGCAAATAATACCTTTGATTTTATTGATATCTGTCTACCTTCACAATTACATGCAGAATATGCTTTGAAAGCTCTAAGGAGTAACCATTCGGTATTTTTAGAAACCCCTGCAGTAACCTCAATCGAAGAAAGTTTCGAGATAATGAAAGCTGCAAAGGAAACCGGAAAAAAAGTTCTAGTAGACATGTTCTTACGATATGATCCTTATTACCGGTTGCTTTATGACCTAAGCAAAAGCAAAAAATATGGTGCTCTTAAACATCTTTCGATCTTTCGAAAAACACCTCCGATATGGGGCGCACTCGGTAGTGATAAAATTTCTACAGCACTAATGATTCATGATTTAGATTTTGCAACATGGCTCGGAAAAGAACTAAAGATAATTGCCTTTGATGTTGTAACAACCCCCGATAATTCCGGAGCGGTTATTGATTGCCTGTTATCAGATAATTCATTAAAAATTCATGTTAACGGAAACTCAATGTTATCAATGGGTGCTCCTTTTTCGATTGGATATGAGGCTACCTTTGAAAATGCATCGATCAATTACTATGAAAAATCATTTAAAGATGCTAACGAAAGTGAGTGTTATATTTATTCTGACGGAAAAAAGGAGAAAATCACCTATCAGCTGGAAGAGCACTGTATGGCTCTCTTAAGAGCAGTCATCAAGGATTTTAATAAGGAAAAAGAAAGCGGCTTAGCAATTGGAAATGCCCTGACTTCTCTTTCTATTGCCTTTGCATTGACCAATTCGACAAAAAACTAAGGAATTTGAATCAAATCATTATCTTTCATACCTTGCTTTACTTTCATTTTTTCTCAGTACGGAACAGCTTATTTCTGTAATTGCGTCCCATACTTATTTGGCTAATCCGCTGTTCTTTTAGTATATCTTTCTCCAGTTTGTATCTTTACAAGGCAGGTGTAGTAAAGTCGGTTGTTGCGCTATTGGTACACCTGCCTTATCATAATTTGTATTTATCCTAATACTGCTAGTTCGATCATTATTCAACAGTATCAATAGACTCCACAATACTCCTCTTCACAATCTGATGTAACGGGATACAGGTTGCAGCCAGGCAGGCCATAATCGATATCACAGCTGCCTGCAGAACAGAAACGACAGGAAAAGCTACGAATGCAAGCTGATCGGTTGCTGCTGCTCCTGCGAAGATGGTACAGATATATCCCGCTATGGCACCGGCAGCGCTTGCTATGATACCGTAATAGGCGCCCTCCCACAGAAAGGTCTTATAAAGGCTCGCCGTACTCATCCCAATAGCACGCTGCATTCCGATTTCATTGATGCGGGTATGAATACTGGTATAGGTTGTATTGATTATATTCAATAGCCCAATCAGTCCGATAAATAGTATCAGGCCCCAGGCAAGCAGCTCAATCTGTTGATAGCTCTCCTCCAATTGTTGATCGGTTTTTTGATAGGAAAGCCATCTGCTGCCAGCTGTTTGATTACAGATTTTCTCTATCTTTTGTTCCACTGACTGCTTATTAGCTCCTTCTTTTAAAACTGGATACAACTCTGAATATGTGTTTTTTCCTGTTAGCTGATCATAAACAGTATCAAAAACCACCACCTGAATTCCATTGGTAAAGCCCTGATTTTCTAATCCTACCGCATCGCAGTTTCCGAGTACCTTTAGTTTTCTATGAGCAACAGAAATCGTATCCTTTGCAAGAAAAGAGGTAATTTTAGCTTGTTTCCCTTCGTAAGATATCGCGATAGGATTCTTTACCAGGCATGCCTTCCCATCCTTTAGCTCTTTCATATTCTCTTTCGTTAGTGATGGCATAAGTACTTTCAGCCGTTCTATATCGACGCCTATAATTTGCAGTGTTTCACTCGGCTGAAGCTGAAAGTCGGTTTCAATTGGCAGAGTATTGTTATCCTTTTGCATATAGATACTGTATTTCAAAGTGTATAGGGACGAAACTCCCTCCTGTGATTTTAAATTTTCCATAACAGAAGGATCAAAGCCCAATGTCTCATTAGCAATACAATAATCCCCCAAATGAAGCTTTTGAATATCCCGTGAGGTGTCCAGCAATTTTGAAAACGATTGGAGAGCCACAAATACCGTAATACTCATTACCAGCGAAAGGATTGTGATTGTGGTCCGCCCGATATTTCGTTTCAGGTTAAGCCTTGCAAAAAATGGTTCAAAATGGTTGATTTGCTTCTCCTTGCGATTCTTTCTTTTCACTTTACCAGAGGTAGTATTCATTGCGACGGTCGGAGAGACTTTCGCAGCGTAATGCGCCGCAGGCATGGCGGCAAGGAAAGAAAACAGTAAAGTAACTGCACAGCTGATTAGCAGCGGAAGAAGTTTTCCCGTACTGTTCTGTGTAATCAAAGTTTCAAGCTCTACTTTATTTTGCACCATAAAGATTTCCGGAGAAAACAGGCCTGTAGCTGCCTTTGTAATTCCACCAGCCGACAGGATACCGAAAGCAACACCGATCGGAATACCAATCAGGCACAGCAGGATAAGTTGCTCTGAAACCAGGCAGTAAAGCTGCTTTTGCCGACCACCAAGAGCACGTAGCGTTCCGAATTCTTTCATTCGCTTGTTCACCACAATTTTTAGAATATTATAGATGACGAGACCTGCTGCCATCAAAACCAGGAAACCAATTAACATACCCGTAGCCAGCATGTAGAAAAAACCGTTACTTTCCTTAGAGGAATTGTCATCCTTATCATATTTGATCCCAAGTGCATCCAGATAGAGCCAATTATATTGAATACGGCTGGCAGGAAGTCCAACCATAGTAGCAAGGGAATCCACGGTCAGTTGAAAATTATGTTTCTCCTTCGTACAAAAATCTGTGGAATAGAGCTTATATTTTTCTGGCAGGTATTTTATATTACTTCCCTGTCCGGCAATTCCAGTAACAATTCCGGAGACATAGGTGAGATAATTACTTTTTAGTATCCCGCACAAGGTAAACTCTTCTTTGTATTGATACGCCACTTGTGTATCCTGCTCAAGCGAAATACTTAAGTCAAGCGTAATCGTATCACCGATATCACCTGAAAAATTCAAATAGCCGAGCGCATCCTCGGGCAGTGCTATTTCTCTTGCTCTCTGCGGAAGGCGTCCCTTCTTGAGCTGCGATACGGATGGATAGATGGATAGATCCCGTCCATCATATTCTCTGAGCTGTAAAGACATCCCACTGCTTTTTAAACTTACCGTGCCAAGGCAGATATTGCTGCCGGTAAAGGAGAGACGCTTGTCTTTCTCAAGGACTATCCTTTGCTTCTCGGTCAGATTATGAAACGTCGCATATCGATAACCATTTAACATACCGGCCTGCTGTTCCCGCAGAGCCTTAAGAATTCCCCAGGACTGACCTATTACTGTTGTCATCATTGTGGAAAGAATAATTGCGATTAGAATGAGCGTACTCGTAAGTTTTTGAGTGATGAGCTCCTTCCACGCCAGTGTATGATAGGATTTCATTGTGTTGTCACCTCCGATAATACTCCGTCCACGATGGTTAAGCGACGCTGCGCCATTCTTGCGATATGGTCATCATGAGTAATAATAACCAGTGCTTTCCCAAATTCCTTACGGATATTTTTCAGTATTTCCATCACCTCACCGCCGCTTTTGCTGTCCAGATTTCCTGTAGGTTCATCTGCAAAAATGATATCTGGCTTGGCTATCAGCGCGCGGGCAATTGCGACACGCTGCTGCTGTCCTCCCGAGAGCTCACTCGGTAAATGAGACAAACGGTTTCCTATTCCCAGGAAGTCTGTGATTTGTTTAAAATAATCTTCCTCCGGGCGGCGTTTATCCAGAAGCAAAGGCATAATAATATTCTCTCTAGCCGTTAATACCGGCAGCAGATTAAATTGCTGAAAGATAAACCCAATTCTTCGGCGGCGAAAGGCTGAAAGCTCTTTGTCGCTAGTCTGGTAAATATCTTTTCCATCAAAGGTTACCGTACCGGAGGACGGCATATCCAGACCACTGATGATATGAAGCAAGGTGCTTTTACCGCTGCCCGAAGGCCCCATAATGGAAATAAAGTCCGTAGATGTAATTTCAAGATTTACTTGGTTCAGTGCGACTACCCTGTTTTCACCTCTTTCGTAATATTTTGATAAATTTCTTCCTTCAATTCTCATAAAAAATACTCTCCTTTCATTGATAAGGAGAGCATATCAGTCAATTCTCAAAAAACACTCAAGCTTTCGTAAGAAAAAATAAATATTACATTTAAAGTTTAATTCAAGTGCCAAAAGCCAGATTTAATCATTGAATTGAATATGACTGCATATATTCATTTGGCTAACTTTCCTTCCTTCGATATGCTTCGCATATAAACACTCAATCAGCCGTAGTACGCCAAACTGAATAGATATGCAGCCATATTCAACTAATTCACGCCAATTATCATCTTTTAAGCCAGCTATCAATTTTTAAACAAGCTATTATTTTTAAAGCAAGTTATCACTTTTAATTTGTTATTTTATTTTTAGAGAAGTCTACAATTATTATTTTCTAACGGAAAAGCTTGCCATCGTCAACGCACCGTTTGAAGTATTTCGTAATTCCAGAGAACCCTTGTGTTTCTCACATAACAAGCGGCAAATATATAGGCCCATACCAAAATGATTACTATTTTCACCGCCATCCTCTCCACGAAGAAACGGCTGAGCGCCCTTTCGAAGAATTGCCGGCAGAAATCCCGGTCCATCATCCTTAACAGACAAAACAAGCAAATCCTCCTCCAGTGCCATGCTGACCTGAATACTAGTTTTTGCGTATCTTTGCGCGTTTGCAATCAGATTTTCCGTTACATTATATAAAATTACCTTGTCCAGCCAAACATCCCCTTGTTGTATTTCAAGATGTTCTTCTACATTCAACCCTGATTCCATCGTAAGCATATGAATACTGTCTGACAATTCTTTCATTACCGTTTCCAAACCGATTTTTTGAGGAGTAGACTGCAGCTCCTCCAAACGTCCAACGCTGCTCATTGCATTAATATAGGTTTCTATTCTTGCGGCGTATTCTTCTATGAGAGCCACCGAATCCAATGTATTTTGAGACGTTTGACCACCACAGGCTGCTTGACCATCACAGGCTAATTCCTTCTTCAGTATTTTGGCAGACCCCTTCAAAACGGTAACAGGATTACGAAGGTCGTGGGAAAATGCCGCATTCAGACGTTTTCGTTCCTCCATCTGCCGCCAAAGCTCCCGATTATTTTTTTGAAGCTCCAGTCTCATTTCTTCAAATGCGATACACAACTTACCAAGCTCGTCTTCTGCCTCAGCTTTTATGGAAAAATCCAGATCATTTAGAATAATCCGCTCTGCACCAGTTTGTAGTATATTTAAAGGCTTTTTTAGTTTTATACGGTAAAAAACAAGGTCTGCCAGGAGCAGGCCTACCAACACGAATAGAACCGGAAGTACAAACTGGAGAGTTGCCAAAGCATGGTACCAATATGGGAACTCCCGGCCAGAAGTCACTTTCTGCGGTATTATAGCAGTATTACTATTAATTTTCAATTCATAAGCCGGTCCATAATGCTGTAAAACATTACTGATGGCTATTATTGAAAAAGCACTACAAAGTAGGGCCATGAAAAGAAACAACATTGTCAGACAAAAGAATGCTCTTTTTAGACTCATCTGCTTTAAGCGTTCCATTTGTATCCCACCCCCCATACCGTATCAATATAACTATGCTGTGTATGCTCGGATAGTTTTAAACGGATTTTTCGGACATGCTCCATGATAGTATCACTGCTGCCGTCACCATCTATCCCCCATACCGCTTCGTAAATCCGTTCGCGGTCAAAGACCTGCCCGGCATTCATAGAAAGCAACTCGATTATATCAAATTCCTTCCTGGACAATAGAACAGCATTCCCATTTACCGAAACTTCCCGCTTTAAATAATCGATCGCAAGCTCTCCGAAGAAACGCACAACCGATTGTTCCTTTTTACGCTGTTCCCGCCGCAGATGTGCTTCCACGCGTGCACCCAATTCCTCGATATCAAAGGGCTTAACAATATAGTCGTCTGCGCCTGCCTGAAAACCTGTTATTTTATCCCTGCTTTCGATACGTGCAGTAAGAAAAAGGATTGGACAGGTAATATGTTTACGAATTCGTTGGCATACCGTAATACCGTCCATTTCCGGCATATTTATATCAAGCAGAATAATGTCCGGCCCACAGGAAATTTTTGCAAGTGCTTCTTTTCCATCACATGCGGTATATACCTGGTATCCCGACATTTCAAAATAATACCTCATCATTTTGACGATACCCTTCTCATCATCGACAAGCAAAATTTTATGATTCAATTATATCCCCTCCTTATAACATTCAATATTATGATCAGCCAGACAAATCCTAAAATTCATATCCTTCTTCCTAAATTATTTCATACATTTCTCAAGTTTTTCTCATGCTTTCGGAATATATTTTACTATTTCAGTATAGCTATGATTATTTAGAAAAAGCAAGTGAAGAAAAGTAACATTGCTTCTCATCCTTCTCCTATGTGTGAAGAAATCCAAAACAAGACCACCGAAATTCCCGATGAAGAAATTGAAAAAGCAACCGGTGGTAAAACCAAAGACTGTCTCTTATACGGCACTTATATGTGTAATTACTGCGTCATTCACAATACCTCTCACTGTAAGAACAGAAAGTATAACACTACATATGAAAACAAGGGTGCCTAAATAGATGGAAGTATGGTCACGTATCTATTGAGACCATTCAAAACAGGTGCAATAAACTCATTGCAAATATTGTACTTATATAGACTTGAATAATCATCCAAGACCTAAAGGCCATGGACTATAGTAAAAAAGAAACAATTGTGTTATAAAAAGAAAAGGATGCTATTTAGCTAAACCTCTCCTACTATCAGGCGATCTGGACCTACAACCGATGAACATGCATTATCCAGTCGCATTAAAAACGGAATATTCTCGTTACGAAAATATTCCTTCTGTTTTACTGTTATTATTAAGTTTTAGCAACTACTGTAATGTACCGGTTATTACTGACACAATATTTTCCTTGAGTTCCTTCGCATTTTTCGCATGATAAGGATTTTGCCGGTAAATTACAGCATCTGCCGTGAAGCCTTCTTTTACCTGACCCAGTGTATGACCATAACCTAATACCTCGGCGGCAGTTTCTGTGGCCGCCTTCCATGCTTCTTCTCTTGTAAGTCCGCAATCCATTAAAGTATATAGCTCCTCCAGATTGTTTCCATGCAGCGCAGGTGTCGCAAAATCCGTACCAAAGACTATTTGAACCCCTGCTTCCTTTGCATTCCTGACAGCTTCCTGGTGTGCTTGTCCGGCACGGGCAGCACGGTCTCTCAGCTTTCTGCTTAACCCCAATACTCCGTCTGCTTCTGCGGCGATCCGGTAAATCGCAGTAGTGGGGATATAGGGTATTCTCAAATACGCCAGATCTTCTGCCTGCCTTTTCGTCAGATAAACTCCGTGTTCAACGGAGTCTGCCCTGGCTTCCATCGCCCAGTCAAGAGTTGTACCACCCCAGGTATGAACCATAACCTTCTTATTACAGGAATGGGCACTGTTCACAATGGAGAAGAATTCCTGCTTTGAAAAAAGAGGTTCCAGAACTCTGTCAGAAGATGCTCCAAGACCTCCGGCTGCAAATATTTTTATCCAGGCTCCTCCGGTCTTACTTATTTCCATTACCCTTTGCTCTAAATAATCTGAACCTTTTGCATCTTCACTTCCAAGCATACCCGCACAGGCAATTACCTTAAGAGGCTGCTCATAATGCCTGCTTAAGAACTCTGCCGTTACCGGCAAAAGTCCTCCTGCATCCCGAACGGTAGTTACACCGGTTTTCAGAGTTGCTGTAAAAGCCCTCGCCTGCATCACTTCAATTTCATGCGCGTCTCTTCTTTCCTGATCCTGGTGGTCAAAATCCGTCCATGCCAAATGTGTATGCATATCGATCAAACCCGGACTAATCCACAAATCCCCGGTTGTAAAATTTTGACCAGAAAAAGAACCCTTTGCTTCTTTTATGGAAGTAAAACGCCCGCTGCTTATCGTGATATCATAGCGTCTATCATCAATTCCTGCGATCCACATATTCTGATAGGTTTTCTCAAGCTTTTGTTCATTTTCCATCTTCATCACTCCAAATAGACCTAATCTCCGTAAGAGCTTCGTCCGGCTCTTTATTCATAATCCTTGCAAGTATAACGATCGCTTCTTCCACACTCCGGCGGTTTGCACTCGCACCATAATGATTGATGCGAATAAGTTTCTGATATAAATCACCATCTCCGGGAGCGATTATGCCCTCTGACTGCTCAATTTTAATTTTATTCTCTGATAAAATACGAACCGTAGTATTTAACGGAGAAAATCCGACTTCCTTGTTCTGCCAGGGTTTCAAACCCAAAGCCTTAATACCGGCAATTGATGCCTTGGAAGAAAGGCTGTGCCGCCTGTTCACATTAATTAACCCTTCCTGCTCAATGTCATTTAACGCTTCTATAAGAGCTCTGGCTTCCAGTACGGAAATATTAGCCGGAACCTTTCTTCCTGTGAAACGATCCGATAAGTCTTTATAATCAAGCAGGGAAAGGATGGAATTACGAGGTGCATAATCATTCGCTTCAAGAAACTCCCATCCTCGTTTCGAGATACCAACCGCACTGATGCCATTTGGACCAGCCAGTGCTTTCTGAGGTCCCACTGCCACAAAATCAATATTCCATTCATCCATAAGCACCGGTTCTGCGCCAATTGCTGATACACTGTCAATGATGGTTATCAAATTGTTTTGACGGGCAAGCTCTAATATCTTCTCCGTCGGATTGCTGCCACCAGTAATTGCCTCTGCCTGTACAAAAGAGATTGCACAGGGACAATATTCCTTGATTGCTGCAGCGATTTTTTCAATCGTTACCACCTCATCAAAGGCTGTTACTACCTCAACAACCTCGGAACCACCTCTGGTGAGCCATTCCCCAAAGAGACTTCCATATGGACCGGTCACAATATTTAATATAGTACGCCCTGGTGCAGATACTCCTGCCGCAATCGCTTCAATTCCAAGTATCGCTTCACCTGGTATGATGACCGGTGCCTCTTTGGTGGACAGAAGCCTGGAAAGCTGGCCGGTAAGCGTATCAAACTCAGATAAGGTAAGGGGTGAAAAATCGTATCTATGCTGTCTCATAAGCATCTCCTTAGCAATTTTTATTTTAATAATTTGTGCTTTCTGTGTACACAATTTTGATCCCTATATCATTAACCATTACTAGTTTATCAGCATCTTAGGAATAGCGGACAGTAATTCATAGCTGTATTCGGTTTCCGGATGGGAGAAAAATTTCTCCTTTTGATTCACCTCCACAAGCTTTCCATGCCGCATAACAGCCACAGTATCACTTATCGCATTGATCACTCCCAGATCATGGGAAATGAAGAGCATCGTAAGCCCCAGTTTCGATTTGAGTGTATTTAATAATTCCAGCATACTAAGCTGTACTGACACATCCAACGCACTGGTGGGTTCATCTGCAATAAGGATACCAGGTTCCACACTAAGTGCACGGGCCAGGGCGATCCGTTGGCGCTGACCGCCTGAAAATTCATGCGGATACCTTGTAAGAGTATCTTCCTCAATATGCACCAGGTTAAGGAGTTCCCTGCATCTGACCTCTACCTGCGATCGATCCACAATTTTGTGAAATAGCAATCCTTCGGAAAGTATTTGCCGGATGGTGTGCTTAGGGTTAAGGGACGAATCCGGATTTTGAAATACCATCTGTATCCTCTTATGCTGTTCTTTGCTCCGTCTTCTGCCAAGTATCTCTGAATTAAGCGATAGCTGTCCGTAATCCGGTTGAATCAGACCCGCTATCACACGCGCCAGAGTCGACTTGCCTGATCCGGATTCTCCCACCAGACCAAGTGTGGTATGTTCGAAAAGCTCCAGACTTACATGATCAAGGGCAGTAAAACTTCCATAAGTAACAGTAATATTATTAGCTTTCAGCGCAGCTGGCATGAGTAGTCCTCCTCTCTATCTCCGGAAAGGGAAGCACGGATTGAATTAGCATCTGAGTATAAGCGTTCTGAGGGTTTTGTAGAAGGGTTAAGGTATCACCCTGCTCCAGGATAGCTCCTTCTTTCATAACACAAAGCCTGGAACAGAGGGAGGATGCTATTGCAAGATTGTGGGTTACAAACACAATTGCAAATCCAAGTTCCTTTTGAAGCTTCTTAATTGTTTCTATGATTTGACGCTGAACGGTTACGTCAAGTGCTGTTGTGGGTTCATCACAAAGGAGTATGTCTGGCTTACAGGCAAGTGCCATGGCAATCACTATACGCTGGCATTGTCCACCGGAAAGCTGGTTAGGATAACGGTCCTTCTGCTTTAAAGAAGCAGGCAGACCAAGCTTATCAAGAAGCTCCAGTGCAATGCTGCGGGAAGCCTTATGACTAACCTTTTGCCGATAATAAACTACCTCGGCAAGCTGATGTACAACCGGGCAAAGAGGATCAAGTGCTCCGATCGGATTTTGAAAAATCATAGCACAGGTTCCATTATTTTGGATCGTTCCACCGCTTATTCTAATTCCCGGTGGTAGCAATCCTAAGATTGATCTTAAGGTAAGCGTTTTCCCGGATCCGGATTCACCAACCAGGCCAATACTTTCACCAGGATCAACTGTAATAGTAACATCCGTGACTAAATTATTATTTGACTTGGAAGCCAGGGATAATTTATCAATAACTAAGATTGGATTGATTGATGTCATTTTCTCCTCCATAGATCTGCCAAACCATCACTGATCAGGGACAAGGCGATGCCGGTATATACGACGGCACATCCCGGTATTGCGGAAAGCCACCAGGCTGTGGCAATAAAGGATTGTCCATCGGAAATCATTGTTCCCCAATCCGGTGTTGGCGGTGCAATACCAATGCCCAGATATCCCAAGGTTACAATTGCAACCAGAAGTCCAACCATATCTGCCATAAGTATAATGACAGCCTGTGGCAGTACATTGGGCAATAAATGGCGCAGTAGGATTTTATATCCCGGAAGGCCAAGAGTCTGTGCTGCTGCCACCCATTCCTGTTTTCGAAAGGAGGCGCTAAGTCCTTTGATTACTCTGGCGTAGACGATCCATCCCACTAAAATGAAGGTTATGTAGATACCCCTCTGACCTGCTCCGGTCGCAAAAGCGACTATGATAACAGTCAGATAGAATGGAAAGGCAATGAAGGTATCCGTAAGCAGCGTGATAACCGTATCCACCCATTTTCCATAATATCCGGCAAGCATTCCAAGAAATACACCAGTGCAAAATGGGATTATTTCCGCCAGTACCATAATTCTTAAATCTGTTCTTGCCGCATAGATAAGCCTGGCAAATAAATCACGGCCCAGCTGATCCGTACCCAACAAATGTTTGGCCGAAGGGGGGCTAAGTATCTGAAACAGATCCTGCTTCGTGGGATCATATCGACTGATAACCGGTGCAAGGATTGCCATTACAATTAACAATAGAAGCATTACACTTCCTCCAAGAAGCGCCGGGTTTTTAACCAGTTTCGTTCGAAAAAGACTATTCTGCTTTGCCTTATGTGGTTTCGTTATTTTTTGTGTAAGTTTCATAGTTATACCCGTGCCTTTCACTTTTTGATGACCTATTCAAGAAGTGAAAGGCTTTCATAAATAGTTTGAAAGTGACTTTCTTTCAAACTTATACCCGTGCCTTTCACTTTTTGATGACCTATTCAAAAAGTGAATAGGCCTTAATAGATAGTTTGAAAGTGATTTTCTTTCAAACTTCTCCCCGTGCCTTTCACTTTTTGATGACCTATTCAAAAAGTGAAAGGCTTTAATAAATAGTTTGAAAGTGACTTTCTTTCAAACTTCTCCCTTCGTCCTTGGATCAAGTGCTCTGGATGCAACTTCAATCAGGAAACTAATGATTACCACAGCAATGGCACAGTAGAGAGCAACCCCTTGAATAACGGGGAAATCACGGTTGGCTATAGCCGTAAAAAGCAGACTTCCAATACCTTTTATACCAAAAACCTGTTCCACAACCAGGGTTCCGCCAATCAGATAGGATATATTTACTCCAAGCAGCATCAGAGTAGGTAATGCGGAGTTACGAAGGACATGCCGAAACAATATTGTCCGGTTAGGAATTCCGGCTGATTTCAGGGTTACCACAAAATCAGATCCAAGGACCTCCAGCATTTGCGCTCTCAAAGAGCGAACCAATGTTGGTATTTGAGAAAAAGCTACGGTTATAGCGGGAAGGGTCAGACTGTATAGTGTTCCTTTCAAACCTTTCCCGACTCCTCCTACCGGAAACCACCCAAGTCTTACACTGAAAAACAGAATAAATAACAGGCCGACCCAGAATACAGGCATTCCCAAGGTGATTGAGGGCAATATCCGTATCATATGATCTAAAATCCCATCCTTATGTGTTGCTGCAAGTACGGCAAGGACAAGAGCAAGCAGGATTGCAATCAACATCGCCATGATAATTAATAATATGGTTACAGGAGCACTCGCAGCTATCAAACTCTTAACAGAGGTTCCATAAATAATAGATATTCCTGTATCCTGATGCAAAATAATGTTTTTTAAAAATCGCATAAACTGATCCCAAAGTGGAAGGTCTAGGCCAAGATTATGATGCATACTTGTAATGGCTTCGGGAGTCGCATATTCTCCTAATATCATTTTTACCGGGTCCCCAGGTACTATCCTGATGATAAAGAATACTGCCACCATCACACAGATGATAACAGATACAGCTCTGATGAGAGCACGTATCAGCCATCTGTAAGAGGATGCTGTATTAACAAATAAACCGGCAGGTTTTTTTAAGTATGAATCAGATGTCGTTTTATTCATTTACTACTCCATTCCTGCGCATATTCCTTGCGTATTCAGGTTTTATACAAAGGATTACGCTATAAAATCATTTAAATTATTAAGGTCGCATGCGCATTTCTTTAAACCTTCCATATATGATGCCGCAAAGCGGTATCTTAAATAATTGGGGAGGTTACCTGGAATGATCATCACTGTGCTCATTTCAAGGCTCTACTTTCATGTAAAAAAACTTTTCTTCATACTTCCAAAACATGATGCCGCATAGTAGCGTCTCAAATATTAGGGAAGAAGCCTGGAATGAGCACCGCTGTGCTCATTTCGGGGTTCTTCTTAGTGTGAAGACGCTTTTTCTTCACACTTTCTATAAGCTTACTCGGCCTTTATCGTCACATCCTCCAGTCGAATGCTTCCGTTTGGAAGTACAACCAGGTCTTTTACAGAGGAACGTACACCAATTAAAATATCAGGATAGTAAAGAGGAATATAGGGTACTTCATCTGCCAGTATTTGCTGAAGCTTTGAATAAATCCCGGCACGATCTGTACCGTCAGCGGTTTTCTGTCCTTCATGCAGGAGTTTCGTCACTTCATCGTTGGAGTAATGTGTCCAGTAGCATTTGCTAAAGCCCTCCGGATCTGTCTGGAAAGCAAGTATTGAATTAGCCTCCGGTGCATCTGCCTGGCCGCTGTTTAACATGATAGCAAAATCGTAAGCAAAGAATCTTTCACGGAAGGTCGCTAATTCTATGGATTCAATCTCAATATTAATTCCAATAGCTTTCCCTGCTTCCTGAATGATCTGCGCTTCCTGAGCCCTTGTATTATCTCCGGATGCAATTAATAATTTAGTTGAAAAGCCCTTCGGAAATGCTGATTTTGCAAACTCATCCTTCGCTGCTGCCACATCTAGATTAAGGGCCTTGATTGTATCATTGGTATTATAAGGAATTGTAGGAGGTAATAAGGAATTTGCTGGTTTTGCATAGCCAAAGGTAAGTGCATTCGTAAGTCCATTACGGTCAATTGCAAGCGCCAGTGCACGACGAACATGCACATCCTTAAAATGTTCATCCAAGGTATTAAAGAATAATTGTTCTATTACCCAGCTTCCGTTTGTAGCTACTGCGGTATCTTTTCCCTGCTCCAGTTCCTTTGCATTACCAAGGGCCAGGGATTCAATTGCATCTACCTCGCCAGCCTTCAATTGATTGATTGCCTGACTGTCATCTTCAATGAGCTTATACACGAGTTTATCGATATAAGGCTTGCCTTCCTGCCAGTAATTTGTATTCTTCGTGAAGGTTAAATCACCTGCCGGATTCCAGCTTTCTACTACAAAGGGTCCTGTTCCAACAGGCTTCTTAAAGAATTCCTTTTCTGAAACACCTCCGAAATCCTTCGGAATAATACCATTTGCAAAGTTAGCCAGTTCCGCAAGGAAAGGGGTATAGGGTTCCTTCAACTTGATCACAAAGGTTTTCTTATCCTGTGCGGTAAGGGATGCAATCTTAGCCGATATAGCAAGTGGACCACCCACATCGAGATGCCGCTGAATAGAAAAGACTGCATCCTGCGCTGTAACCTCGGTAGCATTAGAAAATTTTAATCCATCTCTTAAAATAAACGTATACGTTAATCCGTCTTCACTGATCGTATGGGATTTCGCAAGCCAGTCATTAATCTCTCCCTTACTGTTAAAGGATACCAGTGGTTCAAATACTTTATCAATGGCAAATGCGTTGTTCGATGTGATCTCATTATGTAGATCAAAAGATGTTACAGATGCAGGACGACCGTAAGTGAAGGTTCCTCCCGTTGTTACAGGTTCTGCGGCGGTGCTTGGGGATACCGCACTTGGAGTTTCCGTATTTTGCGTTGCATCCGTACCTTTATTCGTATCTGTACTCTGCGAATTATCCCTTTGTGTCTTCGAGCAGCCGGTTACAGTCACCAGTAAAAGGATTACTATAAAAGTAAAAATAAAAGGCTTTTTTAGAAGTGTTGTAAATTTCGTCATAGGTCATTCTCCTCTTCATTATTTAACATTACTATTCCTATATGATTAATATGATTTACATCATATCCGAATAAATTCGATATGTCAACTGTTTTTTTAGGATTATTCGTATCTATTTTTTTGGACAGGCACAGGAAAAAGGACAGGCATGAAGCAGTTGACTGTTGTCAATTACTGCTTCATGCCTGTCCTTTCCTCTTTATCATATGAACTAATTAAAATACTGTTTTTCCTGCCAGGCTAATTTTCTGAACCTCAAGGTTAATTTTCTCGAAGAGACCGATGATCTGCTCCGACATATGCTCTGCCTCTTTGGCTGCCTGCAATGCTCCTGCCTGATTTCTTTTATTAATAGATAGAATTACATCTTCCCCTATATGATGAAGTTTATGATGATAGGTGTCAATCTCATCCCAACTTGCAGATAATTCCGGTGCAGATGGTCTTACGGCGAAATAGAAATGACCAAATCCACATTTATGTTCATCTGTCTGCAGAGGGAGCAGCCGCATAGATGCTGCCATATCAGATACTGTTTTCACCCATTGTATGTGCGCTTGTATTGCGTCGCGAATGGTACGGGTAAAGTCATCGTTGGATAAAGGATATTTCCCATCGGTAACCAGTCTTCCGGCTTCTACAGCCAGGTTTGTTATATCCTCCTCCATCGATTTTGCCGTATTTGATATATCACCGATGGAATGGCTGATGGCATTCAGCTTCTCCGCTGAATCCGACATATCCTGCAGGTCGGAATTAACTGTCTCAAGAGAAGCGGATGCTTCCTCAAAAGCGGCATTGACCTGTTCCCCGGAGGAGGCTGCACTAGAGATGCTGTTTGTGATATGTTCTACCGCACCAGTGTTTTTCTGCAGCATATCAGCTACCGTTTCTATATTCTTACCTACATTGCAAATTGATGAAGATGCATGCCTCGTGCTGTCCATACTCTGTTCCAAAGCAGTCTGCATCTGTCCAAGAAGCTCATCGATACCGGAGGTCAGTTGTCCCGTTGTTTCCGATAAAGCTTTAATTTTTTCAGCCACCACGCTAAAACCTTTCCCAGATTCACCCGCACGGGCTGCTTCTATGGATGCATTTAAGGATAGCAGCTTTGTTTGCGAGGATATTTTATTAATACCGGCTATTACCTGCCCTGCCTTAGTTATAACATCGGAAAGCTCCTTCATACTGTGCTGCATCTGTTCCGAAAAAGCAAGCATATCATTGTTATCCTTACGAATGCTTTGGACAAGTCCGTTACTTTCTTGGGTATTTTTGTTGAGCACTTCTGCGTCCCGCGCTATCTGTCGCAGGGTATCTGAAAAAGATTCATTTATATTTAATAATTCTTCCATAGAAGAAGATATTTCCTCGGCAGCTGCTGCGGATGCGGAGGAACATGATTTTAAATCTCCGGAAGAATCTTTGATTTGGTCTCCAAAGAAGGTAAGCTTTAGGTCAAAGCTACTAATTGAGGTGGCCATATGGAATATTTGTTTGAATATCCGCACTATTTTATCATTCGTTTCATTCATTTCATGGGTAATCACTACAGGACTTGTTTCTTTTCGGCGGAACATAGGCTTGCAACTCCTCTCTGATTTGGGTGCCATAGGTAATTGTGAAACAATCTTATTAACTAAATTACATACACAGAAGGTACATAATGATAATATTTTTCAAGTTTCAAATTCCCTATTCGAGTTAGGTTGATTAATAAGTTCATATTCTTGTACACTTACCAAATATTATGACATACTACGACATTGCTATTATAGCTTATCAACTTTTGCCTGTCAATCTGATGAGAATATTGTTCATACTTACATTTCAGCTACTGTTACTGTTGAGTGTTATGACGATATTTTTAAGCTGTTACTTTTTAGCAGTTTGTTTTGCAGCTACAATTATTAAGAATGAATTTATTTTTCGTATAAATTATATCTTGACAAATGACAGGCTGTCATTTACGATATTATCAGTGACAACATGTCACTGATAATATAACTAAGGAGATGATAATCACTATGCCAACTGAGTTATTTTTTGCTATAGCCTCTGATAAGCGAAATAGAATTATTACCGCTTCGCTGAAGGAATTTTCAAATAATTTGTATCAGGAGGCTTCCATAAACCAGATTATTCAAGAAGCTGATATTTCAAGAGGTAGTTTTTATAAGTATTTCGAAGATAAAGACGATTTGTACTTCTTTATTATTAATCAAATAATTAGTACAACTGCACACACATTTCTGACCGATTATTTAAAAAGCCAACCAGTTGATGTATTTTCTGTCTTTAAGGCCTTGTTTGAATATAATTTAAGTCTGGTTTCCAACGGTAAATACAAGGCATTCTTTGAAAACCTGTATTTAAGTATGAACTATAAGCTTCAACAAAAACTCAAGCTGATTTTTGACAAAATTCGAAATGAACTGTTGGAGGAACAACTGAGCAATATCATGAACACTACCGGTTATGAAAAAAAATATTTTCTAGAATTAATGAATATTGTAGAACTAATTAACAGAGATCTTTTGATGATTAAAATAGCAAATCATTTGGAGGATCAAAACATCCTGGAGACCTATCATATTAGGATGCAGATTCTGCGAGGAGGTGATTTAAATGACAAAGCACGAAGTTAACTCGGTCAAAAAATTTAGAAGCAAAAAAAAAATGGTAATGGCAATATCAGTCATACTTGCTATTCTGATGCTATTAGTGATTTACCCTGCAATTCGTGGTAATACCAAAGCAGAATTTAACAGTATCACACAGAGCGAGATTAAAAATCCGTTACCAATGCAGGTAAGGGGCACACCCTATAATGAGATTCTTGTTGTGTATCGATATTTTAATAAGTTGAAAGCCGGCGTTTATAATGATATCGGAAAACCATATATTAACAAAGATGATTTTGCACTAATCAGCACATATGAGATAAAGAAGGAATTACGTGCCACAGCCGTTATGAAAAACGGGCCGCGTTTTTGGGTAATGGATGAGATTACAGGCTATTATAACGGTACTGAGAAAACCATTGGCGGACATCCGATGAATCAACCCGGAATACTTAATTTATCAATAGAGGATATGAAAAAGCGAAAACCTTACAGCATCCATAAAATCAACCGAAAAACAGTTTATACCTATTATAAAGGCGAGAAGGTCTATGAAATTGTCAATGAAAAAGGCGAAGTGTTTACCATGCAGTCCGGATCAAGAGAAATTGATCAGAATCTAACAATGAACGATTTAGATAATCTTAGTTCCAGGCTGAAGTTGCCTGCAGGATGGACCTACCGTGTGAATGTTCTCCGCGAAGATGCAACGTACAAAATTGACGGAACCGCCTATGTAATTCAGGATGATTTTCAAAATTCGTACCAGAAAAATCCATCACTGTGTAAGTGATATACTAACCTAAATATATAGATAGGAGAGCAAGCCATGAGAAGACAATTGGATTTTAAGCTAATTCTACCGAAAACAATCGACAATACCTATTCCGGTAATATAATATCTAAGGTTTTCTTCTATATTATTATATTATTTACGATCGTTCGCAGTCTCATTCATGTACTATCTCCGGATGGAGGTTCCATGAGTATTGCCACGATACCGCTTAACACCTATTCAGCCGCTGCGACAAATACAATAATCTATATGTTTGGCGTATGGGGTCTCTCACAGCTGATGATGGGGATTATATATCTGATTGTTGTTATAAAATACAAGTCCTTCCTTCCTCTTATGTATATTTTCGTTACTTGTGAATATGGTATCCGCCTCATCATCGGCCACATGAAACCAATTGTAACAATGCATACAGCACCGGGTACTGTAGGCAACTATATTCTCGTTCCGCTGGGAATTATTATGTTTCTATTGTCGATACAAAAAAATACGGTTTCTTAAATATCATTATCAACTGCAAGCATTTCATATAATTAACCCCACAAAAATTAAAATCTATATACTTGATGTATCTATATTCATATGGCGCAGACTGGGTCTCCCGATTAACAGTATTTGGTATTCACGGAAAGTGAAAGGCAAGTCCAGATGAATATACATAGGCCAACCAGCTCAATTTCATGGATGGAATACCCCTGGCTTAGTATTTCATCCATGATATCAAGCAGTTGTAAAGATCCAAAGGAAGGTTTTTTAATGATATATTTTGAGTGGTCCCGAAGAGCTTCCTCTACATCATCATCTAATTTCCAGCCCTTTGTTCCCTTAATGCAATGTGGTATTGGTAGTGAAATAATGTTAATTAAATCAAACGGAAATATTCTTATACTCTTCTCTCAGGCTTGCATTTAAGTATATACTTTGTTAAGACGTTCATCCCAGTTCAAACGTATCCCTCCTTGCTGTCCATAATTTGATTTCATCTCAGTATAATAATCTGGCAATTTCTTGACAAATATAATAATTCATGCTATTTTAATGATATCAAATACAGAAAGGAAGGTGACGTCATGCTTAGTGTTAATCAAATCTCAACCAATTATAAATTATACCCGTATTATCTGAACCAGTATGGCGTGAATAAGAGCCTTTTATTCCTGTCAAGTGAAGCGTTTTAACGTTTCTCTTGTATCATTCGTTTAGATGCCCGGGTTAATGATCCGGGTTTTTTTGTACTTATTTTAACAAAGAAATTTATGGATATAAAATACTTCAAATACAAATCATAAAATTACAATTTATTAATCCTGGTTTCTTCCTTGATTATTTGAGATGCCACTTGCGGCATAATACTTGATAGAGTGAAAGAAAAATCACTTTCACCTATGCGCACAAAATTTGTGCAGAAATGTGAGATAACAATGAAAAAGAAAAGATCAAAATTATTAATACTTACAAGAGAAACACCGACTGAGCGAAAGGAACGTGTTTCCTCCGGCGTAAAATATCGTGCGGCTGTTTTTGAAAACAAGAAAAAGCAGCAGAAATACAAAAAAGATTATAGTGAGGATATCGAATGAATATTCGTTAAGTGTAAATCAAACCGAACTCCTTGATATTTTGCTAAATACAGGTTATCGAAAATAGTACAGAATCAAAAAGGAATTCCAGTGAGATGTCATTTCCCTATCACTGGAATTTTTTCCCTTACTATTCCTATAAGTTCAAATCTCTGAGTAACAAACCCCAACCGTACCGGGTCCGCAGTATACTCCAACGATTGCGCTGATCTGTCCGATCAGATATACATTCATAATATCTGGATTTTGCTGTAACCGGTCACATATTTTTAAAGCATCCTCTTCTACATTACCATGAATAACATAGGCATCACATCTTTTATTTTTCGATATTTTCTCTCCAAGTTGAATAAGACGGTTAATGGATTTATTTCTTCCTCTTATTTTCTCAAAAGTAAAGCATTGTCCAAATTCTTCATCAAAACCAACAATCGGCTTAATATCCAGAATATCTCCGATTGTACCTGATATCTTACCTATTCTTCCGCCCTTAATGGCATATTCCAAGGTGCCAAATACAAAATAGAAATGAAGCTTTCTTTTCATTTCAGGTATTTCCTTTGTGATCTCATCAAAGCTCTTGCCCGCTTTTACTAATTCACCGCATTTCTTTAATATGATTCCTTCACATACTGAGGTGGATTTTGTATCATAAAGGTATGTTTTTATATCCGGAAATTGTTCACTGATTAATTTCACAGCGTTTGCAGTACCCGATATGCCGCTTGAGATATTGATTGAAATAATATGCGTATAATTCTCTTCTGTCAGCGTTTGATAAAGTCTTTCAATATCTTCCATGGATGGAAGAGAAGACTTTGGAATTTCTATTTTCATATTTCTATATATTTCCTGAGATGTAATATCTACCTTATCCGTATATTCCCTATTTTGGTAAATAATCTTAAAAGGAAGAACATGAATTTGATATTTTGCAATTGTTTCTTCGTCTATATCACAGGCAGAATCCGTAATCAGTGCAATTTTCTCCATAATTATCTCTCTTTCTAATTGTATGAAAATAGCGGAAAAACATTTACGTTCCGATATAGTATTAACCAGCACATTGCAGAGTACCCAAACATCATAGTGTAGAACTCACACTGCAATATGTAGTTATTATAACCAGCTTATCACTTTTTTCACATTAAAACAATACGAAGAGAGAAACTTCCCTGCACAAAATTCCATAACCATATAAGTTACATTGTTATCCAATAGACGAATGGCATGACCTCCACATTGCTTAATAGGTGAGCAAGGAACGCCATTTGTAACATATTCCGTAAGCTTATTACGGATTGTCGATAAATCAAGTATAACAGGACTGGCAAACCACCTTAGATACTCGACTGTGGTAAGATCCGTAATCTCCGTCACAGAAAGCATTGAATGCTCCTACAGGATATCAAGTAGGATGAAATTAAGTGTGATATCATTTTTGGTAAAGGATTTTGCTTTAAAGGCACGATAAAGCGGATTTTCAGAGATATCCGAGCTGTCAACTGACAGAAAAACTGCTTTCCCTTTTTCGTCCACACGAAATGACATATAATCCGAAAGATAGCTTTCAATCCTTCTCTTTTCATTATCGTAGGAACGTAGGCTTTTTTTCTGTTTGAAATCTTCCCGTGACATAAAACCATATACATAAAAGTCCCGCATATAATCCCGGATCTTATCAAAGCGTTTAATTAATTCCGAATATTCACCCATCTTAACCTACCCCGTATGCAATCTTCCATTAATATTCAATAGATAAATTTAGATATTACAATAGTTAATAGTCCAAATTTGATCAAAATACAAACCGTTACATCCGATAATGTTTAGCTATTGCTCCACCTTAACGCCTGATACACTTTGTATGTCATCTCACAATCCGCCGAAGCCCGATGTGCTCCTGACGTGTCAATATTAAAATATTGACACAGGCTTGAAAGGCTGTGACTCTTCATCGTTCGCAGATGACGGCGCGATAATAGCAGCGTATCTATATAATCATTCTTTACCGTTTCACCGTAAAGTGCCTCACTCGCTGCATTGATGAATTTCATATCAAAACTGCTGATATTATGCCCGAGTAATGGGGTTTCTCCGATAAATTCAAGAAATTCAGCTAAAACATTATCAATTACCGGAGCCATACCCACCATTTGATTTGTGATACCGTTAATTTTTGTAATATAATAAGGTATCTTATTCTTTGGTTTTACAAAGCTGGAATAGGTATTGACAATCCTATTATTCTCAACCTTAATTGCACCAATCTCTATAATCTCATGCTCATAGCAGCTGAGCCCTGTTGTCTCAAGGTCAAAGACAACGTAGGTATCTATAAAATGATCTATTCTCTTTCCCATGAGTGCCTCCTTTGTACTTATACTTAATTAGACAATTACGAAACTATATAAGTACAAATTGTATACTATTATTGAGTTTCGCAATCACCTATATATTTAATAGGATTTGAGGATTAAATAACGATTCCATCGCAGTGATCAATCTCATGCTGAATGATCTGTGCGATCCACCCGGAGAAAGTCTGTCTCTGTTTCTTATAATTCCGATCCAGGTAGTCGACTTCAATGCTTTCATACCGCGTCGTCTTTCTTACACCCGTTAATGATAAGCAGCCTTCCTCAGCTTCATACGGTTTCGATTTCTTACTGATCACGGGATTAATCATCGGAACACCAATCATTCCCATGCTATACACAATAATCCGTTTCTTAATACCTATCATATTGGCAGCAAGGCCAACACAATGCTCGGAATTTGCCTTAAGAGTATCCAATAAATCATCAACAACTGCTAGATCCTGCTGTGTTGCGGTCTCTGATTTTTGCCTTAAAAATAATATATCTTTTACGATTGGTTTTACCATATATTTCTCCTATTCCATGGCATCAGTTATTGTAGGGATTGCATGTTTATTCTAAGCTGTTCGTTTTGAAATTAAAAGAATGAAATTTGCTCACTTCTATAAAAGCCATGTTCAATTGCCTCATTCCCTTCATGTGTCAGCATTTCAATACTTGAATATTTCAAGGGCTTAACAGTTGCTTTTATAAAGTTATCAAAACAAGCTGTAATATCTGCTTTATTTAAGTCTGACAAGCAAATCAACTGAACTCTGAAATGACTTGCAATTTCGAACATAGGCTTAAGTAAATGCCCGGATGAAACCGCGCCAAACGGATTATCAAGGATCAGAACACTGGTCAGACTTTTATCATTGATATCTCCGTAATCACTTCTTGAATAATTAAGTAGTGATAATATCAGAGAAAAATAGGATACTAACTTTTCACCGCCAGAACTGTTAATCTGCGTTTCTCTCCAGGTCCGGTATTTTGCATTCTCAGGATTCAAATCAATCTTATATACATCTACTCTTATATTGTCCTTGCCAATATATTTTCTGAGCAGAGTCTGGCTGCCAATCACTCGATTCGCTGTTTTCATAATGTCTGCTTCGCTGCTGCTATTATTTAACAATAATACAAGTTCTTGAATTCCCGTATCAAGCTCAGCATCAATCGTCGCTTCCGCAACATTTGTATCTATCTCATCCGGTATATCGATTTTAATCATCTGCTTCCTAGGTTTTCCTTCCATGATGGAAACAGCTGAACTTTTGGCCATCAAACGAAGTCCCTCGTATACTCGTCTTCCCTGGAATACACAATGACGAAGCAGATCTGATTTGCTCTTATTAAATTCCTCCAGATCCGTCTCAATCTGAGAAAACCTTAGCTTCGTTGCTTTGATAACACCTTCCACTTGCTCCGAAAGGGTAAAATATTTATCACCCTTATAATCATCTGTAAGAACCATTCTTTCGAAGCTTTTTAATGCCGAAAGCTCATTGAACTGATATATTTTCTCCTTTAGTACTTCTTTCCTTAACGTCTCTGACAAAGCATCTTTTTCCTTATTATAATGTCCAAACACATTCTTTAAATCATTAGACAAAGTGTCATATTGTTTTTCTATATTTATTTCAAGCTTGACTTCATTCATAGGTGTTGTCTTCTTATGCTCATCAAGAATATTCTTCGTGCGGTCGATAAATCGAACCACCTTACCTATTAATTCACTTTCCTCTCTATTACGATCATTTAAGTCCTTAAGAGTTTTCTTTGTTATTCTTTTTCGTTCAGAATAATTACCTTGAATATTTTCCATCTCAAGTGGTACTCCGCCATACTCTGATAACGCATCTTGGGCTGAACTATAGGTTGCTATGCAGCCGCCGAGTATCTGGTTGACTTTTTTCGATTCTAAAAATAAACTCTCTTGCTTTTCAGCATATTCTACTTGAATTTGCTTTAATCTCTCAAATACACCATCATCATATGTTAAAGTGATATAATCATTTTCAGGTAGATTGTATTTCTTAAGCGCGTCCTTCTTTTCTCCTATTCCATCCAAACAGCTTCTTTCGCATTCGTAAAGTACAGCAATCTCTTTGTTCTGGGAATTTTTTAATGTTCGATATTGTTCGATTAAACTCGTCCATTCACCTTCTATTACATTACCATTGGTAATATCTCCAAGTTCTGTTTTCGCCGCTTCTATCTTTCCGAAAAGAACCTCTTTCTCTTGTATTGCCCTTTCCACTATACGATAATTTTCCTGTATCCCCTGAACCTCTTTGCCACACCTGTCTAGTTCATGGATTATGCTCTCATGATCCTGATATGCTTTCGATTTCTCTTCCTGTTTTGTTTTTTCTTCTCCCAGGCGATACAATAAATCATCATACTTCTCAAACCATCTTTCGATATCCTTGCCCTGATTCCTGCAGTGATCAATTTCAACATTATTCTCTTCAATAACTAAGGAATTCGACTTCTTTTCTGCATCTAAACCAATAAGTAATTCGCCAATTTTACAAACTTCATCGTTTATACGATTACGTTTCATTTCAAAGTCTTGTCTTGATGTTTCTCTATAATCGCTCATCTCCTCGGCTTTTTTCTTATGCAATTCTAAATCCTTAAGCTTAGTCGTATAGGCATCCTTCTGAATTTCCAATTTCTCTTTTTGGGCTAGAAGCGCATCGATAAAGCTTTCTCTTGAAGAAAAATATTCTACGGAATAAAATGCAATTGCTCCGCCGTTGTTTTTCTGAACATTTATGACCTTTTCAACTTGTTCGTGCGTAAAAACAGGAACCATAGAAGGAAGCCAATCCTCCATCTCCCGTTCAATCGTGGTAAGCTTCATTTTTTCCTTTTCATCAATAATGATTCCATATGCAATTACCGGGTAATTTTTCAATATTTGAAGACACTTCTCTATGCCGATCTGTTCCTTAGCGATTGTATTCAGATATTTCTCACAGGTTTGATATTTGATACCTGAACAATCCAAATATTCTATCACTCTCTTTGGTACATGAACATAGCCATTTTCTGCTGCCTGTATTTCATCTTCAAGAATAGAAATTTTAGTCGCTATACTTTCTTTTTTAGCAACACAAATTCTTTCTTGATTCTTTAAATATTCGAAAAGATGTCCATGAAATATATCTGTTTCTTCAAGACTATAGATCCTGCAGATATCTCGTAAATAATTCTCCAGAGCATCATACTTATCAAATTCCTTTTGTAATATATTCCCTTCCGTATCAAGTATATATTTTTTTTGCTCAAGTTCTATATTCTCCGTCTCGATTTTTGTATTTCGTTCTGAAAGCTTTTTTACCTTAGCACTAAGTTTTTCTATATCCTTCTGCAGCTTATCCTTTTTCTTGTCCTTATCGATTTTATATTTTAAAATCTCATCTGTTCGATAACAACCATCAAAATATCTCATGATGTCAATACCAAGTGTAACGATATCTTTATCTGTCTCATTGCACGCATTTTGGGCTGCTTCATCAGCACGATCATAAACAGATTTCTTAAGAACAACACCTTCCTGTAAGTTCTTTAATTTAATATTTGCATTTTCCAATCTATTCTTTAAATCCACATATTCTTTCTTTTTATTTGACAATTCCTCTTTTATCTGAGGATACAGATTGTTTATTTCTTGCATTACTGAAAAAGCCAAGTCGTTTAATCTCTTAACAGAATCGTTATTTTCACTTTTTGCCTTTATCTCACTCTGAATAGCCTTCAATTTACTCTCAAGCTTACATATATCAATATATAATTTTGCGCAGCTCATCGCGTCAATTTCATGATTCGTTTCCTGAATATCCTTTTTTATCTGTTCCAATTCAGTTTCTATCCTGCTATGATTATCTCTTGCACTCTCAAGTTTTTCCTTCGCGGCATAATAATCCTCAGAAGTCTTCTCATACCCTATATGCTCCAATTCTTTCTGTGCGCTTTTCATTGCATCGGCTAAAGAATTAAGTGTTTCATTAACATCTTCCTTTTTTGCACATAAAGCATTCGAAAAGGCTGTTAATTCCTGCAGTTTCTTTTCATAATCATCGTTTTTATTCCAGACAGTATAAACCATTTCATTGATCTGTGACAGAAGGATCTGAAAGCTTTGACAAGCCTCTTTTTCACGTATTAAATCCTTCTGCTTATTATAAGCTTTGGCATGTTCTATTAGCATTGTTGAAAGCGTTGAATCATCCTCCTTCGTTGAAGATTGGCCAAACTTTCCTTCAATTGTTGGAATCAGCAATTGATTGATCAACTGGTCTGACTCCTTAAATCTTGCGAAGAATTCGGTCATTCCACCTTCCACCGAATTAAGCTCTTCAATAATATTTTTCCATTCTTCCTGTACAATGCCGTACTCCGCCAGCTTCTCTCTCCACAGTCTGCTATCATCCGATATGGAATAGTCAAGTGACCCATTGCTTTTCCTTGCCAAATCTCTAACTTCGTTAAAAGATGCAGCAACAAAGCTGCTTCCATTTTTCTCAGAAAGAGGCAGCTTAACGATATTATATATCGTTGAATAATCAGAATAATGACTAAGAAAAGTATAATACTTTACCGGTCTTCCCTTTGCATCCTCTTCTACAGCGTTTGCCGACTCTCCCGAAGCCATAGCAATTCCCGTCATAAGCTTTTCCGTACTATTATCTTTAAACCACTCTATCACCACAAAACAATGATCACTTGCTTTTGTAAAAAAACTTTCAATTTTTCTTCCGGCAACCTTTGCTTTCGGATGGATCGGTTGCAGCATCAACTGGACTAACACAGACTTTCCGCCGCCATTTTTAAGATTAATGAAAGAGTTTAATGCAGTCTTACCTTCTTTGTCGGCAAAATCAAAAAGCTCATCCGCAATCAACCTTTTTCCATCGTTATAGGAGAAGTTTACTATTCTAATCTTGCTGATCTGCGGCATCTGCTTCAACCTCCTCTATCCATGCATTTATTTCATGAATTCTTTCTTTACGAAGCCAATAAGGCATAAGATCAATCATCTTACGTGTTGGCTTAATCTTTCCTTCGATTTCCTCGAATAAACCATCCGCTCTAAATTTCAGCATTATTTTATTTACTACACCGTTTTTTTCCGTAGTGGCTTTTGTAGAATCAGAATTTCCTTCTGTTTTACTGAGCCAGTTTTGAGCCAATGCCGCAAAACTCTCGCTGAAATCGCTGTTTGTATCTGTTTGCGCCCCTTCCGTTTCCTGACAATGTTGCGTAAACTGTGCTATCAGCTCTTCCTTCGTAATAAATTCCCTGCACTGCGGATTACTGCCTTCTCCTCGAAAGAACAGGTAAATCATATAAATTGCAAGATAATTCAGAAGATACAGGTCACGAGTCCTTATTTCATTTCCGGCTTTAATATCTTTTCGAAAATCCACATTATTTTTTAAGAAAAGATCATTATCTTGTGTGGGAATTAAGTAAAAGCGATCACTCACTCTAAGTGTATCAAAACAAAAAGCAGCTTTTAATACTTCTAAATCTGAAATAACCTCTTCCTCGTCAAGCGCATTCCAGATCAAGGCATCATCTCTTCGGTCCAACCACCCTTTTTTTAGTAGCTTTTTAAATATTTCAGCCGAACTTCGATTCATCGCACAACCTCCATTTTTAACATACTCATATCGATTTTACGAGAGGTATGATCATCTTTTATTTCAAAAGTTAAACTTTTAACCGCCTTATCAATTTCAATTCTCTTTATATCCAGCAATTCTTCGGAAAGCTGGTGCAAACACCAGGAAAGTTCAAATTCACCCATTGGCTCAATCTCAATATTCTCAGAGGCTTTCCACTCTTCAATATCGATGCTTCCTATTTCATATAGGGATAATAAAAATTGTGGTAATGCCTGCTCCATACAAAACTCTTTCAGCTCCGACACTCTTAATGAATCGATATATTCTTCGGTAGTAAAAGATTCTTTCTCTTTTATAAATGAAAATATGGAACAGCAAATATTTTTATATCTCTCATTACGCCTATCAATTTTTTCTTTTTCTACATTTTCATCCGCGTTTTCCATATCAAGGTTTTCTTCATCTTCAATATCGTCAAATGATTTTTGAGCAGCGTAAAAGTTTTCAATACTAAACTGGCTTTCCAGCTCCGGTTCTGTAAGTTGAAATAAGAAATACTTCGCTAAATCTCCCATGTTATTCATTTTACGTATTCTAACCATGATATCACTATTAAAATTCAAGCGTTCAAAGCTGACCACTCGATAGCTTTCTCTAAGAATTTCACCATATTGTTCCGACAGGCTGCTCTTCTTATTAATCAGTGATCTTTGTTCCTCTATGGTAGTTTCGATGTTTTCAATAATCTCCTTCAAAGCCCTTCTGTGCTTATTTGCTTCCTCATATGGGATACCTGCGGTTGCTGCATCCGATAATTTGGCTGTGCGCTCCTGCGCATTTTTTTGAATCTCTATCAGTTCTTTATATTCATCCTCTAGAAGAGAGCGGATTCTAAGTACTAAGGCTTCATACTCGTCTACCGACACTTTCGATATGTTTTCCCGGCATCTTAAAATAAAATTATTCATTCCTGTTTTCATGTTACGAATTCTGCTAATCAGTTCCCTGCTTTGGTAGAGTGCTTCGCTATAGTTATCCCGTCTCATATATTCCTGCATTTTAAAACGGGTAACGGAATAATCCAGGGTTGCATCAATATCCTTAATACGAAACAAAAAATCAAACGCATCATCCGTCAAGGTATATTTTCCATGTTCCTCATCGATTAACCGCACCGGAATGTTATCAAATGACATTGTATGGCTGTTAAATGTCTGAAAAGTCGATATCTCACCACCATGCTGCAGAACATCCACGATAATATATTTGGCTAACAATTCTGTATCATAGAAAGCATTCTCTAAGAAGACATGTGACACATCCTCTAAAAACCGCCCTACATCCGCAAGTGTGCAATCAAGATCCTCATTCAGGGTTCTTTCCTTGATATAAACCATAACTGCCAGAATAATATTTGTAAGCTTGTCCCTCTCCGCACCGAAAATAGCCCGTATGTTGTCTGCATACTTATATTCCGTTATCATGCGGACTATATTAATAAACTTCATTCGCTTTTCAAAGCCGTTCAATACTTCAGCAATTTCATTCTTTCGGTACATGCTTACTTACTCTCCTTCATTACGCTTTCGTACTTAGGTAATTGCAAACTCAATTTGAACAACTACATAGTTTTTATTTTCCTATACTCTTTAGTATTGCATAAGATATAATTTCCTGCGGTAATCTTTTATTCTGGTTGATATATTCTTTCATCAGAACTGCTTTTTCAGCTTCAAATATAGAATATATCTCTTCATATGTATTCTTGTGTTCTCTATGGTCGTCACTATTCGGTAATATTATGGTTTTGGAAAGTGACAGCATCAATTCATAACCTGGCACAAAAAGTTCTATTAACAATTCCGGATTGTCTCTCTTTAAACGAAGATATATGTCTAATCCTTCCCGGTCAATATCTCCCCAATACAGATAATTTACTTTCTTAACTTTCAGAAAATCCGTATAGCTACTCAGACAGTTTTTTTCACAAACTCTATTTCCTGAACCCAATATGACTCCATCAATTGCCCTACCAAAAAATATTCTTTTTTCATTTTCAAACATTAATCGCCGAAGATTGAACCATATATCCTTGTTTTCACAGATCAGCAAGGTCATATCGGCCTTTCTCTCTGCAATAAAATCATTTAAGCAGTATTCCGGGGTATCATAGAAGGCTAACTTCTGAGCATCCAAATCGAGGTGCGATAGTAATGACCGTATTCCACTATCGTCAAGTATCTTTTCTTCACTGAATATAGAAAAAGAGCGTTCCTTTCTGGAAATTGGTTCCTCATTTGATTTACAGGAGAATAAATATGTATTAATCTGATTAAGTTCTGATCTGTATTTCTTATATTCCAGTTGATGTGATATAAGCCAGCCATTAGCCTGAAGCATTGGATGAAGTTTTCTGATGTCATCTGAATAATCTTCCTGTTGTTCTTCTTGTAATAAGACTCTATATTTCATATAAATAGGATATTTTCTGTTTCCATTTGTCTTCGAACTGATAATTGGTTTAAACAAATCCTGATTGTCACAAATCAGATTGAATAATTCTTCATCAGAATTTGTATGAAAAAGGTACTCCAAATCTGATTTCTCAATTGTTTTCTTTGAGTGTACTTTTAGTAATCTAATGGTATCATCTTTATTCTTCAAATTCAGGCCCTCCTCCCAGAGATTTTTCGATACCTGCTTCAATAGAGCTTTTACCGTTCTATTCTCTCATTTATTTTTCATAAGTTTTACAATCTCTAAAGATAAGTTACCATATTCGTAGGAAGAATTAAAGGATTTGTTTCATAAATTCTCATTTTAGATGCATTATAGATTTCATAGATAATTAATTATTAATTCTGCTGACGCAGGGAGTAAGATAACAAAAGAAATGATTTCAAGGATTAATCTACTAATTTACATAATTATAAGCATCCTATGTATTATATAAGCTAACCAAATTATAATTAATTCTTATATTCTTCACCAATTCCATAGACCATTTGCATGTCCCAATCTCCTATCATAAAATTCATTCCTCATATTATCACCTTCTCAAGCTTTACCCCATACCATTCTTTTATCAAAAAAGACTCCCTGTTACAGAAGTCTTTCCAAGTGCATCTTTTAAACATCTATCTCCATCCAATAATACCAAATATTCCCAAAGCAAATGACCAGTCAATTTTTCTTTTAAAATAGTCACCTGTTTTTGTTCTTGTTCCGGTTGAAAAATCGGTAAACCCATTTTCTTATTATAGATAATAATTTCCTGAATCAACTGCATTCTTTTATTCAGGATATATATAATTTCGTCATCACAAAGTGCTATTTTATCTCTAATATCTTTTATTGTTTCCATATTAATAATCATCCCCTTCGCAAAGTCTAGTGATTTGTGCAACACACAAATAGCCGTGTGAAAAATTTATCTTTCACACTAATCATCCATTCCGCCGTCAGGCAGTACAAAATCTAAGCGAAAAGCATGTAAATGCTTTTTCCGGTTGGAAAAAGCTTTTCTTTTCAACCTGACCTTGCTTAGCTGCACCTACAGTATATAAGGCTTTAGCTGAAAATTCGTAAGTGATTCTGCCGGTTGAAAAATATTTCTTTTTTCAATCGATTCCATTTTACTGATCTTTCTTTATGACCGGTAAATTTACTAATTTATATTTTCATTGCTCACTTGGATAATAATGGCTGCAATGGATAGAATGCAGAGCATGTCCCCATATCCAGTATTGACAGACACTTATTCCAGCATATATAAGCAATGCCAGTGCAGAAAACCCCCATATACAGCAAGCCCAGAACTCCCTCAATATCAATCGATACAACGTTATGTTCCAGCACAAGCTGCCCAAGTCCAATCGGCAGATTACATATTAGAGCAACTCCGATAGCTGCCCTGGTGAAGGTTAACGCATCATATTTCTGCGTTATACTCCTGGTCAGGACTGCTATACAAGACCAGCCAATTACCGCAAAAAGAGATAAAATATTTCTGCCGGATTAATATTTCCTCCCACTCCAAGTATAAAACATACTCCGGTAAATGCTATTAATATGCCCGCCAGTTTTTTTGCAGTAAGCCTTTCCTTCAGAAAAATTCCCCCGGCAATTGTCATCGTCACAGGATTAAGTGAATTGATCAGAGAAGCAATCGATGATTCGGCCAGTTTTGTCCCTAAAAACTGTGCCCCAACAGATACTGTATATCCCAAAAATCCGGTGATAAATACATACTTCCAATCGTTCTTTCTAATTATTTTCTTATTCTTCTTCCGCATAAAAAAGATAATGCAATAAAATCACGTTAGCAATCCGGCGATAAAGAATTAATTCAGTTTATTCAGTAGTACATGCAAAAGGAAACCCCAGTTCCCCGGGATTTTCTCTTTTTCATATACTTACAATTACATCCTTTCAACTCGGGGATAGATGGTATATCCATTCATCGGCCTGAGTAAGTGGTAATCAGTAGCTTTATAGGAATCGCCATCCCGCTTACCCATCGTATATTTAACGATATAGGAGTCTATCTCCAGTCCGCCAAACTCGAGCAGCTCATACCAGTCAGCTTTTTTCATAAACTTGAGGTTTTCCTGTGGTGTTAATCATCCAGTTCACAGGTATCGTAGTTGCCTTAGATTTTATTATCTTGTAAAAGTTGGACGGATGATGAGTACTTTCCCCATAGACTCTAAATAAATTCAAAATATCTCTGCCACTCCCAATCGGTTACAGCAGAGTTGAACAGTTCTACTTCATGTCTTCCAAGCGTTATATAGAGTTTCACAAAATCCTCGCCGAAGAATTCTCTAGCTTCTTTACTGGAATCCAGATAATCGAGTGCATTTGCCAAAGTCTTAGGAAATTCCTGTTCTCCTTTGGCTCCAAGAGGTGCCTTCGCCAGTTCTAATTTATGTTCAATTCCATAAAGGCCTGATGCCAGACTTGCTGCAATAATCAAATAAGGATTTGCTGCAGCAGAACCATTTCTTTGTTCAAAGCGGCTTCCGTTTCCGAGACCCAGAAGTGTTCTTGTGGATACGGTTCTATTATCCTGCGCCCAGGTTACACTGGTTGGTGCAAAGGAATTTAACTGAAAACGTTTATAATCATTAATCGTCGGTGCTACCAAAGCATTAAAATCCCTCGAGAATTTCAATAGTCCGGATAAATAGTAATCTGCGATATTCCTATCTTCATTAAAATAATTCACCGTCAAATCTTCATTCCATAAGCTCTGATGTACATGGAAGCCTGATCCCGATTCATTCGCCCACGGTTTTGGCATAAAGGAAGCATACAGATTATGCTTTCTTGCTATTTCCTTCACGGCATTTTTAATTAAGACTGTTTTATCTGCCATCTCAAGTGCATCACCATATTCCGGGATTACTTCAATCTGACCGGGACCGTATTCAATATGGAACGCTTCAAGGGGAACTCCCAGTTCCTCCAGACCGTCCCTCATCTCCCTAATTACGTATTCCAATTCTGCTCCCCGATAGAGGGAATAGCACTGAACTCCATCAAATACTGGTTTCTTATTAGAATCGAATAAATAAAATTCCAATTCTGATCCAACCAGCGGTCGAAATCCACGTTTTTTATATTTCTCTAACACCCGTTTTAATACTTCTCTTGGGTTAACTTTTACAGGATGACCTTCTTCATCTACCAATTCTGCCAATACAAAAGCGCTGCCTTCTCTCCAAGGAATATTACGAAAGGTACTAAGAATCGGTTTTGCATACATATCCGGAAATCCGTTTTGAAAGTTTGCGATCTCGATGTCATCATATACCCCGCACTGAATATCCCAGGCAAACGGGGCTTTTGCGATCCCTGTACCTGTCTCTGCAATTTTTAGAAAATGTCTGGCTGGAAGACGTTTGCCTCTTAACACACCGGCAATATCAATAAAACCTACTTCAACCGTTGTAATCTTCTTCTCTTCTATTATTCTTTTTATTATTTCAATACTCATGTTCCATTCCCTCACAATCCATTTTATTCCATTTTCATTGTAAATACGACTACAGAGTCAACTTCATAACTCCCAAGCAGAACGTTTTTATGTAATAGGCGCTCATTTCCTGTAACATAGTTACTTTAATATTCTCTCCCCTGAGACGTACATCATTAGCACGTTTCATTATTTTGCTTCTCTTCGAGTTAAAACCCCTGCCTCCATGACATATGTCGAGTTACCATAAGAAACGGTATCTAACTCATGGGTTACCATTAAGATTGCTGTCCCTTTTTGTGAAATTCCACGTAATAATTCCATGATATCTGCTGTTGTATTTAAATCCAGATCGCCTGTCGGCTCATCTGCAATCACGATTGCCGGATCATTCATTAGCGCTCTGGCAATTGAGACCCTTCGTAACTCACCTCCTGACAACTCTCTCGGATAGGACTGTGATAAATGCACAATACCCACCTGTTCCAACAATTTTATTGCCTTTTCTGATGAATCCCCTTTTCGTTTAAACAAATAAAAAGGAAGTCTAACATTATCAAGCACCGTTAGATTCGAAAGTGAGCTATAACCTTGAGGTATCATTCCGATTTTCGCATTTCGGTAATAGGATGCCTCTTTATCCTTCATAGTCAACACATCCTCTCCATCCATTTGGATCGAACCTGCTGTCGGGACAATTAGGCTGGATATCAGATTCAAAAATGTACTTTTCCCGCTGCCAGAACGCCCGATAATACTCACAAAATCACCAGCAGCAATGGACAAATCTACATTGTTGACTGCTTTGAACGTAGACTTTCCTCTTTTATATTCCTTGGTAAGTCCTTTTATTTCAAGACGCATCACTATTCCCCCTCTCGCATCGTAAGATATGTCTCTGCTTTACTGATCTTAATTGCAAAAATAATGGAAGTCAGAGGTCCTATGATTAAGGAAAATAGCAAGCTCATTCCCAATACTCCCGCAATGTTTCCCTGTTTCGGTAACAGGTAGGGCAATTGTAACTGGTCACCGATGTAGGTGCTAAAGGGAAATACAACCACTGATGCTGTAATGATACCAACAAAGCTTCCTATCATACTGATCACTAAAGCTTCGGTTAAGAGCAGAGCAATCAATTTCTTTCGTGTAGCACCCAGGATACGAAAGACTGCAAATTCTTTCTTCCTTTCGTTAATCGTAACTGAAAAGGCAATTGACAATATCAAAAAGGTTAACATCCAAAGCACTACAGATATTGTTTGAGCATAGGTAACCAGTGTTTCCAGATGATTTGAGATGCTTTTAAACATTACCTTTGGTAGGATAACATCAGTGCCGGGAACTGTAGTTTTTATTTCCTTGGCAATCTTATCCGCATCATAATTCTTATCCAGTCTAACCTGCACGTTAGAAATTGAATTCCCGGGTTTTTGTGTTTCCAAAAAATTCATTCCTGCTTTTTTTGCTCCTGCAAATAACTGCTGCATGGTATTCATATTCATAAAAACGGAGTAATCAAGACCGGTTGCCGTCTTCTCCAGCTGTGCCGCAACCGGATAAGTATCACCATAGAACTTAAGTGTTTTATTATTGTCAAGAACAATATCACTTCCGACAATCAGCTGCCCGTCTTTGATCCCTCCTCTGTAAGATTTTGAGATCCACGGCTGAATTACAAAATCAGTATCAGGGTCAATTCCTATCAGTTCCACCGATGCAGAACAGCAGTCGGCAGAAAGTGAGGAGAGATAAAACTGGGAAGATACCTGTGAAACTCCCTTTATCTTTTCTACCTGATTTGCAACCGAATGATCAAAGTAAAAGTAATTTGGCTCTCCTTTTAGCAAAATCCCTTCCGATTTTGTTTCATACCCCTTCGGAACTACCATCAGATCTGCTCCAAACCTTTGTTTCATACTATTCATTCCATTCCTTAAACTGCAAGACAGAATAGATCCGCCAAATAAGGTAAATGCAAGTATACCCACGAGAAAACTAAGGCAAGCTGTTCGAAACAGCTTGCGCTTAACATTGTAGATGGATAGTCGCATGATTGATAAAGATACCTGCTTCATAATATTATTTGTCCTTTTTGTCAGATTTAAAAAGATACACCGAATTTAATAAAGCAGTAATGATTATAATACTGCTAATCACAACCAGTGCCGGTAATGCAAGTGAGTGACAATCCATATGTATCCCATCACAGACACCGATTAATTTAGTTGGTATTAATAATGCCAAAATTCCGTTAAAGATAATTGAGATATTTAACCCTAATCGTAACTGTACGGATGAAAATAAGATTAGCAGAAGGCCAAGCAGTGCAATTAGGATTCCCACACCAAATTCCGCTCTGGCAGTCCAAAAGCACTTCATCACCATTTTACTTCCCGTGCTCATCTTACTTTCCGATGGATTATTTGGGGAGGAATCGGATGACTTATCACCCATTTTCATACTCATTTGACCTTTTTTCTGCCCTGAATTATCCCCTTTCACTTCTTTCGCTGAATGAATGCCACAAACCGGGAAAATCGTCTGTGGACCAAAAGCAATGAAAGCACCCAGAATAATAAATATAATTCCCGTTATTAACCTATTTTTCATATAGTTATCTCCCTATTATAGTAATCGTGTTATCTCAAGCCCCAAGAAGTAATTCTATTTTCCGGCTTTGACGATACACCTAAATCATATACTCCAATTGCGGCTGGCTACTGGCCAGATGTAATTTTTCCAAAATTTCTCCTCGTATGGACAGGAACTCAGATCCTCCCCGGTCACGGGGATGTGACATGTTAATTGAAAGAATTTCACTGATTTTGCCCGGGCGGGGTGTCATGATAACAATTCTGTCACTAAGATAAATGGCTTCATCCACATCATGTGTCACAAGAATCATCGTGGTATCCTTTTCTTTCTTCAGTTCCAAAAGTTTATCCTGAATGTCCGCACGGGTAAAGGAATCAAGTGCTCCCATTGGCTCATCCAGCAGAAGTGCTTTCGGTTCATTAATGAGTGCCCTGGCAATTGCAACCCTTTGAGCCATACCACCGCTGATCTGATGCGGAAATACCTTCTCAAAGCCACGCAATCCGATTAAGTCTATATAATGTGCCACCTTATCTTTATTCTGATGATATACATGCCTTGCTTTTAAACCAGTAGAAATATTCTGTTCCACGGTAAGCCACGGGAAAAGTCCCCCTTGTTGAAAGACATAGCCTCTTTGTGGGTCAGGGGCTGTAATCTCTGTTCCATCGAGCGTGAGGCTTCCCGTCTCCGGTGCATCAAGACCAGCAATCAAACGAAGTAACGTTGTCTTACCGCAACCGGAGGATCCGATAATGGACATGAATTCACCACGTTTAATTGTAATATTAATATCTTTCAATGCTTCTACCGTATTCTCCTCATCATCAATATAAGTTCGATTGACGTTTTTGATTTCTATTATTAATTCACTATTCATTGCTCTTTACCAAGCCTTTCTGCCACCGAAGAACACGTCTCTCGATGAGACTAATTCCTTTCATGATCAGACTGAATAATACAGCCATTACAATGATCGCAGCAAATACTTTATAATAGGCACTCCATACCTTTGAAGCATTGATATAGTAGCCAAGTCCTCCCGGCTGCCCCATCATTTCCGCCATAACCAGCGTGGTAAATGCGAAACTGTTTGCATTAGAAATTCCGGTGAATATCTGTGGCAACGCATGTGGTATTGCTACATGAAATACCAAATAAGGAGTTTTGGCACCAAGTGTCCGTGCCACCTCAAACTGAGATTTCTGCGTACTTTGTATTCCCTGTGCTGTCAAAGATGCAATCGAGAACCATGCGCAGATTATAATAAGAAATGCTGCGGCTGAAAATGGTGTTGGAAATAAAGTAAGCGCAAACGGCATCCAGGCAACTGCCGGAATAACACCAGTTATTTTTAAGATCGGATATACCCAATAATATACCTTTGGGAACCATCCAATCAGGATTCCTGTACCGACACCGAATACAACCCCCAGGATAAAACCCACTGCAAACAGGCGAAGGGAATATAAGGTATTGATCCATATATAATCGCCTTCCAGGAGAAATGCTTCGATGATGCGTGAGGGACCCGGAAAAAATGGTTGCGGCAGTATTAGAAGTTTTGTGCCAAAAATGTCCCACACTGCCAGTGCAATACCGAGTGCAAAACGAAACGCAGCCCGTTTGGCAAATCTAATCCTTCTGCCGTCATCAGAAGAATTGTAAACCGAAGCACCCAGAAACAGCAGGATCAATAGCACCAGTATGATCTGATATGCGTCATTGATGCTAATTATCACGGATCCATATGCATAGGAAGTAATCTCTACTTCTGCAATCTGTTTGAAAAATCGATTAATCAGTATGGCAATGGCAAAGCCAGCAATGCTAAGTATCGTTGCCAGTATATAATTTTGATTTGATATCTGCTTTTTATGCTTCCTGGTTGTTTTCACCATGTTCAAGGCAATCATCTCCTATTGACCTAATGTAAGGTCTACTTTTTGATATGCTTCTTTTATAAAATCTTCGGGTTTCGTTTTCAAATATCCGATATGATAAAGTTCCGTTGCAAAGTAGTTGACGTCTGATTCAACATTCTGCTTATTCTGTTCCCTGTCCTGTGTGGAAGGATATACATAATGTTTGATTAAATCAATTGCCAAATCTTTATCATCAATTGCTGAATATTTCCCGTCTATAATAATTTGAACTGTCTCCTCAGGATTTTTAGAAATCCAATCCTGTGCCTTTTGGTAAGCACGAAGAAGTGCAGCTATTTTTTCCGGCTCCTCGTTTAACACTTTATTGGAAGCGTATAGGAAGCAGCAGTACTTTCCTGCGAATGTCGGATCAGTGGATAAATCAAAGATCACCTTATAATTACCTGTCTTCTCCTGTACAGAACCAAATGGATCCCATAAGGCTGCCACATCAATATCACCATTGTTCAGTGCAGCTATTTCAAGGTTGCCATCATCATAAGGAAGGAACTCCACTGCTTTATCTTCCGGTTTCGCAGAGATCCCGTGTTTCTCAAGCCATACAGAGGCAACCTGGTGAGGTGTTCCGCCAATTTCATCCACACCGATCTTCTTACCCTTCAAATCTTCTACCCCATTAATCTTAGAGTCCTTTGGTACAAGGAACTTAATACAACCATTATGTAAACCATCCACTACCTTCACCTTAACACCGTTTTCAATGGATGGAAAAAATTGAAAGTCCCCGTTTACAATCGGGATGGTGCCGTTATTTAGACCGATTTTACGCGACTCAGCATTTGCGGAAATCAAGTTTACGTCAAATCCCTCTTCCGAAAAAAAACCTTTTTCGTATGCGATATAAATCGGAGCACCACAGAGTGCGCCATCCTTGCCGGGAATATCAATCTTACCATATTTATATTCCTGCTTACCGGTTGAGGTAGCTTTTGTTGGTGCCGTTGTGGAAGTGCCTTCCTTACCGGCACTTTGTGTCACGCCCGCCTTCGTTTCCTCCACCTTTTTACCAGCACATCCGGTGAGTATAAAGCTGAGCAGCACTATCGTAATGATACTTATGATTCCTTTCGACCGTTTCATTTTAATTATCCTCCTTTTAAATTATTATGACTCCGTAGATGCGACAAGTAATTATTATCGATATGTTTAGTATGTATTAAGTCAAAAAAATTAACTGATTGCTTTTTGAAATGCCTGATTCAAATCAGCGATTAAGTCTTTCGTATCTTCCAGACCTGCCGAGATGCGAATTAGGTTTTCAGGAATATCCGCCAGTTTCTTTTCTTCGCCTTCCAGTTCGCCATGTGTTGTTTGTGGTGAATTCACAATCAGAGAACGCGCATCACCAATATTAACATGATAATGGAACAAGTCGATCGCATTGAGGAAATTTTCTCTTTGTTTTTCTGTTCCCTTAAATCCAAAGGATAATATTCCTCCTGCTCCATTTCTAAAATCTCTTTGATACAGCTGAAAATGAGGACTCGTTTCAAGTGCAGGATAACGGACCCATTCTACCTGTGCATGGCTAAGTAGATACTCGGCAAGTATCAGTGCATTCTCCGATTGCTTTTTGATACGTTCTGAAATTGTTTCTAGTCCGATAATAGCAAGATATGCATCAAACGGGGATAACGCCGCTCCAAAATAATTCAGGTAATTAAACCTAATTCTGCTGGTAAATGGAGCATCCGGAAAAACCTCCGGGAAGCTTCTGTGTTTGCCGTCAATATCTCGTAAGGTATAATACTTCTCACTAAAATGTGAAAATTTCTCAGTTAGATAATTGAATTTGCCGCTCTCAAGCACAAGCCCTGCAATCGCATTACCATGACCATTCAGCCCTTTGGTCGCGGAATAGATTACAATATCTGCACCATGTGCAATCGGATTATAAAGATAGGGTGTCGCAACAGTATTATCCACAACCACCGGGATTCCATGTTCATGCGCTACCTTTGCAATTGCATCGATATCGAGTAATACCGTGTTAGGATTTGAAATACTCTCTATATAGATTGCTTTTGTATCCGGTTTAATCTCCTGTGCTAATCCTTCAGGTGATTCGATGTTCTTTGCATAGTCAAACTCTATACCGAACTTGGGATAAATTTTCTTAAAACTATCTATACTTCCTCCATAGAGATAAGGGGATGTCAGAATTCGTCCTCCACCCTCTGCCAGGTTTAATAATGTGTAGCTGATGGCTGCCATACCGGAAGCAAGCGCAATGGCGCCAGCCGCTCCGTCCAGTGTCCTCACACGTTCTTCCAGCACTGCAACTGTTGGATTTCCAACGCGGGTATATAAGAAGCCCTGTTCCCGTAGTCCGAATAAACCTGCTGCATTCTCCACATCACGAAAATCATATGCCGCTGTCTGATAAATCGGCGGTGATACGGCATAATTATGGTCTTTTGGTTCATAGCCCGCCCGCAGTCTTAATGTATCAAACAAATACTTTTCTTCTGCCATTTTTTTCTCCCTCACTGTTTCGTTTATTTTCATATGCTATTCTCATATCGGATCACCTGTAAGTTGCAAGTACATTATGATAAATATCCTCGATGACTCGTAACCCACCGGTAAATCCGACATAGTTGGTTGTCAATACTAGACGGTATGGCGTTGGCAGAGCAGCTGACAGGAAGTCATAATCCTTCTCTCTTGCTAATTCTTTATCCCACCCGCTTCCGATAATAATGCCACGTCCACTATGGTTGAGATTCCTGATGATATCTTGTGCTTTTCCGGCATCGGGTTCAAAGTAAACCGGAATTTCCCTTTTCTCAGAGATATCAGCCAACTCCTTGCGTATCTGCTCCTGATACCGTTCCGGTGTATTATCTACGATAAACTGCTCTTTTGGCACAATCCCAACTTCATGAAGTAAAAACTTACTTAATGCTACCACATAGCCTGCATCGTGAAGAATATGTACATGGCTTGGTAGCCCATATCGAAATTCTAAAAGAAAGGTTGCCAGATTATCAATTTCTTCATAATAGGCATCTGATAAGTGCTTGATAAAATCCAAAGCTTTCGTCTCATCAATATCTGCACCTTGTTCCAAAGCAAAGGTAATGACCTGTTTCAGAAAATCCTCTGTTGCATTTGCTCCGATGGGTGGATGAGGATACCATAAATAATTCTGGTCATATTTATTCTTTAAATTCTCTACAATTGGATTCCCATACCAGGGACTGACAAGAATATTAAAATTGGCCCTCGGTATGGTTCTCCATTCTGCTACACCCCCTGATTCCGGCCCAAATAGTACATTTACCTGGAGTCCCAAGTTGGTAAGCAAACGTTTATATTCTGCCAGATTCCCCTTCCAGAAGGGGTCCTGATATGGAATGGAAGCAAACAAATTAACTGTATTTTTCTCGCTCTTTGGTTTATTTTCTTCTTCATATAAGCTGACATATTGATCAATAATTGCATTCACTACTTTACTATGAGATTCCAGATTGCTAGACTTAAAGCCTGCTGTTTCTACGGATACAATCGGCTTTCCCTCTTCTTGAAATTCTCTTACCAGGCTATCAACATCATCACCAACGATACCCGCGGTACAGCCAGTCAATACAACCTGCAAGTCTGTATCAAGCACCTTATATGTATTTGAGATAATTTCGCGTAATCGATTAATCCCGCCGAATACTACTTCTGTCTCAGTGAAATTGGTACAAGGAGAAGTACTTCCTCCGGCATACCCTGTGCTGCGTTCAAAAAATCCCTGTATCATATCACCGCAACCTGGACCGGAATGCAATATCGGTACCGCCTTTGGTATTGCAACCACACTTTGAAGCGCTCCGATTGCACAGGTATAACGCTCTTGTTCAATAATTCCGCTCATCAATCGGTTCCTCCATTTAGAAAATAATGCGGTTCCTGATTTAGCCACCATTTTGTATATGGATTTACCGCATGCTTTTCAAGATTTTTTACAAATTCGTCATTTTCAATGGTTTCCAGAATACGTTCCCCATAGTTAACCAATCCCTCGTAGCCCATTCCATAGTGTTCATCACCAATTAATAGGGATGGTATCCCAAGCTTTGCACCCCAGAGTGTCATTCCGCCGTGGCGCGCCATCAGGATATCAGGACGAATTTTATTTAATGCATTCACCAGTTCGTATTCCTGCTTATTACATACATTGAAATTCGGTACATTACCATAGTCGTTCACACGTTGTGCTAATTGGTCATTCTCTTCACGTTCGCTATCATAGACCGGATCATGATGGAATATAGCGGCACCGCATGCTTGAATTCCAAGTTCTCCCAGGATATCCAATAATGCATGACCATGTGCTGCACCAGCAGTGACATAGGCAGTTTTCCCTTTCAGCTTATTACGAATTTCTTCAATTTTAGAAAGGTACTTTTCTTTCTTTTTGGAAATTAATTTCTCTGCAGTATCCTCTTTGCCAAGCATCTTTCCTAATGCCCGGAACCACCGGTCCGTCTGTGCAATCCCATATGGGGGAGCTGCTGCAATCTCCGGTACTCCAAATTCCTGCTCCAGTGCCGCACCCAAGTAACTACCCAGAGTGGAGCAGGCCTGAATTGTCGCTGCAGCTTCGGAGGAATATTTTAACGTTTCGGTCGTTGAATAAGGAGTGATATAGTTGGGCTTTACACCAAAGGGCTCAAACCAATCTTTGAAAATATCACTTCCCCAAAAATTAATTACATTAATGATATCATTTCGTCTCTCACGTGGCTTCGCAATTAATTTGCGGGCAATGCCGTGATAAGCAGCATCAAAACCGGTAGTCCATACACGGGATCGGAAGCCCTCACAATAAATAGGCACTACCGGAATTCCCAGTTCTTCTTCCGCCTCTTCGCAAACACTATCAACATCATCACCGATAATGCCTACCGCACAGGTTGTCAAGACAAAAATAGCCTTCACCTTTGTCCGCCCGTGAACTTCCCGAATTGCATTAGCAAGTTTAACATTACCGCCATAAACTGTGTCCTTTTCCTGAAGATTTGTAGAATAAATCTTACGCTGTGTTGGCTTATCCACTCCACGCAAGGGTGAATTCACTCTGTAAGTAAAGGCAAATTCATGCAAGCATGAAGAGCAGCCAACCGGTCCATGACTAATCACCGCACCATCCTGGATAAGAACTGTCATACACGCCGCTTTTGACGTTGCACACCCCAGACATTGGCTGAAGGAGCGGCTTTTATCCTTTAATCCGCACTGTGATTTTGCGACCAATTCTTGTGCACTGCCCTGATAGCCGGTGATGGAATTAATACGTTTCTCACGTATTTGCACAGTGGATAATGATAAATCTACTTTTGGCATAATTGAATGGTCTCCTAACTTTCCTATTGATATTCAGTAGTATAGAGTAAAAAATCCAAACAAAAAACTGGAGGGTATTAAAACACTATCTGTTTTAAACCTCCAGTTTGTCTGGTCAGTTAATTCTATATACATACTTTACATATCTGATTTATATATTTAAGTATTATATCGTATTATTAATGTACTGTCAACTAAAATATAAAAACTAAACACTAAAAATATATGTTGAGTTTTTCAAATTTATATTACTAAAAAGCTTGGTATTTTTGGACAGTGTATACTCTCCGACCATAAGGAAAAGTTATCAACAGTAGAGCTTGAAAAACAGAATATGGTCAACAGAATTGCATTTTACGAACAATGCGACAGACTTACTAATGTTCCGGATAAGGCTTTCATTGTCAGTATCGTTGCCAAGGACAGAGGAATAAAAAAAGTCCTGAAGAGCAACGACGCATCATATCACCAATAAGTGATTCTAACACCTTACATACTAATGTTGAGGTTTTTAATCCATAGATCGAAAAACCAGAATTATAAATAAACCTGCTACCAGTACTATTTTTTTGGAAAGTGCTGCCTGTCTTATGGTGTCCTGCTATATTTACTATACATACACTATACCAGCCCCATGAATCGGCAAACTAAATATAATACAAATAAATGTGCGGGATAAAAGGCATAAAATACATATTTAAGCCCTAATCCCTTCTTTCCGTTATAAAATTTTATTAAAATTAAATCAAGAAAGGAAATTGCCTCACTATAGCTCAAAACTGTCAATACGATACATGCGCCTGCCATAGATTTCGTATGATTTTTACGAAGACTGTACAGCACTGCTATGGTCAGTATTCCAAATAATCCATAATCTGTCATCCCAAATTGTGCCGCTCTCATACCGATAATCAAAACCGCCAAATCAGCCAGCAGAATGCTGGCTGTAACATCCCTCTCCCGCTTGAACGATAATAAATATAATAGAAGTAAGAGTACTGTAAATTCAACTGAAAGGATGAGATACCCTCGGTTGCTTATCACCAGATTCAGATGTACGCCAAAGTAGCTTAAATAACTGCTGAAGATATCACATCCGTACCGGATTAAATACGCTAACATGTTACCGGTCAATAAAACTCCCAGGAATGCAAGAACCCGAAGCCATTTCTTGTCCTTCCACTGTTCTGCAATTTTATGAAATCCAATTAATACGAGAAGTCCGATCAGTAATGTAAAAAACACATTCTGATAATGCAGATAGAATGGTTTCCCAAAAAGTGCCAGATCAAAAGGAATCTCCGAAATTATAGCAAATACCGCAAGCCGCATTGCATATTTTAGCCTGTTATGAGTATGTATCATTCCTTCCACCAGTAAAAAGCAGAAAATAGGAAAAGCTAACCTGCCTATCAATCTCATGACAATATATATACTATTTAGCAGTCCATTATAATTATCTGTTTTCTGAAGTATTCTTCCTAAAACAGTAGCAGCAGTATGATCGATAAGCATTATCGTAATAGCTGCCAGCTTAAGAGTACTACCATCAATACCCCATTTTTTATGCTTAACTAATGATTTCTCTTGTATATTAAAGTATTCATCCATACTACTATTCTCCTACTCATCAACACACCTATATGTGCTTTTCTCAAAAACTTGATCCGTTTTTTCTTTATACCCGTTATTAAAATAGAAACACTTTGCTAAATCCGAACCGAATTTAGAATCTGTCAATGCCAGTCCAATCGCACGGCAACCGCCCATACAATCTTTGAAATATTTACATTTACCACATTTTTCATTTTCCCCGGCAAGCATTCCGACGGTGGCACAAACTTCATTCATATAATTGCCGGCACTTAGCAGTCTTTTTAACCCATCCGTCTTAACATTGCCAAGAATATCCTTATTCTTCTCATAATATCCTGACATTTGCATACAAGGCACGACGTTACCGTTTGCATTTACAGCTACCATCATCCGGTTTCCACGACATACCGGACTGCCATCTCGGTAGCACGAACCGCCCTCAACAGGACGCCGATGATAAATTTGTCCCACAGGTGAAAAATGCAAAAACTGCCATATGCTAATATTCATCTTACACTGTTTTGCTATATATTGTTTTGTAAATTCCAATCCAAAATTATAATATTCTTCAAAGCTTAGGCATGCACCATCCTTGCAGTAATTTTTACTGTTTTCGGCCCAGCGTGGAGATTCCGTTGTGCGAATAATACGCATTTCGCTTACTCCCAGCGAGTCCATGAATTCTGCTGTAGGTAACATTGTATTGTGATTAAGCCTGTGCACATTTGTTTGAATTTTTACCTGAAAGCCCTTATCGATACTCAGACGAATAGCATGAAGTGCACTTTGCTCCGCACCCTTTTGATTTCTCAGCCAATCGTGATGACCTAGTCCATCAAAAGATATTTTGATAAGTGGATTACAACCGATCTGCTTCATTCCATCAAGGATTCTTTCCGTAATAAAGCTTCCGTTGGTATTAAGCTCTTCTACATACATTCCGCGACTGTGTATGCCTTTGATAATATCGAGAAAATTAGGGTGGAGCATGGGCTCTCCCCCGGTTAAAGTAAAGGCATTAATACCACATGCCTGTGCCTCATCAAGCAGGCTGACACACTCTTCCCAGGAAAATTTTGTTGTAAGGATATCATTATCCGCTGCATTAAAGCAATGCAGGCAATTATAGTTACACCTGCATGTGATTGCCCAGTTCATAGCTGGGAAATAACGGTTTTCACAAAATAAAGGCTTTTGCCAATCCGTTAATTGTATCTCCTCATCGCAAGGACGGCAAAGATCCTTTTCTATAAGAGAAGCTATCAGATCGTTTGTCTCAAGCTCGTGATTGCCATCACAGTAAAGAAGCTGCTCAAACTCTTCCTTTTTCAACCCTATGGCTAATCGATTGTTTCTTTTATAATAGGCAAAAGGAACAAGCTCCCATGAACGCAGTGCAATATCTGGATTTAGTATATATCTCATTTTTTGATTCCCTTTCTGAAAACATCTGCTTATTCTTTGGGACAGCAGCTTTCTAAAATGCTATGAATTATTTTAACTCTGCATTTACCTCTTATATAATTTTTTTGAGGCAATGATTTTCATCACTGCCTCGAAGTATCCTTACAAGTGTTATTCAAATTTTATTTCAAAATCAGCAATGGCTACTTGTACCGCTGATAATAAACATCGGACAGTACCCTCCGTTGACATTGTCCAGTTCCTCATCAGATATTTGGTTAGATTTAGAATTTAATCTTTCATAATAAATTTTTGCCTGTTCTTCACTTAGTTCCATACCGTTTTCTTTGGCAAGTGCAAAAAGCTCATTGGATGACTTAGCCTGCTTTGCTTTTTCTAATATTTCCTGCGTTAAATTATTGTTCATTTACTTCTTCCTTTCCTTTGTGTGTTTTAATTGAAAAAAGTATTACCTGTGTATCAGTAAACACCTCCATTACCAATATCACAAAATTTCTTGTTACTGCAAAGATACCATAATAGTGTATTTTTTAGTGTTATATTACGTGAATCGACGGTTTTATTGCGTAAAACAACACTCCCCTTGGCAGCAACCAAGGGGAGTAAAATTTATTTCATTCAATTTAGCGGAAGGATAAGCTGTATAATAAAAATGTTTTCTTTTTGTATGAAATCAACCATCCCACCGCACTTTTTTACAATGCGAACAATGCTTTTTACCCCAGTGCCGCCACCTTGCTTTGTGGTTTTTGGCAGACCATGTTCAAACGTAACCACGTCACTACAGCTGTTTTTAACCTTGATCTTTAGAAGTTCTTCATCAGCTTCTGTAGTAAAGACAATGCTATACTCCGGCAAATTTGATTTCAAACAAGCTTCTAATGCGTTTTCCAAAATGTTAGAAAAAAGTGTACCAGTTTCTACCGCTGTGAGTGGAAGCTTCTCTGGAATATCAACATTGATAATAAACTTAATATCATTTTGCTTTGTTTTGCGTTCATACATACGAAATATCGCATTTGCCACAGGGTTTTTACAATATTGGCATAGACTTGCTTCTTCAATACTTTTATCATATTCCTGCAAATACGACCTAGCACCGTCTACGTCACCACACGCCAGGTATTCCAGCAATAAGGCATTATGATGACGAAGATCATGGCGATTTTGTTTGGATATTGCTATAAAATCCTCGTAGGCATCCAATTCAGCCTTTAATATATCCTGTTGTGCTTTTATCTTAATATTCTCCTCAAGTATATCCGCCTCAGACGAAAAAGCTTTAAGCGAATAAAAAAGTGTTACGTATACCAGTATTCCTAATATAATAAGTAGAAATAGAGGCATAAACTGTCTGGTTAGTGTTTTTTGAATATCTCTGCTCGTATAGATGTAGTAAGCAAAATTGACAAACAGACCTAAAGAAATGAAGCAAAACACATACCAATGCTCAACTACCTTCCGATACAACGGCCGCAAAAAAATATAAAACAGTACTATGATAAGGGTGTAAAGTAAAAAGCGCAAAAGTATGTTTGAATAAGCTGGATACGGCATAAATTGAGAAAAAACGTAGCTCAATACAGTTATTACAATTAGAACATTCGTTGCAGTCAAAAAGATAAAAAACCATTGCATAATATCATCAAGAAGCAAAAACTTCAAGACAATACAGATGAATAATATCATGCAGGCATCTACCTTAGCAAGCGCAGTATAATTTTCCGTCTGATAAAAGTAAATGTTGACGCACATATTAATGAAAACTATTGATGCCGTAACGAAAATCGTCACTTTTTTTCCATATTTGGGGCGCGCCATCATAAGTAGCATTACTGTCATCATGATATCCGTAACACTAGAACGTAAAACATTAGGCAAAAAATTATTCATTGACCGTCCCCTCACCAAACATATAATTGAAATAATTTTTTCTGATTTCTCGAAAATTACGCTTTATGATTGGAACTGTTTTTCCGTTACGTAAAACAATTTCATCCGTTTCCATACTGCGAATTGCATTTTGATTTACTATGTATCCCCTATACGGAGCAATAAACTGACCATTGGAAAGCTTCTCAAGTTCAGAGAAGAGCTGTGATAACGATTCTCTTGTTTCGATTTGTTCACCGCTTTTAAGATACACGCTTTGAGCATGGTCAAAGCTTTCGATAAAAAGGATTTCATTTATATCAATGGTTTGAATATTACCTTTCTCCAACTTTAAGCAGATTCTCTTAGGCAAAAGCATCTCAAAACGCTCCATTGCTCTGTTCATCGCCTCATCAAACTGCTTTTTGGTAAATGGTTTCATAAGATAATGAGCAGCTTTGAGTGCAAATGCATCCACTGCAAACTCATCACTGTTGGTTAGAAAGATAATTTCTGTCTTATCCTTTCGTTTTCTAATTATTCTTGCTATATCAGTACCCAAAATCCCCGGCATACAGATATCTAGCAGTACAATATCAAAACCAGCGTTTTTAGACAGTTCTTCTACAAACAGAAAGGAGTTATTGTATTCCTGAATTTCATATGGTTGTTCGGTTATAGTTTCCAAATAACATAACAACACAGTTTTAATTAATTTGATTTGTTCTGTAGAATCGTCACAAATAGCAATTCGCAACAAGTTCATCTTCCCCCATTTCTATCATCGGTTTCCATTTTATTCATACAACAAATTATACTATAATTCCCCATAAATAAATAGTAAATACTGCAGTGTAACCAAGTGTAACCATAAATATTTCTACAAAAAAACGGGAAAGCCTTATTTTCTAAGGTTTTCCCATCTAATTCAAGTATGGAGCTGAGGGGAGTTGAACCCCTGTCCGAAAGCCCATCCATTGCAGTTTCTCCCATTACAGTCAATCTACTATGCATGCCTTAGCACTATTCGCATAGCACCTTACATGCTGTTCCCTCCATCTGACGCCGACAGACAGGCTTCAGACTTTAGTAGCTTCATAGATCTTTTACCTTCTCAAAGCTTTGAAGATAAAGGGCCCCGCTAATTTGATGCCGAGTTCTTCAGCCGCGAGTTGCTAAAGGTCGACAAGCTGCTATGCAGCAGCTAATTCGTAATTATCGTTTGCGTTTAATTTTATTTCTAAGTTGGTGACGCAGTCCTAGTCTGCGAATGGCTTCCACAACTTCTAAACCCCCGTCGAAACCAGTACAACCCCGTTAGGTAAGATTGTAATTGCCGGATCGTTAGCTTTTGGAATACATCCTGCTTTGCAATTTTTATTGCCTATCCGCAATATCCGGTTTTCAAACGCATTTTTATCATAGTATAATTTGTTGTTTCCGTCAAGCGTTTACGATAAAATTTTCAAGAATTTTACTGACAATATTGCCTGTTCTATCCTACTTTGCATTATCTTTGAAGTATGGCAATTATCAAGGTGTAACATTTAAGAAAAGCTTTTGGAACTCATGAAGTGCTGAAAGATATTGATTTTAGCATCGATAAAGGCGAGGTAATATGTATCATCGGCTTCTCCGGTTCAGGCAAATCTACATTGCTGCGATGCTTAAATCGATTGGAAACTCCGACAAGCGGCACAGTCTATTTCGGAGATGAAATCATCGGAGGCTCCCAGAAGAAAATTAATGAATACCGCGCGAAGGTAGGAATGGTGTTCCAATCCTTTAATTTATTCAATAATATGACCCTTCTTGAAAATTGTATGTCCGGCTGCAGAAAGGTTCTGAAAAAGAGCAAGGAAGAGGCTCATACGATTTCAATCAAATATTTAAGAAAAGTAGGAATGACACCCTATATCAATGCAAAGCCTGAAAATCCCAGAACAAAAGAATTCTTATCTAGGTTTATGCAAGGCTAAAACATTCATGAAAGAGTGATTGCACAGTGGATTATCTCACCAGGAATATTGCATTTAATTTATTTAAAGAAAATTCGTACGGGGAAAAACATGAGCCTGGATGAAACTGCCGAGCAAACCGGTGTCAGTAAAAGTATGCTTGGACAGATTGAGAGAGGAGAAGCGAATTCCTCGATCGGATGTTTGGGTAAAATAGTAAGCGGTTTAAGAGTAGGATTAACCGAATGTAAATTATGATCTGACCCTAAACAGTGAACGTGTCAGGGTAAATAACTGCGTGACATTGATAAAGGATTTATCTTACGATCAAATTTCCTTGATTAGTATTAAATTCCTAACGTCATGGTCAGTCCTTCTTATAATACCCCCTGTTGTCATTATGAAAAAACATATATGACAACAGGGCGGTATGTTTCTAAATAGTCAGCTATATAAAGCTATTTCGATTATTTTTCATTCTAATACTTGAACGGTAGCTATATGGAATTTATTATAATTGGTGAAAGGGTTTTCGTATTAATGCAAACGAAAAGAAAAATCAGCTTATTGAGACAAGTCCACCGTAACAATCAAAAACCCATTACGTTCCACCTTCCGAACACCCTGCAAAATTTCACCCGTCAGGTAGTCCCTCGCATGTTCCGGTAATACAATCTCACTTTCGCAGGAATTAAAGTTCATTATAAAGTAAATATCCTTTTTCCCCAGCCGTCTCCTTACAATATCGAATTTGTCATCACCGATAATTACGTTTTTCGTTAAGCCTGCATTTTCTGCCATAGAATTCAAAACTACTGCCATATACTCCTTTAAAAGATCTGTTCCGATATAATAAGCCCTTCCTTTACCGAATCGGTTCATGGATATTACTCCCTGCCCGGCTTTATAATCATCCCTGTAGTCTGCAAGCATTTTTGCGCTTCCCGACAACAGCTCACTCCATAGATCATCCTCTGTATCAAAGGATGCCTTACCGTCTTGATAGGACAGTCCTGTTTTATTATCCCGGAATACCGGTTCCACTTCTTCTATGTTTACTGCGAAAACTTCTGTAAGTCCTGCCGGTAAAGTTTGCGTATAACCAATATTGTCTTCATTTTTTACACTGGTTAAAAAGGTAGCCACCAGGGTGCCGCCATTTTCTACATAATTCCTTAGTTTGTCCTGTATCTTCTTTGTCAGTACAAAGCCGGTTGGTAGTATGATCAGCTTATATCTGCTAAAATCCTGTTCATAGGATATGACATCGCTGTTTATTCCCTTCTCCATCAGACAATCGTACCATTTATTACAATAAGTAAGATAGCTAAATACCGGATCATTCACCGGTTTGATGCGTAGTGCCCAGTAAGTATCGTAATCCAGGCAGATTGCCGCTTCATTGCCAAATTCGGCTGCTGAAAGCGGTTCCAGCTTACAAAGCAGCGAAGCGGTTTCCTGCATCTCATAATATCTGCGTCTTTTTACTCCATCCAGGTCAACGATCGCATAATTTAACTGCTCTGCACCAAACGGAAAGCTTCGGAATTGGAAATGCAGCAGCATCTGGGCACCATGGGCAAAGGATTGTATCACTGCCTGTTTCAGCGCGCCGGGATTTGGCTGCTTTCTTCCTGAGCCATACAGACGGTGGCCTCCGCCTGAGACAAATTCCATTACCCAGAAGGGCTTTCCCTCCTTTACACCACGTGCAAATGCATAGGGAAAGGAATTGATTGCAGCATCGCGAAGGCCCGGATAGAAGTCAAAGCCATAGCAGTCCAGTTCTTTTGTACTTTTATAGTAATTGATACTGTTAGTAGCCAGACCCGTGGCATTGGTTGTAACGGGGTATTTGGTATGCTCTTTCAACAGGAAGGTCTGTATATTCTGGAATTCTGTCAGGCTGTCACTGCAAAAGCGTTCAAAATCCAGGCGGATGGAGGGATTCTCGAAAAAGGAATTGATCTGAACTGCCGCATCCACCTCAATTGGATTTACAGGAGGATTAATCTGGGAGAAACTTGTATATTCCTGCGACCAGAATACTCCTCCGGTTCTGGCATTCAATTCTTCAATCGTACCATACTTCTTATTAAGCCAGTTACGGAACTTCTCCGTACAAACCGGACAGGTACACCTTCCGGTAACCTCCTGCGCCAGTTCATTATCAATCTGAAATCCCGCCACATAAGGGTTTTGTCCATAATGCAGGGCAATCTGCTCTGTAATTTGAGCGCAATAAGTCCGGTATCTTTCGTTATTATAACAGTAATGTCTTCTGCCTCCGAAGGGTCGTTTCACTCCCCTGTTGTCCTTATAGAGAATATCCGGATCAGCTTCTATCATCCAGGCAGGAGGACAAGCGGTGGGGGTGCAGACGATCGTCTTTATACCGGCCTTACCCAGCCGTTCGACTACCGGATCAAGCCATTCAAAATGGTATTCCCCTTCTTTTGGTTCAAACCTACACCATGCAAATTCTCCCATCCGGACTGTATTGATTCCTGATTCTATGATCAGCTCCAGGTCATGCTCTAAATCTTCTCTATCCTTCTGCTCCGGATAATACGAAACTCCATATAACATCTCTTCATTCCTCTCTCATTTGTTAAATACAAAAGTGTACCCTATAAACTCCTTCGATAATACTCTAAAATGTATCGCTTTCATTCTGCGCGTGATGCTACACATACCCCAGAGGGTTTATTTCATAGGACGAACTATCCTATGAAATGAAACAATTACAAAAACTACTTCTATGCCAATCCCATTTATAGTATTATGCTATTCATGCTAAAAGTGCTTTGAAAGAAGTCTCTGCACTTTAAAATCTGCATTTATTCCTTGCTGGTAAAATGTATCTTTCCGTTCTCAGGTTTCGGGAGCTTTCTATCCAGGGTTATCTTAACAATCAGATCCGGATGGCATTCCATATCCTCCGGCAGCATTATCTTCACCTGGTTTCCTTCCTGTGTAAAGTCACAGGCGCTGCCCTGGTATGTGGTACAGCTTAGAATAGTTCCTTCCATCCCTGTCAAGGTCTGTTCTCGGAATTTCTCCCGGTCCAGAATATGAACATAGACAATATTATCCCGGAAGGTTGTTCCGAATACATCATCCACCGGCTGTACCGGGCCTCCACGGGTGCCATAGATGCTATCCCCGTATACCTTCAGCCATTCGCCGATTTCTTTTACTCGGTTCTTTATTTCCTCTGACAGTCCACCATTCTTATCCGGTCCGACGTTTAACAATAGATTTCCATCCCTACTTACCACATTCACCAGCATTTTGATTAACCAGTCAAAGTCGGAAACCGGATCATTCTCCATCCAGCCCCAGGAGCAGCCACTGCAGATGCACATATTTTTTTCCCACGGAACAGGCAGTATATTCCCCTTAATCTCATGGGAACCCTCGTCGCAATAGAAGTCGCCCTCCCAACCGGAACGGGGATTAATTAATGTCTTAGGATTGTATTTTCTCACTATTTTATTGAGGTTTACCGGCTCCCAGAACCAGGCACTGGAGGTATCACTGCCTTTATGTGCAAGCCAACCGCCGTCATACCACATAATGTCTATCTTACCGTATTTACTGCATAGCTCTTCTACCTGTCCGTAACACTGCTTCTTCATTAGTGCCGCATTCTCCGGCAGGCCTTCGGGATCAAAATAACCCGGAAAGCGCCAATCCATAGGAGAATAGTATAATCCCACCCTGAGCCCGTCCTTACGGCAAGCTTCGGTGTATTCCTCGACAAAATCTCTGCCGGAGGCAGTATTCGCACTTGTAAAGCCTTCATAGGCGGCAGGGCTGTCCCACAGGGAGAAGCCATCATGATGCTTTGTAACCAGTACCATATATTTTGCGCCCATCTCTCTGGCAAGTCCGGTAAGGTCCTCCATCTTAAAATTCTCGGGATGAAATTCACCTGCTAACGCTTCATATTCTTCCTTTGGAATATGCTCACTAAATCTTGCCCATTCTCCTTTTCCAAGAATAGAGTAGAGCCCCCAGTGTACGAACATTCCAATTTTGGCATCTCTCCACCAGTCGAGATCTTCCTCCTCCAAATTTAATTCAGGGCATCTTACACCACCCAGACTTTTCAGATTAATACTGCTTTTCAGCATGGAATTAAGTTCTGCTCCAGTCATCTCTCTCGGTGCTTTTTTCTCCATAGTTTGCCTCATTTCTGCGCTGCTTTTACGCCTCTTGCACTATTGTCAAATGATTAAAATGATTTGAGTGTAATAAGTCCTGTTAAGAACCCTGCTTCGCAAATTTACACATACAAAACATTCTTCTGTATCACAGCCTCACAGTCTTAATGGTATATATTTACAAACGAATGCTGTATAGGGACTATTTACACTAAAATCTTGTTATGGATACATTATACTAAAATCCTTATTTTCAGTCCACTTATTCATAAAGCCAATCCAGAGTTTGTGCGCCTTCTCCCTGCAAGCCGGCATTTCTCGCCTTCAACTTCTCTGTCACCGGAATAATCCCTGCGATGATATAACCTCCTGTTCCGAAATAAATTTCATGTGTCCCTGCCTCATAAGCAAAGGCATGAATATTGATTGCTTCACACCCCTCTGATTTTACGGCATTGGCATATACTACCGACAGGCCTCCCCGGTCATCCGCATGCGTATTAGTCTCAAGATTTGGAACCTGAAGCCATTCCACTCCCTTGGAATTAATATAACCGATCAGCAGCAGAGAATTTTCCTTCAACTCGATTTTGACAGTAACACCACTCGTAATCGCATCACCAAGACCAAAACGTATTCCTTCCAGTCCGTTAATTTCCGGTGCAATATTCTGAATACGGGATACCATATCAGTAAAAATACTTTCGCCTTTTTTCACGGTATATCTCTCGCAGCCTTCCCCCAGTATCTCAAATTCAGCCTGGGGTAAGCGTCCGATGTTCTCCGTTTCTCGGTCAGATCCGGGAACATAACCCTCCTTTAGCCTGGCAAGGTTCCTCTTGAAATTATTTAACTCCTTTTCATATTCTGGCAGACATGCACTCCAATGGCTGAAGGCATCACCATCCGGGAAGGGTATTTTTCTCTGTTTTGTCTGCATGCTGTTGGCATACAGGTAAGTATTCTCTGTCAAAGCTGCAAGATTGCGGTACTGCCTCATTCCCTGCTCCAGATATTCCAGTGCTGTTTCAAGAAGCTTATAATCACCATGACATTTCTCATCCATGGTATATTTATATTCCAGGATTTTCATAGCTGCCTCGATTTTGTAGATATAGTTCCTGCTCATCAGGCTGATTGCTTCCAGATCGTTAAGATTTCTGTTAATTTCTATATTCTCTACCCTTAATAATTCTTTTATTTTATTGCAGTAATAATCCACCCTGTCAATCAGCTGCTTCACTTCATCAATCAGGTCATAAGGCGTCTCCCCAATATGTGGCTGTCCCTCAAGCTCATTTTTTATATAGTCATCCGGCTGTTCTCCGGCTCTGGCTACTGATTTCCACAGCTCTCTGTTTGGACGATAGCGAATTACATTGGTCAGCTGGCTCATCAGCATTCCAAGTGTCATCGTCTGGCGGTTGCCTTCTGTAATACCAACTCTTCCAAGAATTTTTGGAAGACAGCAGGCTGCTGCCTCCATCGCCTCCAGTAAAAGCATAGCTATGTCCCTGTCGCATCCATAATGTTCCGCTATCTCCTCAATCCAGAACAGCTTCTCCGTTGCTTCTGTACGATCCGGATTCCAGGCATATCGAAACCATGCATCAAACCAGATCCAGTCACGGTCAAGCTGCTCCAGGCGCGGCTTGGCTTTATCGGGTGAGTATGGCCAGTCCCAATAAAACAGCGGATAAAGATGAAGGCCATTCGCACTCAGGCGGCTCCTGCCTGCCTGTACGCATTTCTGAATATAGGAAGGTGCATTGAAGCGGAAGGGTTCCAAATTAGCCAGTACATGCACATTCATAATATGTGTTGTTCCGAGGCTGCCAAGCTCCTGATGGATTTTCTGCCACTTTCCCTTTGGTAAGTAGGTTGTCAGACTCTCTCCATTATATTTCCACATCGTATAAAGATTACCGTAAAGCTCCATCGCACCCTTCATGGCAGCAATCGGATCACAATCATGTCCTCGTAAAATAATGGGAGGCTCCTCTGTAAGACCGGCCTGCTTTACACCTTCCTTAACAGCGGGTACAATGGTTTTCACAAACCAGTCCGTCTTATTCTGCGTTCCGCGCAGGGCTTCCCCAAGGCATACCATAAGACCGATATGAGGATAGGTTTTGATAAATTCTATAATCGTTTTCGTCGTATAATCGGCTACCAAGGGATTAATATTACTTTGTAACAGTTCGAGATTGTGTTTTTTGGCAAACGGATAGGGAATATGGATATTATAGAATTTAAGGACCAGCCAAATTCCTCTTCTGTCACACTCATTGGTAAGCCATCCAAAGATTTCACGGTTTTTCTGAAACTCCTCCTCTGTTACCTCCAAAGCCTCAGGATAATCTGGTACCTTAACAAAGGAAGAGAAGGGATGTCCGCTCCAGATATACAATACATTGCAGCGCTGCCGGAGCATTCTGTCAAGAAGCTTTTTCCACCGCTCCTGCTCATAAAACCAGGGAAAGCGCTCCGGTGTCACTGGATATTCATATGTTAGCCGAGGGGGCTCGATCTTGGTTTTCTGTAAACCGATACAGGGTCCTCTTAAGCTGAATACCGGTGCATCGTAAAATGCAAGCTCTTTCGGAAGCTCCGCTTCCTTCTTAATTCTTTCCTCCAGCTCCAGACACCCATATAAAGCTCCCAGATCATTGCCGCCGCAAATGACGGTAAGCTTTCCGGGACAGCTTAATAAATAAAAACCTTCTCCGGCGGGAATCTTGGAATGATAAATCAATATCTCCTGTTCCTCCAGCCAGGAGAGGAAAGAATCCTGTTCTTTCATACCGACATATATTTTCTCACCCGGAAGCTTTCTATAATCCTCCGGATTACCTTCATATGCCTTAATCGCTACTGTATAACCGATATTTTGCAGTGCGTCTGCGATATATTGCATTCCTAATGTAATTCTCTTATTCTCCTGGAGATTATGTATCAGAGTAACCTGTCGCATATCTTCCTCCCTTTATATTGACATATTGCGAAACAATGCTAAGAATGAATGTCAAAAGTCAGATTTAGGTATTGTGTTGAATATGATTGCTTATCTGTTCATTTGACTAACTTCCCTTTCTTCGATATACTTCACATTTACCTATGGCATATTTCGTATTTTTCTGAGTATAATTCCTGTTTCCTTCTTAATTTTTCTTCATTTTTTTTTCTTCTTCATTTTTACTTCTTTATTTTTACTATTTTACTTTACGCTTTTCTAACTTTCCTTCCTGCTTTTCAGTTCTCTTATATAACTGCCCTCAATGTCGCTCCAATTTTGTTCGGCATATTCCAGCAATTTCTTCGCACGTTCCATAGGCATCGGTGAAAAATACAGGAATAGTGCATTGGAACCGTATCTGGCAACCAGCTTATCAAGCCTAAAAAGCCATTCCTCGAATTCACCGGAATATACCTTGACCCACAGACCCTTACCTGCTGCAACTGCTTTATCATAGATCGGATACCACTCTTCAAAGGTTCCGTCCGGACCATAATCCCCGCTGGTCCACTGAAGTGCATCTATTTCTTCGATTTCCATTACGGCATCCACATGCTTTATTGCATCCGGACCATCCAGATGGTATAGTACATGATCCGCCTGTTTTGCCTGTTTTCTTAAAGAATCCTGTATGAATTCACGAAACTGTCCCGGTGACATCATTGCTGAGAAATCACACTGCAGTTTGATCGTTTTCCCCGGTCCCCAGATCTGGAACACCGTATAGCAGGAGCCATTCTCCCTGTCCTTTGCAATCTCATAAAAACGGTCATAATATTCATAATAAATCTGATCAATCTGATCAATTCTTCGATGTACCTCCTCCGGTTCATCCATCATATCAAAAATAGTATCCTGCGCGCCTCGCATGGAGGCTAATACGTCAATGTTCTCCATGATATCCGGAATTCCAAGATAGAAATCATCTCCCGCCAGCTCCTTTACGTTTTGAAACAACTCGATATGCTTTTTGAACCAGGGACTTTCGGGGTTAAATACCAGATCGGGATACGAGATCCAATCCTTCACGAATTCCACAAACCATGCTGTGCGCTCATTAAATACGATGTTGCAGCCAAGATAAGCAGCCATAGAGCCAGGGCCGAAATCTACGCTCAGGTTTGGAAAGCTTTCCGCCAGGAATTCATGCGTTTCGCAAAAATAACGAAAGCGTTCTACAATCCGCTGCGCATTCAGATATTTATCCTCCGGATCTTTTGATTTTAGCGCCAACGCACGCTGTGCATCCTTTGCTTCTTCCTTATCTGCAATAATACACATCAGTGGTCTTCCGGTATTTTGCCGCTTCCAATAGTTCGTCCATTTTTGTTTTGTTTCTTCCCAGTTGTTTTTATAGAGCATGCGAAACCTCCTCAAATATGTATTATGAAACATTGATAAGCTGTTCGAGTTTCACAATCACTAATGCATAATTAATTTAATATATAATGATTCTTATACTAATCTCAAAAGCCTGGAATTCATTTGCCGGATGGATATTAGTGTATTTTGTATCAGGCTTTTGTCGTACCAATCAATAACTTAATTATCTTCCCTGTCAGCAAGAGCATGCAATCTTTCATACAGCACTTCCTGCTCAGCCGGATCCTGGCAATAGGTTACGGCAATCAGCTTTTGTCCCGGCCTCCAAAGCTCACGGAATACATGATAGCAATCATTTGCATTTCCTACTGCTCTTGCATTTATGGTAATACCGCTGCCAGCAAAGCTTTCGCCGTAAATTTGCGGATCATTTGGTGATGGATCAGTTTGAGCAGAAAAGGCTCCATCCACTGTTAAAATATTGTTCAATTTCTTGACCATACCTATTTTATTAGCCCAATTTCCGCAGGAATGATATACACAGCCTCCGAAATGCTCTCCTATTTTCTCATCCGCTGTTTTAAAAAGCTCCAGATAATCTGCTTCCTGGAGCATAATGGAATTGTCATCACTCATACCTGCACCGCGAAAGACCCTGCTGCTTGCAAAGCCATGACCTGGCAGGGCAAGACAGGAACCAATCAGCTCCTTTTGCTTCTCAAGGAATTCTGTTAGAAGCTGTGCCGTTAGTATGGCTGCCTTTGCTACATTTTCCGGATCATCATAAATTTCCAGAAAGAGATCATTCATCGGAAGCAGATAGGACAACATATTGAGTGGGGATTGAATGTCACAAAATGACATCGGCAGTCTCCCGCCTGTTTTCTCCAGAAAATACTCCTCCATCAAAAGAATATGCTTTCCGGGTGCCGTCTGATGGATTGGCACATAATCGGAATTCATCACCTCGTTAACCGTCTTAAAACGCGGAAGTACCGCAGGAGCCTGCCCCTCCTTCCAGAGGTACTCACTTCCAAAGCACGCAGCGATATAACCAATTCCGTACCAGGGCTCCAGGAAATTAGCAATATCCGCTTTATAGGACAAACTTGTTTTAAGTGCTCCCAGCTGTAACTCCAGCGATTCCTTATAATCCTTGCATTTATCATAAAAAACGCCGTCAGCTCTTACCCGGCGGTAGACCAGAAGTCCCTGACCACTTTCCATAAAACTCCGATTTCCGGGCAGAAGCGCTGCTTCATATTCACTGTATGCCTCAAAATCAAACTTTTCCGGACGAAGCGGAAGAACCCTGGTCCCCTGGCTATCACGTAAGGTGGTATCAAAAATATCAGCCATTTCATTGTTCCTTTCTCTGCGCAAATAGAGCTAGCTTACAATAGAAATCCTCTAGCAACAGTCTGGAATCAATTCTTTTATAAACTCTGATCGGACGGTTGAATTTTGCAGGAACATATTGCAGATCCTGCGTAATCATAGGCGCCTCGCGCCATTCATATTCAAATCTGTGTTCATACAAAAGCAAACCGACTGCGGGTGTATCACCAAGTACCCAGCTTTCGCCTGACCGGAACGCGCTTTTTCTTGGTATCTCCCCTAGTGCATGCTCCGAGAGCTGTTCAAACAGGTAGCGTCCGATGATTCCCTGTGGAAACACCCTGTATTCCAGTTCTGCCAGGGATACAGGCATCATTTCATAGACATTCTTGGGCACCTGCCATACCGGTATCGTTGAAGAAAATACAACATTCGCCGCATGAATATCATTTTGCAGATTGAACTCCATACCTCCGTTTGGATAACATCCGCCTCCAATCCAGATTAACGTAACCCTCCCGACAATTTCAGGTTCCATGAGGTATGCACTGGCAATATCCGTTAAAGGTCCCAGAAAAAGCAGATACAAAGGCCTTGTATCCTCCGCCATTGCCTCCTTGATCAAAAATCTGGCTCCCTCGCTGTCCACCGGTGTAAAAGCATTCGGAAGGGAATGCTGTGCACCCCGGAAAAGCTTATTCTTACTTTCCATCTGCATTTTTGTAAAAATGGTTTCAAGCTCCTGATAGCTTTTCTCCATACCATCCGGTATCCTCGTTCCAAAATGAGCTGCAATAAATCCCCTGTTATCAAATCTTGGGCTTAGCATGGCATGTACGACGGCAAATGCGTCATCTGCTTCATTTTTTACATCTGTGTCCGTTATGACACGAATCATTTTTTCCTCTGGTACCTCGAAGCGGTAATTATTATATATCATGCTTTTGTCTCCTTTTCCGGTCGCTCTCCTTGTATTTTTACAGTGAGGAAAATATTAAAATACCAAATATCAGATTTCATAATGCTTCAGACATAGTAACATCTTCGCAGCTTACTTTCTTATCCCTTCATTTCCAGCTTTTACTGTTTTCTTATTTCTATATTTTATACTTGTTTCGCATTATAATAAATTATACTAATTCAACAATATTTTAATTTTTACAAAATTCTTTAAAAGCCATGGGATAATGCGCCGCCGTCAACTGCAAAATCCTGTCCGGTCAGATAAGTGGATGCTCCGCTAAGTAAAAACAATACCATATGACCAACTTCAGCCGGATCACCAAACCGTTCCAGCGTTATTTTATTAAGTGCTGCTTCTTTCCGATCGGGATTACTGGCAAACAGCTCTTCGTTTAACTTGGTTAAGAACCATCCGGGAGCCACACTATTAACAAGGATTGGCTCCTTTCTCCATTCCTGTGCAAGTCCTCTAGTCAATCCGGTCACGCCTGCTTTGGTCATGCAGTAGGGCACTACTCCTGTAAAACCCATATAGGATGCCATAGAGGAGATATTTACTATTCTCCCTGTATAGCGGGATTCTTTTAGATAGGGGTATGCCTGACGTGATAAATCAAACATTGCTTTCAAATTCAAATTCTGTATCCTCTGGTATTCCTCCTGTGGAAATTCCTCGGCTCTTGCCTTATAGGTCATTCCTGCATTGTTGACCAGAAAATCCAGATGTCCTTCCTTTGCAGCAATATCATCTATTATTTCTTTTGTCTTAGCCAAATTCGTAATATCAACAGGGATATTCTCCATTCCTTCGCAGATATTTTCTTCTCCTGCATATATACTGCGGGAGAGATTATATACCTTTGCTCCGGCCCCGCAAAGAACCTTTGCAATACCCATTCCAATACCACGCGAGGCTCCGGTAACGATTCCGGTATGCCCTGTAAGATTAAATAAATTATTTACATAAAGAGTACTGTCCATTTTTACCCCATTTCTGCGCTGTTTTTGCGCATCCTAAGTTTGTGTGCTAAACGCAGACACAAACTTATTGTGTGAAGACAATTTTCTTCACACTTACCGGACTTCTTCCAGAAATTCATCCTTAAACTGAAAGCCCCAGCCTGCTCCTGCTCTGGGATATGCAAATCCGTCTTCCACTCTCATACTATTATCGATAATGCCGTCAATCCAGTCAAAGGATTCCGCACCATACGCACCGGGAATTGTACATAGCAGCGGAACATCATAATCCTTATAATAATGAGGAAGTACCGGAAGCTTATAAGACCATGCCAGTGCCGCCGAGTTTCTCCACTCCTCAACTCCTCCAAGGCGGATCAAATCCGGCTGCCACAAATCCAATGCATTCCTGGCAATCAGATTCTTAAGTGCTTCACAATTATATTCTCTCTCACCCATGGCTAAGGCAATACCGGTTTTCCGCCGTAATATCTCGTATCCCGCAAAATCAGTATGGGATACCGGCTCCTCAAACCAGTGAATTCCTATCTGCTTTGCCCGTTCTGAGAGCTCTATGGCAGAAGGAACATCCATTCCCTGGTTAGCATCCATCATAATCTTTACAGTGTTTCCTAGTCCTTCCCTGCATTTTCTAAGCCTCTGCAGATCCTTCTCCATACTGCCGCTGCCTACCTTGATCTTAACAGCCTGAAAGCCTCTTTTTTTATAATCCATTACCTCTTCTAACAGCTCCTCATCGGAGTATGAGATCCATCCGCCGCTTCCGTATACCGGAACTTTTTCGGCACTGCTTCCAAGCAGTTTCCACACCGGTGTATCCAGAAGCTTTCCCCAAGCATCCCACATTGCCACATTCAGTGCTGCTATAGCACAATTGTTAATACCCGTATTTCCAAAATACTCTGCTTCCCTATCCCATTGCTTTTTGAACTTTACTGTCTCATATACCTCTAAGCCTCGGGCAAAATTGCACATATCCTTCAGGGCACCCTCCATTGCATTCGGTGAGTAATGAAAGGATAATAAATATCCCTGTCCCACAACTCCTTCCTCTGTTTCCACTTCTACAACATAAAATGCAATTTTACTGATGGTATGGGTTGAATCAGCAATTGGCCTGCTGATTTTTGATGTTGCCCTGTAAAATCTGATATCCTTCATTCTTGTTCTCATAAGAATAACCTTTCCCTTTCCAAAGTAGTGTGAAATATAACTTTTTCCTTTTGAAAAATACTATATCATCAACAATCTGCTATTCGATAGTAAATCTTTGTATTTCCATCCCCAGTGCCTGGGCACTCCCATCCAGCTCTCTTGCTAATTCGTTCAAGGATACTGCTTCTTCTGACTGCTTCGCCGCAGTGTCATTTACTGAGATTGCTGCTGCGGCAGTTTGCTGTGATACGGCAGAGATGTTTTCGATTGCGGATAAGGTACCGGCTTTTGCTTCGTCTATATTGTCTATACTATCTGTTATCATACCGACATTTCCAATCAGCTGTTCCACATTCCGGCTTAATTCCCGCAGGGACTGCTCCGTATTTGCTACCGCGATTTCCTGCTCTGTAACAATACTATCTGCTTCATTGGCAATCGCAACTGTGCTTTTCGTCTGTACCTGAATGTCCTTTACCAGCCCTTCAATATTCTTAACCGCCTCTATTGACTGATCCGCCAGTTTTCTGATTTCCTCCGCAACTACTGTAAAGCCTTTGCCGGCCTCTCCGGCTCTTGCTGCCTCAATCGAAGCATTCAGTGACAGGAGATTGGTCTGTTCCGCTATTGCGTTAATTGTTTCAATTATTTTGCTGATGGATTTTGATTTATCCTCAAGAACTTTTATATTACCTTTTACACGTTCTGTAATGCGGGCCGTTTGTCCGGCTTTTTGATTAAGTATCGTCATGAAATCGATGCCCTCTGTCACACTGTCCTTTGTAACCAGAGCTATATTTCTTATTTCATCTGTCTTTCCGCTGACAATACCGATTTTATGCGATAGCTTGTCCATCTGAAGCAGACAATTCTCTGCATCCTTCGCTTGTTGCGTAATGCCAATCTGTATCTCATTTACTGAATCGGATATAGTACTGCTTGCTTCGGAAAAGATCTCGGAAGCACCTGTGACCTTTGCGGAAGAAGCTGTCACACTGCTGCTCTGCTGTATAATCTTTCTAATCAGCTCCCTCATATTATCAATCATACTATTAATGCCTTCTGCCAGTATCTTAAATTCATCCCTGTTTTTTACAGACAGCCTGATAGAAAGATTTCCTTTAGAAACCTGGTCCAGTTCTCGGATTACATAATGTATTACCTTCTTTATGCCAGATGCCATCTTCACACCGGTAAGTACCGCTATCATACAGGCAATTACCACCAAAACAATTGTCAGCAGCTTAATATCCTTCACCTGATCAATAATATCTGCTTCCGGTATCAATGCACAGACCATAGCACCTGTATCACCAATTCTTGAACTGATAAATAAATACTTCCGATGATTGCAGGTTACGATTATACTGTTATCTGTTTTTCCAGAGCTCACGAAATTTTGATAAAAATCTTTATCCATAAACGTTATGTCGGTTTGATATCCCTTCCCTTTGGCAATCAGTTCCCTGCCGTCACCTGTTATAAATCCGATTGTACTTCCCTCAGCGAATTTAAGATTTCCGATAATTTCCTCTATAGCCTCTGAACTGATATCAAATACCGTGCAGGCTTTCATTCTCGGAAATCCAATAACATAGCGGAAAGCATAGGAGCTTGTGGTTACTCTAAATGCTTCATCAAGGAAGGGGTCTGACCCGATCCAATATTTTGCATCCTGCTGATCGAGTAAATTTTTCCCGCCCTTTGAATTCAAAAAGGAGGAATAAGCATTTTTTACTGATTTATTTGCTGTGCTCATGGTATCAACCTTATCTGAGATAATATAAATATTTTCTATTACCTTGTCCGAAATCTGTTCAGATAACAATTTGCTTTTTATCGTATCCTTCAGACTGATATTATTGAGGATACTATTCGATCCGCTAAAATAGTTACTTATGCCTTTATCTGTTATGTATTGAATTCCCTTTGCCTCTACTGTATCAAATGCAAAGTTTAGGTATTCACTGGTCATACTAATTGATTGAAGACTTGATTCCTTATAGTTTTTGATAATTGAATCCGCTGCTTTTTCGTAGGAAACGAAGCCCAGAAGGATAACAAAAAAAACCGGAAGCAAATAGGACAGAATGAGTTTTCTTACAATTCCACCCCTTATTTTTATAGAAATTCTTTCTCCCGCCTGCTTTTCATCTTTATGCATTCTCTCCCAAAATTGAAATGATTTCTTTTTCGAAGTTTTTATTTTTATGTTTTTCATATAAATCACCATACCCTTCTACAAAGCCTGCAAACCATATAATACAGGTACATACTGCGTGTAAACAAGACTTTATCTGATTTGTACTCCATAGCAACCCTATCTGCTCGTTAAGCAGTATGTTGGATCAGCTTGTTTTCAGCGCGTTATATGCTATCTTCTAATTTCTGAATTGCTTGCACATCTGATAATCATTACCGCTCTATGACATCGTCAGTTCAACCGTATCATCCAGATTTATGCTATTTCCTGCTGTATTATAAATTTTTACATTACAAAATGAAATATTCCTGGCATTCCGTAGAAAGAAGCCGGCTGCCTTCATTGCAGCAATACCCGCCAGCATATCAGGGACTGCCGCTTTTGCATCTGTATCCATACGAATACTGCAATTGCTTAAGGTAATATTTGAAACAGGTTGTTCCGCCAGTCCATAAATAAACCCCGCAGCAGAGGATACCTCTACGGCTGTGATATCTTTTACATGAATATCGCGGATGAGTGGTGTTCCATCATTGACAGGATAGGGTTCTTTATCCCATACATGTAAATCTTCCTCGCTTGTTCCGCAGCAGTAATACATATTAATAATGAATGGGCAGAGCACATGGTCCATCATTATGTTGGAAAAGGACAACATTTCCACTATTCCGCCTCTTCGACGTCTTGTCTTAATCCGAATGCCACGGTCGGTATTCTGGAACACACAGTTTGAAACTACAACATTTCTAATATCTCCACTCATCTCACTGCCTATTACAATCCCTCCGTGACCATGTACCATAATACAATTTGTTATCGTAATATTCTCACAACAGCTTCTCTTTGGAGTCAGCTCTGTCCCCGATTTAATCGCAATGCAATCATCTCCGACATCAATATAACAGTCAGAAATACGAACATTTCTGCATCCATCTGGATTGATGCCATCCGTATTGGGAGAATTGGAGGGGTTTAGGATGGTAATTCCATGAATTGCAACATTATCGCAGTAGAGCGGATGGAGCGTCCAAACCGGAGAGTTTTTCAAGGTTACTCCTTCTACCCTGACTCCCTTACAATGTTGAAAACAAATCATATACGGTCGTTTGAAAGGCAGCCTTTCCTTATCTTTCCAGGCCCGTTCTCCGTTTCCGTTTATACAGCCACTTCCCTTAATACAAATCTGCTGCTCCTGGTCCGCAAACAACAACGGCATATACATCATCTCGGTGCTTCCTTCGAACTCGGTTTCCACCAGGGAAAAGTTCTCATAATCATCCTTGAAATCAAGAATAGCACCGTTATCTAAATATAACGTGATAAAACTTTTTAATTGAATTGATCTTGTAGAATATACTCCTGCCGGGACAAAGAGCGTACCTCCGCCCTTCTCCTCCAGGCATACAACAGCCTTTCTGAAAGCAGCTGTCCAATCTCTGCCCCCGCAAGAAGCAGCCGTAAATTTTGTGATATTGATATATCCATCCGTCATTATTTCTCCCTCCTGTACATGCTATTAAGACTTTTTAGTGCATACATATCCCTCTGTAAATGTTGTTTCGCTATTTATTTGTGAAATAGCTCTTATCATAGTAACCGAAAAGAATTGTAGTATCAAAATTCTATGTCCGGGCAGTGAACTGTAACAAGGAAATGCTGCATCAAACGATAATTTGGTCATATCGGTTGACATAGTCGATTATTGTCACTAAAATATACTTATTGACAAGAAAACGGAGGCCTTATTATGTATCAAGCTGTTATCGTAGATGATGAACCCTTTATTATAGATGGTTTGATGAATGCATTAAATTGGGAAGGATATGATTTCGAAATTGCTTATACCGCAACCAATCCGGTAAACGCACTCGAGTATATCCAGACAAACAGTGTACATTTATTAATCACTGATATATCCATGCCGGAGCTGGATGGGTTGCAGCTGATCAAGCAGGCAAAGGATATTAATCCCTTACTATCCGTTATCGTACTTAGTGCCTATGATAATTTTGAATATGTCAGAACCGCACTTCGACACGGTGCCGAGAACTACCTTCTAAAACCAATCGATTCCGATGAGTTGTCGGAGGCTGTCAGTCAGATCGTCAACCGTATGCAGCAGCGGGAAGAGCTTTCCGACACCTATGGAAAAACCACGCTTACCTTCCGCAGTAATTTTATTGAATTATGGGTAAAGAATTCTCTTTCTTATGAGGATATGGTGACGAAAAGCAATCTACTTGGAATTAACCTGGATGCGGATAATTTTACAGCGGTCATTTTCTCCTCCCTGGATAATAATACGGCAAATATGTCCTTATTCTTCGATTTACTGCTTTCCTATCTTCCGGGACTTTTTACTGTTCAATTTTATTTTGAAACCCCATTATGCCTGGTCTGTATCCTCACCGTTCTTGATAAAGATGCAGAGGTTGATAAATTAGTAAATCAAATTCAGACCTCTGCATATTTATCAAAAATATCTGTTTTCGCTTCAATAGGAAGCTGCGTGGACAAATACAATGAAGTAGCGGAAAGCTATCAGCAGGCCCATTCTCTATTGTTTTTAAAGCATGCGGGGTTTTCATGTTTTCATTACAATGAATTAAAACCAATAGCTGCCCGGATAGCTGCGCTGCAATTTCCCGGTCAACCCGATGATTTCTCTAAATCCTCGAAGTTTATTGAAAATATCTTTACGAATAAACTAACGACGCAAAGTGCTTATCATCTGACTATCACAATTGTGTCAGAATTGATAGGTCTGATGGAGAAAACCTCTGAGGATGTATGCACGAAATTCCCCGATATTTTAAATGCTCTTAAGAGCTTTCCTGCTTCTGTGGAAACAATAGACACCTACAGGCAATATTGCCTCTCATTTTTTGAGTATTATTATTCCGTAAATGAAAATATACAAAACTCTATGTATCCCTGCGTGGAAGCGGTCATTAAAGCAATACATGAATTTTCCGATAAAGATATCTCCCTGAAAACCTTATCCCAAAAGCTGAATGTATCCCCTTCCTATCTGGGTACCGTCTTCAAGCAGCAGACCGGCTCTTACTTTAATGATTATCTCACTGAAGCCCGCCTGAATTATGCCGCCAAATTAATTGAAACCTCCGATATGAAGATGAAGGATATTGTAGAAAAAGTTGGTTTTTCCAGACAAACCTATTTTAACCGTTCCTTCAAAAGATACTTCAATACCTCTCCCGTTGCGTACCGACGTCAAAAAAAACTACAGTAACATTATTGCTTGATAATTTTAAAGAGAAACAAGGATTTTGTGATAGATTTGAAGTCTATTCAAAATCCTTGTTTCTGTTTTAGTATCTATTTAAGCTTATGAAATTTTACTCATAGTCTGCTACTTTTACTAAAGCATCTGCCCAAGCCTGCTTGTAATATGCCGTAACATCATCCAGACCAAGACCCTTCGCCTGTTTTACCATCGTATCCCACAGGCTGTTAAATTCTGCTTCATCCTTTGCATATACCATCTGCCAGGAGAATTTTTTCACAATTTCACCGATCTGAGTAACCGTCATCTGCATATCATCGGATAAGGTAGGGATCATATTCACTGCCTGTGTTGACTTCGCAGTCAGATTTTTCTTAAGTGCATATTGAGCTACTGTATTCTCTCCCATCCACTTAATCTGTTCCTTTTTCAGTTCATTAGGATTTCTATTTAAATAAGAAGGCCAATAGCGATAACTCTTGGTAAAGCCATTATCCATTATGGTTGCAGCGTTTAATCCCAAGGTATTAAATGCATACTGTCCGCTTTCAAAGGTGCCTCCTCCGATATCATCGGGCATCATTGCTTCCTTCTGATTTAATACAATATCATAACCTGCAGGATCAATGATCTCCGGTTCACCCTTATCATTATTCTTCCAGATAGTTCCTTCCGGTCCATTTCCCAGATACATCTGAACCTCAGGATCATACATCCAGTTTAACAGCTCACAGGCTCTTTCGATATCCTTGCAATTTTTGCTGATACCAAAATACCAGTTACGTCCGATAGTCTGATCCGGTGCATCATAAAGCTTCATATCATTTGCAATAACCGCTGCATAGCCATCCGGATCCTCCGCATTCGTTACATGACCTGATGCATTGGAATTATAAGTACCTGTCATCCAGCTGAACCAGGAAAACATAACGCGTCCTGCGCTATATTTTGCATCCACATTGCTGTAGGTCTGGGTTGCTGAATCCGGATCGAGAAGTCCTCTCTGGTTTGCTTCATAATAAAACTTCAAGGCTCTTTTGTAAAAGCTGTTTTCATCTAATAAAGAATTTGTTTCCTTTGTTATAATATTGGTTTCCATCAGCTGTGATACATATTCTGTATCTATGCCATAGAAGAAGGATAATGTTGATATTTCCTTTGCTGTAAGGTTATCCCAATCAGAGAAAAGGGAAAAACCATATACTTTTTCGCCGTCCGCTGTTTTAGGCTTTAATTTAACCATTTTATCAACTACATCCAGATAATCTTCCAGGGTATTCACAGCGGGCATTCCTGCCTTCTTGAATAAGGACCATTGAAGCTGCGGTACCCAGTTTAATGATTCTGTGGTAGATGCTCCGATTGCTGTAGGCATAATAAGAAGCTTACCGGTATCTTTACTTACATACTTCTCTGTATAGGCTACCGCATCCTTATAATATTTACTTTCGAAAATATTTGGCAATAAATTCTTATATTCTGTTAAGTCCACCAGCATGTTGGCATCCATTGCCATCTGAGCCTGATCCTGTCCTTTAAAGCCTACAAGATCCGGTAAGGTGCCTGCTACCAGATATTGCTGAAGCTTTTCCTCCGTACTGTCTCCGGATGGATAAAATTCCAGCTTAAGCTTGGTATCATCATAGAGCTTCTTTGCTCCCCAGCCTGTCCAAATACCGGATTCAGTGGAAGCCGATTGCTGAACAAATGCTGTCAATGTGAGATCTTCCTTTTGTGGAACTTCTGTTACGCTACTTGTTTCCCCCGCACCCGTAGTAGGTGTTGCTGCAGTCTTATTTTCACTGTCAGATTTTTTACATGCTCCTAAGCTGAATAGAAATGTGAAGCACAATACTATGGCAGTGACTCTTTTCCATACGTTTTTCTTCATACCTGTCCTCCTAAATATAGTAATAACTTTATATTAAAGTAGCGCTAATCGCGAAGCAGTAACTTTTGCCGGGCAGATCTAACTACTTAATACCGTTGTGATAAGGAATGAAAGATCTCAATTTCTCATTATAATTTGTGATCTATTGATCCCCTTCTTCTTTCATTATAAATGGAATAAATAAAATTAGTATTATACTTATTTCAAAACCTTGCACAATTTAGTAATTATCATGATACAAACTATATAAGCAAATGAATTCAGTAATTAGCACTAAGGATTGCTGCGTTCTCAGCATCCATGCTGATTCCGGTAATCTATAATCCTTAACCAGTCAAACCGGCTGAAATAATGTTCACCACTTCTTATGTGATACCCAATAAAACCCTTATTAAGTATCTGACCGGTCCCTGGCAATCCTCCGTCTGATACCAGCCCCTGCTTACCAAACAGTTCATATGCCTTGTTCGCAGCCGCACATCCAAGATATTCAGAGAGCGGATCCGCCCATTCATCCTCAGCAGCACTGCTGATATATAAATGTCTTGGAGCAATCAGTGCCGACAGAAAATGCTGATCAAAGGGCAGTTCCATCTCAAGTCCACCATACCTTTGAAAATTGCCGCAAAACCACCGTGGAAAATGCCGAAGCATGGATTCTATCCGTTCTCCCTTCTTCTCCCGAAAGAGTGCCGCACCCCCTGCTCCGGAGTTATTCGCCGCTACCAGCGAAAAACGTTCATCCTGTGCTCCGCACCATAGCGCTGTTTTTCCCAGTCTGGAATGACCTGCTACGGCAATCCGGTCCCGGTCTATCTCCGGAAGCGTCTGCAAATAATCCATTACTCTGCTTGCCGCCCAAGACCACATTGCAATCTTTCCCCAGCAGTCATAGGGGTTTCTTGGGAAAAGACCCGCCAGGCCACTTCGAAATCTATCCTCCTGATCCGGTGCGATATCCTGATAATAAAAACTGGCGATTGCATAGCCATGATCCAGAATTTCCTCCGCCGGCAGAAATTCATCCACAAACGCAGGTGAAAAGGACAGATACAGAAAAACCGGAGGCTTTTCCACATTTTTCGGAAGTACGATATGGCAGGGAAAAGAGAAGAATGTATTACCCATCGTTATCTCAATACTTACAAGCCTTTTTTCTGCTTTTCCGGCAAAGGCTTTCTCCTCCGACAATTTCGTTATTCCCTGTACAATTGCGCTTACTGAAGGCTCCTGTCCGAACATTTCATGCTTCACTATTCCTATGATTTCACCTCTGCGCTGTTTCCAGTCATTTATACTGATTACCTTAGTTCCGTCACAAAAGGTAAAGTAATCCGGCAGTGCCCGTCTGGCTAATTCCTCTGCGACAAATGTCTTATTCTCCCATTCCATACCGTTTCCTTTCCTATCAGCCATCAAAATAATTAATCCTTATACTTCTAACCTGCCCGCAATACAATCTCTAAGAAGGCAGTCAAGATTTGGATTATACTTTATCCTTCCGCATATAATAAGACTTATTGCAAATAAGTTCCCTTTCCCAATTGAAAACTGCTTTACAAAGGGAAGCTTCTTTTTTCTTCCCTTGACCTTGTCAAAGCCCTTCTTCTCATATGTATAAAGCAAATCTTTGCCTTCCTGGTTACTGATAATACTTCTCTCAGATAAAATATCAATATAGTCCGCTTCTCTGTTATAAAGCATCGCAAGCTGATATTGCTCAAGCGCTTTATCCGAGGCAGCAAAGAACACGCTCTGGCACTTTGCCGTCCAAAGTCTTATTTTTCCCACAGTGATCTCCTCTTCCTGCTGCAAAAGAACAAGAACATTTCTTCCCTCTTCAATCAATCGATACAGACGCTCCCCATCGATCTTGCTGTAATCCGAGAGGATAATGGTATCTGCTGTCTCATAATTTTCTTCCCTAGTGCATCCAAGCTGCTGTACTATCTGGACTGCTTCCGATCCAATGCAGCTCACTCTGCTGTCCATTGCTATCACTCTTTCGTCAGGATAAACTATATATTCCAGGCTTTCCCCATTGATATACCTGCCTTCGCGATCAATGATACATGCCTTGTATTTCATAATCGTTTTTTCTTTACAATCGGGTACAATAAGCTTTACATATCCCGCCAATACAGCATCAACTTCCTGAACCCGTCCCGTCAATGCATAGCTGCCGACCATACTGCCCTTCATTTGCACCTCAACCAATATGGTTACCTGCACTTCTTTTGGCAAATCATTTAATAACCACACCTCGGTGGTAAGCTCTTCACCGCTGTATACACAGGCTCTGTCACTGCGCAGATTGACCCGCAGCAAAACCAAAGAGTCAGCATAGGCAAAGTAAGCAGGCTTAGGGATCCGGTCAAACCCGACAATGGTTTTCATCCAGCCTGACGGCCATGCATCTATTAACAGATGAATTGCAGTCTGATTAATATAATCCGCACGCCTGCGGAAGGCATCAGTCATTAACCTGGTAGCCCTTGCCTGATGCTGCTGACTTTCCCTAACCCACTCCTCCATTGTATTTTGCTCCGCAAACCAGTCACCATGCAGGGCATTGGTCTGCGCACGGACAATTTTGTCTGGTATCCAGCTTCCGTCTTCCTCGAGGGTAAGCCACTGCTTGGGATAGAAGTTGTACATTACCGCAAGATGATCCAGACCCTCCGTGCCATATTCTCCGCAGCCTGTCATATAACCTTCCTTTACAGCAGGCAGATATCCCCGGTGAAGCTTCCCAAACGGCATGGCATGGTTCGTATACCACATCGTATAGCAGTGAAAATCCGGCATTCCCTCCTGTGTCGGAGGATCATAATCCCCTTCCACATTTTTTATCACACGGTCAGGATTTACAATGTAAATTACTCTACGTGCCGCACAAAAGAAGGCTTCCAGCTCATCCCGGAACATATGCCTGTGCCCCTTCGTCACAAAGCGTTTGTCCGCATTGCTGGAAGGATCTCCCGTTCTTCTGATTGCCATCGCCTCATTGATAAAGGATACCATAATGGAGGATGGATGGGATCGGATCAGCTTTTCCATTTCCTCTACCTGCCTGATGGCTTCACAGGTCTGATTTCTTCTTAAAAATGCAAAAAGAGGAAAATCGGTCTGGTGCATAAGTCCAAGCCTATCCAGGTAATCATAAATCTCCTCCTGCACCGGTCTTTGTGTTATCCGAATATAATTCATATGGCACATCTTAGCAATTAAAATATCATCGATCAGCTGACTAAAGTCATTTTTCATGACACATTGCTGCAAATGGCCCATTTCATTTGCTCCCCGCAGTATAACCGGCCGGTTGTTCAAATAAAACCTTCCCCTCGGACTGCTCTGCGCATCACTGATAAATTTACGCATGCCAAAGCTTCTAACTCTGTTATTGACGAGGCATCCCTCTTTCGAAAGACTTGCTACCGCCGCGTATAAATAAGGCGTTTCACCCTCCCAAAGCCGGTAGTCCGCCATATTAATATAATACCGGTACTCATTCTTTCCAATTCCTATATACTTTAAGTCAAACTGACTGACGGCGGCTTCCTTCCCGTCAAAGTTCGCCGGTTTTACCGATACTTCAAGCTGATATTCCTGTACTATCTCATTGCTATAATTGGTAATACCTATTCGAAGCTCCACATAATTAAGGTCAATGTTTGGTCTGACAAAGATATCATCCATATAGACAAATGGACGGTATTCGACCGTTACCTTTCCGAAGATTCCGGCTCCCGGAGGACTATGGTGCCATCCTGTGTCGGGATCATCCCAGCCCGGTCCATGTGCAGCGTATATTTTGTCCCCATCCAGAACAGGACCTTCTCCCAGAATGGGAATATCATTTTGAACCTCTACCACCAGATCATTTTCCTCCATAAGGAAACGGCTGATCTCAAATTCAAAAGGAGCAAAGAAGCCTTCATGCTGCCCAACAAAATTTCCGTTCAGGTAAATTAGAGCCTTATAATCAACACATTGAAAACGAAGAACCGCTCTTTCGCATTCTCCCATTCTTTCCGCCCGAAAGGAGGTTCTATAATATGCGCGCCACTTTCCCTGCTCTCCGGCAGGTCCCCGGTAATCCGGTATTTGTACGGACTGCCAGGAAGCAGTATTCCGGGAAAGTCCGGTAAATATTTCTTCCGGCTTAAGATATCTAAAATCAAACTTTTTGAGCTCTGTTACCGTAACTGTCCGCGGGATGGAGATACGGTTCTCCAGATAAGGCTTATAATAATCTCGTAAACGGCGAAGCTCTTCTTCGAACTCCATAAGGCGCTCCTGATAATCCTTATGGGCCACTTCAAATTCTTCCCGTGGAAATGCTTCTTGCGTTGTCTCAAAATATCTCGATTCAAATTGTCTGGGTGGTTTTTCTCTGCCCTCTTGTAGGGCAGGATGCTTTGTCATTGCAATTTCAGCAAAAAAATCATGATTTTCCATCCTATGGCTTCCTTCCTAATGAACCTTTAACCCTTAACTGCTCCAATCATAATTCCTTTTACAAAGTATCTCTGGAAAAGCGGATACACCATAAGTATTGGAAGAATCGTCACCATGCAAATCGTATACTGGATTGTCAGCGGTGTTAATATCGTAGACAGATCATTGTTTGCCATTACGGAGGGATCATTTCTCATAATTTCAGCCAAAGCATTGGCCTGGTTTAAATATTGGTACAATACATACTGCAGTGTGAACAGAGCTTTATTTTGTATGTATAAAACAGTATCCATAAAATTATTCCATTGGCCGACTGCCGAGAAAATCGCAACCGTGGCCAGGATTGGCTTTGATAACGGAAGGATCAGCTTTAAGTACCTCACAAGATAGCCCGCGCCATCTATTTCCGCCGATTCCTCAAGGGATTGCGGCAGGGATTCTATATACGTTTTACATAATATCAAATTAAACGGTGTTACGACTGCCGGTAAAATATAAACCCAAAAGGTATTATAGATATGGATTGATTTATAGGTCAAGAACGTAGGGATAACACCCGCACTAAAATACATGGTAGCTATCACATAACGGTACCAGAATTTCCGGTGCCAAAATTCCTGTCTGGTAAATGCGTATGCCGGAAATGAAGCTGCAACAATGGCAAACAGGGTACCCAGTACAGTTCTTGCAAGCGATACGAAAGCCGCAGGTCCAATTGTGTCCAGCTTTAAGACACTGATATAATTTTGAAAATGAATTCCTTGGGGGAAAATCGAAATTTTTCCCGTAGTAACCAAATTATTATCACTGATTGTGTTGATAAAGATATAATAAAACGGAAATATACAAACGATTGTAAACAGGAAAAAGAAAACATAGATCGCTATGTCAAACAGCCATTCTGATTTTGTTTTTCTCTTTTTTATTTTTCTTACCTTATTCATAGTATAACCAAACCTTTCTGCAAAACCTGCAGGTTTTCTCTAACAGGTATTTGCTTAAGCAATCTCTATTTGTATTTTATCACCGGCATCCTGCCAGCTATTAGTTTCTAGAAGATGGACGATCCACGAATTCGCTTTGACAATCCGTTTGCGCTAAATACAAGCAGCAGGCTCACAACTGATTTCCACATACCAATTGAAGTTGCATAGGATATATTTCCCAACCGAAGGCCATTATTGTATACATATAAATCCAGTACCTCAATATAATCCTTCGTCATAGCATTGGAAAATACCATATACTGGTCCAGTCCGTTATTAACGATATTACCAATTTGTAAGACAAACAGTACAAAAAAGGTCGGAATCAAATGTGGAATTGTAATTCTCCACATTTTAGAAAATCTGCCGGCTCCATCCATCTCTGCTGCCTCATAGATTTCAGCATCAATTGACGTAATTGCTGATATATACATAATGGCACTCCAGCCTAAGCCCTTCCATAAATGATAGCCAAGCATCTTTAGCCACATATGGCTTGAATCCGCCAAATAGTTAATCGGTTTTTCAAGGACTCCCCAATTGACCAGTAAATGATTGATCAGGCCGTCATTCGACAATAAGGAAAAGAATGCGGAATATACTAATACCCAGCTGATAAAATGTGGTATCGTGGTTAATGTCTGAACTGCTTTGCGAAATCTCACGTTACTGATTTCAGATAGAAATACAGCAAAAAACATTGGTAATATCATTGCCAGTAAATACAACAGATTGATTCCCAGTGTATTCTCCATCACTCTTATAAATTGTCCCCGCAGAACAGCATTTTTAAAGGGCATTGTAAACCATTTGAGACCTATAAAGGCGGAATCAGCAAGGGATACTCCCGGTTTGAAATCAAAGAACGCATAGGTCCATCCCAGTAAGGGAACATATGCAAATATAAAGATACCAAGTAACACTGGCAATGTAAGCAAGAATAACCGAAAACCGGCTTTCTCTCTTGGACTTTTAACCTTTGCAGATTGTTTTTTTTGTGTTGTTTTCATTCACTTTCTCCTTTTTTGTATGAAACCTGATTGCAAAACAATATACATGTCCTTTCTGTGCACAATAATCCTATTTTCAAGTTTTGCAATCACTTGATAGAACCTGATAACGCGGCACAATGACATCCGGATGCATACGAAATAATAAATTCTTCTTGTTTTATTATAAAATTAATACGTTTCGTGGTATATAATACTTATTATAAAATATTGCACTTTTTACTTTTATTTTGATTTATTTGAAAATTTCTCATAATTAGGAGAATAGAACAAAGAAAGGAGCCTTTGTTCTATAGCCTAACGGCTATCTCGCAAAGCTCCTTTTACTTACCTGGTGTGGTGTAAGGGATTTTATTTTTTGAAAATATTATACTATTCTCTATTTTCTGTTTGATTTTTCTGGATCAGCTTCGTGGATAAAACCGGTGGAAACAAAATGGTTACTTTAAAGCCGGCGTCATCCACGCCTGTATCCGGAAATATGCCGTATTGATCTCCAAATACAATTTTCAAACGGCTGTTGACATTAGCCATGGCAAAGCCCTTTGTCTCATTGTTTTTAAAAACCTTTCGCTGTATTTTATTCTTAAGCTCTTCCAGCTCCTCAGGCCTTATGGTAAATCCATTGTTTTGCAGGGTTAAACATATTAGTGCTTCACCGTCCTGCTCCACAAGACTTCCCGTTATTTCAAAATAATTATCCTCACATTTTGAATCTATTCCATGTACAAAATAATTTTCAATCAAGGGCTGCAGTGTATTCTTTGGCAAGCCGTAAGCATACAGTGTGGTTGGTACGGAAAAGTCATATTCAAAGTTCTGGAAACGGTATTGATACAGAAACATTAAATTCTCACACTGCTCCAATTCCTCTCCGATTGAAACATATAAATCACGATGCATCTGATTTCTATAAATCTTCGAAAGCAATACGATCATTTGTGAGGCTTCCTCTTTTTCTCCCTGCAGAATCTGCACCCGGATCATTTCTAGGGTATTATAGAGAAAATGGGGATTGATACTCGATTGCAGCGCATAAAGCTCCGCCTGCTTCTGCGCAAGTTCATAGACATAGGACTGCTCCACATTCTTTTTCAATTCCTGGCACATTCGGTTAAAGCCATTAATGATCTGGGCAAATTCGTCCTGTGATTTCACTGGAGGAATTCGATAATCCAGATTGTTCGATCCGATTTTATTCATACCCTTTTGAATTATTTTGAGCTTTTTCTCTGTGCTGTAATAAGTCATTATGTAAAGGATGATTGCAAAGCAACAGATCAGGACGGCAAATAATAAAATTAGTCCTGAGGTATATCCAATCTGTTTACCTGATTTCTCTACCTGATAGGTTACATAATAACCATATCGACCATTATAAATGGAAGAGGTATAATACAGTTTCTGATTTAATTTCCTAGTTTCAGTCGGCAGTGTAATAACCTTATTCGTCTCTTTATTCATATTATTTCTTATCAAATCCTTCCCGGCAAGGTAGTCATCTCCAGACGAACGAAACCAGATTGCTCCCTCCGAGCTTATAATACTGAATAAAGAATCCGCTGCCAAGTACTGATTATTTATTGCTTCCAGCAATTCAGAGGTCGGATATAGAAGAACAATCTGACCTACCAGATCATCGTACTGTCCGAAATCACTATAAATTTTACCGGTCATCCCATAAATATGGGTAGAGGGTTTGGTAAAATTCTTGCTCATGAAGCTGAGTACACGATCACCGATCACTGATTTATCCGTGGGAAAAATATCTGTAATGCTCTCCTGTGTTGCAAGAGTACTCATAGATTTATATTTTTTGTTGAAATGATACAGTTTTTGTGTCCGCTGTGAATACAGTAAGATACCGACACATTTTGAATCTCTTTCACAAATATTTATCATAATTTTACTAACATTGCTTTTTATTTTATTATCCGTCTGATATAAATTTTCATCCTTTAAGAACTTGCACAGATCATTATAACCTGAGGCACTGGTAATAAGGCTATAAAAGGAATTATAGAGATTTTTATTCTTCTCTTCGAAAACACTTTGTAAATTATATAATGCTATATCATATTTCTTAATATATTCATTTCTTTCATATCGCATGGTAAGCTGACTCATCAGTATTGCTAATATCAATGATACAGAGCCTAATACCACGCTGCAAATTAAAAGCATTTTTGAATAAAATCCTTTAAAATGTAATCTTCTCTTCATCTTCTCCTTCGCCTTCGTTCCACCGCTCACAGCGGTAACTTATACCTATTCATTCCCCTTCTTATTACTATAGCACATCTTTGCAAAAAGATAGGAACATCTCCGCATATATAATGTTAAAAGATGTTCCTATTCTAATATAAAATAAATCAAATAAAGATAAGATGCCGCAAGTCAGATTTATACTATCCGTAAGACGACGCTATCTTGGCACCGCTCTAAAATTTATTTTTATTTCGCAGCATTAATACAAATTTTTGACCTTAAAATCCTTCTCTGCTTCTCTTCGCATATCCTTCTTCGCAATATCCTCTCTCTTATCATAGAGCTTTTTACCTCGTGCGAGCCCAATTTCAAGCTTTACCAAGCTGCCTTTAAAATAAACCTGTAGCGGGACAAGTGTATATCCCTTTGTTACTAGCTTCCCGAGTATCTTATTAATCTCATACTTATGAAGCAGCAGCTTTCGAACCCTAAGAGGATCCTTATTGAAAATATTACCTTTCTCATAAGGGCTGATATGCATACTATAAATATATACTTCACCGTTTTGTATGCGTAGAAAGGATTCCTTTACGCTGCATTTTCCCATACGCAGGGATTTGACTTCTGTTCCGTGTAATGCGATGCCCGCCTCGTACTTTTCTTCTATAAAATAGTCAAAGTACGCCTTTTTATTGTTCGCGACTAATTTAATCTTTTCCCCCACTTAATCCTCTACCTCCATAAGGGCAAAATCAATGGTTCTCATAATTTTATCGGCATTTAACACCTCAACCGTTACCTTCTGCCCTAATTTATATATTTTTTTGGTGTGTTCTCCTATCATTTGATAATGCTCTTCATCATAGATATAATAATCATCCTGCATTTCACTGACGCGGACCATACCCTCGATCGTATTGGGAAGTTCAACAAACATGCCCCAGGAGGTTACTCCTGAGATAACACCCTCAAAGGTTTCACCGATATGCTCTATCATATATTCCACCTTCTTAAGCTTCTCCACCTCTCGCTCCGCTTCATCTGCCCTGCGCTCTGTTTTGCTGGAATGATCAGCTACCTCATTTAATATTTTCTCGTAATGAGCACGTCTATTTTCTCCAAGCTTTCCGTTTAGGTTTTCTTTAATGATCCGGTGGATCTGAAGATCCGGATAGCGGCGAATCGGAGAAGTAAAGTGACAGTAGTACTTGGCGGATAATCCGAAATGACCTGTATTTGCAACTGTATACTTAGCCTGCTTCATCGAACGCAGGGTTAAGCGGCTAATCAGAGCTTCCTCCGGCGTATCCTCCACCTTAATTAATAGTTTCTGTAATTCCTTCGGGTGTATTTCTTCCTGGCCGATTTTTAAGCTATAACCAAAATTATTAATAAAAATAGCCAATTTTCTTATTTTCTCCTCATCAGGATTATCATGAGTACGGTATACAAACGGAATTTCCTGCCAGAAGAAGTCCTCTGCTATTGTTTCATTGGCAATCAGCATAAATTCCTCTATGATTTTGGTAGCCTTATTTCTTTCATAAGGCTTAATTTCGATTGGTTTTCCCTTACTATTGACGATAATCTTACTCTCAGGAAAATCAAAATTAATAGAACCTCTCTTGTGTCTTCTTTCCCGAAGCACTTCTGCTAACTCCTGCATCAGAAGAAACATCGGAACAAAATCTTCATATTCCTTTTTTACTTCTTCATCATTATCATCCACTATTTTTGCAACATTGGTATAGGTCATCCGACGGTCCGATTTTATTACGGTTTCTGCAATTTTATGTCCAACTACGTTTCCTTTAGAATCGATATCCATAAAACAGCTTAAGGCCAGTCGATCCACTCCTGGATTTAAGGAACAGATACCGTTTGAAAGCTTATGAGGCAGCATCGGTATAACGCGATCTACCAGATATACACTGGTTCCCCTCTTTAAAGCCTCTTTATCCAGTGGGATACCTTCCCTCACATAATGTGTCACATCCGCAATGTGTACTCCAAGGTGATAAAGCTCTCCTTCCTTGGAAATACTAATGGCATCGTCCAAATCCTTGGCATCCTCTCCATCAATTGTAACGGTTTGGATATCCCTGATATCCAGGCGACTTACCAATTCTTTCGGATCAATTTCCTCCGGGACATTATCGAGTGTTCTCATTACCTCCGCCGGAAATTCTACCGGTAAATCATATGCCCTGACTACAGACATAATATCCACACCTGGGTCATTGACATGTCCAAGAATCTCAATTATTCTGCCTTCCGGACTCTGTGTCTGATCACCGAAATTGATGATTTTTACAACTACCTTATGCCCGGTAACCGCTCCTTTGGTATGTTCCTTAGGGATAAAAATATCCTTTGCAAATTTCTGATTGTCAGGTAGCACAAATCCAAAATTTTTACTTTTTTCAAAGGTTCCGACAATTTCGTTTTTTCCTCGCTCAATAATACTGATTACTGCGCCTTCTTTACGCTTGCCTGTCTGTTCCTCTTTAATCACAATTGCTACCTTATCACCATGAAGCGCACCATTTGTTGCTTCACCGGGAATGAAGATATCTTCGTTCTCTCCTTCCATAATTACAAAACCAAAACCCTTTTGCGTTCCTGAAAAAGTACCAATCTTAACATCATCACCGGGTCTCTTATATCGTCCCTGTGTATCCATAAAAATACTACCCTTTGTTATAAGCTGATCCAGGGTTGACTTTAACTCATTCTTTGCACTCTTTGGCACCTGCAGGAAACCTACTAATTCCTTAAAACGCATCGGCTTGTATTCCTTACTGGAAAACAGTTCTTCCAGCATAGCCTTTTTTTCTTCCATTCTATCATTATCTTCCATTTAATCTAACATGCCTTTCCATCTGATTTACGATTCACTTCTTTACTAGCCTATCACTTAGTTTGTATAAGAGTATTCCATATTGGAATTCCGATCAATTATTTATAGTATACCATAAATTTCAACTTTTTAAAACAGAAGTTCAAAAAGAGAAAAGAGGCTGTTATAAACATCTAAAGCTCCAAGAAGAGAAAAGCTCAAATGTTTATAACAGCCTCTTAAAAATCATTTATCCTACCACCATTTTAAATCTAAAATGACAGAAATAACTATAAAAGCCAATGCCAAATACTTTGTTAATCTCTGTAAATTACCTTCTGCTGAACGACCCTTATTCTTAGACCAGTATGTTTCAGTTGATCCAGTTAAAGCGCCGGATAAGCCTCCGACTTTTCCTTCTTGTCTCATTATTACAAATACTAATGCGATACAAACCAAAATGTATATGATTTGAATAAATAATTTAACAATATCCATGTCCACACCTCCCAAAAACTAAAACTAATTTTACCATATAACAATTATTATTTCAACTTATTTTTTTATAAGTAAAGATTTTCCTGTCATTTCTTCCGGTTTTACCATATTCATCATGTCAATCATGGTAGGAATGATATCAGCAAGGCAGCCGCCCTCTGCTAAAGTATAGTTTTTATCATAATTTACAAGGATGAATGGTACCGGATTCGTTGTATGTGCGGTAAAAGGTTCGTGCGTTGTATAATCCACCAGCTGTTCCGCATTGCCATGATCCGCGCAGATAAACATCTGACCGTCAACTGCAAGTAATGCCTCCACCGCTTTTCCTACACATTTATCGACTGCTTCGATTGCCATAATTGCGGCCTTTTCTATTCCTGTATGGCCAACCATATCCGGATTCGCGAAATTTACGATAATAACATCATATTTTTGTGACTCAATTGCTTCTACAAGCTTATCTGCCACTTTAAACGCACTCATTTCTGGCTGAAGGTCATAGGTTGCAACCTTCGGGGAATTTACCAGAATACGCTCCTCTCCTTCATTAGGCACTTCTACTCCCGCATTGAAGAAAAATGTTACATGAGCATACTTCTCTGTTTCTGCCAGACGAAGCTGTGTCTTATGATTCTGCGCCAAAAACTGGCCGAAAGTATTATTGATTGTAATCTTATGGAAAGCTACTAATTTATTCGGTATTGTAATATCATATTCAGAGAAGCAAACATAGGTTGTATTTACTCTTTTCTCACGTGCAAAGCCTGTGAATTCGTCATCACAGAAACATCTTGTGATCTCTCTGGCTCTGTCAGGTCTGAAATTAAAGAAAATAACAGAGTCATTATCTTTAATGGTTGCTACCGGTTTCCCGTCTTCCATAACAACTGTCGGTAATACAAACTCATCATATTTTTCAGTATCATAAGAATTTTGAACAGCTAACACACCATTTTCTGCAGTTTCGCCTTCTCCGTATGCCATAGCACGATATGCCTTTTCTACACGGTCCCAGCGGTTGTCGCGGTCCATTACATAGTAACGGCCCATAACTGTGGCGATCTTACCAACACCTATAATTTTCATCTGTTCCCAAAGTGCTTCTACAAAGCCTTTACCGGAAGCCGGAGGAGTATCTCTTCCGTCAAGGAAGGCATGTACATATACCTCTTTCAGATCATGCTTTTTCGCCATTTCTAACAATGCATAAAGATGCGTATTATGGCTGTGTACACCGCCGTCTGATAATAAGCCGTATAAATGAAGTGCTGAACCGTTTCTTTTACAATTATCAATTGCTGTTAATAAAGCTGCATTCTGAAAGAATATTCCATCCTGGATTTCCTTCGTAATTCTGGTTAATTCCTGGTATACAATTCTTCCTGCACCCATATTAATATGTCCAACCTCGGAATTACCCATCTGTCCCTCGGGAAGGCCTACTGCCATTCCGCTTGCATATCCTTTAACAAAGGGATATTCAGCCATTAGTCTGTCAATTACAGGTGTATTTGCTTCTGCAATCGCATTTGCTTCCTTCTTATCATTCAGACCAAATCCGTCTAATATCATTAAAACTGTAGGTTTCTTACTCATAATTACCTCCATTCCTGCGCATGAATATGCGCTTGTTCAGTTTGCACCAAAGAGTATACCAGTTCTGGACGCCACGCAGGTCAAAAGCCTCTTAGTCAGCTTTTGTTACTCTGTGTTCAAATCCAAATAAACTATGCTGCACATTCCTTTCTGTCTGTTAAACCATGATTCACTGTTTTTAGTACTACCGATATCATCTGTTCCTCCATGCAGTGATCATAAAACCTCAAATAGATTATTCACCATATCTAAGGTGGACAAAAATCATAACTACTGAAAATGCTATAAAGCAATCGGGTGCCATAAGCAGGTATTTCGCCTATGGCACTCCTATCCTCTGTTAATAATAACTATTTATAATTAACAATCTTACCAAAGTCAGCCTTTAAGCTAGCGCCGCCTACTAAACCGCCATCAATATCAGCCTGAGAGAATAAATCAGCTGCACTTGCTGCTGTTACACTACCGCCGTACTGAATACGAATTGCTGCTGCTGTTGCTTCATCATAGATTTCCAGGATACATTCACGGATTGCTTTGCAAACTTCTTCAGCCTGCTCTGTTGTAGCTACCTTACCGGTACCGATTGCCCAGATTGGCTCATAAGCGATCACAGATGTCTTAGCCTGTTCTGATGTTACATTCAGGAATGCAATTTTAATCTGCTGACGAATAAAATCGATCGTAATACCCTGTTCTCTCTGTGTTAAGGTCTCACCACAGCAAATAATTGGTGTAATACCATGTTCAAAAGCTTTTAATACCTTTTTATTAACGGTTTCATTGGTTTCAGCAAAATATTCTCTTCTCTCAGAATGTCCGATGATTACATATTTTACACCAATGCTAGTTAACATGTTCGGAGCTATTTCTCCTGTATATGCACCACTTTCTTCATAGTACATGTTCTGTGCGCCGATTGCAATGTTGCTTCCCTTCGCAGCTTCGAGTGCGGTTGTTAAGGATATTGCAGGAACACAAAAAACCACATCTGCATCCTCAGTAACCACCAATGGTCTTAATTCATTTATTAATGTAACTGTCTCTGCGGGAGTCTTATTCATCTTCCAGTTACCTGCTATAATTTTCTTACGCATGATAGTCCTCCTAATATAATATAATAAATATCAATATGACGTCGAATAGATCCATGGAATTACCTTATTATAGCAAGCTCTCAAACCCTTCTTCCATGCGGATATCTCCAGATGAATTCCAGTATCGGAAAGCTTGCTACAAATAGTATTCAAGCAAGTAGTTCTATAAAGCTAAGCTACCTGTCATGATATGGATTCTAATTGTACTATTACTAATTATTTATCGTTTGCTGCAGCAACACCAGGAAGTTCTTTGCCTTCCAGGAATTCAAGAGATGCACCGCCGCCTGTGGAGATATGAGTCATCTTATCGCCATATCCTAAAATATTAACAGCCGCTGCAGAATCACCGCCACCGATAATTGTTGTTGCATCGATCTCTGATAATGCTTTTGCTACAGCAATTGTTCCTGCAGCGAAATTAGATAATTCAAAAACGCCCATCGGTCCGTTCCATACTACAGTTTTCGCATCTTTAATTGCATCGGAATAAAGAACACGTGTCTTCTCACCGATATCAAGACCCATGTAATCAGCCTCAATTTCTCCGCGGCCTACTGTCTTGAAAGGAACATCATTGCTGAATTCCTGAGCAACTACAGTATCAACAGGGATTAGAAGTTTTACGCCGTTTTTCTCGGCTTTTTCCATCATCTTTTTAGCGTAATCAACATAATCAGCCTCTAATAAGGACTTACCGATTTCTTCATTCATGGACTTCATGAAAGTATATGCCATACCACCGCCGATAATTAAGGTATCAACCTTATCCAAAAGATTTTCAATAACAGATATCTTACTGGATACTTTTGATCCGCCAAGGATTGCTACAAACGGTCTCTTCGGATTATTTACCGCATTGCCAAGGAATTCGATTTCCTTCTGCATCAGGTAACCAACTACAGCAGTATCAACGAATTGTGTTACCCCCACATTTGAGCAGTGTGCTCTGTGAGCCGTACCAAATGCATCATTTACAAATACATCACAAAGAGATGCCAATTCTTTACTGAAAGCTTCACCGTTCTTCGTCTCTTCCACTCTGTAACGGGTATTTTCAAGAAGAACTACTTCTCCTTCTTTCATCGCTTCAACTGCTGCCTTCGCATTATCACCAACAACATTATCGTCTTTTGCGAATTTTACTTCTTGTCCTAACAGCTCGGTTAATCTTGCTGCAACCGGAGCTAAGGATAATTCCGGCTTCGGCTCACCCTTCGGTTTTCCTAAATGGGAGCAAAGAATAATTTTTCCGCCATCCTGAATTAATTTCTTTATGGTTGGAAGTGCCTGTACAAGACGATTTTCATCTGTTATTTTGCCATCCTGTAACGGAACATTAAAATCACATCTTACTAAAACCTTTTTACCTTTTACATTGATATCATCCACTGATTTTTTATTTAACATATAATCCTCCATTCAGTTGCAAGCCATTGAGTATTGGCAGCAGCACAATATTTACAAAGTGAATTTACTATCCCTCACTTTGGGAAAATCAAATACAAAAGGGCCCGGTCCTGAAAGACCGGACCCATGATGGATCAATGAAACATACACGTTAAATTAATCTATTAATTCAACGGTTCTCAATCATATTTATTAAGCTAATTCAGCAAAATATTTGATTGTTCTTACCATCTGGCTTGTGTATGAATTCTCATTATCATACCAGGATACAACCTTAACTAATGTCTTTCCGTTCTCTAAATCGGTTACCTTAGTCTGTGTAGAATCAAATACGGAACCATAAGTGGTACCTACGATATCAGAAGAAACGATCTCGTCCACATTATAAGCGAAGGAAGCACTTGCTGCTGCTTTCATAGCTGCATTAACATCAGCTACTGAAACCTTACCGTTAACAACTGCAACTAATTCTGTTGTAGATCCTGTCGGAACAGGTACTCTCTGAGCAGCGCCGTCTAACTTACCTGCTAATTCAGGAATAACAAGACCGATTGCTTTTGCTGCGCCTGTGGAGTTAGGAACAATATTAACTGCTGCTGCACGAGCTCTTCTTAAATCACCTTTTCTATGAGGTCCGTCAAGTACCATCTGATCACCTGTATAAGCATGAATTGTTGTCATAAAGCCTTTTTCGATGGATGCTAATTTATTTAAAGTATCTGCCATAGGAGCTAAGCAGTTTGTTGTACAAGAAGCTGCTGAAATGATTGTATCGGATGCCTTTAATGTATCCTCGTTAACGCTGAATACAACTGTAGGAAGATCATTACCTGCCGGAGCAGAAATAACAACTTTCTTCGCACCTGCATCGATATGTGCCTGAGATTTAGCTTTGGTTGCAAAGAAACCGGTACATTCAAGTACAACATCTACGCCTAACTCACCCCAAGGTAATTCAGCAGGATTAGCTTTTGCATAAATCTGGATTTCTTTACCGTCAACAACGATTGAATTTTCTTTTGCTACTACTGTATCTGCCTTAGCATATTTGCCCTGTGCGGAATCGTATTTTAATAAATGAGCTAACATTGTAGCATCTGTTAAATCGTTGATAGCTACTATCTCATAACCTTCTGCGCCGAACATCTGTCTGAATGCAAGACGGCCGATACGTCCAAAACCATTAATTGCTACTTTTACTGCCATGATAAAATTCCTCCTAATTGTTTAAATTTATAATATACTGTCGTCGACAGCAATTAATCGAGTTCATGACAAGCATATCTTGATATAACTTGGTAAGATTGTCAAAAAAATCTCAATGCAGATTTATTTTACCTAATTTAAGATAAAATATCAAGAGCTTTATCTTGTATTTATAGAATATTTATGATTATGCTTATATTTTATTGAAAAGGATTACTTTTTTGTGCATTTTTAAAATGATTTTCTTATGTATTCCAGGGTATATCAATTGTATACCTTGGATAAGATAATCACCTAAAAACTTATGATTATAGTAAATCCTTTTTATCCTCTGAACGTATAGAACCACCCAACATTCCGCTGGATAAGCCGGTACTTCCTATATCTGTTCTTCCTAAACTGTCTGTATCAGAAACCGAGTTGTACTTACTTCCCATTATTCCCTTCTGGCTGTCTTTCATAGTTCCACTTCCCATACCGCTTCCAGACATTTCACTGCCTGTCATTGTGCTGCTTCCCATACCGTTTCCAGACATTGAGCTGCTTCCTGTGTTGCCTGCCATTGCGCTGCTTCCCATACCACTTCCGGACATTACACTGCTCCCGCTCCATCCAGTGGGTGCTGCAAGTGTGGATTTGAGTTCATTTATTTCATTTTCTGAAGCTTCGAGGCGGGATGATAGTAGTTTTTATTCTTTGCTATTGTATATAATTCATATTGAGATTTTTCAGCTTCATTTCGCATCTGTTGCAGGGCACTTCTAAGCTCCTGATTTTCTGTCTGTGAAATCATATCTGAATAGGTTTTCAGTCCTGAATTCATTGTATTAAGTGCATCTGAAACCATTGCTTTTTCCTGCATCATGATAGCTCCTCCTATTGTAGAAATTGAATGATTGTTTGTCTATTCTTCTCACATGATTGTGCTGATTTTTCAAAAAACTGTTTCACATTCTGGTCTTGAGAATCCTGTGCATAACTTTTAAATTTTTCAATATCAGCTTCTCCAAACTGCAATAAATGTCTTACATGCTGTAATTCAACTTCACTTAAATTAGTCATTTTATATTTCTCCTTTCTGTATTGTAAAAAGCTTTTATTCTTTTTACATATCATACGGAATTATTATTTCAAATTAGTCAAACAGATATGCATCGTAAGTATCATATACAAAAGGTAAAAAATACTGTCAGCCTGCATCATTTGCTTATTTTACTGATACACACTCGCTTCTCATTCATCTACATAACCAGAAGCAGGTTTTTGACACTCGAAGCTTATTATTGTAATAATTCAAAAGAGACATACCGACTTAACTCTGACAAATCGGTATGTCTCTTCTTATATATAATTAGGACCTCAGTTTATATTCTAAGCGGATTTTATCAGCAATAAGTGCTACAAACTCCGAATTGGTAGGTTTTCCCTTTCCATTGCTGACTGTATAGCCGAATAATTCATCTATAGTATCCATCTTCCCCCTGCTCCACGCTACCTCAATTGCATGACGGATTGCTCTTTCCACTCTGCTTGGTGTGGTTTTATGCCGCTTAGCGATGGAAGGATATAGAAGCTTTGTGATCGAATTTAACATTTCAGCATCATTTACTGACATCATAATTGCATCACGTAAGTACTGGTAACCTTTAATATGTGCCGGAACACCAATTTCATGAATAATATTGGTAACATCCGATTCCAGATTTCTTTCCTGATAACTGCTCTTATTCTCAAATGTACTTACTTTATTACTATGATTATCTATCAGCTTATTATGATAATCTCCTTTAATCTGTTTAATTCTGGAAAGTATAACATTATTGTCAAATGGCTTCATAATGTAGTAGTTTGCTCCCAGTTCAAAAGCACTCTCTGTTACCCCCTCTTGACCTATCGCTGTAATAACAATAAAGGAAGGATTCTTCTTAAATTCAGAATCTCTCTTAACCTTTTCCATAACACCAAGCCCATCCAGCTTTGGCATAATCAGGTCTAACAAAACAACATCCGGTTTCTTTTCTTTTATCATGTCCAGTGCATCGATTCCATTCTCTGACTTTCCAACCACTTCGATATCGGAATCTTCCTTCAAAATATCTTCGAGTAGATTCACCATCCTCTCATTGTCATCAACTATCGCTACATTAATCTTACTCATAAATCCTCCAACCTCCGTTAATAAATATTTTACTTCCCTTATATAATGTATTTCTTTCCTTTTGTAAACTCTTACTAAATCTTTAGGTTGTCTGTATTCCAACTTCACTTATCGTGGATTTTATTGCAGCATTTTTAGTTTCATGTTGTTTTGTTAGTACTATTATACATCTGCCATAATTTAACGTCAATAATTATCAATTTAGCATATTACACAAAATACAAGTCCCATAATATGACTTTTATTATTAATTATTTACACCATTGGTCACGAAACAACACTACTGCCCAAATATTTACTGCGTTTGTACCTCCTTGCAACTGTAAATTTTTACCATACATGAATTATATCTGCAAAGAATCAAACTATCAATCGTTTCTTAACGCACCATTCGACAGTGAAAACAGGGGATTTTTAGTTGAAAAAAACATAACCACAATATTTTGTATAATTGGAAATAAATAACAATTAATGTGCCGTAACTTTTAAAAGTATCACATGAATTTTTAAGATATTTCGTCGACTATTTTTTTTAACAAAAGATTTCCTTATTCTAAATTATTTACCATGTTTTCAATGAATGTACCATAACCTTTCGTTGAATCCTGTATAAATACATGCGTAACAGCTCCAATTATCTTATTATTTTGAATAATAGGGCTGCCACTCATGCCTTGAACAATCCCTCCTGTCAAATTAAGTAATCTAGGATCCGTAATACGTAAGATAATACCCTTACTATGATTACTATTACTGATATCAAAGCTTAAAATCTCAATATTATAGTCTTCTATTTTATCTTCTATCGTACAACGTATGGTTGCTTTTCCTTTATGCACTTCCTGCTTTAAACCGATTTCCATTGGTTTTGACGAAAAATCATTTCCAAAATCACTGCCTATCCGTCCAAAAATGCCTTGATACGTATTCTCCTTAACGGATCCAATTCGATATCTGCTGTTTTGACGAATCATTCCAATCAATTCACCGGGCTCTCCCTCCTTTCCTTTTACAATCGACATAATCTCTGCCCTATAAATGGAACCTTCCTTCACATCCATAAGTAATCCGGTATCAATATCAGTGATTCCATGACCGAGTGCTCCAAATTGCCCATCCGCTGTCAAGAAGGTTAATGTGCCAATTCCCTGTGTATTATCTCTGATCCATGCTCCAATTTTATAGCTGCCACCGGCTGTCTTTACAGGAGTTACACGTACCGTGAACTTGTCTTCCTCTCTGCGTACAAGCAGTGTTATATCTTTTCCGTTACTTTTTTGAATTTCGTTTATCAGTTCCTTCTTTTTGGTTAGTGGACTTCCATTGATCTTCAGAATATAATCTCCTGATTTTAATTTATTAGAGATCGGTTCATAATTGAGACCATCCTCCCCTGTTACTCTACCGCTACCTAGAACCAGAATGCCGTCTGTCTCTACATAAATACCAATCGGATTGCCACAGGGAATTAATTTCGTCGACTCTATCACATCCAGAGAAATATTCTTAAACTTAAAAAGACCGAATAGTTTTAAGCTGATATCATATTTTCCGGTTTGTGAGGATCTTAATGTAAATGGCCTGTTCATATCAATATTAATCTTATTGGAGGGAACCCGCAGATCATTTACACTAATTACTCCAATATCCTCTGTTTCTATATTTGCCTGGAGCGGCATATTAAAATTAAAACTCTCCGGTTTTCCAACTAACATTTTTATCTCATCCGGAACATGTTTTTCTAAATAATTATATAAATAAAATCCCAAAAAAAATACATTTGCAATAAAAAGGCATATTAATACCCTTTTGTATATTCTCTTACTCCTCATCCTTTCACCTCGTACCTTTTTTTGCGTCATCAATTCTTGAGTCAGATCATATCTTGCTATGATTTTAGAATCAAAAAGGATATACATAGTATTGTATATCCTCAAATTTAGTATTCGCTTTTTTTCGTTTTTATTGCTTGTATTTTTTAGCAGTAACAGCTAACTCTTTCATCTCTCTGGCACTTTCTCTGACACGTTCCGTAATCTGTGCACCACCAAGAATCCTTGATAATTCATCAATTTCTTCTTCCCTTGTAAGCTCTTTTATTGTTGTATGCGTGGATAAACCATCTGTTTTTTTCTCAATAATATAATGAGAATCCGCCATTGCCGCAATTTGAGCCAAGTGAGTGATACAAATAATCTGGTGATGCTTTGCGATATTGGAGAGCTGTTCTGATACTTTTTGAGCGGTTCGTCCGCTTATCCCGACATCAATTTCATCAAATATCAAAGTCTCAATTTCATCCTTGTCCGCTAAAACAGATTTTATTCCTAACATAATTCTAGATAACTCGCCGCCAGAAGCAATTCCAACTAATGGTTTCAGCGCTTCTCCAGGATTAGTGGAAATAATAAATTCACCATCATCAAAACCATTGGCTGTATAAGTGCTCATCTGTACGAATTTCATATCAAATTTTACATCAAGAAAATTTAATGCAACCAAGGCATCCCTGATTTTTACGGTCAATTCCGAAGCTTTTCTCTTTCTTATATTTGATACTTTTTCTGACAGGCTTTTCACTTTGTCCTCTGCCTTTTTAAGTTCCTCCTTAAGTTTTGCAAGATACTCTCCATAATCCCTGTATTTACTTAATTTAACTTCACAATCTCTGCAATATTTCATAACCTGGTCAATAGAATTACCATATTTCGATTTCAGATGATTAATCAAATCCAAGCGTTTCGTAACTTCCAAAAGCTCTTCTTCCGGATTCTCCAGTTCAGAAATGTATTGTGACAAATCTCTGTTAAAATCATTCAATAATCCGTCAATATCATTGATCTGTCCTAAATAAACATTCATCTTTTCATCATATTCTGTTATTTTAATTAATGTTCTTAAAGCCCGTCCAATGGAATCTCCGGCAGATGCCGCCTCATAGCCTGTTAGCCGATAGACGTTTTGAAGACCTTCCGAAATAGTATTCGCATTCGACAACTTCTTATACCTTGCCGTCAGCTCCTCATCCTCTCCTGTAACCAGCGCTGTATTTATTATTTCATTCACTTCATATTCTAAAAAAGAAATTTCCCTTAATCGCTTTTCTTCATCCATACCGGATTGTTCGAATTCATGTTTTAATTTAATATACTCTTTATAGCTTTGTTCTAATTCTGTTTTTAGTGTTCCTATCTCGTCTTTTGCAAAACGGTCTACGATTTCCATATGCTTGTGTTTATGTAAAAGAGACTGATGTTCATGCTGACCATGAATATCAATAAGAAGTCCTGCAACGGCTGCCAGAGCAGATGCCGTTACATTCTCACCATTGATTTTACAAATACTTCTTCCGGACATTATCTTTCTTGAAATAATAATCTGTTCTCCTTCAATCGGAATATCCAGACCCCTCATAGTGTTAAATACAGCTTCCTCTTTTGTCTCAAAGACAAGTTCAGCAAGAGCGTAATCCGCTCCATTTCTTACGATATCCTTACTGATCTTCGCACCCAGTGCGGCATTAACGGAACCTATGATAATTGACTTTCCGGCACCTGTTTCACCGGTCATGATATTCAGGTGATCCTTAAAATAGACTTCTACCTCATTAATAATCGCAAAATTCTTAACGTGCAGACTCACTAACATAAAATCCCTCTTTTCCAAAACATATGTTCTGATTGCATTGTAACATAGAAGGAAAAAAACTTCAATCGATTTTTTAATCCTTGTAGGATTGAACATTAAAATGGACCTATTGTATAAAAAACGACCAATCATTTTTATATTACTATCGCACATAGCTGCGCATCCCAGGAGGTTTTTTACCTCCTGGAGCGTACTTTCCACGCATGAAATAAAAACCGAAGCTCATACAGATCGGTGATATGTATAAGCTTCGGTACCTATTCTTTTAAGACATTTTATTAACTATAATTTCGCAGGTTAATTTTCGACCGTTAACGGTTGCCGTAATGGTTGTCTTACCCACCGACCTGGTACTTACGGTACCATTACCTGTAACAACTGCTATCAGCGGATTATCTACTCGCCAGGTAACTGCTGTGGTAGCTCCCTCCACCGACAATGCGCCGCTGTAGGTTGTATATTCCTCAGTAACTAGTTTTGAAACATTAAGTCCAATTACTGTAACTTCTACTGTTGCAGTTTTACCGGAGGATGTCATAACAGTAATATAGGCTTTTCCAGTAGCTTTTGCCGTTATCTTTCCTGTCGTCTTATTAACCGTTGCTACAGCAGAGTTATCCGTACTCCAGGTTTTACCATCTGTAGAATTTGCCGGTGCAAGCACCACATTTACCATTTGTGTTTCGCCGGGGACCATTGTTATTGCCTTATCCTGCAAGGTAACAGAAGTAGCTGCTACACGTTCGCGTACCGTCACATAGCATATCGCCTTTTTCCCGCTGCTGTCTCTTGCTTTTGCTGTAATCATTGCATTTCCTGCTTTTACTGCAATAACAGTTCCATCACTGTCAACGATAGCAATCCCAGAATCACTGGAGGACCATTTTGCCGTTTTATAGGTTGCATTCTTTGGTTTAACAGTCGCTTTCAACTTTTTCGTTGATCCAACGAACATAATAAGTGTAGATTTATTAATGAACACGCTTGTTGCTGGACGCACAATTCTTACGGTGCAGCTTGCCTCCGCCTCACTGCCATCTGTTGCTGTCGCTGTAATTGTCGCATATCCGATCGAAATACCGGTTACCTTGCCTTTTGCATTCACAACAGCTACTTTTTTGTTGCTGGATTTCCATTTTACCTTCTGATTCGTTGCAGTTTCATTCGTAACCGTTGCTTTCAAAATGAAATTCTTCTTTACGCCTAGACTGTAAGAGGAATGATTTAGTTTGATTGATGTTACAGACTCCTTCACCGTCACCACACAAGTAGCACTGTATCCTCCATCCTTTGTAGTACAGGTAATTACGGATACACCACCAATTAGTCCGCTTACCACTCCCTTATCAGAGATTGTAGCAACTTTCGTATTCGAACTTTTCCAGGTTACTGCCAGCTCAGATGCCGTAGTTGGGGAAACAGATACCACTAATTCAAATTTTTCACCCTTATAGATCGTCTTTTCTGCGAAATTAAGAACCAGACCCTTCACACCCTGGGTAACCGTCACCTTACAATAAGCTGTTCCGCCTGCCTCCGTTTTTGCCATAATGATAGCAGAACCGGAGCTTTTCGCCGTAACCTTACCGTTATCATCCACTATAGCGACCTTGGTATCACTGGATTCCCATACCAGTCCGTTATCCGTACTACCCGCCGGAGCCAGTGTTGTTTTTATAGTATAGGCTTCCCCTGTTTTAAGCTTTAAATCGGATACATCAAACTTAATACCGGTAGCCACCTGCTTTACCGTGAGGGTACAAAAGACTGAATAACCACCATCCAATGTTCTAAGTATAATTATGGAGCTGCCGACAGCTTTTGCTGTCACCAGTCCGCCTGTATCCACCGTTGCAACTGAAGTATTGCTTGATGTCCAGGATACTGCATTGTTAGTGGAGGTACTTGGCATAACAGAATATGAAAGTCTTGCTGTCTGTCCAACATACATGGTTTTCTTGGTCTCATCAAGTGACACGGATGCTACAGGAGTCAAAATATTTATATTACAATATGCTACCGCCGCAGCGTTATCTTCTGAAGTGGCGATTATCGTTACGGTTCCTGCTTTAACGAGGGTAACAAGACCATTGTTATTCACTGTAGCCTTCGTTTTGTCTGTGGTGCTCCAGATTATATTCTTATTTTCAGCATTTTCAGGATATACCGTCGCACGAAGCTGAATCTGCTTTAAGGACAGACTAGCGGATATTGTGTTTTCAGACAAAGTAATACTGGTCACAGGCTGCCGAACCGTAATGGTGCTATAGCCTACCACTACATTATCTTGATTAATCGCAGATATTACAGCGGTTCCCCCGCTTATACCCTGTATAGTCGTTGTAAAATTTCCTTCCTCCGTAATCGATACGACTTTACTATTCGATGTTCTCCATTTTAAAGTAACATTCTTCGTTGCATTAGGAGCCACCTCCGCGTGCAGGGTTAGGAATTCACCAATCGCAAGTGCCTTGGTGGGAGGTGACACTGTAATCGAAGTTACCGATTGCTGTACCGTAATCTCACAGGTCGCCTTTTTTACAACCCCCTTCACTGTCTGTGTCGCTGTTATCGTCACCGTACCGGCGGATTTTCCCGTAACCAGACCGTTATTGTCAACGGCTGCATAAGACTTACTGGATGACCAGAGAACAGGATTATCTGAAGAAATAATTGGGGTCAACTGTAGGGTTGCTCCGACATAAATCGTTGCTTTATTTTCACTTAGTGCTATTCCATCAATTACTGTTACATTAATTGTTACGTTTGGAACATCCGTAATTCCTTCAAATAACCTCTGCCCGGTATCATAGGTCAGCGTGATCGTCATACTTCCCTCTCTCAGCGCGGAAAGCGTAAAATTGGATGCATCCAGCTTTGCAACATTCGGATCATAATCCGTTCCATAGGTACTCTTAAATACCTTAACATCTGTCAGGTTAGAATTCTCCAAAATATTGTAGGTATCCCCCACATTCATTACAATTGATGTATCCAACACTTTTGGATATACATAAATCTTCATATAGGCATACGTAACATTGACTGTTTCTGAATATGGGCTAGCACAGGCATAGATTTCATAGGTGCCTGCCTTTACATTTGTAAAAGTCACCGTTCCGCTATCACTAATCGAATAAGACATTAATTTAGAGGAAGAGGTTATCTTTGTTTTAGTTTTATCCACACATTGATAGACAATCCAATTAAGATTTTTCCCGAGTTTACCGTTGGAATTAATAGTAAATTCTGACGGTACCCCTTTATAGCTGGCATCGGTATCCGTGTTTTTTGTACTTGATGTACAGGTGTGTGTTCCGGATGCATCACTGTATGTAAAGCTGAATTTCGGTGTAACTACTACTGTCAACGTAGCGGTCATTTTAGAGTTTGTTGTGGATGTTGTATTACTGGTAATTGTAATTGTTGTAGAGCCGGCGCTTACCGCAGTAATAAGTCCTGTGTCCGAAACTGTAGCAACTCCCGGATTACTGCTTTCAAAGGAGGCAAAGGATACATTGATTGCCGCACCGGAAACCGATACCGCCTCATCCGAATACTTTAAATAGATCTGTTGAGAGGTATAGCTGTCTGTATTCATCTCAACAAAACCCACTTTATCGCTGATCGATAAAAGCTTTGTTGCGTTTGTGTCCTTGCTATTGATTTCAAGTGATACTTTTACCAGAAAACTGATTGTGTAAGTTAAATCCCCCATCTTAATATCAGCTGTAATATTAGCGTATCCGGGTCCTTTTCTTACCATTTTTACATAATTTCCAGTAGCACCCTCCAGTGAAATAACCCTGTCCTCCGTAGACTTCCAGCTTACCGTAGCGGATGGTGCCCATTCACCGTCTGTCGCAACATAGACATAGGCTGCTGATGATTTGAGTTCAAATTCTGCATTATCTTTAATTGTTTGAGAGTTAATTTCAAAATGATAATTTGGATTTGATGATGTTGCTGCCATAGTATATCTATCTGAAAAGAATAATGCCGTAATAATAAATAATAATCCAAATAAAGATATGTATTGTATTCTGTTTTTCTTAAGCATCGCTTAACCTCCCGAAGTACCTTTTCATATTGAATATATCGGCAATTTCATTAATATCATTAGCACCGCTTTTTCCGATTTTAATACTATTTTTTGGCACTTATGTGTCATTTTAACAAAATATGAGTTCTTCCTCCATATGCTAATTAGACTGACTGTCTATTCTCTTAAAAGACATGGTATGCTATATTTAATAATCGTTTAGATATTTCTCACTTGGAGCAATCAAGATCATCGCTGACAGATCAATTTGCTTTAGCAGGTATATACCATGAAAACGAAAGTGTGATAAGCGCCGCAAGTTATTATTTAGATTACAGAAACCCCTCTGTATTTTTCCATCCGGAAACGTATAACAAAACAGATTGAACGGAACAGCCAGTCAATTGTCATGGCTATCCATATACCCAGAACTCCCATTTTAAAAGTTATCGCCAATATATAACTAAATGCAATTCTCCATACCCACATCGATATCATCGATATCCACATCGTAAACTTTACGTCATTGGTTGCACGAAGAGCACTTGGAAGCGTAAAAGAAAGCGGCCAAATCAGGGAGGCCAGAATACAGTGATAGATGATAAGCTGTGAAGTCAGGTTTGCTGTAGTCTGTGTCAGGCTGTACGATTTAATGATCAACGGAACCATGCATAACAGCAGCATATTCCATATGGACATGATCATATGTGTAAATTTCATCAGCTTAAAGGTATATTTTTTCACACCATCATAATCACAGGCTCCCATACATTGTCCTACGACTGTAATCAGTGCGAGTCCCATGGCAGAACCGGGAAGTATCCCTACTGTCCCTATTGTTCCAGCTATTGCATTGGCTGTAATCGCTGAAGTTCCAAGCCCTGCTGTAATACCCTGTACCAGAATTTTACCGATCTGAAATACACTATTTTCTAATCCGTTAGGTACTCCGATCCGTAGAATTCTTTTAATCATATATAGGTTGATTTTATAGTTACGTAGCTTTCCGATATGTATCGGAAGCTTCTTATTTTTTAATAATATAAGAAGTGATATTGCAGCAAAAGAACGGGAAATCAATGTTGACAATGCTGCTCCCCGTACTCCCAGACCAAGTCCGAAGATAAAAATTGCATTTACCGTGATATGAAGGATGTTCATGAAGAAAGATATTTTCATTGATATTTTAGAATTACCCATAGAACGAAATAAAGCTGCACTTGAATTATAGATTGCAATAAACGGGAATGACAATGCAGAGTAAAACAAATAGGTTCTGGCATTTCCCATAACATCCGAGTCAACTTCTCCAAATAATAATCCAAGTATTGTTCTGCCGAATAAGAACGCAATCGCCATAACAATAAGAGAAAGTGCGAGTATTACGGATAACAGCTGTTCACCAGCTAAACAAGCGGCATCCTGGTCTTTATGTCCCAGAAACTGAGCACAAACTACTGCTCCGCCAGTAGAAAGGGCTGCAAATAATCCAATTAATAATACATTGATAGAATCCACCAGGGATACACCGGATACAGCTGCCTCTCCCACCCTGGAAACCATCAGGCTATCCGCCAACCCAACCGTTACAAGCAGCATTTGCTCAATAATCAGTGGTACTATAAGCTTTATCAAATCTTTTTTCGTAAACATATGATTCCTCTTTTAACTAGTATAGTCATTCTCGTTATAGAATTTATACATATTTTAGTATCAATTACTTCTTAATCTTGAAACAAGTAATAAAAAATGAGCCAGCCCTTATCAGATCATGATGGCTGCCCCGTATTACTTCTTAAAGTTTATCACAGTAATTTTATAAAATCAACACCCTTCCTCGAAAAGTAAGACATATATCCCATTCCTTTATTATTGTGCGCAGGCTCGCCAAATTCCAAGCTGTATATTCGATCAGGACTTCCGGAAAAGGAGTATTAACATTCGCCGGTTATTAGTGGCTGTCTTTTAGAGTCTTATGTACCGCTTTCGTTCCGCGTGCGAAGAGGCACTCGCTTTAAACATACGAATGCCTCCCTATTTCATCCCTTGAAATGATTATAAAAATCTTTAAGCTCTTCTTTTATCTCCTCTGGTAAGTCCTTCTTATTTACTTTCCGGAGCGCTCCCTCCAAATCATATAAACGATTGATACATGCTGAGGCATCGATTGATTTTATCTTCAGCCATGCCTGCTTACTTCCTATTTGCGCTAATTGTTCCGGTGTTTCGATACCAATCTTCACGAGCAGTGCTTCACTATTCTTACCGATATTCGGCAGCTCTGACAATGCACCCATATTAACCTCCATCCTGCCGTCAGGCAATAAAATCTAATTAAAAAGCACGTAGTGTTTTTCACTTGTTATTCTTATCTACTCAAATTCCTTCCGACTATACAAATTATTTCCTACCTTTTTATAGATGCATACTTTCAGTCAAAGTCACGAGGTTTTACTAATTTATTGAAGATCTTTTGAGATTATTAATTATCTTTCAGGATTAAATTCGGAAATGATAGGAATGATATGGTGAAATAAAATTACCTTAAGGAGAGAATGACACCCTGGTACCAATCCTCAGCAGGCTGTTTTTCGGGCAAATTGCGATATAACAGCTGTATTTTTTTCCGGACTGTCTCGTCAAAGAGATAGCCTTTCTCTCTATAATCCAAGGTATCTAGTAAATTCCTTGTTTTTTGCTGCAGCTGCTCTCTGTTCTGAGAAAATGCAAGCCAGGCTTTACAGCTGCATGGATTTTCCGATCGAATTACACTGCAGTGATTTGCAAAAAACGAGTCAATATTCATTCTTGCACGGTATAACAACCCCTTTGTCGCAGGCTGGGAAATATCCAGAATTTCAGCAATCTGCTCCAGTTTCATACCAAACATATCTGATAGAGAAAAAGCTATTCTTTGATTAAGCGTCAATTTTCTTACCATTGCCAGGAAGCAACCATTTTGCAGCTCTCTTATTCCCTCTTCTACAATAATTTCATCCTCCGGTCCTGGTTGAACCTGAATGAAAAGTCTTCCTTCCCTTTCCAGGGTGTCAAAATCATCCTCCCATAATTCTATTTTATTTTCTTTTTTCCTTATTTTCATCAGGAATTGGTTATAACAGATTGTTTGAAGCCATTTCCGTAAAGCCTCTTCATTTTTTAGCTGGTCCTTTTTCTGCCAGGCCTTCAGGAATGTTTCCTGTGCGATATCTTCCGCATCCATCGGATGGCAGGATAACTTAAGCGCATAATTATATATGTATTTTCCATATGTGTATACCATCTCTTCTATTTCCATATTAGCTTCTATATTCCTTTCCTATACCTTCTTAATCAACAGTTCTTGTTGCCGTAACTGCTAATCCGTGATAAACAGCATAATGTTTCGTCCTTGTTACATTCATTATATTGATTAATTTCTGTAATAGCAATTAAAAAGAGAACAGTAAAATCATATTTTTTTTCGAATTACCGTGTACATTCGATTTAAGAAACAGCCTATATACAATGAAACACATGACCTTTCACAGTATATAGGTTGTTTCTACATAATTGCTATTCATTTGTATTTGGTAATCAGGCTTTTGTCGTTCAAATCATATAATGATCAGATGTCTCTTCCCGTCATCTGCCAGGGCAATCCGATTTCCTTTCATGATTTCACCGTCCAGTGTTAGCTCTAAAGCGCGCAGCACACCCTTACTCCTGCTTTCTACCCTAATATCATAAATCGCAGAACCAAAGCGGTAACTGATACAGTAATCACCGAAGCTTTCCGGTGTTGCTGGGTCAAGGATCAAATAGTTTCCTTCCTTTCGTATTCCCAGAAACCAGTTAACCAACCCCTGGTAGGTCCAGCCTGCCGAGCCGGTATACCAGCTCCAGCCTCCCCTTCCTGTATAGGGTGGACTAAGAGAAATATCTGCAATCATTACATAGGGTTCCTTTTCATACCGGATGGCGTCTCTTTTATTCAGTGTAATGCGAATAGGATTTAACATTGTAAAAAGGGTATTCGCCATTTTATAATCTCCAATCATTGCCGTTGCTATGGCAAGCCAGACTGCCGCGTGGGTATATTGCCCGCCGTTTTCTCGAATTCCCGGTATATAGTTTTTAATATAACCCGGATTTTTGCTGGTCTTATCAAAAGCAGGGGTCAGTAACAGGGATATAAAATCTTCCTCGCGGACAAGGTATTTCCAGGCAGACTGCATCGCCTGCAATGCTCTGTCCTTTGCAGCACCTCTGGAGATCACACTCCAGGACTGGCTGATGCTGTCAATCCTGCACTCATCACATTCCTTAGAGCCGAGCTTACTGCCATCATCATAGAATGCCCGCAGATACCATTCCCCATCCCAGGTATGTTCTTCGATCTTTTTGATTAATTCCAACTTTTTCTCTTCCAGCTCCTTCGCATACTGTACCTCTCCCTGCTGATAACAAAGCGGTATGAAATCTCCCAGCATGGCGTAAAAAAACCATGCCAACCATACACTTTCTCCCTTTCCCTCCTTGCCTACCTCGTTCATACCGTCATTCCAGTCTCCGCCTCCCATCAACGGAAGTCCATGCGCTCCAAGTCTGGTGATCGAAATTGTTTTCTTGCAGTGTTCATATACACTGTCACTTCTATCCGATATCTCAGGAGTGAACATAATATCATGCTGGCCCTTTTCCAGTACCGGCCCTTTAATATAGGAAACCTCTTCCTGCAGGATACTATAATCCCCTGTACTGCGAATGTAGGCTGCCACCGCATAAGGAAGCCATAACAAATCATCGCTAATCCGTGTACGCACCCCTACACCCATCGGCGGATGCCACCAGTGCTGAACATCTCCTTCTTCAAATTGTCGGCTGCAGGCAATGATAATCTGCTTTCTGAGGGCCTCCGGATCAGAGAAGATAAGAGCCAAAGTATCCTGCAGCTGATCACGGTAACCGTAGGCTCCTCCACACTGATAGAATGCCGCTCTTGCATTGATTCTGCAGGATATGGTCTGATATAAGAGCCAGCCGTTCACCATGATGTCAACCGCTCTGTCCCGGGATTTTACTTGGATCACATGAAGCATTTTATCCCAGTATTTTCTAACCTTCGTAAGTTCCTCCTGAAATTTTGTGATGTCTTTGTATTTATATCGCAGTGAATTCATTTGTGCATCATCTGCACTCATCCCTAAACCAAATACTACTGTTCTATCTTCACCAGGAGGGAGTGCAATTGATACTTGTATGGCTCCGCAGGGATCATAGCAAACTCCGGTATGGTTACTAAACTTATGATCCAGTCCAAGTGGATTTCTAACGGATCCTCTGGTTCCCAGAAATTCCTGTCTATCACCTGTATAGCCTTTAATCATCTCACTTGAAAACATAAATGATTTCATATTTCCAAAATGAAATGTATACAGGTTCCTGGCACTTAAAATCTCATGTTCGTTATGATAGGAAGTCATAATATACGGATTTGTTTGCTCTCTTTGCGTACCGAGAACCCATTCTGTATAATAGGTCAGGCTTAAATATTTCATCTTTTCCGAATGATTCGTAAGCTTTAGCTCCCAAAGCTTAAGCGGTTCCTCCAATGGGGTAAACACAGTAAGTTCCTGCTCCAGCTGATCTTCTTCATGAAGAAACCGGGAATATCCAAAACCATGTCTTACTCTGTAGGTGCCCCGGTCTATCCGGCCAAGCGATACAGGTGTAATAATATCTCCTGTTATTTCATCAAAGATATAGATTGCTTCTGTTGCCATATCACTTACCGGATCATTCGACCAGGGGGTCAGTTTATTCTCCCTGCTATTAACATTCCAGGTAAAGCCCGCACCCGTCTCCGAAATATGAAAGCCAAAATTCTTATTCGCTATAACATTAATCCAGGGAGCGGGAGGCCTTGTATTTCCTTCCAGAAGTATCTCGTACTCCGTTCCATCCAAAATGAAGCCTCCGAAACCATTGAAAAATTCATAATTTTGACTGCTGCCACCCGTTGTTTGTTTTGATATATTCGTTTGATCCATACTATCTCCTCCTTTCCATACTCCCCTTTTACCAGCACTATAGCTTTTCTTTATTACAATTACTATCATTAAGCAATTCGAAACTATATAGTTGTTCATATTGTATACACAGAAAGCACATATTCCTCCGCTTCAACGCTCCTTCCGCTTAACTTACGCTTCAGAACATGTGTTTTTTGTGTATACAATTAATACAATTCTTACGTTTCGTAATTACCTAATTACTATCATGTCATACTGTTTCTTGGTTTATTTCTTCATCAGTTCATGCTGTTTTTCTTGCCTTAATCCTCAATCAGTTCATGCTGTTTTTCTTTAATACTTCTAAAATAGATACCTGTTTTCTCTGTAAAAACGACACGAGCTACCGTATAAAGCAGATCCAGCTCCGGCGGAAGCATCTCATAAGCATGCAGGATAAAGAGACTCTGCTTCTCCTCATTTGAGTCATAAATTCTTAAAGAACTGGTCAGATCATTGATTAAATCATCCACCTCCTGCAAATAGCCATGCTTTGCTTCACTTAAAATAACGAGATCTACCATAACTCTGTTAATTCTAAGATATTCAAAAGCCTTCAGCACATCTCTTATCATTTCCGCATCCTCAATTGAACTTATCTTCATCAAAAGGATTGGATTATCACCTGATATTCCAAATCTCCAGAGAAAGCTCTGGTTTTTTACGTTTCTCCTTATATTTTCCCTTGGTCCCCGGTAATAGCTGACAGGATAATAAATCGGACTGATCAGATCCTGGAAAGCATTTAACTGTGCTCTGGTGATTTCCAGGTATTTTAATTCTATATCACTTTGCAGTCTGAACTTTTCAATCACATCCTCAATTCGATAAGACGTAGTTAATTCCTTACTGATTTTTACCGCTTCTTCCTTGCTGTCGGAAACTCCTGTTATAAAACATATACTGACACTCTCCCCTGCATCAACAGAAATATTGGCACGCAGACTCATAATAGGATCATTGCAAAAACCCGAACGTTTGGAAAAGGAGATACTGTTTACAACTGCATCCGGATTTTCCAATGTGTTATTTCTTCCGATAAAATTTAACCGATCATTCTCATATTCCAGCTCCTTGATTAGCTTCGCGCCGGTTTTCACCATATGAAAAATATAAGGAGCTCCGCCTGCCTTGCTGCCTCTTCTCCGGGACAGAAAAATCGCTTGTTCCGTTAAAAATTCGCTTTCAATAAACAGCTTGTTAAAAGCCGGGTGGCTAAGTTCCGCCATATGCGTATCATCTACAATCTCCATATAACTTGTGATTTCAAACTGCCTTGCTTCTTTTCCATGATTACTAAGCGTAACTTTTCGAATTTCCAGATTATGATCCGGTGACAGGCTGACCACGGTATGCGTGGCGATATCTCCATCTCTTCTTTTAAATTCTGCTTTATATGGTGAAAATATTACCTGATATTCCTCCGGTTCTGCTTTTGTGGGATGATACGCCATACTCCAAAGTCTTCCTTGCTTAATATCCTTTATATAAATATAATTTCCGGTATTAGCATAGCTGTCAGCTCTCCACCGGTACAGCATGAAATTCTGATAGCTGCTAAAGCCATCTCCATCCGAGGTTATCATCATACTGTACTTATTATTACAAAGCAAATTCGCTATTGGGATTTTAGGTGCTACACTGTTCACATAACGGTTACTGTAGATATCCTCTCTGATCCTGATTTTTCCAATCCGGATCGTATAGCCCTCTTTTGCCAGCGAAATCAGATGTGTCTGCCGTTTTTCCTCCAGCAGAACCTCCGTAGCCTTTACAATAGCTTCCGCATGAAATCTCATACGCATGATACCCTTATTCAGGTAATTATTAATTGCGACCAGATTCATTCCCTGATGGTGCGCCATGAAAGACTTTACAATGCAATATGGTGTCATATCAACCGAATTGGGGCTGTTATAATCAATTGCTTCATAGAAGCCGAATTCTCCGAGCATTCCCAGATCAATTAAATTTCTCAGATTTTCAAAGCATTCCCTTCCTGCATAATCCAGTGCCAGTATAGTAGCATAGGGTGTCGCGACCATCGAATTTCTTCGTACCGGCTGTAATCTGAGTTTCGGCACACCAAATGCCTTATATTGATAGTTGGAATTTAAATCAAAACGATAATATTGCGATTCAGAAATACCCCAGGGAATTTCCGCTTCCTTCGCATATTCTATCTGTTGTAGTACTGCCGCTCTCGAGGTCTCCGCATAAACTGAATCCTCATACTCCCTAAGAACCAGATTAGGCATCAGATATTCAAACATTGTTCCGCTCCAGGATACAAAACATGGGATACCTTTGATCATGGTAAGCGGTCTGCCAAGCTTCTGCCAGTGACGAAGCGGAATATCGCCTTTGGCAATTGCCAAAAAGCTGGTGAGTGAGGATTCTGAAGCCATCAGATCATAACAGCCTGAATCCAGTGTATCCGAAGCTACATGATAGCCGATGTGAAATAGCATCCTCTTATGATCAAATAGGAAATTAAAATCTGCATTTGTAATAATGCTGTCAATTCTGGCACTAATCGTCTTAATTCTGCCAATCATAGCAACTGCATTTTTATTCTCTTTCCCCGCCAGTTCTTTCAGGGTTGGACAACTCGCAAAATTATATTCCTTTAATTTAAAATCTGCTGCTTCCTTTACTATCCTGTCAATGTTATGAAGAAGCTCCTGGCACCGGCACTGTTTTTGTTCCGCATTTGACTCACGGCAGTCAAGTTCCTCCCAAATATCTGTAATATCTTCAATAAGTGCTCCTATTGTACTGTACTCTCTCTTTAACAGCTTCGGATAATCAATCTGCAATAGAGTTACTCTAAGCTCCGATAGAAGACTAGCAGGAAAAATCGGACTGTTAATCTGCTCCAGAAGTCCGTTTTTAAAAGCTATCAGATGCCCCAAATAATTTCCGCTGTCCACGGTAGATATATATGCCGGGTTTAAAACCTCCAGTGTTTTGATCTGATACCAGTTATAAAGATGACCCTTCCATTTCATCATTTTTTGTACTGTATCCATTAAATTTTCTGCACTGCTAATGGTCTCACTCAAGGTTTCAAACCCGAAGTCACGAGCAGTCAGTATTGCAAGAAATTGTAATCCGATATTGGTCGGTGATGTTTTATCGCTGATTTTTTCAACAATGGCCAGCTGATAATTATCCGGACACAGCCAGTTATTTTCCTTCGTGGAAAAATTCTTAAAGAATTGCCAGGTCCTTCGAGCCGTCTCTAAAAGCAGCTCCCGCTCCTGCGGATTTTGTAGCTGACTATCCTTTTCCTTTGGCTGACTGATTACGAAGGCCAGATAAAATGCTAACAGCCAGGTAAGGCTAATAATTATATTAATAATATATCCAACCAGATTAGAGCTTACAAAGAATAGCATAGCCGTCAATACGACGGCAGGTATCAGGGAACTCCACATAGTGAGGAAATATCCCTTTCGGGTATTTTGCACCGAAGCATCCACACTTTCTGCTGTATTCCACCGGAGCAGGTTCTTCCTGCTGATCACAAGGCGGTAGAGTGTCCGAAACATTGCATCCGTTGCAAGATAAGCTCTGTACGGAGTCAGTGCCAGCTCAATACCTGCTCTTTTCAGCATAATCTTTAATTCCTTCCGAAAGCTTCTATAAACCAGAACTAATTTAGAACGGAACAGCTTCTGTGTCAGAATTGCAATTAAAAATATCGCAATGTTAAACAGATCATTAAATAGAACAAACGGTATCCACAGATAAAATGCTTTCGGCATTAATATAAAGTTCAGCAAAATCAATAATGTTTTACAAAGAGGCAGCATACTGCGTCTTAGATTATCGAATATTTTCCATCTGGATAAGGCACAAAATGGTCTTCCATTCACCAGCTTACTGGTAAAAAGCCAGGGTAACAGCTGCCAGTCACCTCTGATCCAGCGATGTTCTCTCTTCGCGTAGGATATAACACTGGAGGGAAAGCTGTCCATGATCTTCGCTGTACTGGAGAATGCCGTTTTGGCATAGCAGCTTTCCAACAGATCATGACTTAATACCTGATTTTCGGGTATGACATGATTAAGAAGCGTATGAAAAGCCTTTACATCATAAATACCCTTGCCGGTATAGATGCCTTCATTAAATATATCCTGGTAAATATCCGAGATAACAGCGCTGTAATGTGCCAGTCCGGATTGACCTCCGAAGATTTCAGCAAAACGGCTGCCTTTCTTATCAACAATGTGATTTCTGACAGAGGGCTGAATAATAACATAACCCTCCTTCACCTTCTTGCCTTCTTCATCCAAGACAGGCTGGTTAAGCGGATGATCTATAAGTCCGACAAGCTTAGCGGCATTTTCTCTGATAAGATTTGTATCTGCATCCAGTGTAATGACATACCGAAAAGAATGTAACAGTTCTTCCTCACATAATACCAGTGAAAAGCTGGTTTCCTCCTTCGGCGTGCTGTTGAGCAGCTGGTTGAATTCTTCCAGCTTTCCTCTCTTTCTCTCCCATCCCATATAACAGTTCTCTGATTTATTCCACTTACGATATCTAATAAAAAGCGAGAATTTTGCATATTTGGAAGGATAAAGTTCATTTAACTCCTTTAATTTGTTTACTAAAGAACTCTCTATTACTTCGTCCTCCGGGCCGAATTCATCCGGAGAATCCTTATAGTCTATTAATAATGCATAATAGAGATTTACTTGCCTGTTGGCCAGGTAATGTTTCTGTAATCTTTCAAAATATTCCAGTGCCTGCTCCTTGGAGGATACAATCACCGGCATAACAACAAAGGTTCTGGCTATATCCGGAATGGCAGCAAGGTAGTTTAGCGAAGGAATTTTCTTTACCTTGATTCTTCTGGTAAAAATAAAATTAGTAACTTCCAGTGATATTCCCATGAAGAGGGGGAATACCAGTATATCCATAAGAATAAAACGGTACATTCCGCTCATTGCACCAGGTCGTTTCATCAGCAGATCAAATAGAAAATACAAGCCTGCAAGAAGCAAAAAACAGGTACAGAAATAATAGAAACCTTTTCTGTTACGTTCTTTTTTTATCTTTCCTGCAATTGGCTTATTGAGTATTTTTGCTTTTAAAAGCGGATAGCCTTTTCCTAACAGATATGTTCCTACATGATGCGAACAGTATAAATCCTCTCTGCCGCCTGCAGCCAGTTCCAGGCATGCATCTACTACCTTCTTCTGCGGAAGTCTGTAATCCTGTGCCAGTTTTACAATTACCGTACGGTACATTCCTTTACTTTCAGCATCCATTTTAGGGTAGATACCATCCGGGTCCTTCGATAAAACTTGTTCTAGATAGGAGGTTTTTTCATAAAGTCCTTCCACATCCAATTCATTCACTTCCCTGAGACTTACTATCAGGGCACGGATTTTTGCTTCCAGAAAGGACTCAATTTTTCCTTCCTCCCGGTATAAATTGGCAGGCTTCAGTTGCTTATTACATAACTCAAAATGATAGTCAATATATTTTTGGATGGATGCATCATCGTAGGACATATTTTTCAAAATATAGATAACATGTGCATGAAAGGAGAAATTACTCCTGCAATCCATATCTGTTTCTTTTAAGAAAACATTAATATCTGCCGTATTCCGGTCGGTTTCCAACATATCCTTAACATATTTATCTGCCTTGGATTTCAGGTTTATGATATGGATAATATCCTCCGCAACTTCAATGATGTTCTCCAAAAGAGCAAAACCCAGCATTTCCGGAAGCACCCACAGTTCTTTATCTGTTAAGGGAATCTCCTTCTGATAAGCATTCAGCATTGCTGTAATATTGTCTTCTTCCAGATGACCACCGGAAAGCGCAACCATCTTCTTTGCGATAATATAGATTCTTGGAAATCCACGGAATTCCTTCGTCTTAAGTATTGGCAATATCTCGTAGCTTGTACCGGAGGTTCTCACCTTCTTGATCTCCCGGTACATCATCTGAAAATTATCAAACAGCCATCTTGCTGCCGGTATCAGGGCAATCAAATCTGTTGAAATTTCAGAGATGTTATTACGAATTTTATTTAATTTCTTATATGCTATCTGGTTATAATCCTCCAGGACAAAATTATACCGCATGGACTTGACATGCTTATGTTTACGCGCAAGCTCCTGCATCTGTTGTTCAAAATCCCTGGTTTGCTGCCCCTCTGTATTATCCGTTGTATCCAGATTGAAGTAGATCCTGCTTCGGAAATGACTGAATCGGTAATACAAGAAAAGCAGGATTCCCCAGATCAAAGCTATTACGCTTAGGAGTATTACTATTTCGATCGGCATATTTATAGTAAAATAGACGCTTTCCAATATGATCAGCAATTTTAACTCCTCCTTATTCATTATTAAAGTCTTCTTAAAATTGCAACCCTTATCCTATCGTTTGTTTTTATTTCCAGCGAAAAGAACAAAAATATGCTTCGTACACGCTCGCAATCATAATCCTTAAAATGTACAACCTTTGTTCCACGTGCGAAGCTGCGCATCCCCCGGAGGGTTTTATTCATAGGATGATCTTTTCTATGAAATAAAAAAAACAGCACAATAATTATATTGTGCCATTTTTACTTAATCTTATTAATTTAGTTTTAAATTTCATATTATTTTTATTTCAAAGTTTTCGATTTCAGGAAAGCAACCAGTACATACCGCTGCGGTGCAGCTCCGATATAGTGAAAGGGATAACAGGTACTGACAGTCAGTGTTGCTTTCGGCTTTGGTACGATTACTGTTTCGTCATCCTTATCAACAATCCGTACCTTACTGACCTCATACTCAAATTCTCCGGCAGAAGTGGTAACAATCAACTGATCTCCCACTCCTATCTCCCCAAGCTTTCGAAATACTGTATCCCGATGACCTGAGAGAACGCAGTTATCCTTTTCACCAGGAAGTACACTGTCTGCATAATGACCAACTCCCTTCTCAAGCTCATCCTCCCCTGTTCCGTGATAAATAGGAATGGAAGCTTTTAGCTTAGGAATATACAGTTTGCCTATTTTCTCTCCCTGCTTCGGACGCTCGGGATATAACACCTGCTCTTTGACCGTAGCGGAAGGCTCTGGAGAAATTGACGGTTTCCTGTTAGACCCGGTGATATCCGGTTTTTCCTCATGGATTATCCCTGTAGAATCCTGCCGATATGCCAAAAAACCTTTCGCATACTTTATTGAACTAACCGCCATTATGCCAATTCCAGTCACTATGACAGCAATGGCGACTATCTGAATTCCCATCCTTTTGACACGATATCTGTTATTATGCCTCGAAAATTTCAACTTTATCAGTCCTAACCTTGCGGTATAAAATAGTTCCGGCAGCGAAGAGAACGAATCCGAATAATACATAGGATACACTATTCGTCGCTGTTTTAGGAAGTTTTCCACCTTTTACTGTTTTCACATCCGTCTTATCAACCAAATTCCCGCCATTTTCCATGATTTTATCCTGCAGTGACTTAATAAAATCACTGGTTATCACAAAATCAGCCAGGAGTTCTGAATTCGAACCATATACTTCTATCTTTATGTCATTGTCCTCTAATTCCTCCAGCCACATTGCTTCCTCAAGAGAAAGAGGTGTACTGCTGCCTCCTTTTACGAGACTTAACTTCATATTTATTTTTAAGTTAGATAACAACTCACTATAATAGGATGCCAGCTCTTTTCGCTCCTCATCACTTGGCTTGAAATTCTTATTTGCTTCTCTCTCTTGTTTTAATTTTTCCAGAATAGCCAGCGTTTTTGTCTGCAACGTTTGCATCTGAGCTTCCACTTCTGCACTGTTAAGATAATCTGACATGGGTACAAAATAATCCTTCAACTTTGTAACTTCCTGCTCTGACAAATCAAATTGGCTAAGAATACTCATAACCGTTGCTTTATCAATTCCGGAGAAAGCCGATTTACTGCTTTCCGTATAAAAGCCAAGTGCTGTGTCAAGCTCATCCACATATACATAATCATTCAGATCATCACCATATTCATTCAGAAGTGCGGGTAGTGTATCCTGATCTAAATTATATTTTGTATAGAGATCCTCTATATTACTTAAATTTGATTTGATAACCTCACCTAAAAATCCTTTCAGATCCTCCAAGGCAGTAAAGTCTTCCGTAGATTTTTCATACGAGGAAAGAACGTCATTGATATCATCTTTTGTTACATCAAATCCTCTTGTACTGCTTGCTTCCTTTAAATAATTAGCAAAATCCTGCTCTGAGTATGTACTTACTGCAGCCATTGCTGTTTTTGGCATGAAACCTAAACACATGATACATGCCAGTAATAGCAACCCTATCCTCTTCATTATTTTCTCCTTTCCTATTAACAACAGGTTGGGCAATTGTAAAATCATATCATTATTTAAATTGCTTACACAGAGAGAATTTGTTCGTCCGCTCCAACGCTCCCTCCGCATAACTTCCGCTCCGGAACATATACTTTATGTGCATACAATTAATATAATTCTTGTGTTCCACAATTACCAATATTAACTACAGGTAATTGCAATTTGCTTCACATTACATTTCACAATCACCTACAATAAATGAAGCAGGTATATAAAACCTGCCGATTATTATTTCTTTATTATTATAAAAAATCAGAAAATTATTATCAATGCAAAAAAAATCCTATAAAAGGGAATATATGCTATGATTAACAGATAAGCACTATTTAAGTTAAGCAATTTTAGCGGTAAATGAAGGATTTTATCATAAGGTAACGGCAATAACTCTTATCAAATAGTAATAGGCAAATGCCAAAATTATTTTGAGATTTCATTCTTCAGATATTTAGGAAGACAGGCATGCAGGAATAATACATCGATGATGAAGTTTTGAAGTGATCTGTTCTATACTTATATTATATCATGACTCAAAAATATTTACCAGTCTTGTAAAAAAATAAGGAAGCAGTACAATACTGAATTACAGTTACTTTATTGGGTGTTTAATTCTGTGATTGCGAGACTTATAAAATGTTGATTATATTCACTCGAAAACATTTTTACAAAAGTGATATAGCAATATTGTTTTTCAATTACACACAGAGGAGGATGCGATTGTATGGATCCCATTTTTGATTTAATATTAATGAAACAGCAAAAACAAGAAGTAGAAAGGGTACTGGAATGCAATAAGATAACGCAAAAGCACAATTTGATTCTATCCCAGGCAGAAGCCAACCATCTTGTTACCGCCCGCAAAAATTCATTGAGTGAAAACGGTAGAATAGAATTTGGAGAAGGTGTTCTGGCCAAAATCATTAATCAGTTTTACGATTCACAATTTATAAATCAGGACACTTATGCAGATACCTTAACCCGGTTACAAGAGATATTCTATCTGTTTAAGAACGAATCACAAGATGAATTATCAGATGCTGAACTGTTAGACTTTATGAAAAAACAATATGAGGAAATCTGCTTTGGCGATTTGGATTATCTGGAAAGTACTTGTCTTGAAAGATACACCCGTGCTGTTCGCTCCGGTTATCATTCTCAAATGCAGTCAAGACTGAGAGATGAATATACGTTAAGAGATGTAGAAGACGAATATAATAAACTGTCCGAAGAAACCCGATGGGATTATGAAGTGTATAAGACAAAATTAGAAGATCTGTTTTAATCTGGATTTAAAATAAAACAATAAAATGTTTCAGTCATTAAAAGCCTAATTCAGGTTATCTGAATGAATATGAAGTGAGTATGCACTCATATTCATCCTCATAACCTGTATCAGGCTTTTGTCAGGTTAATTATAAAATGCAGTATAAGCAGGTGTCTTATCCTTAAAACGACATTTCATAGTTTTATGAAATTATTCCGTCTTTCTATTCGAACTCCAGAACGGGATCATTTTCTCTTAATATGCAAGTATTTCATATCCATCCTCTGTGATTAATACTGTAACTTCCCACTGTGCTGAATCTTTACCATCCCTCGTACGAATGGTCCAGCCATTCTCCTGATCCATCACTACTTCTGCCTTTCCGGCATTTATCATTGGTTCAATTGTAAATACCATACCGGGAACCAACAACATTTCAGTCCCTTTTTTTGATACATAACTAACAAAGGGTTCTTCATGAAATTCATTTCCTACCCCATGTCCGCCAATTTCTTCCACAACTTTATATCCATTTAAATTAGCAAAATCGTTAATCGCCTGGCCAATATCACCCAGAAAATTCCATGGCTTCGTTTCTTTAAGTCCAATATGAATCGCTTCTTTTGTTATATCAACCAGTCTTTTACGTTCATCACTTACCTTACCAAGGCAGAACATTCTTGATGCATCAGCATAGTAACCATTCAATATGGTTGTTGCATCAACATTAATGATATCACCGTCTTGTAATATAACTTTGTCTGAGGGAATTCCGTGGCATACTTCCTGGTTGATTGATGTACATACACTTTTGGGGAATCCCTCATATCCCAGGGTTGCCGGTATTCCACCAAGTTCTTTGGTTTTATTATGAACCAGCCTGTCAATCTCACCCGTACTCATACCGCTCTGTATATGCTGTTGTACGTAATTAAGTACTTCGATATTGACTTTACCGCTTTCCCTGATGCCATCTATCTGTGCTGCTGTTTTGATAAGTCTTCTGCCTGGGACAATGCATCCCTGTTTTTTATATTGCCTGATTTTCTCATCCTGGTCATAATGGCATATTTTATATTTCTTTCCGCTTTTACACCAGCACAAATCATTTCTTTCCAACTTATGATACATAATGTTCTCCATTCCTGTACCTGTTATAATGCCCATAGTAAGAAACTATTTGAACTATTTCTGCAAGAATATTTGGCTGAAAGCCCAAATCATTAATTAAGACGTAGCAGATAACAGGATTATTTTATCATACAGCGGAAATTGCGGCAGCTTTTTACGATATTGACTCGGAGAATAACCATACCTTTTATGGAACGCTCTTGTGAACGCTTCATTCGAGGAAAAGCCGAATTTAATCGCAATATCAATTACTTTATGATTGGTTTCTCGTAATTCTGCAGCGGCCAGGGTAAGCTTCCGGCTTATTATATATTCCTTGAAGGAAACCCCTACTGCTTCATGGAATTTCACTGAACAATAAAAAGAGGAATATCCGACGTAATCAGACAGCTTCTCCAGTGACGGGTCATTCTTCAGATTAGTTTCCACCCAGTCTATCATATTTTCAATCGTTTTAGCCGACAATTTATCCACTCCTTATAACTATATTTTATCAAAGTCAGAATGATTGTTCTTGATAGAAGTTGTGCATTTTCTTGTTACAAGAATAATATATTCCTCAGAATGATAAAAATAATTCCTTAATTTTCACCATTCGCAAATTTGGCTAATAGCTCATTAAATTCATCCTTTTGGTCGTAGAAAGCAGCATGCCCTGAAAACTGAAACGGAACCAATACAGAGTTTTTAATCATCTGATGCTGTACCTCTCCCAGCTGATAAGGAACTACTTTATCATGAATTCCATGAATTATCAAGGTTGGTACCCGAATAGCATCCAAATCTGTGAATAACACTTCTCTGATCCAAGTTTCTGATACAGCCGCCGTTGCCCATCCCGCTGCCTGTAAACCTAATTGGAAGAACCAATCAGCAAAGCTCTCTGTAATATGTTGAAAGAAAAATGTATTGCCAAAGTTCTGGAGCATTTGAGGGCGGTCACTATAAGTTTCTTTAATCAACTGTTCTACCGTCTCTTTCTCCAATCCGTATGGGAAATTACGCCGTTTAATTAAGCTTGGAGCCGCGGCTGCAAAGAGTGCAAGCTTCGATACCCCATATCCATTATAGCGCCCCATATATCTTATTGCAATCGCACCGCCAGTAGAATGTCCCGCCAGAATAAAATCGTGCAGATCCAATGCATCCACTACACCTCTAACATCATCCGCCAGGGTGTCATAATCATATCCGTTAAACGGTTTATCAGAATTACCAAAACCACGGGTATCAATTCCAATACATCGGAACCCCCATTTCGGCAGTATATCAAACTGGTATTCAAACAGATTGTGGTTGCCGGGCCAGCCATGCAAAAATAAAATAGTATTTTTCCCCATTGGATTAAGATCTTCCACGTATATTTTAATAGTATCCTTCACAGTAATATAGTATCCCATATCCTTCACCGTAATGTGCGTTTTATTCATTGTATTCTATAAATGGAATGATTGCTACGCAATATTTCCGAATAGAACTCATTCACCCCACAGTTTAATTCACTAGATTCGAGTACCAAAAGTCAGATTTAATCATTGAATTGAATATGACTGCATATATTCCCTAATTCTCTCATAGATGAAAGATATTTTTGAAAACGTACATTTCTTAGTTTGATATCTTCTTCGCTTACTCCCCGGAAAACATACAATCTATTCATTAAGCTTCGCCCGCCATTACTACATTGAATATCTCCGGTGGTTCTCTCAAAGTATAGGCACATATCATTACAATAGGTATGTTTCATTAAGTCTTCATTATCCTTTGTAATTTTTTCTATTTCACTTCTGAATTCCTCGTATAAGTATAAATTGCGTTCTGTATGCGGCAAATAGTACCCTGAAATTTTTATTCCATAATGTTCAGGTAAAGTATTCCTTATTTTCCTTCGCATATCACTATTTAACGAATTCCATTTTTCGATTGCCTCATTATTCATATTATCAGGAAACTCTGATAGCCTTTCTTGAAGCTTATAATTCATAACAATTGAATACTGGTAGCTTTTCATTCGTTTATCATCTTTATCCATAGATATTGCCTCGCACTGCTGCAAGAAATACTGTTCTGTTTCTTCCATCGAATGAGTACATGGTTGAATTTTATTTGCATTTTCTTCTATCCAATTACAATACTTTTCTTCAAGTAATGGATCTCTTTTCGGACTAAAAGTACCTTCTATTATCCCAATGGAAGATATAGAATGATTATTACCTTTGCTGTTATTATCCCTACCATCTGAGTTCTTCCAAATTGACATCTTATACTCTCCTTTTAAAGTTTTCTCCATATACATAAAAAATATCCCTCCAGCATATCTGTCAATTATGATATACCGGGGGGATAGATGTATATTCGATTCTACTGCATTCCTACTGTTCCGACTTACTCATCCCAGTTGTGCCATACTTCCTGTACATCATCGTCCTCATCGAGTAAGTCAAGTATTCTCTGCATGTTCTTAATATCCTGCTCACTTTTAAGTTCGTTCCAGGTCTGAGGTATCATGGAAACATCTGCGGAAGCCATCACAATTCCGGCCTTCTCGAGATTTTCTCTGACTGAGCTGAAATCATCCGGATCGGTTAGTATCTCAAAACTGTCCTCTTCCTCTGAAAAATCCTCTGCTCCGGCTTCCAGTACAATCATCATAAGGTCATCCGCCTTTTTATCGCATTCTTCTTTATCGATTACAATCTGTCCCTTTCTGTCAAACATATAGGATACACAGCCCTGTGATCCAACATTTCCGCTTCCTTTGGTAAATGCATTTCTTACATTTGCAGCAGTTCTGTTTTTATTGTCAGTAAGCGCTTCTACTATAATTGCAATACCGCTTGGTCCGTAACCCTCATAGGTTACTGTCTCATAATTGACCGCATTAGCATCTCCGGCTGCTTTCTTAATACTTCTGTCTATCGTATCATTCGGCATATTATTGGCTTTTGCTTTTGCAACAACATCCTTCAGTTTGCTGTTGGCATTCGGATCTGACCCGCCTTCTTTTACGGCTACCGCAATTTCACGGCCTAATTTAGTAAATATTTTGCCTTTACTGGCATCATTTCTTTCTTTTTTATGCTTTATGTTCGCGAATTTTGAATGTCCTGACATTTCAATTCTCCTTATCACTCTTCAACACTATATGTCTGATAAATAACCTTAAATATTTTATCACCGTTTTACAGGTTCGGCAAGAAGATTTTTGTATCTGTTCGAAAAGTTATCAAGTGGAATAATGTAACAGGCCTAAGAATCATTCTGCATTAATAATTTTACTCAGTCTTTCCATCACAGCTACGGTATCTTCCACAGAGCGAATCGCACACATAATTGTATCATCTCCCGCAATACAGCCAACAATACTACTGATCTGTATTGAATCAAGCGCTGCGGCTACAGCCATAGCCATTCCTGATACTGTCTTAATTACCAGAATGTTCTGTGCCATATCCATGGATACAAATCCGTCTTTTAATACACGCGCATACTTTTCACTCATTCCGGATTCTGTTTTTTGAAGTATAATGTATTTTTGTCTTCCACCGTCAAGTGCAACCTTTGTTAATTTTAACTCTCTAATATCTCTGGACACTGTTGCCTGCGTCACATTATACCCATCTTTCATTAATCTGTCTGCCAGATCTTCCTGGGTTTCAATATCATATTTGGTAATTAATTCAATTATTTTACTTTGCCTGCTTATTTTCATCTTTTTCTCCCATACCTTTCTTTGACAAGACTTTAGCAATAATCCTTTGTAATGATAATTTACTCAATCTCCGTTATTGCCTAACTTTGACCGCAAAATCTCGTAAATCCCGGTACGGTTAAGCTTTACAAGTTGTGTATTATAAACCGCCTTATTAATGAATATGGTATCATTCGTACTAAGGTCAATTCCCTTATTCCCATCAAAGGTTATGATTGCCTCAGCCTCCTGCGTCTTCTTGCTCTTACCAACCACCACCTTAATGATATCCTGCGCAGATACCACAACACTTCTGGGGGTAAGAGAGTGAGGACAGATTGGCGTAATTACCATAACATCAGCTTCCGGGAAGATAATCGGTCCGCCTGCTGACAGATTATAAGCAGTAGAACCCGTCGGTGTCGAAATAATTACTCCGTCCCCCAGAAAATGATCCACTAATTCGTCATTCACATAGATACCAAGATTAATTATTCTTGAAAAACCTTTTCGCGCTATAACGATATCATTCAACGAATAGCCCATTGCTATTTTTGATCGATTTGGAACAATATCATTATAAAGGATCTGTCCTTCTATCATTAATCTATTCTCAATCCTGTAATCATCCTGAAAAAGGCGCTCCAGTGCCTGTTCCACATGATGTTTTTCAATCTCTGCCAGAAAACCAAGCGTTCCAAGATTGACACCAAGAATTGGAATATTATGCCGCATTAAATCATTGGCCGTCTGTATAATCGTACCATCTCCGCCAAGAACAATCGCACAGTCCGTATCCTCCGGAATATCCCTTGGAGTTTTATCCTCCGCTGCGGTAGAAACACCTGACAAAGTGGCTTTCTTACCCGACTTTTCTATATAAGCAGCAATCTTATTGGTTATCCTCATATCAATATCTTTTTCTTTATTTGTAATAATTAAAAAATGATCCATTCTGATTGCTACTCTCCTCAACTACTTTACTAAAATATACAAAAAGTTTATCATAGACTTTCTTTAATTTCAAGCCACTAACGACTTTTTATTTATAATTTTACAAATGTTTAGAATAATTATACGAAATTCTCAGGATATTGATAACACTAGAAAGAAATCTTTGATACTCTATGAAAAGCAATGTATTATTAACCTTCGGAAAGTAGGTTGTGGGATTCTTCGACTATCTTCAATATTTTTTCTGAAGCAATTGTGATTCCGGCAGAACATTCCAAAACAGTAGTATCTGTCTCTTTCTTTTTCAGATATAATAAATATTCAATATTACCTTCGGGTCCTTTTATTGGAGAATAACTTAAATCAAGACAATCAAATCCAATACCTGCGGCGTAAGAAATAACATGCTCTATAACCTCTTCGTGAACCTTTCTATCCCGGACCACACCCTTCTTACCAACCTTCTCTCTGCCGGCTTCAAACTGCGGTTTAATCAGACTGACGATCTCCCCGCCGTCAGTAAGAAGCTCTCTGACCGGCTGCAATACTTTCGTTAAGGAGATAAATGATACATCGATTGACGCAAATGCAATTCTGTCCCCTATCTGATCCGGCATCAGATATCTTATATTCGTCTTTTCCATTGAAACGACCCGCTCATCCTGCCTTAGCTTCCAGGCCAGCTGATTTGTTCCGACATCCACCGAATAAACCTTAAGGGCGCCACTTTGCAGCATACAATCTGTAAATCCGCCGGTGGAGGAACCCACATCCATACAGACCTTACCGGTTAAGGTGATTGGAAATTGCGCCATGGCCTTCTCCAGTTTTAGGCCTCCGCGGCTTACATATTTCAGCGGATTTTCCTTTACTTCTATTTTCACATTCTCTGGAAAAGTACTTCCTGCCTTATCCTCTCTCTGTCCGTCCACAAATACATTTCCGGACATAATGACAGCCTTCGCCTTCTCTCTTGAGGGTGCCAGATTCCTATTTACTAATAAAACATCTAATCGTTCTTTCAATCTTTACCCTTCCTTTGCCATACATTTTAAAGCCTGCTCTTTTTTAAAATTGGAGCTTCATGTCATACCAGACTGCACCGCCGTGGATGGACTTTGATAAACCTTCCTTTTTATATCCAAATTTCTCGTAATAATGGAGCAATTTATCTTTACAGGTTAAAATACAGCCTTTCCTTCCCTGTGCCCTGGCATCAGCTATTACCTGTTCCATTAATCTTGCAGCACAGCCCTTCCTTCGGTATTTTGGAATAGTATTCACTCCGAATATCGTCTGCCATTCTCCCAGTTCATCATGCAGCTGTGCATTTTCAAACATTTCATCCCGAATGGATGTTTCATTTGTCACCATACCATCGATGAAGCTGATCAATACTCCGTTTTCTTCCAAAAGCCAGAAGTGCTCCGGATAAATCCGAAGCCTCTTCTCAAACTCATCTTCTCCAGCTGCCTCAGCCGGAGGAAAACACATTGCTTCCACCGCTGTAATAGCTGCCAAATCATCTATTGTAGCTGTTCTGATATTCATTTCTAAACTAATTTCCTTCCGTTCGAACCGAATGCATTACAGTTTACACCATCTTTTTAATCTTCTCTATGATACTTTGTGCATCCAATCCGAATTTTTTCTGGAGTTCATCCACTCCGCCGTGCTCGATAAAGACGTCCGGAAGCGCCATATTTTGAAGTACAATTCCCTGCTTTCCGGCTTCAAACAGATAATCCGCCACCTTTTGCCCATAACCGCCGCTTCTTACATTTTCCTCCAGAGTTACAAACAACCGGTGATTTTTCGTTAGCTGTTCCAATATATCCTTATCTATCGGAGAAATAAATCGAACATTCACCAGTGTTATATTTCTTCCCTCCGAAAGAAAGGCATCTGCCACCTCTTTTGCGGTCTTCACCATGCTACCCACCGCCAGGATTGCCACTTCCGATCCCTCTGATAAAACCTCTGCTTTTCCCTGTTCAATCGGTGTATTACATTCCTTAAGTGCAGAGTAAGCCTCTCCCTTCGGATAGCGGATGGCTACGGGCCCCTTGCACCCTAACGCATACTCCAGCATTTGTTCCAGCTCAGTACCATTCTTCGGTGCCATGACTGTCAAATTCGGTATATGAGAAAGGAAGGATAGATCAAAAGTACCCTGATGTGTTTTCCCGTCTCTTCCGGAAATTCCAGCCCGATCGATTGCAAATATGACCGGAAGATTATTAATGCAGACGTCATGTAAGATCTGATCATAAGCTCTTTGTAAGAATGTAGAATAGATTGCTACCACCGGCTTGTAACCGCCGATTGCAAGTCCCGCTGCAAAGGTAACAGCATGCTCCTCCGCTATTCCCACATCGAAGAAACGTTCCGGAAACTGCTTTTTAAACGCTGACAAGCCTGTTCCATAAGGCATTGCAGCTGTTATCGCAACTACTTTATCATCAACTGATCCGGCCCGTACCATTGCATCGGAAAATACTTTCGTATAAGAATGTGTCTTATCCTTACGGATTGGCTCGCCGCTCGCAATATCAAAGGGATCTATACTATGATATCGGCTTGGATATTTTTCTGCGAGATGATAGCCCTTACCCTTCTTCGTCAGAACATGAACTACTACTGCCTTCTTTGCACGGGATGCCATCTCAAAGGCTTCCGTCATAAGATCTATGTCATGTCCATCGATGGGTCCGATATAGGTAAGACCCATATCTTCAAAAAACATACTCGGAAGCATAAAATATTTGATTGCATCCTTCGAACGTTTCAATCTGTCAACGATCGTTTTTCCAATTCCGGGCATTTGATTTAACGTATTTTCCATATTCTCTTTAAAACCTGTATATTTAGAACTGGTTCGAAGCTTTGCCAGATAATTTGCCAATCCCCCGACATTTTCTGAAATAGACATATTGTTATCGTTTAGCACAATAATCATATTGGATTTCAGTCGTCCTGCATTATTGAAGGCTTCAAAAGCCATTCCCCCGGTCAGTGCCCCGTCGCCAAGAACTGCAACTACTTTATTCGTCTCTCCACTCAAATCTCTTGCTTTCACCAAACCAAGTGCTGCTGATACAGCAGTAGAACTGTGTCCGGTATCAAAGGAATCACAGTTACTTTCTTCCCGTTTCGGAAACCCGCTCAGACCATCCATTTGCCGTAAGGTGCAAAACAAATTCTTTCTGCCTGTTAACAGCTTATGAGTATATGCCTGATGCCCCACATCCCATACCAGTTTATCCTGCGGAAAAGCAAGAAATAAATGAAGCGCCATCGTTAGTTCAACGACTCCCAGGCTGGAAGCAAGATGCCCGCCGGTTTTACTTATATTCTCAATCAAAAAATTACGTATTTCCTTCGCCAGCTGTTCATAGTCCTGTGGTTTTATTTTCTTGATATCATTTTCATTATCGATACTGTCCAATAGCTTAGACAATCCATACACCTCACTTTAATTCATAGGTCGGAATTTATTTTTCCCTGTTAATCAGCATTTTAATTAACTCTTCCAGAAATTCATTTTTCCGTTTGAGCTTGCGATAGCCTTCCAGCGCCTGACTTGAGATCATTTCTACCTGCTGCTTTGCACTTTCTAAATCCATTATGGTAACATAAGTAGTCTTCTCATTCTTCTCATCACTGTGTATCGGTTTTCCAAGGACCTCTGCAGAGCTGGTAACATCCAGGATATCGTCTCTAATCTGAAACGCAAGGCCTATTGCTCCGGCAATTTGTTCTACCTCTCCAACCTCTTTCTGCTCCGCTCCGGCCAAAACTGCGCCAATCATCATAGCCGCCTCAATCAAAGCAGAGGTTTTTAACTGATACATCAAATCGAGACGTTCTCTGCTGATATTATCTTCCTCTTCCTCCATGTCAATTACCTGTCCACCGATCATTCCGAATATACCGGCCTTTGCCGACAGGATTTGCATCGCCTTTGCTATTTGGCAATAAGCAATAAGCCTGATGTCTTTCTCCAGGTCTGCTGCCACATCAAATGCCTTAAGTGCCGTTTCGAATGCATAATTAAGCAAACCGTCTCCAGCCAGAATTCCCATTGCTTCCCCATATACCACATGTGTGGTTTTTCTTCCTCTGCGATATTCATCATTATCCATAGCCGGGAGATCATCATGTACAAGCGAATACGTGTGTATCATTTCAATAGATGCCATAAAGGGTTCTAATACAGCCAAATTCTGCCCGCCGTATAATAAAAAAGTCTCTGCCATTAGCATTGGCCTAAGCCGCTTTCCACCAGCCATAACACTATAGTTCATGGCTTCGATTACCGTCTTCTGACAGCCTTCCTCCCTTGGCAGATAGTTCTTCAGAACTTTTTCAATTTGCATTACCTTATGCTGAAGTTCATCTTTAAATTTCATTCGCATCACCATTTTCACTTAATATAATTAATTCCTTCTCTACCTTATCAATGGAGTCATTGCAGCTTTTGAGAAGCTTCATTCCCTGCTGATACAAAGAAAAGGAATCCTCCAGGCTGACATCCGGTTTTTCAAGTGATTCAATTACTTCATTTAAGCTGTTAAATGCTTCTTCTAATTTTAATTCTTTTTCAGCCATACTAATAACCATACCCTTTCTAAAGTCTGGCGATTTATGCAGCACACAAATCGCTGTGTAAAAAAATTCACACCAACTTTCATTCTGCAGTTGCAATTTATCCACGTTTTTTCTCATGAATTTCTTCCACTCTGGCTTTCATATCTCCATCCAGTAAGGATATCGTAAGCAGTTCACCCCTTACTACCTTTGCAATACTTTGAACCGGATGCTGGTCCTCGCCAACGAGCAGCGCATAGCCCCTGCTCAATTTCGATAAAGGTGACAATCCTTCCAATCTAGCTATGTATAAGTCCAGCTGATGCCTTTTCTCCTTAACCTTTGTATTCATCTGCAGCTGAAGCTTTTGTTCCATATCCAATAAATACTGCCGTTTTTGTCTGATCTGAAAGGCAGGACTGACATATAGCAAACGAAGCCTATACTCCTTGATACGGTTTTCGTATAATCTTATTTTCTGCTGTAATTCCCTTCTTAACTTACGATGATAATCCCGAATGGTATTACAATAGGCATTGTAATCATTTACTGCAAGTTCTGCAGCTGCTGAGGGTGTTGGTGCCCGCAGATCAGCAACAAAATCGGCAATTGTTATATCTGTCTCATGACCGACTGCAGCAATCACCGGCGTATTGCAGGTATATATTGCCCTGGCTACTATCTCCTCATTAAATGCCCACAAATCTTCAATAGAACCACCGCCTCTTCCGACAATAATCGTATCAAGGCCCATACGGTCAAGTTTTTGTATACCTTTTGCCACACTCTGAGCAGAACCCGTTCCCTGAACCAGTGCCGGATACAATATCAGCTGAACGTATGGATTTCTCCGTTTTGAGATATTAAGAATATCCTGTATTGCAGCTCCTGTTGAAGCCGTAACAATACCTACCTTTTTCGGATAAGCAGGAATTGGTTTTTTATGTTCCCTGTTAAATAGCCCTTCTTCCTCCAGGCTTCTTTTCAATCTTTCAAACTTTTCATATAGTATTCCCTGTCCATCCAGAACTATTTCACTTGCATAGAGCTGATATTTTCCGTCCCGCTCATATACGTTGATACTTCCAAGAGCAATTACACACTGTCCCTCCTCAAGACGGAATGTCAATCCCCTTCTCTGTCCTGCGAACATAACACATGCCAATTGCCCCTGAGCATCTTTTAATGTAAAATAAATATGCCCGGAGGTATGGTATTTGCAATTAGAGACTTCTCCTTTAATATATATTCTGGAGAGTATTCCGTCTCTGATAAACATATTCTTTATATATTGATTGATCTCTGTGACTGAATAAGCCTGTCCCATCGTTATCTCCATTCCACATGTACCAGCGGATCAGGGCAGTACTGCCTAATCAACCCCTTAAGCGAGCTTGGCCAATACTCCATTGATAAAACCAGGCGATTCATCCTGTCCGAAAATCTTCGCCATCTCAACCGCTTCATTAATCGCGACTTTAACCGGAACATCGTCATCATATCGCATCTCATATACTGCCAGACGAAGTATTGTCAGATCCACTTTTCCCATACGGCTTAACTTCCATCCACTGGCAGCTTCTGAAAGTATCTGATCAATTTCATTCAAATGTTCCATAATAGCATGAAACCGTGATGACAGATAAGCATATTCCTCCAGGGAAGGTTTCTCAAGTTCTGCCAGATATAGTTCCATTTGTTCATTCAATTCGCTTTCCTCATGAAAATCTTTTCGAAATAACATAAGGAAAATATGTTCTCTTAGTTCTCTTCTTGTCACTGTGCGGTTCCTCCTACACACGAATAAACAACCCTTAGGTATAGTCTAAGGGTTGTTTGGAATAATTACTGTTTAACGATATTAACACCCGCTATTCTGATGTTAACTTCCTTGACCTGTAAACCGGTCATATTCTCTATTGCCAACTTCACCTTTTCCTGCACTAATTTTGCTGTTTCAGGAATTCCATATCCGTAATCTAAGGTTAGTGCCATATCAACCGAGACTGCATCCGGACTTACAAGAACCTTAACGCCTTTGGATAAATTTTTCTTACCCAGTTTGCCGGCGATTTCATTGGTAACATTTCCGAAGGTTGCGGATACACCCTTTACTTCTGTAGCCGCCAAACCGGCAATACTCGCTACTACCTCATCTGCGATCTGCACTTCTCCAACTTTTCCATTATCATGTATTTTATATGTGTTTCTGACTTCCGGTCCCTTGTTCACTCTGATTACCTCCTAAGTTCCTATTGTTATCCGGTAATACCATATACTAAATTGTTATATAGTATTATACCATAATTAACCGACATATCAAATAAAATTTATAAAAAGCAATTCTATCGATATTTGATATTTCAGCACTTTGTAAGTTATTTAATTATAATCAAAATCATACCGAAACATACTATGCCCGATTAAAAAATTAACAGAAGGTTGAAAAGAAGTCAAGCATATTTGAGAAATCGAATAAAAGATTGTATAATTCAACCTCCCAAACCCTATATGGTAAGCTGTTCGGGAGGTTGTTATGCAAAATAATATTATGTACTGAAATAATCTGCTATTGCGCTTTATTCGTTATTCAGATACAACAACCGGTGTTATTTCAATATTATTAACTGCAATATCTGTTTTCTGTTTTACTACTTGCTCTATGATTGCCAGCTGCTGATCACTAAGGCTTTTCGCATTTACTACTACATCAGCTTTATTGTCAACTACAAAGACAACTACTCCATCAAAGCCTTTTGCTTCCAGTAACATTTCTGCAGCGCTTTCTCTTTCGGTAATATCTGTAAGTTTAATCATGCTGTCAATTGCTGCTTTTTTATCTTCTTCTTTTACATCAGGGCTATTGATAATGTCCATATAGGTTTCTTTATTTTTTGCTCTCACCTGTTCTCTGTCAAGTTTTGTAGAAGCGAAATAACTTCCATCTGCTGTATTCGCAAGAACTGCTTCGCCAGGTGTTCCGTCTTTCAAATTAATCTCGCCGTTATCACTGACATCTTTTGCATTCGCAAGAACATCATCATCCGAAATATCATTCTTGCCAAGTTCACCATTTGACTTGTCTGTCGTTGTTTTATCCTTGGTTGTTGTAGCTTTGGTATCAGTATTGGTTGTATCTGTCGTTGTGATATCCGTTGTTGTGTCATCCTTCGTGGTATCGGTTACTGTACCGTCCGTCGTTGCATCTTCTTTTGTTGTATCTGTCTTTGTCGTATCCGTAGTTGTTCCTGTGGTATCCGTGGCAACCTCTACTCCATTTTGATCGGATGCCAGTTCATCTGTAACATTTGTCTGCGCACTTGTCATTTCGGCAGCCGTATTTGCATCTTCTTTGGTATCTTTATTTGTAAAACTAAGATACCCGGCGATTACAATCATGATTGCCAGTGCAGTAATTATGATACTATTTTTTTTGAATATATTCTTCATTTTGAAACCTCCTAATTAATTTTTGCCTTTTTCCATCTTCATTACTTTAATCTTATGCGCAGGTACATTAAATAATACCTCTGCTGCTTCCGTAACGTCCATTTTTACCTGGGCATTATCTCCGCCTTCTGCAATCACAACGACCCCTTCAACCTCTGGTTCAATTTTCTTTACTATGTAAGGCACTGATTTGCCATTCTCGTCGGTATACACTATGGTACTCTCTTCCCGCGTGACATCGCTCTCTTTTCTGCTTCCGCCCTCCCCGTCAATTTCATTTAAGCTTTTTTGTGTAGTAGGAGTATCCTTTAATGCGATCTGTTCCTCAGATGCTTTTAAAGTAATCATCACCTCTACATCTCCGATGCCGGATACCTTTTTTAGAATACTCTTAAGCTTATTTTCCATTTCTGTTATATAGGTATTCGCATCATAGCTTGTCGTATTCGTATCATTTTTCATAACCTTAATTTTATTGTCCTGTATACTCTTTTTATCTGTTGTTTTAAAATTAAAGATGCCGGGGATTGATAATAAAATAATTAAAATCCCTGCGGCAAAAATCATAATCAGTTTTGGCAGACCTATTTCTTTCAGGGAAATTTTCTTCTTTTCCATGCTAATTCTCCATTCAGACAAAACATCGCGAATTTTTGCGTAAATTTGCCTCAGAAAATAATTATCCTCCCTGTATACTAATATTAATATTACTTTGCTCAATATTATAGAAGTCCGAGAGTTTATTTTTTATACTAATTTCAAGCGGTGACGGTATCGGTTCCTGCTTCTTACCAGCCCCTCCCTCAGCACTTATCTTCTGAATATCTATTTCATCAATTCGAAGGCGTTTTTTCGTATCCTTCTCCTTGTTTTTTTCTACTGCTGCTGTAATTGATATTCCTATCATTTTTCCATAGGTACTGCTTTTCGCATTCCGGTCAAGCGTTATCTTACAGTTTTTTAACTTCACCTGGTCTTCCAGGAGCAGTTGTTCCACCTGTTCCTTGATTTGCTTCTCGTATTCACTAAAAATCTCATCCGTCTGTTTCGCCTCCATAACCTTTAGTTCATTCTTAAAATCCGAGGTTTCTATGGAATAATCATTGAACTCCAGATAATAATCTAATTTATCTTCGAGCTTTAAGAGCTTGATCAGAGGTGAAACCACAATTATGACAAGTATCATACCCGATACAATGCTTACGTATTTTTTATAACTTTTATTACCCAGTAAATTTAAGATCACAGTATTCATAAGCATGTATATTACGATATTTCTGATCCAGCTATAAACTTCCTGTTCCATAAATACCTCCCATCCATCCTGTCAAAGGCCATCAGCTACACTGCTTTTCCTGTCGTTACCGCAACGATTGTAATTGAAAGTAAAAACAATACCGCTCCGACAAAAACTGTCTGCAAAAGCATGGAAGCTGATTTGGCAGAAGCACTGATACATTCAATAAATCTTTTATCTGAAATAGGCTGCAGCGCTGCACTTCCAATTTTAAAGATGACAGCTATCATAAGGAGCTTTATGATTGGTACCGTGCAGATTGAAATTATGACAATCAGTCCGGCAACTCCGATCGCATTTTTTAGTAATACCCCTGCTCCGAGTAAAGTTTCGGTAACTCCCCCCAATGCATCACCAATCCCTGGAATAGCCTCTGATGCTTTTAAAAGTACGGAACGTTTCACCTGGTCTGCTACCGGAACAATAAGTCCCTGTATCGTATTGAAACCAATCACAGCTGCCAGTAGACTCTTTAACAGCCAATCAATTGCTGTGGCAAACAATCCCGCCAGTTTTGACAAAGAATCTTCCTTGGACATATTATTAACCAGCATGATAACAAGATAGAAATTAACCATCGGGATAACTACTTTCAAAATAAGAAAATCCACTATGGTTATCAGCGCCAGTGCCGCTTCATAATAAACCATAGAGGTTGTTGTACCGGTACAAAAGGCAACCGACATCAGATAGGTCGGCACCAGCGCTCTCATAAAGTCCAGTAATGATCCAATGGTTGTCTGCGCTATTTTGGATGCAACGATGAAGGAACTGATCAGAAGCCCGAACAATAATAAATAAGTAACATAATACCCTGTTTCCGATACCTGGTTATTCTTGAATGCCATTGACAAATTTGTAAACAATGCTGCTATTAATGCAATAGTCAGAAGACTTCCAAATGTACCGATATTTGCTTTTAATTCACCTGTTACCGAACGAAACAGCTGGTTTGCAATGGATTTTACAGAGAATTTTTCTTCTCCGTTTACTAATTTATTAATGTATTCACTAAAGTCGAATTCATTCTTCCCACCCATAATGTCATTAATCACATCCTGGATCTCAGAATAATCATATTTTTCTATTTTATTACTATCACTGCTTGCTTTAACAACCTCAGAGGGGAACAGCCAGACCATAACACTTATCATAAAACTCATTCCAAATATTTTGATTAAGATACTTTTACTTCTTCGGTAATTCATATATTATGCCTCCAGGAAACTATTGATTGTATCCAGTATAGATATCATGATAGGCATACTAATTGCCAGTATAGTAAGCTTTCCAACAATCTCGATCTGCTCTCCGATTGCCTGATATCCAGAATCCTTACATAGAGATGCGGATATTTCCGTAACATAGGTAATTCCAATTATTTTGACAAGTATACCAACATAAGCTTTATTAAGCTTAATATATCCCTGAAGCTGTCCGATCGCATCCAGGATTACCTGAAGCTTGCCTATCCCTAATAGCAGAATTACAAAGCAGGCTGCTATACTGATAAATAAGGAATATTCTTCTTTCCCCTTTTTAAACAGAATTGCCAGCAACATTGCTATCATTCCAATTGCTGCGATTTGTATCATTAAGTTCTCCATTCTGCAGACCGCCCATATGAAATGGGTGCGGCTATATGATATCGAATAATTTCTGTATTGATAGAAACAGCTCCGAGATATGTGGCAACAGCCACAAAAGTACCAATATAAGCCCTGCCAGACTAGTCAGGAAAGCCAGTTCATCTCTACCTGACTGTTTTAATATTTGATTTAGGATGGAAACTAATATTCCAACCACTGCAATTCTTAAGATAAATAAATAATCCATTTTTATCCTCCATCCCACATTTTAAGCGGTACCTGCCCTTGCTGCAGGATATTTTTGAAGTATACTATTTAAATCATTATGATTGTAATAAAAATTCCAGCCATAATTCCGAGCGTATTGCAAAGATATGCTCTTTCCTTAATTGATTTTGTTGAATCACGAATTTCTTCCTCGAGCAGGGACAAAAACTGGTCCAAGGTATTCATCTGCATATCCTTGTCAAGATATCCAAGGCTTTCTCCAAACTGAATCATATGTAACTTGTCCTTTTTTGACAGTGCTGTATTATTTAATTCCTTCTGTACAGCATCCTTCCAAATCTGTGCAAAGGTATTTCCGGAAAGCTCTTTCAGTTTCGAACTAACCGTATGAAAAAATGCATCAAAGCTGCCACTATGTCTTCTTGTGATTGTGCTAATTGCTTCCGGCAAAGGGGTATTTGCATACCGTATATCCCCGCGCAGCAAACTAATCAGCTTCTTTAGTTCCCTTAAATCCTCTATGCGGCATCTCATCTCATTACTAAAAAAGAAACCTATTCCCGATGATGATCCGATTACAAGAATACACCCTATGATTTTCATAATATTCATATTAGTTTGTCCTCCTTTCACCCTCATTTATCCGAAGTAAAGACTCTCTTCCCGTCTGTATCATAGACTTCCTCAAGATGTCCTATTTCAGAATAATTACTGAGGATTATGTAACGTTCAAATAATTTCTTTTTCACCAGTTCACATAAAATCGGTTTATTTTTAATATCTTCAATAGAACTGCCATGTACGGTCGCAATCAGCTTACAGCCACAACCGATAACATAATCAATCGCTTCCAGTTCCTCTCGGGAACCTATTTCATCTACTGCTATGATCTGAGGTGACATGGAACGGATTAACATCATCATACCCTTCGCTTTCGGACAACAGTCTAATATGTCTGTTCGAATACCCAGTTCATTCTGTGGTGTTCCCATATAGCAAGCTCCTATTTCGGAGCGCTCATCCACCACGCCTATACTCATTCCCGCAAGATAGGTACTCCCATTGGAAAGCTGTCTGATCATATCTCGAAGCAGGGTTGTTTTGCCGCATCTTGGCGGAGAAATAATTAAAGTATGATAAATTTCTCCAAGCTTTCTGTTAATCACATAGGGCAGGACCAGATCAGCACATCCTCTTACCTGATGAGCAAGCCGAATATTGATAAAGGAGATGTGCTTCATACCCTTGATATCATCATCTTCAATCAAAATCTTACCTGCAATTCCAATTCTGTGCCCTCCATTAATCGTAATAAAGCCTTGTTTGATTTCTTCTTCAAATGCGTATAGAGAATAATTGCTGATATATTCCATCGTTTCCCGGATTTCATTTCTTGTTATCTGTACGGCCAATCTAGGATTATCCACCATTTTTGCATCTTCTGCTATAAAAGTCTCCTTATTTCCATAAATGATCATAAGAGGTGCATTAATTCGCAGCCGGATTTCCTGCAGCTTCTCAAAATCAATGTTCAATTTACCAAGTATCGTTCGCAGTTTTACTGAGAATATTTTTAATAGTTCGTCCTTCGTATTCATTTTTATGCCCCATTTCTTAGCACATATTTTGTGCATCCAAATTTTGTGCCGAGGATTATGCAGGCACAAAACAATTGAGGTTGAAATTGCGTTTCCTTCAACCTTATACACCTCCTCCGACAGCCCTATGGCTTATCCACCTCTGTTTAAAACAATATATTCCCTCTGCCGGAAAATATTCCGTTCTATCGGAAAATAGTCTCTTAAAAATTATAGTTAACTAGCAGTTAAAATCTCAGCTGTTTTATTGTAAAATATATCTGTTATTGAATTTTCAGAAAGGAATTGCAAATTTATAAACTATATATTATTCTTAATAAAAATCGATACGAAAGCTTGGTGAATTTATGAAATACGGATTAATTGGAGAAAAACTCGGACACAGCTATTCAAAAATCATTCATGAAAAGCTTGCAGATTATACTTATGATCTAATGCCAATGTCTCGGGAAGAATTTGTATCCTTTATGCAGGCAAAGGATTTTGCGGCAATTAATGTTACGATACCTTATAAACAGGATGTTATACCATATCTGGACGAGCTTGATCCCTTGGCGTTGGAAATTGGAGCAGTTAATACAATTGTCAATAAATCAGGGCATTTTATCGGGTATAATACAGATTTTTATGGATTTCATTACATGCTTACGCATAACCAGATCGAAATATCGGGTCGAAACTGTTTAATTCTTGGAACCGGTGGAACTTCTCATACGGTGCAGGCGGTATTAAAGCATCTGGGAGCTTCAAAGATACAGATTGTCAGCAGGACATGTCCAAGTGATGCTTCCGATATAATTACTTATGAAGCCTGCTATTTAAAACATAACGATGCCGACATTATCGTAAATACAACCCCTCTTGGCATGTATCCTAATATAAATGCCTCTCCTCTTGAGCTTTCCGGTTTTCATAATTGTGAGGCTGTAATCGACGTGATCTTTAATCCAAGAAAAACAAAGCTTACCCTACAGGCCGAAGCACTTGGCATTAAGGCGGTAACCGGACTGGAAATGCTGGTTGCTCAGGCAAAGCAGGCAATTGAATATTTCCTGGATAAAGAATTGGAGGATGGTGTTATTGACGAGGTTTATCATGAATTACTGAAAATGACCCCTAACTGACAACCGATAAAACATGCTTTGTGTACTGTCTATCGTTCTGAAGAACAAAAGTGAATTTCACGTACTCTCGTGATCATAATGATAAAGCTTAGCCTTTGTTTCGCGCACCAAGCTGCGCATCTTCCCAGAGAGTTTTATTTAATAGGATATATATTTTATGAATAAAAAATCAGGCTCTCTATGAGAATTCATAGACGGCCTGATTTTCACCTAAAATATTGCTGTTACTATGTAAATTAGTAATCGAAACAATTACTTACCAAATAAAGATAAAAGAATACCTGCTGCAACAGCTGATCCGATTACTCCGGCAACATTAGGTCCCATCGCATGCATCAGCAGATAATTGCCCGGTCTTGCTTTCTGTCCCTCAATCTGTGATACACGTGCTGCCATAGGAACTGCGGATACACCGGCTGATCCAATCAAAGGATTGATCTTTCCCTTTGTTGCCCAGCACATAAACTTGGCAATCAAAAGTCCACCGACTGTACTGAACATAAAGGCAACCAAACCAAGAACTATAATTTGAATTGTTTTTGGCTTTAAAAATTCTGATCCGACTGCTGTACCACCCACTGTCATTCCAAGGAAAATGGTAACAATATTAATCATCGTATTTTGTGCTGTGTCAGAAAGTCTCTCCACAACGCCGGATTCCTTGAACAGATTACCTAACATAAGCATACCGATTAACGGTGCAACCGATGGCAGAAGAAGAATACAAAATACTGAAACAACGATCGGGAAACAGATCTTCTCAAGCTTAGATACTGTACGTAATTGATCCATCTGTATGGAACGTTCTTTTTCTGTGGTAATTAATTTCATGAGCGGCGGCTGAATCATAGGTATCAATGCCATATAGGAATAAGCTGCGATTGCAATGGAAGCTAACAATCCAGGAGCAAGCTTTGTAGTAAGATAAATTGCTGTCGGGCCATCTGCGCCACCGATAATACCGATTGATGCAGCCTCCTGAGGAGAAAATCCCATCGCTATTGCAAGAATAAAGGCCATTGCGATACCAAACTGTGCACCTGCTCCAATTATCAGACTGCAGGGACGTGCAAGTAGTGGACCAAAATCAGTCATAGCTCCAATTCCCAGGAAAATCAACGGAGGGTAAATATCCTTCGCTACACCTTGATATAAATAATAGAATAAGCCTCCAGCCTCCTCCACACTAGCCGGGCTATTCATCAAACCTGTTAACGGAAAATTTGCTAATAGCATCCCAAAAGCGATTGGCAGTAAAAGAAGCGGTTCAAATTTCTTACCAATTGCAAGATAAATTAATACACAGGCCACGAGCAGCATTACTGCTGACTGCCAAGTCAAGGCAGCAAACCCCGAATCCTTTAAAAGATTAATAAACGAATCTACAAACACAATTATATCCTCCTTCTCTTTTCTCTGCCGGTTTTTCTAAACATACTTCATGCTACATCATAAGATACTATTATCCTTTTTTTTCTCAATTGCTTGAATAATCATGGAAAACAGTCTTATGAGTGCCCAAAGGACTCCTAAAACAACAAATACAACCAGCATACAAAATAACGCCACAAGAACACTTTCTGCTACAGACATTCATTTCACCTCTTTTCATAAAATATCTTTCTTATGTATTAGCATAAAAAATGGGCGCAAAGCTTCAACAGAAGCTCTCCACCCTATAAGCTCAAAACTTGAAACAGCCTGTATCGCTGCCAACCGGAATTTGTAGATAAATATGTAATAGAAAACCTTTTTATATAATTGTAACCTTTTTTCTGCTAAATTGTCAAGTATTTTTTCCGCTTTACTGAATATCAAAGTAACAACTGCTATGTTACCGCTCATCCGTTATTTCCTGGCTGTGTATCAAATAAGTGTTTCCGAAAAGCCTGCTAATCTTTTTCCAAAATAGAATATCCTGTATTAATCTCACTGGGTCCGGTGTCTTTGCCCAGTATTCCGGCAATCGCCTCGCTCATACCCAAATATCCCATCGTGTATGGATTTTGTTCTATTATAGCCTGCAGGCTACCATTATCGTATAACTTCTTAATGCGATCTGATTTATCAAAAGCAATCGCAACAAATTGATTATTATTCTCTTTATTAGCATAGCCAACACCCTCGCTGGTTCCTTCATTTGTTCCGAACAATCCCACCAGATTTTTATTCTGACTGATTAATTTCTCTGCCGCCAGCTGTGAAGCAGCGGGTTTACCATTTGTATATATCGTATCCAGGATTGTAAACCCCTGCTCGTTTGTAAAAGCATCCCGAAATCCATTCTCTCTTTGCATCGTTGTTGATTTTTCCCTTATACTGATAATTCCGATACTCCCGCTATCCAAACCTTTTCTTTTCAAATAGGATATCATTTTCTCTCCGGCACTACGTCCAGCGGCATAATTATCAGTTGCTAAAGTAGTAAGCGCTTCTTCGTTTGCAGGTGCATCCACATAGACGATCTTAACTCCTCTTGCCTTGGCATCTTCAACTGCTGACGCAATTCGTTTGGGATTATCTGCTGCAATTAAAAGCGCGGCAGCATTATTTTCAACTGCCTCCTGTATAATACTGATCTGTTCCTCCGTACTTCTTTCCTTCGGGAACTTCCAGTAATACTTTATACCCGTAAGTGCTGCCATATCAGAAGCTCCCTGATTCATAAGTCTCCAGAATTGATAGTCTTCATCTGTTGTAATCAGATATACATCATAAAATTTAATGAATGACGCAGATGACGCTGGCCTGGTGCTTCTGATGTTCTTCTGTTCCCATACCACAAATAGTGCAAAAGCCAGCATTATAACCAATATATCAAAGATTATCTTTCTATACTTCATTTCATCTATCTTTCCAGTGATTTTTCTTCTCATGAAAAGATTTATGCCTCTAGACACTCTTTCTTGTTACAAGTATATTCTTATTAACAGCAGTATCATAACTATTATTTCTTTTTCAAGTTAATACTTTTCGTTAAAGTCTTCCTTCTTAATAAATTATTATATTCTATCTATTTATCTTTCTTGCTTACTCCATTAACAATATAAACAGAATGCATAACACCAGATAACTCCACTTTATTTTCCTGTTCAAAAGCAGATATACTGCTCCATAAATGAAGCCACATGCCGCTGTAAATAGTCCTGTTAAAACCTCCTGTTGACATCCGGTGTGCCATTCCCCAAGTAATGCAGGTCAATATCCAATGACAGATTGACTGAGCCGCATTCCATTTACTCGTAACATTGCCATAAAGGGCCGGTTCCAATAAATATGCACAGATTACTTTAATCCCATTCCGGCAAATCCATATAACCAGATTAAGATATCTGCAACTTCAGAATGAGTATGTTACACTATAGTGTGGCTAAGTTACATAATGTATATTTATCCATGATTATCTATAAATTTATATTCTATCACTTAGCATAAAAATTCAGCTCTGCTACGTAAGCAGAGCCTGGAATTAAAAAATCAGATTAATTAATTGATAATGGTTTTTCAGTTATTAGGAATTATACTTATATTTATTTATATTTATTTATATTTATTTATATTTATTTATCCTTATTTACATTTACTTGTATTTCTTAATAAATTCTACATTACCATCCTTTCCATCTACAATAAATTCATACTTTTCATCATCGCTTAATTTAATATGTCCTGACCATGTTCCTGTTTTTTTCAGAAGTCCGTCTAAAAAAATCATTTCAACCGTATAATCTTTTAAATCCAAATCATACTTCTTACTAATTTCCTCTACTCCAATCCTGGCAGCGTCCTCTACTGCTATCTCATCATTTTTTGGCCGCGCGCTGCCTCTTAATAAAATGGTACCGTGATCTGTTTCAATTGTTTCTATTCCATCTCCCTCAACTTCATCTGAATTAACAGTATCTTTATTCTCCTGCGATACCTCCGCACTTATTTTGCTTTCTTTACCTGCGATATTCCTATTCTTATTATTTATCAAAAGTGTTGCAGCAGATATGATAATAAATAATGATGTAGCTATCATCAAAATAATTTTCATGGTTTTTTTCATATGTATTCTCCCAAGTTTTGTCTTATTTATAAAGTATAATAGAAAAGTTCTAAAACTGTAATAAAAAATCAGAACAAAAGTGTGCTTCGCATACTCCCGCGATCATAAAGCAATCCTGCAATTGTACGACGCTGTGCATTCCCCGGAGGGTTTTTATTTCATAGGACGGACTTTCCTATGAAATAAAAGCACAACCCTCAGAAAATCTTTCTTTCCCTTGGATTGTGCTCCTATCATTGCTTATATTGTTCGTATACGACGCTTTCATTACGTCTGTTCCAAGTAAGATGCAGACGCAAACGATTAGCGGCTCGCATGCATATCACAAGACTATACTCTCTTCATATATTCGCCGGTTCTGGTATCAATACTGATCTTATCACCTTGCTCAACGAATAACGGTACATAAACCGTTGCACCTGTCTCAACAATTGCCGGCTTAGAAGCACCTGTTGCAGTATCACCTTTAAATCCAGGTTCGGTCTCTGTAATAACAAGTTCTACGAATAGCGGAGGCTCAATTGTGAATACCTGTCCGTTATGGGAAAGCATCTTAACCATCTCATTTTCCTTCACAAACTTAAGGGAATCACCGATAGCATCTTCACTCATAGCGATTTGATCGAAGGTCTCTGTGTTCATGAAGTGGTAAAGCTCACCATCTGAATATAAATACTGCATATCGCTTCTATCGATACGTGCCTGCGGAAATTTTTCTGTCGGACGGAACGTTTTTTCTATCACACCACCGTTTTTAATATTCTTTAACTTTGTTCTAACAAATGCTGCGCCTTTACCCGGTTTAACATGTTGAAATTCAATAATCTGATATACATTATTGTCCATTTCAATTGTAATACCGTTTCTGAAATCGCCTGCTGAAATCATACGAAAATTCCTCCTTAAAATGACTACTCTTTAGTCTATAATAACCTGCTATATTTTGCAACTGTTTTTTTTGCTCAAGCTATAAAAATTGTAATAACATGCGATTTTTAGTAATATCACATCTGACATTACATCAACGGGCTACAGTTCAATTAATTTCTTCTCGGAATGTGTAAAGTTATCACACCCCTCCTCAGTAACCACCACCAAATCCTCTATCCTTACACCACCGAAGCCTTTGATATAAATTCCCGGTTCCACTGTTTCTGTCATACCAGCTTCGATAATATCTTCCTCCAGTGCACTCAGTCTGGGGCTTTCATGAATATCAAGTCCAACACTATGACCAAGTCCATGTCCAAAGCAGCCTTCATAACCTGCTTCGTTTATGATATCTCTTGCGATCTTATCTATTTCCTTACCCTGATAACCTGCTTTTATAAATTCCAGCGCTGCGGTCTGTGCTTTCAATACCGTATTATATACTTCCTTCTGCTTTTCACTTGCTTTACCCACAACAATCGTCCTTGTCATATCTGAACAATATCCTTCATAGACACAGCCAAAATCCATTGTGAGGAAATCACCCGTCTCAATCCTCTTTGCGGAAGGTTCTGCATGAGGCATGGAAGAATTAATCCCCGAAGCTACGATGGATGAAAAGCTTAGACCACTGGCTCCGTTCATTTTCAGCAAATACTCAAGCTTGGCCGCAACTTCAAGCTCCGTCAGACCCGGTTTGATAAACATTAATATTTCAGTAAATGCCTGATCACCAATCTCTTCTGCTTTTCTGATGTATTTCAGTTCCTCCGCAGTCTTAATTCTTCTCATATTTGTAATGTCTCGTCCAACAGGAACAAGCTTCTCAACTGCAAGCTTTTCTTTCAATTTACGATAAGTCATATACAAGATATCCTCTGCTTCAAAACCCAGATTTTTAATATGGTCTGATTGAAGCAGATCATTGAGAACTTCCTCATAACCGCCGTTGCCGATTGTTATAATTTCATAACCTTCCGCTTCCTGTTCGGCTTGTATAGTGTATCGGAAGTCAGTTATTACTGCTCGTCTGTTTGCAGATAGGTACAAATACCCTGTAGCTCCTTTAAAGCCACTGATATATCGAATATTATTTCCATTGGATATTAACATAGCCTCAATCGATAGCTTATCAAACAGTTTTCGTACTTTTTTATAATTATCCATTCTCTTTCTCCTGATTTTCCTGTTTTTTATCAATCATATTTTACGATATCAAAAGCCTGTTCCAGGTTATACAAATGAATATGAGTGCATATATATTCATCCGGCAAGTCATTTTTAGGCTTTTATTATATAAACGTGCCGCGCGAAGAGTGTGTATCCGCCAGAAGCTGTCTAATCCTCACGCAGTTTTATATTAATCCAGGTGCTGAAAAATCAGCGTGAGAATTTGACGCCCTAATCTTTTGATAGAAGTAAATTTTTAAAAATATATTTAGGCCTCAACTGCTTGCATATTTATCAGTGCATCCACTGCTAACAAATATCCCTGTAGTCCAAGGCCTACAATCTGACCGGTACATACGGCAGCTGTAACAGAGACATGGCGAAATTCCTCCCTTTTATGAACGTTGGAAATATGAACTTCTATGACAGGTGCCGTTATAGAAGCAAGAGCATCCCGGATCGCATAGCTGTAATGCGTATATGCACCCGGATTGATAATGATGCCATCCGTCATCTCATAGAATGCCTTCTGAATTCTATCAATGATCTCTCCTTCACAATTGCTCTGAAAGGTTTCTATTACAATATTCTCTTTTTTCGCCTTTTCTTCTAACATCCCCAGTAAATAATCATAATCCCTGGTACCGTAAACTCCTTTTTCCCGAATGCCGAGGAAATTAAGATTCGGACCATTAATTACCAGTATTTTCATACTTTTACCCATACCTTTCACTTTTTGATGACCTATTCAAAAAGTGAATAGGCTTTCATAACTTTTCATCATTTCAGCGCTACTTTTACACATCCTTGCTTTGTACTCGCGGTGCAAGCTGGATTTGTAAATCGGTATCCTTACTAACTCTGTTTAAGATATGCTTCCATTATCTGATGAACAATCGTATCGATCTGCTTATCATCAGTGACAATTATCTTGTGGGCAGTATTTTCGTAGATAGGATCTCGCAATTCAAGCATCCGTTTCACCTTTTGCTCCAGCTCTTCTCCTCTTAAAAGAGGTCTTGTGGAATCTCCCTTTAATCTTTCTACCGTAGTTTTCACAGATGCCTTAAGATAGATCACATATCCCATCTCTTTTATCAGTTTCCTGTTCTGCTCCCGTAGCGGCAATCCTCCTCCGGTTGAAACGACTGTATGAAGAGTGCAAGTTGACATTTCCTGCAGCAGCTTCGTTTCCATATTTCTAAAATATTCTTCTCCATGAACTGCAAAAATCTGATTAATGGTATCACCAGCCCTACTCTCTAACTGCTGGTCCATATCATGAAACTGATAGGACATACGCTCCGCCAGGCTCTTCCCCACACTTGTTTTCCCTGAACCCATAAATCCAATCAAAATAATATTATGTTTCATTCTTAAATTGTTTGCCTTCCTTTTCATTTCGTTTATCTTAGAAGTGAATTCCTGCTTTATCTCTATTCTTGCTTTATCTTCCCCCTGGCAATATCTTTCCTGTAAAAATGCAAAACAATCCGCTCCAGCTTCCGCTTAAATACGATCTGGATTTCTTCTTTCGGATGGATCGGTTTTACAAGATAGGTCAACATACCGATCCTGTTTGCACCGAATACATCCGTAAAAAGCTGATCTCCTACAAATACCGTAGTATCAACACGCGTTCCCATTATTTTGGTTGCTCTGATATAATTCTTAGTTGACGGTTTATTGGCCTTGTGGATATAGTTTGTACCAATTTTCTGATTAAAACGGCTGACTCTTTCATCACTGTTATTCGAAATCAAACAGGTTTTGAAACCAATCTTCTTCAGTCTGTGAAACAATGCAACTGCACGTGGCGTGGCATCAGCACCATGCTCAACCAGCGTATTGTCTATATCAAATAATATACCACGATAACCTTCTCGATACAACTTTTCATAATCAATATCATAGGAAGAAGGTGCCAGTCTCTTAGGATAAAATCTTCGGAACATATATAACCTCCATGCGCCGCTTATGCGGTATATAAATTCAAAGTAGGAAGCTCTCTTCGAGCTTATTTAGGATCGAAAATATGTCACTCAGGAATATCTGAAGTACAATAAGGACATTTGGTTGCCTTCACATGTATGTCTGATAAACAATGCGGGCATTTCTTCGTTGTGGTTTCTGCAGCTTCCGGTCTTTTCAGTTTATTTATCCACCTGACGATCAAAAATACCACAAAAGCCATAATAATAAAATTAATTGCTCCCGAAAGAAATACACCATATTTTACAGTAGGAGCTTCTGCCTTCATCGCGGCCTCCAAAGTAGCATACTGTTTTCCGTCAAGGGCAATAAACCAATTCGTAAAGCTAATCCTGCTGGTGATAATACTAAGCAACGGCATGATAATATCATTCACCAGTGAGTTTACCAAACCACTGAAAGCACCACCGATAATAATACCTACTGCAAGATCAATCATATTTCCCTTTAAAGCAAACTTTTTAAATTCCTTTAGCATTTTTTCCTCCAGTATATACATTATACAATTATCATGCTCAATGTACGTTAATTATAGTACTGTCCAGTGTAATTAAATCGTATCCGTTCTTGTAGGTTTACGTTACTGTTCCTGGCCCAACTAGTCCGGGCTAGGAACAGTAACGATCCGGTATTATTCATCCGTTATATTTTTTGAATATACGGCGCAGTCATAATAGCTTCCGTCCCTTCTTACTCCAGCCCGATACTCCATTTTGATAAAATACATTCCTGCTTTCTGCATGACCCTGCCGGATGCAATATTTTCCACATCGTGTTTTGCCAGAATACGTTGATACCCGATTTCATAAAAGAGATAGTGTAAAACTGCTCGAAGCGCCTCTGTCATAATTCCTCTGCTCCAATAATATTTTCCAATACAATAACCTACCTCGCAGGAAAATGTAAAATCATTCGATAATTCAACGCTGATTGTTCCTATTACTTTTTTCTCGCTTTTTAATTCAATTGCCCATATATAAGAATTACTGTGTTCATAATTATTTATCCAATACAGAATCCGTTTGCGAGAAGCCTCCACATCCTTATGAGGACCCCATAAAAGATACTTGCATACCTCCGGATCACCGGCCCAATTATAAAACATATCATTGGCATCTTCTACTTTGAATCTTCGAAGGATCAATCGAATTGTTTCAATCGCATTTGTACCCTGATGATGTATAAGCATTTTCTCACCTCTCTAGAAAATGCTTATACAGGGACGAAAACTATTATACCTATTTTCTTAACTCTATTCCCTTCGTCTCAAGCAGCTTTAAGAGTTCATCCACCATCACCTGGATCTCCTGGCCTTCCAGTGTTCGATCCATTGATCCGAATTCGAAACGAACTGTGACGCTCTTCTTGCCCGGGAGCAGCTTCTCATCCTCAAATACATCCACCAGACGATAGCTCTGCAGATATTCCGATTGATATTCTTTCACATATTCTACAATATTTTCATAGCGAAGTTCCTTATCTGCAAGAAGGCTTAAGTCAAAAGTAACACCCGGGTACCTGGAAACCTCCGCATAATGAAGACTTTCCGGCTCTACCTTCTCCAGCAGTTCGATATCAATCTCCGCAAAGGCAACATTAAGCTTCTTATCAATTTTATTTTTTATTTTAGGATTCAGGACAGAAAAATAACCAATCTCTTCACCCTTCAGAATAATTTTCGCGCTATTTACAGGATGAACATAATTATATGCAGCTAATTCCTCTTTTATTGCATACATTGGGGAAACATTCTTAATTGCCATCACTAATTGTTCTATCATTTCCTTACATTTGAAATAAATCTCTTTATCACTTAACTTTTTGCTTGCAATTACAATACCAAGTCTTTTACGCTCATTACAAAGGCCATCTGCTTTTAATCCGTCTGCAACACGTCCGATTTCATACATCCCCATTTCCGGATTATTGTCTGCATTTCTTGCCACAAAACCCAGAAGACTGGGAATGATGGTAGAACGGATTGTATCATTTTCTGCAGTCACAGAGTTAATGATACGGATATTGGGTTCTGTAATAATACCAAGCTCCTTATTTTGCTTACTTTCATACCAGATATAACTATGAACCTCATTCATCGCAAAACGTTGTGATAAAATTTGCTTCATTCGGAATTCATCGTCTCTTTCCACACTGTGGCGTATCGGAATCATGAAACTCTTGGTAGATGAGATATCAAAATTGTCATAGCCGTAAATACGGGTTATCTCTTCAATAATATCTGCCTTCATTGTTACATCTTTTGTCGCTCTCCAGGAGGGTACAACTAGGCTGAAGGCATCTTTATCCCTTGTAACTCCAAATCCAAGCGCCGTTAAGGTCTCTTCAATCCGGTCTGAGGAAATGTCAATTCCGGTGTATTTATCAACATAAGCCTTATCAAAATCAATTTTAATTGTATCGTATTTCTTAACATAGCAGTCTGTGAGTGAGGACGTGACTTTAACACCCGGGTCTATCTCCATCAGCAGCTTTACAAAACGTTCTATTGCAGGAAGGGTAAGTTCTGGATCAATAATCTTCTCGTACCTGGCACTGGCATCTGTACGCAACCCCAGGCGGGCAGCTGATTTACGAACTGAAACGCCATCGAAATTAGCCGATTCCAATAAAACGCTGTCTGTATTGTCTGTAATTTCTGAAAGCTCGCCACCCATGATTCCTGCTATCGCTACCGGTTCCTTTTCATCACAGATCAAAAGCGTATCCGTATCCACCTTACGCTGTGTTCCATCCAGTGTCAGGAAAGGAACTGTCTCCGGATAGGTTTTCACCCTGATTGTGGAGACTTTTGCATGGTCAAAAGCATGCATCGGCTGACCAAGCTCCATCATTAAATAATTCGTTAAATCTGCCAGCAGATTAATCGGTCTCATACCGCAGTAGGTCAGACGAATTTTCATATTCACGGGAGATTTCTTTTGTTTGATACCAGAAATCGTAATACAGCTGTAACGGTAGGTTTTCTCTGTATTCTCAACCTTAACATCAATACCCGGTAAATCTTTATACACACTTGTATCAACTACCTGAAGCGGCTTTAACGGTCTGCCCGTAAGAACGGAAATTTCTCTTGCTATCCCATAATGTCCCCAGAGATCCGGGCGGTTTGTCAGGGATTTATTATCTACTTCAAATACCGTGTCCTCCAGCTGCATAAAGCTTTTAATGTCCGTGCCCAGCGGATAGGTATCGTCTAATATCATTAGCCCCGAGTGATCATCACTGATACCTAATTCCTTCTCGGAACAACACATCCCGTGACTGATTTCACCAGCTATCGTTGCTTCTTTTATCTCAAGGTCACCTACCTGACCTCCAAGCCTGGCAAATGCAACAATTGCACCCTCAAAAACGTTCGGTGCACCACAGACACATCCTGCCACCTCAGTGCCAATATCTACTTTAAGCAGATGAAGCTTCTTGGAATTGGGATGATTTGTGATCTCAATTATTTTACCGACTACTACGTCTCTGACATTCTTGCCATATTCATAAATATCCTCTACCTCAGCAGTAGCTAAAGTAAATCTTCCGATTAATTCTTTCAAATCTATTCCCGATAAATCAGTAAATTCCTTAATCCAATTCATTGAAATGAACATGTCTATTTCCTCCAATTCTGCTGCTCTTCGCAGCAACCTATTATACTGTAAACTGTTTTAACTGCTTCAGATTGCCGCTGTTGAAAAGACGAATATCCTTAATGTTATATTTCATCATAGCAAGCCTGGTCAATCCAAGTCCAAAGGCAAATCCGGTGTATTTCTCCGGATCAATTCCGCCAAGACGGAGTACATTGGGATGTATCATACCGCAGGGCAGAAGTTCCAGCCATCCTGAATTCTTACAGGTAGGGCATCCGACACCGCCGCAGATCGCACAGTTAATATCCAGTTCAAAGCCGGGCTCTACAAAAGGGAAGAAACCTGGCCGCAGGCGTACTTTCACATTTCTTTGGAAAACCTCTGTCAAAAGTACTTTCATAAAGTAAATTAAATTAGAAATAGAGATGTCATCTCCGATCATCATGCCTTCCATCTGAAAGAACGTATTTTCGTGGCAGGCATCAATATTTTCATTACGGAAGCATCTTCCCGGGAATAATACCCGCAACGGTTCACCCGGCTTCGGTGCGCCGTATTTTCTCATAATTGCATTCTGTGCTGCGGAGGTATGGGTTTTGAGCAGCTGTCCGTTCTCAAGATAATACGTATCTGTCATATCTCTGGCCGGATGATTTTTCGGTATATTAACACCTTCAAAATTATTAAATTCTGTCTGTATTTCCAGTCCATCCTCCACAATAAAGCCCATTGTCTTGAAAATATCTTCAATCTGCTTCTGTACAATTGTGATTGGATGCATGGTTCCGACTGCCTTATCGGAAGGAATGGAGAAGTCGTAACGCTCTGCGTTCTGGATCATTTTCTGATATTCCTTCTCCTCAAGCTGCTTCTGATAATCTACAATTGCTTTCTCGATTTCATTCTTCAGCAGATTAGCCTGCATACCGGCTGTTTTTTTTGCTTCCGCATCCAGATTACGAAGATCCTTCAGTGCTTCTGTAACCAGTCCTTTCTTGCCAAGGAAAGAGACTCTGATCCTCTCCAGCTCCTCTTTCAGGTTGGCAGAATTTAATTCACCTTTGAATTGTTCTTTGATTTTTTCCAGATTTTCCAACATAACAATTTCTCCTTTTCCTAGAGGATTTCTCCTCTTTCATTTTTTAGGATAATGATAAAAATGAGAGAACAAAAGTGTGCTTCTTCACTCTCGCGATCATTAATCTATCCTGCACAGCTTTTGTTTCGCGCGCGTAGCTGCGCATCCCCCGGAGGGTTTTTGTTTCATAGTATGAACTTTCCTATGAAATAAAAAAAGCTCTCGTCTCATAAAGGGACGAAAGCATCGTGGTACCACCCAAATTCAAGCCTAATTACGGCTTCTTAATCGTTATAACGGTTCTGAACCGGCCTTTCTTTCAAAAGGCAACTCCGGCGCCGAACTTCGCAATATATCTGAACCCTAAACCTGCTCTCAGCCGGTGACAGGTTCTCTCTGGCGGGAAAATATATGCTACTGCATACACCTTCTTAGTTATTATCATTATGTCTTATAATAATCAACTATTTTTATGTTGTCAAGAGCTGATTTCATTTTATTTCATACTATTTACTTTAAATAAAATATGAAAAGTAGAACTATAAAAATTGATAGCAAAACCTGTCCCAACTGCTTTTTCATAATAACTCCCCCATACCTTATTAATCCAATCCATCTGTTACGCTTACCATGAAGATGCTTTTTCTTCACACTTTCAAACTTAAGTCTTTTCGGATTTACTTCTGCCTATGTATTTATCCATATCAAATGAATCTTCGTCTTATTTTCGGATCAACTTCAATAAAAAGTTCATCTGTATCAAAAATCCGTCTTCATCCTGTGTAAAAATATAATTATTCAAGGCACTATTTAGTAATAATACCATTGCATATCCATCCTTTTTGGAAAGATAATAATCCTGCAGCTTTTCTGACTGCTGTTGCAGGCTGCCTAACAGTTCTTTCCTTAGATCAGAAACCATTGGTCGATAATTAGGATTTAGCATGAATTCGAGAACAAATCTTTCTTCCTCCAGCTTAGAATTTACAAAATGAAACATTGCCCTGATAAAAGCTTCCGGATCATCCCCATACTTCTTCAACATCACTTGTGTTTCCTTCATAGCTTCGTTTCTTATGTATTCCACACATTTCTTCATAATATCTTCTTTATTCTTGAAATATACATAAAGTCCTGCTTCGCTAAGATTAGCCTCCATTGCCAGCTTCTTAGTAGTAGTTCCCTCTAATCCATACTTACAGAAAGCTTTAATAAAGATATTCATCAGCTCAATCTGCCTATCTTCGGACATGATTATCCTCCCATATTTATTGTGCAAAAAATGTAGAAATAACATCAAATTCATTCTAACCGGCTGACCTCTATATTACTATAGTATTCTGCTGGTGGCATATAAACATCCTACTCTGAATTTTCTCATGATGATGTAAATTATGAAGCAGAATTTAGTTAGTGAATGTTTACTAACCCAAAAAAATTCTATCTTATAATACCATATTTGTCAATATATGTTCAATGAGTAAACTATATTTTATTTAGACATATTTCTACTTTTTACTACTATTTCTCTTGCTTAACGTTTTGACTCTGCTTTTATCTGCCTTCTTTCCCATTCAAGGCTTTTGTTTTCTATCCTATTATGATAGAATATGGAATAGCAGAGCTAAAGAATTATTATATACTTTCTGTTTAGACAAATTAAATAACTATATAACTTCGTAATTAACTATCAAGGATTCGAATGTAAAAGCCTAAAAGTTGTTTCCCGGATGAATATATATGCATTCATATTCATCTGAATAACCCAGATCAGGCTTTTGACTTTGAATCCTATAAAAATCAGGAGTGAACATATGAATCCCAAAATTATATTTTTTGACATAGATGGCACAATTCTAAGCCATCGAAATTTTCAGATATTAGACAGCACCAAAAAAGCAATCCGTAAAGCTCGTGAAAACGGGCATCTAACCTTTGTGAATACCGGCCGAACTTATGCAGAGATTGATGCAGAAATCAAGGATGTTGGTTTTGACGGATATGTCTGTGGCTGTGGTACTTTTATATCTTATCATTCAAAGGTTTTGTATCATGCCACCGTTGACGATACGACTAGCAAAGAAATTATAAAGGATTTACAGTATTATAATATTGATGCTGTTCTGGAAGGCACTCACGCAATCTATTTTAACAGTAAGATTGAAAATGAAACCATGAAAATGGTATATGATATGTATAAAACGCGCAGATTCAATCTTCAAACCTGGGAGGATCCCTCTCCTGTTTTTGATAAATTCTGTATTTGGTTGAATCGAATAAATACTATAGAAGATTTTCGCAAAAAGTATGAGACTTTGTTTGATTTTATAGATCGAGATACCTATTTTCTTGAAATCGTACCGGAAGGCTGTTCGAAAGCAACCGGAATTGAATATTTACTAAATCACCTTGCAATTCCATTTGAAGATGCTTATGCAATGGGTGATAGCGCCAATGATTATTCCATGCTTCGATATGTTAAAAACAGCATTGGAATGGGTAATTCCGAACAGCTTATTCTTGATATTGTATCTTTCGTTACAAAAGATGTGGACGAAGACGGTGTAATTCACGCCTTGAAGCATTTTGACATAATCTAAGAATTCTCTACCGGATGCGTAGCTCGGAATATGACTTGTCTGTGAACAGTAACCTTCTTTGTTACAGATCCAGCCCATCTAAATTCCGGATACTCTTCTCAATATACCTTGCATTGCAGATTAGGATATGATAGAATTAGCAGGGTTATTCGCCATTATAGTTTTCATGCAAAAGGAGTGTTGTCTGTGCAAAATTATGACGTTATAATAATTGGAGCCGGTCCATCCGGAATTTTTTGTGCCTATGAATTAATACAGGATAATAAAGACTTAAAAATACTTATGGTTGAAAAGGGCCGAAGAATTGAAAAAAGAATGTGCCCGAAGAGAACAACCAAACAATGTATCGGCTGTCAGCCCTGTTCCATAACAACAGGCTTTGCAGGAGCAGGAGCATTTTCGGACGGAAAGCTTTCCCTGTCCCCTGATGTTGGCGGAACTCTGCCGGATATTCTGGGCTATGATAAGGCTGTTGAATTAATCAAGGAATCTGATGATATCTATCTGAAATTCGGAGCCGATACCAATGTATATGGAATAGATAAGGAAGCCGAAATCCGTGAAATCAGAAGACGTTCCATTACAGCAAATTTAAAGCTGATCGAATGTCCAATCAGACATCTTGGAACGGAAGAAGGATATAAAATATATACAAGACTGCAGGAGCATCTTTTGTCCTCAGGCGTTGAAATGCTGTTTAATACGATGGTTGCAGATATTATTATTGAGGATGGTAAGACAAAGGGTATTATCACCTCCAAAGGAGATACCTTCTATGCGAAAGAAGTCGTATCTGCCATTGGCAGAGAAGGTTCTGACTGGTTCAGCCAGATTTGTAAGGAGCACGGAATTGAAACCAAGGTTGGCACTGTGGATATCGGTGTTCGAGTTGAAGTGCGTGACGAAGTCATGGAATTTTTAAACAAGAATCTTTACGAAGCGAAGCTTGTGTATTATACACCTACCTTTGACGATAAAGTGCGTACCTTCTGTACAAATCCTTCTGGTGAGGTAGCAACTGAATATTATGAGAATAATCTTGCTGTTGTGAATGGTCATGCCTATAAATCCAAGGATTACAAAACAAACAATACCAATTTTGCTATTTTAGTATCCAAAAATTTCACAAAACCATTTAAGACACCAATTGAATATGGCAAACATATCGCTCAATTGAGTAACATGCTATGCGGTGGCAAGATAATCGTTCAGACATTCGGCGATTTCCAGAGAGGCCGCAGAACCACAGAGGAACGTCTTTGCAGGAATAATTTAATTCCTACCCTTAAGGATGCGGTTCCCGGTGACCTATCCCTGGTTTTCCCTCATCGAATTATGGTGGATATCAAGGAAATGCTGCTTGCTCTTGATAAGGTAACTCCGGGCATTGCAAGCGATGAGACTTTGCTTTACGGGGTAGAGGTTAAATTTTATTCAAATAAAGTTGTCGTTAATACGGATTTTGAAACCAGTATAGAGGGGTTGCGGGCAATTGGTGATGGTGCAGGACTTACCAGAGGGCTGCAGCAAGCATCCGCTAATGGTATCAGTGTTGCCAGAAGTATTCTGAAGAAAAATAATTCTACTGCACAATAGACTTCGAGATAACAAATATAACCGGACATCCTGGATGTAATTTTACCATCCGATGTCCGGTTTTTCTAAGCAAATATTGATGTATCCCACTAAGCCCTGCACTTAACGAAACAGGGTATAGTATCTGCTTACTTCTCTTGTAAAACCAAAGTCAATAATAACCGGCTTTCCTTTCACCATTCCCCAGCTGCTTACCCTTCGAAGATCTCCAAATAATAGATTGTATTTTTTTGTAAAATCCCTAAAATCCTCCAAGCGAAACAGTTCCCTGTAATTTCTAACGTGATAATATTGAAAAATGAACGAGAAAGATTTGATTTTTTCTGCTTTCTCCATAATTAAGCATTCAAAGTCATCCGATACTGCCACTATTTTAGCAAATACAGGGGAATGATTTGAGGATGCAATCTGATATTCTGCTTTGTTTTGTACAAGACCTCTCTTATTTCTGGCCACCTTTACTACGTAACCGTTATCCAGGTCGAAGACATGTCTTCCGGACCCATAACCAATGAGTTTATATTTATTTTTATTTAAATTATTTTTGATACTTTTAAAATCAATCCCCACTGTATACTCCCAATATAATATTTTACATATTATATTATTAATATGAGTGGGGATTGGTTAATAAAATACTATTTATATTGCATCCTGACCGCGCTCTCCAGTTCTAATTCTTACAACATCCTCAACTTCGTAAATAAATATTTTTCCGTCTCCATAATTACCGGACTTAATTTCTTTTAATACTCTGTCCACAATGATCTCTGCCACTTCTGCAGATACTACGGTCTCTACCTTAACCTTCGGAAGAAGATTAACATGACTTTCCGTTCCTCTATAAATCTGAACATATCCCTTTTGTTTACCATATCCCATAATGTTGGTAATCATTACTCCATTTGCCTTACTGTCATTTAAGATCTGCTTCAGATCCTCCAGCCTCTCCGGACGAATCACAATTTCAAGTTTTTTCATAAATCCTCCATTCTACCGCCTTTGGTAATCAAGAAAATGTAAAAAACATTTAAGATATAAGTAGATCATATCATAATTTTTCATAAAATCAATTGGTTTATATACCAAAACGTATTCTTAATTATTACGCTGTTTTGGCATAAAAATGCTCTGCAGTAATCACATTCCCCAAGTGATCTTACAGAGCATTTAATCATACCAATAATTGGAGTATCCCAGTTCTACAATGCGTCGTAGCCACGCTCACCGGTCCTTATTCTAACAGCATCCTCTACATCATAAATAAAGATTTTTCCATCGCCATAATTACCGGTATTAATTTCTTTAACAACCCTGGTTACGATTTTTTCAGCGATATCAGTAGGAACCACCGTTTCAACCTTAACCTTGGGCAACAGGTTAACATGGGTTTCTGTTCCTCTGTAGATCTGTACGTATCCCTTTTGTTTACCATATCCCATAATGTTGCTAATCATAAGTCCGTTAGCGTTGCAATCATTGAGAATCTTCTTTAAATCTTCTAATCTCTCTGGCTTAATAATTAATTCTAATTTTTTCATACTTATCCTCATTTCTGCGCTGCTTTTATACTTCTAAGTTTGTGGATGCAGCGCAGACACAAACCTTATGAATATATCAATTATATTATTTTCTTGTAATCATTGTGACTGAGGCACCATATTTGTAGCGGTAAGTCATTCACAATAATTATTTCAGCCATAACTATTATTTTTTCTTAAATCTTTCCAATTGCTTAATCGGAGCATTATCTGCTGAGTCATAATCTAACTCACACTTTACCAACTGTAAATCCGGATATGCATATACACCCATTTCAGGAAGATCAAGACCCTCTAATTCAATTTCAGGGGAAACTCGAATGCCCCAGATTTTATCTACTAATTTAAAGAACAGGAACGATACTCCAAAGCCCCAGACAAATAAAACAACAACTGCAATCAACTGTGCTACAAATTGCCCCGCATCACCATAGAATAAACCTGTTACCTTACCCTCAACACCATTCCAGCCATCACCATAAGAGCCATCTGCAAATAATCCTAAAGAAAGCACACCCCATAAACCATTTACGCAATGAACTGAGATAGCTCCTACCGGATCATCCAGCTTCAATTTATTTTCAACAAAGGGTACTGACAAGCAAACTAGCACTCCAGCAATTAAGCCAATTACAAAGGATGCAGGTGCATTTACAAAACCACATGGTGCTGTAATAGCTACCAGACCAGCAAGACAGCCATTTGCCGTCATGGATGGATCTGGCTTGCCATATTTCGCCCACATATAGAACATTGCTACTAAACCGCCTATCGCTCCTGCAATCATAGTATTCGTTGCTGCAATTGCTATTCTAAAGTCAGATGCGTTTAATGTTCCTCCTGCATTGAAAGAGAACCAGCAGAAAAACAATACAATTGTACCGATAATAGCCATTGGTATATCATGACCCGGGAAGGCTCTGGTGGTTCCATCCTTCTTAAACTTACCTATTCTTGGTCCGATCACAATAGCACCTGCTAATGCCAGCATACCTCCCATAGAATGAACGACTGCTGATCCTGCAAAATCACACACACCGTGTCCTAGACCAAATTTAACACCGAGACTTGATAACCAGCCGCCACCCCATACCCAGTTTCCAAATACCGGATATAAGAACATTGAAATAAAAAATGAAATTATTACAACTGCCGAGTATTTTACACGCTCCGCCATTGCACCTGTTGGTATAGTAACTGTTGTATCCATAAATACCATCTGGAAAAAGAATAATGCAAAAATGCCAGGATCATAAATACCAACGCCGGATAAGAAAAAGCCCTTATAACCAATAATACCGCCAAGTCCCGGTATTGTAAGCATTGCATTAAGTGCTCCTCCACCGCTACCAAGTCCACCGACAGATCCATATCCACCAAACTGGAAGGCAAATCCACAGATAAAATAACCTACCGCACCTACTAAGAAAACCATAAAATTCATCGTAATCGTATGCGCTGCATTTTTGCCACGGCAGAAACCAGTTTCAACCATCGCAAACCCGCATTGGAAAAAGAAAACCATAAAGCCTGTGATTAATACCCAAACAAAATTAGCACCATAATATGCCTTGTTAGCCTGTGTTGCAACATCACTTAATGTTTCAGAACCTGTAGCTGTTACATAAGAGGCTCCTGTCGGATCGGATCCTCCTGGTACCGTAAGGGCTACTGCCAACCCCACTGCTAATGCAATAATACCTGCAAATAACGCAATAACTTTCCATGATTTCTTCATAAACATTACCTCCCTGTGATTAGTTTTATTTTTTTTGTTCCACTAATCTTTTTCTTATTTTTTGTTTTCTTGAAATTGCTCCATGAAAATTTTTCTCGGCTTTTATAAAATTCTGTTTTAAAATCACTTACCATAAAATAATATCTAGCCCCAAGATAAACTACCATTATGCCAAAAACTACACCGGGAACTTTTGCGTTTAGTACCTGCAGCTCAATATGATTAAACGCACTATATGCACCGAAAAAAGCTCCCAAAAACATTATCACAAGTGTTCCTAAGTAAAGCGAAAAAATGATACCTCTTTTCTGTCTGTCTCCATCCGCATTACTTCTCAACTTCTTCATAACTCCACCCCCTGATCTTTTTTTTATTTTCTTGTTAACGATGTCTCCTTTCGACAAAAATGTGATCAGCACGCTCTCGCGATTATAACTCTATCATGCTCCGCTTTTATCCGTGCACGTAGCTGCACATTTCCCGGTAGATTTCATTTCATAGGACGAATTTCCTGTGAAATAACAGAAACGGAGTCAGGGCAATAAGCTCTGACTCCGTCGTCTACTTGAACTATTATCTATTTATCAATAGAAAGAGGTCAAAACTAGCGTGAGTTTTGACCTCTTTGTCGGATAATATTATTCATTTGTTTTACGATTGCAGTTACTAGCGGAATAAAAAGGATTATCTATAGAATCAAAAAGTCAAAACAATAATTGTTTTGACACCCTTGTCAATATAGTAATCACGAATATCGCATTAAGAAATGATCAACCTACTAAATAATATATATTAATTATATGGTGAGTATATCACTAGATGTTCCACTCAACAATAGTCATTTTATCCAAATTTTCGAATTAATTTATATTTATTTTATTAATTTTTATTTATTTTATGCCATATGTCGATGAATAAAAGTTTTGATTATCAAAGATAGCTTTCATAATGAAAAGACATATTACAGCATTCCATTTATCTTATGCTGCAATATGTCTTTCGTTTCATTATGATTATTGAAATCACTTTATTTTATTTTCCTGTTTTACCTTATGATTTCGGGTATATATGACTGACAATTGTTATTCTTCTCCCTGAAGAGCATCAAATCCAGTTTCACCGGTACGTACCTTAATTACATTTTCAACATCATATACAAAGATTTTTCCATCTCCTATATTGCCGGTGTAAAGAGCCTTTCTCGCTTCCTCCACTACCAGGTTAACCGGTACCTTGCTAACTACGATTTCAACCTGAACCTTCGGGAGTAAGTTCATATCCATCGGTACACCGCGATAATATTCGGAAGCACCCTTTTGAATTCCGCAGCCTAATACATTAGTTACTGTCATACCAGTTACTCCGATCTCATTCATGGCAGCTTTCAAGGCTTCAAATTTATTCTGCTTCGTAATAATTTCAATCTTAGTAAGTTTCACAAGCTCTTTATCTTCTTTTTCAATCTTAACACGAGTAACCGGAATTGCTTCTTTCATTGATTTAGTAGAAGCGACCTCAGACGCTACGATAGAAGGCATATCTGCCATAGGCATAAAGTCAGCATATGCACTTACCAGTCCATGCTCATGAATATCAAGTCCATCCATTTCTTCTTCTTTTGAAACACGTAATCCAACTGTTTTCTTAATAATCGTAAATACAATTGTCATTGTTACAGCTACCCATGCGATAACAGAAACAACCCCAAGAAGCTGTATTAAAAAGTAATGTATTCCACCGCCATAGAATAACCCACCGTCAAGTGCAAATAGACCTGTTAATAAAGTACCAAGAGCACCACATACACCATGAACACCAATTGCACCTACCGGGTCATCTATCTTTAACACTTTATCGATGAATTCGATCGCAAATACCACAACGATACCTGCAATTAAACCAATGATTGCAGCTCCTAATGGGCTAACTGCATCACAGCCTGCTGTGATTGCTACAAGTCCGGCAAGAGAACCATTTAAAGTCATTGATACATCAGGTTTCTTGTATCTTATCCAGGTAAGAACCATAACTGCTATGGAAGCTACTGCGGCAGCCATGTTCGTTGTTACGAAAATATTACTCATTGAAAGTAGTACATCATCTCCTGTAGCAGAAACCGTTGAACCAGGATTGAATCCAAACCAGCCAAACCATAGAACGAATACCCCCAATGCACCAAGCGTAATACTATGACCCGGAATTGCTTTCGACTTTCCGTTTTTATCATACTTTCCAATACGTGGTCCTAATATAGTTGCACCAATCAGTGCGGATATACCACCAACCATATGAACAACTGTAGAACCTGCAAAATCATGAAACCCTAATTCCGACAGCCAGCCACCGCCCCAGATCCAGTGTCCGGAAACAGGATAGATTATAGCACTGATTACCATACTATAAATACAATATGCAGAAAACTTTGTTCTTTCAGCCATTGCACCCGAAACAATCGTTGCTGCTGTAGCACAGAATACCGTCTGGAAAATCAAAAATGCCATAAGAGGCACGCCTTCGGGTAAGGAGTATTCTCCTTTTACCATCGGATCCAACCATCCAAAGAATCCATTCCCTGCTCCAAACATAATACCAAATCCCAACAACCAGAAAATTGGAGTCCCTAAAGCAAAGTCCATAAGGTTTTTCATAATAATGTTACCTGCATTTTTTGCTCTCGTAAATCCGGTCTCCACCATTGCAAAACCTGCCTGCATGAAAAATACCAATGCCGCCGCAACTAAAATCCAAATAGTGTTAACTGATGAATACATAACTAATCCCTCCTATTATAATTAATTGATATGAAAAAAAGACGTATATGACATTCAAATTCGGTCATTACACGTCTTTGTGTAAATAACAAAAAGCGCTAAAGGATTGACCCTTAGCGCCTTTGCTGTTATTAATGATACTAAGTATATATAATAAGTATACAATTTGTCAATACTAAATTTTAATAAAATGCTATGTTTCATTTTTTTATTCAACAGTTATTAACAATATAAAATTACATCTGTATTTCTTTGGTTAAAGATCTGTTAAATAATCAGCATAGCATCCCCAAAGCTGAAGAAACGGTATCTTAACTTAACGGCTTCTTCATAGGCTGCCATAATCTGCTCTCGACCTGCCAGAGCTGAAACTAACATCATAAGGGTTGATTCCGGCAAATGAAAATTAGTAATCAAAGCATCCAGTACTTTAAACTTATACCCCGGGTAGATAAAAATGGTGGTATCACCGCTCCCGGCTTTTATTCTTCCTAGCTCATCCGCTGCCGATTCAACCGTTCGGCAGCTGGTAGTCCCGACACAGATAATCCTGCCTCCGGCACTTTTCGTCTCATTGATTAGTGCAGCTGCCTCCTCCGTAATCTGATAAAATTCAGAGTGCATATGATGTTCTGTAACATTCTCAACCTTAACCGGACGAAAGGTACCAAGACCCACATGCAGAGTGACATTGGCTATCCTTACTCCCATCTCTACTATCTCCGCCAGCAGTTCTTTCGTAAAATGCAACCCTGCGGTAGGAGCCGCAGCTGAGCCTTCATATTTTGCATAAACAGTCTGATAACGGCTTTTATCCTGTAATGCATGTGTAATATAGGGCGGAAGGGGCATCTCACCCAGCTGATCAAGTATTTCTTCAAATATTCCCTGATAGGTAAACGCAACCAGTCTGTTCCCTTCTTCGATAACATCTAATATTTCACCGATTAGAAGTCCGTTGCCAAAGCTGATCTTCGTTCCGGTTCTTGCCTTCTTCCCAGGCTTTACAAGTGTCTCCCAGATATCCTTTTCCCTTCTTTTTAAAAGCAGCAGTTCAATTTTAGCACCGTAGAGCTCTTGTTGCTCGGAAGGCATCACCTGCTCTCTGATCTTCTCACCAATCAATCTGGCCGGAATTACCTTTGTATTGTTAATAACCAGGCAATCCCCTGGCTTTAAATAATCCGTAATCTGTTTAAATATTCTATGTTCCATCTCACCGGTATGCTTGTCAAGCACCAATAGCCTTGAACCGGAGCGATCCTCAAGCGGATCCTGTGCGATTAGCTCTTCAGGTAAATCATAGTAAAAATCATGTGTTTTCATTATAAATCTCCGTTCCTCCGGATTCCATATATGAAAGAGCCGGCAAAAATATTGTTCATTCCAAACCCTGACTAAGATTATACCATTCCGAATAAGTCATTTCAAGTTCCTTGCTCACCTTATCCTTCTCTTCGAATAATTGATAGAGTACATCATTGTTAAACGCATTTAACTGAATTCTTTCCTCCAGTACTTTGATGCTCTCTTCCAGTTTCTCAATACATTTCTCCAATTGCTGCAGCTTAAAATTATTTTTTCCACCTTTTCGCTCTCTTCCCGTTGATTTATCCACAACATTAACTTTTTTCTTGAGTGTGTAAGAGTTTTTTTCAGATGAGATCTGTTTACTATTCCAGGTCTCTGCCAGCTTTATCTGCTCTTCCTGGTAATAGGAGTAATCTCCCTGATATACCCTGGATGTATTATTGTCTATTTCAATAATTTTTTCCGCTAATTTATCGATAAAATATCTGTCATGGGATACAAATAAAAGGGTACCCTCAAAATTCTGAAGCATTTCCTCAAGTACTTCCCTTGAATCAATATCAAGATGATTGGTCGGTTCATCTAAAATCAAAAAATTCACTCCTGTCAGGTTTAAGGAACATAATCTTAGACGACTTCTTTCCCCTCCTGATAAAAATTTTATTTTTTTATTTACCGTATCATTGAAAAACAATACCTTAGCCAGTTCTGCTCTTGCTTCCCCATCCGATAGATTATGACGGCGTGCAAAATATTCCAGTATCGTCTGTTCTTCCTCCGGAAATTCTATATACTGCGGCAAGTAGCCTATATTGACCTGCGAACCGATTTTTATTAATCCCTCATCGGGTGTCACTTCGCCCAGGATCATTTTCAGAAGTGTTGTTTTTCCGCATCCGTTTGCGCCTATCATACAAATACTGTCCTGATAGAAAATCTGAAAATTGATATTCGACATTAATTTTTTATTCGCAAAGCTTTTCGCGAGATCAATAGCCTCTACAACTACTTTCCCGGATCTGTCCGTCATATTCTGATTTAAGCGTATCTTTCTTTTCTGAAGAACCGGATGTTTTAATACTTCTACCCTTTCCAGCCTTTTCTCCAATTCCTTCGCCCGCTTATACATCACCTCGCTGTCTCTCATTGCACCCCAGATCCGGTAACGTTCTATCTGCTCTTCCATCTTCTCAATTTTTTTCTGTTGGTTCTGATAATTTTTAAGATCAATCAAAAATCTTCTTTCCTTCTCAACCACATAATAGCTGTAATTTCCGGCATAATTATCTACTTGTTCAACATTCAGCTCTAATATTCTGTTCACAACCTGATCCAGAAAGTATCTGTCATGGGATATGATAATTGCCGAACCTCTGTAGCTGCGCAGAAAATCCTCCAGCCAAAGAATAGAAGCTAAATCAAGGTGATTTGTCGGTTCATCCAAAAGTAATATATCCGGTTCTTCCAGAAGAAGTCTGGCAAGTATAATCCTTGTTCTCTCGCCGCCGCTCATATTACGAAATAACATCTGTTTAAAATCCTCCGATATTTTAAGTCCTTCCGTAATTTTGTTCAGTTTAACCTCCAGCTCATAGCCTCCCCTAAGCTGATACTGCTGCTGTAATCTGTCATAAAGATTAATTGTCTTTTCAAGATCTCCACCCTCTAAACTGCCCATTCTGACTTCTAATTCATTCATTTGCAGTCTGATTTTATTCACAGCTTCCGCACCTGTCCGTATTACATCCAGAGCTGTGGTTTCACTGGAATAATACGGTATTTGATCCAGATATCCCAGCTTGCAATCCTTTCGAAAACTAATTTCTCCCTCCTGATGCTCTTCTTCTCCCATGAAAATTTTCATAATTGTAGTTTTTCCGCAGCCATTCCGGCCAATCAGGCCAACGCGCTCCTCAGTCTTTAGTTCAAAGGATATCTTATGAAAAAGTCTCTCCGCGCCATAATATTTTCCCAGATTATTAACACTTAATTCTATCATTTTTACTCCATTCCTCCACCAAAAGTGGAATAAACACAAAAAAACCCAAAGCCTATAAGCCTTGGGTTCTCATTCTATTATTTTGTTATAACATCATAATGGATTTTCCAACCTACTTATCCGGTTTGTTTAAGAAGCTATGAAATTTGGACGCACTGATAGCCTTAACGTCTAAAAATGCGATCATAATAGCTTCAAATTTTACCCATCTAAGTGTGGAATTCATAATATCCTCCATGCTGTCTCACAATAGTTCGAATTGTATATAATGAAATAATTGTAATTCATTCCTATCATTTCGTCAAGGTGATTTTTAAATGGTGTAATATTTCACAAGATTATTACTGTTCACAGGCAATCTTATTCGAAATAAACTGTTTTTCCTGTTCTGCCTGCTTCATATATAGCTTCCAGTATTCTCGTTACAGTTAGAGCCTGCTCCGGCTTAACTACCAGTTCCTTGCCTTCTGTAATTGCCTCATAAAAGATCTTCTGTTCAATATCCGCGGGATCCTCTTCCGCTCCGCTGAAAAAGGCTACTCCGCCTACTCCGATTTCCGGTTTTTCCACACATTGCTTATTATACTGTACACGATTGATGCGAAGTCCATCCTTCATATCAGCTCCTGCTTTCGTACCGCAAAGACTTGTCTTCGCTTCATCCACATCCAGTGAGTTGAGTGCCCATGCGGATTCCAAAAGTATACTGGCTCCATCTTTCATTTTGATAAAACCAAAGGCGGAATCCTCAACTGTGAATTCCTCAGGCTTCCATTCACCGAAGGCATTTCCCTGTTCTTTCTGGTCAGAAAGCTTATGATATACGGATCCTGTTACCGATACAGGCTCATAATTATTCATCATCCATAAGGTAAGGTCAAGTGCATGAGTACCAATGTCAATTAACGGACCTCCGCCCTGTTCCTCTTCGTTTAAAAATACACCCCAGGTTGGCACGGCACGTCTTCTGATGGCATGTGCCTTTGCATAATAAATATCACCAAAGTCACCATTATCACAGGCTCTTTTTAAATAGGTCGAATCCGAACGATATCTATTTTGATATCCGATATTGAGGAGTTTACCTGTTTCCTTTGCCACTTCCAACATCTTTTTGCCTTCTTCATAGGATTTCGCCATAGGTTTCTCGCACATAACATGCTTACCGGCCTTCATCGCCGCAATAGAAACGATGGAATGGGATTTATTCGGTGTGAGTACATATACTGCATCCAGATCCTCTTTCACTAATTCATTGTAATCGGTATAGACTCTAGCATCCTCCGTGCCATATTTTTTCTTTGCTTCTTCCGCTCTTTCTTTGATAATATCACAAAAAGCAACCATATCATAATTACCATTCTTCTGAATAGCCGGCAAATGCTTACCATTTGCAATTCCACCGCAACCCACAATACCTATTTTTAGTTTTCTCATTGATATCCTCCATTCAGCTCATGTAGTTTAAGCTTATAACTTTATTTTAGTATAATGTATCCGCACAAAATTCAATCTCTATTCAAAATATACTATTTCCTTCTTTTTTGCTGCTTCAAAGATTGCTTCCATCAGTTTCATCACACGCATTACTTCCGGCAGCTTAATTCTGGGTTCTTCTGTCCCTGCAATAACCTTCATTACATTTCTGTAAAAATCCCGGATATCACTGTGAGCAATAGGAAGTTCCTCCGTATGGATCGTATCCTCCCTGCGAGGAGCCATTGTTTTCGTAAGTCCTGCTGCAGTACGTACCGGTACAACATCCTTTTCATTCATACCGCTTGCTTTCACGATCCGTCCGTGAAGTTCCCAGTCTTCCATAACTGCCGTACCATTCTGCCCAAGCATATACCATCTTGGCAGTGTAATAAAATTGCTGGTACCCACTTCAACAAGAACTTCCGGTCCGTTCTCAAACCCAAGTACAGCCGTAAAACCATCATCTACAATTTGGTTCGTAATATTCGTTAGACTGGCATACACCGTCTTAATTTTTCTGCTTCCCATCATCAGAAGAATCTGATCCAGCAGATGAACGCCCCAGTCCAGTACCATTCCACCGCCGTGTTCTTTCTCCTGTCTCCAATCACCAGGAATTCCTCTGGAGCCCTGCACTCTTGATTCAATCCTGTATACTTCACCTAACAATTTTTTGTCAAATACAGCTTTCATTGTCAGGAAGTCCTCGTCCCATCTGCGGTTTTGATGTACTGTCAGAAAGACACCTGTTTCTTGTGATACTCTCATCATTTCCTCCAGATCCGATGAGTTTAATGTAACAGGTTTTTCACTTACTACGGGTTTTCCGGCTCTCATAGCCTGTATTGCAATCGGTTTGTGCAAATCATTCGGAGTTGCTACCAGCACCATATCTACTACTGGATCCTCTAAAAGCTCTTCCAGACTGTGATAGGTTAAAACACCATTTTCCTTGGCAAATTCTACTCTGTCTTCACAGATGTCGTAAATTCCGGCAACCTCTAATCCCTCTATTGTACTGATTGTTTCGCGATGCCAGTTTCCCATGCCACCAAAGCCTACAATGCCAAGCATCATATTATTATCTTTCATATACTTCTCCCATCTGCTGCCAATTCACGACTTGGAGCAGCAGTACTATATTAAGTAAAATAATTACAACTAAGCCCAGAACATATTACCTCTGTCTTCATAGATCAGAACACCCTTCAAGAATTCGATCGCCTTTAATAGGCCTTCCCTGCCTGACATTAAGCCATCCTCATGTTCAATGCTGATGGCGTAATCGTAACCGGCTAACCTAAGCTCCGATATCATTGCTTTCCAGTACTCATCACCATGTCCGTAGCCAACAGAGCGGAATATCCAAGAGCGATCTAATTCCCTGCCGTAATGCCCGGTATCCAGAACTCCGTTAACAGCCGTATTCGTAGCATCCATTTTGGTATCCTTTGCATGAAAATGGAAGATAGCATTCTCCTTTCCAAGCTTGCGGATACTCGCACAAGGATCCATACCCTGCCAAATCAGATGACTTGGGTCAAAATTAGCTCCGATCTCCGGTCCAACTGCTTCGCGCAGCTTTAACAGGGAAGCAGTGTTATAAACACAAAAACCAGGATGCATCTCTAATGCTATCTTGTTAATCCCATGTTCCTTCGCAAAAGCTACCTTCTTCTTCCAATAAGGAATTAATACTTCATTCCACTGATACTCCAGTATCTTCATATAATCCTCAGGCCATGCACAGGTTACCCAGTTCGGCATCCTGTCTTGCGCACTTCCTCCGGGACAACCTGAAAAAGTATTAACAACAGGTACATTTAAACGCTCTGCCAATAAAATAGCCTTATCAAAATCACTCTCAAACCTGTCCGCTATTTCTTTTACCGGATGCACCATATTTCCATGGCTGCTAAGTGCACTAATCTCTAAGTTATTTCTTTTTAATGTATCCTTAAATTTTTCTAATTCCGTATCACTTTTTAATAAAACATCCGGATCACAGTGAGCTTTCCCCGGATATCCACCGCATCCGATCTCAACCATCTGTACTCCATTTTCAGCTAAGAACTTACATGCCTGATCAAAAGGCAAATCACCTAATACAACTGTTAACGTACCTAGTTTCATAAGCTACCTCCCATTACTGTATAATGAATATATCATATAATTCTAATGTTAAAAATACTATGAATATCTTGCTAAACATACATATAATCTTGCTGTTTATATCGAATTTCTTCATATTGTTTAATTATTGCTGTACTGCTGTAAAATCTGGTATATTTGAAACAGTATTATTTCCATATACTGGATGGTGTGTACCCATAATACTTTTTAAATAGACGCCCAAAGTTATTATAATCCTGAAATCCAACCACGAGTGACACCTCTGATACAGTAAGCTCCTTTTGCTCCAGAAGGTGATGTGCTTTCTTAAGACGCACCTCATTAATATAGTTGAGAGGACTTATACCGATACTTTCCTTAAAAAGATGGCAAAATCTGTATTCACTCAGATGAACCAGTTTTGCAAGAGATGATATATCAATATCATCCGTATAATTACTTTCAATATATTGCAGCACCATGTTAAACCTGTCCAGATTATTCTTGCGTTTGAAGCTTTCCTTATCAGACAAGGTCTCTACCACATAATTTCTTAGAAGATAGGTAATCAGTTCGTATATCTTTCCTTTCATAATCAGCTTGTAACCAAAGTCTTTCTCCAGATATTCCTGATAGATAAGGCTAAGCGTCTTTCCTATCTCTTCATCACCTGCAATAAGTGATTGAAATATCACATTGAAATCGGCTACTTCTCTGGAAAATGCATCCATCTCAAATATCATAACCAACGCATCAAAAACTTTTGACTGGGTACTGGCTTCATGCAGCTCATTGCTATTCACAATGACCAGGCTGCCTTTCCTGACCTTTAGAGGTTTATGATTGCACAAAAAGGTTCCATCTCCTTCTAAAACGTAATGGAGCTCTAAATGCTCATGCCAGTGAGGAGGACAATAATCACCAATTTTTCTGATATGATTCGTGAACAGCTGAACCGGAAATTCTTCATCACTAATGATTTTTTTTTCATATAGGCTTAAATCATGCATCATTTCCACCATTTCCATGTGTACTTTCCATGGACCAAGAAAAAGCTATTCCAAAAAATCCATGCAGGAAGCTCCTGCATAGAAAAATTTCAGAACAGCTTTTCAGTTTCAATACCAATTAGTTGTTTAAAACATTAACTCCGATTTTTTCTTTAGTAATCTCGCACCATTTAAGATCAATAATATACCCGAAATAATTCCTGCAACAATCAAAAGAATTCCCATAACCAAATTCCATACTCCGACTGATTTCATAGTGTGGTAAATTTTTTCCATCAAACTGATTACCTCCTCTTCTTAAGCCCGAGCTGCTCCATACAGCTCATAATATGCATCGATAGCTGCTTTTAACGTATCATCAATTACAATAGTTCCTTTATAAGGTTTATTATACAAATGCTCCACTACTTCCTTCATGGTTACAATCGCTGTTGTAGCAATATGATAATTCTCTTCTATCTCTGCCAGTGCACTTTTACTGCCCTGTCCTCTTTCCATACGGTCAACGGAAACAACCAAGCCAAGTGCTTCAACATTCCCCTGCGCAGCAAGTATTGGCATTGTTTCTCCGATTGAGGTCCCGGCAGTGGTAACATCTTCGATGATAATTACCCTGTCACCATCCGATAATGGTGACCCCAGCAAAATGCCCTTATCACCATGGTCTTTCACCTCTTTTCGGTTAGAGCAGTATCTGATATCCTTCTGATAAAATTCACTGATTGCCATAGTTGCTGCTACACTGAGTGGAATTCCTTTATAGGCCGGTCCAAATAATACATCAAAATCAAGTCCGTATTTATCATAAATTGCCTTAGCATAATATTCACCCAGCTTACGAAGCTGTGCTCCTGTCCGATAAAACCCTGTATTGACAAAGAACGGTGTCTTTCGTCCGCTTTTCGTTGTAAAATCACCAAATCTAAGTACTCCGCAATCTACCATAAATTCAATAAATTCCTTCTTGTACTGTTCCATAATTAAAAACCAAACCTTTCTTTAAAGTCTACACACATTGAGCCGTCAGCACATTTTTCACTTCTTTTATTGTAGCATAAATATTAATAATGAAAAGCATTTCCTAAAAATTTAACAAATATAACCCTTACTCTTCACATTTCCAGTTATTATACACAAAGTGGTATTTACGTAGTTAGGAAAGAAGTAAGATTTCCTCTTAACATGTGAAGTTGTTAATGCTTCTCACTGCTAAAAGATACTTGCCTATTCTGAATAGGTCATTTACGAAGCGAGTTATTTTACACACCCGATTAGTTCCTGTATGTCTTCCACCTTGTACTTATTCATATATTCTTCGATACCATCAACTACCCCTGTTACTGCACGCGGATTAATGAAGTTCGCAGTACCTATTGCAACCATCGTTGCTCCGGCCATAAGAAATTCTAAAGCATCCTCAGCATTTGTAATACCACCCATTCCGATTACCGGAAGCTTTACTGCATTAGCAACCTGATATACCATACGTACCGCAACAGGTTTTATAGCAGGACCGGATAGTCCCCCTGTTTTATTAGCAAGCAGGAAAGCTCTGCGGTTGATATCTATTTTCATTCCGGTCAGGGTATTAATTAGGGATAATGCATCCGCTCCGCCTGCCTGCGCCGCTTTGGCCATCTCCGTAATATCCGTAACATTCGGGCTTAGTTTCATTATTACAGGCTGCTTAGCCCGTTTTTTAATCTCCGAAGTAATTGCTTCAACGCATCTGGGGTCCTGTCCAAAAGCAATACCGCCTTCTTTTACATTCGGACAGGAAATATTAATTTCCAGCATGTCTATATCACAGTCCGCAAGACGTTCTACGACAGCACAATATTCTTCCGTCGTTTTTCCTACAACATTTACAATAATTTTTGCATGATGCTCCCGAAGATATGGAATATCCCTAGCTATGAATACCTCCATTCCAGGATTTTGAAGTCCGATGGCATTAAGCATTCCCCCATAGGTTTCTGCCACGCGGGGGGTAGGATTCCCGGGCCAGGGGACAGAAGAAACGCCCTTCGTCGTAACGGCACCTATCCGGGACAAATCAACATATTCACTGTACTCCATACCGGAACCGAAGGTTCCTGAGGCGGTCGTCACCGGATTTTGAAAGGTTACTCCTGCTACTGTTACACTAGTCTTCATAACTCCACCTCTTCCGCGTAAAATACCGGTCCGTCCTTGCATACCCGTTTGTTATATACATTACTGTGATGATCTATCTCTTTCGATTTGCATACACAGCCAAGACAGGCACCAATACCGCAAGCCATCCTTTCTTCCAGGGAAAGCTGCGCTTTCATACCTTGTTCCGCTGCATAAGCTTTTACCCCCTTTAACATGGGAGTTGGTCCGCAGGCATATATCATATCCGCTTTCAGCTTATTAGCCTTAATGGCATCTATTACATTGCCCTTTACTCCTTTACTTCCGTCCTCCGTAGAAATAAACACCTTGCCATAAGCTTCGAATTCATCCTCTAAAAATGTAATGTCTCTATAGCCTAGTACAATCTGCTTCTCACCGGTAAGATGCTTTGCCAGCTCCAGCATCGGCGGTATACCAATACCTCCTCCGATCAAAATAGACATCTTCCCTTCTGGGGTGAAGCCGTTACCAAGAGGACCCATAAGCTCAATCTGATCTCCCGCATTCAGACCGGCAAATTCTCTTGTTCCATTACCCGCTATCCGGTATACCAGCCTCACTTTTCCCTGTATTTGATCAATTTCACATATACTGATGGGCCTTGGCAGTAGTCTGCTTGCATTATTACAGTATAAGGAAACAAACTGTCCCGGCTTAGCCTCCTGTGCTATATCGTAAGCGTCAAGCCACATGCTGTAAATATCCTGTGCTATGTTTACATTCTCCACTATCCTTACATTCTTCTTTGTTACTGCTGCCATATATATTCTCCTACGATTCTTTTCTTTGCTTATTTTATCTTAAAACATCGGATGGGGCAAGGTATATTTTTACCCTTCTATTATTTTCACATGAACCTTGCGTATTCTGGGACCGTCAAATTCCATAAAATAAATACCCTGCCAGGTTCCAAGCAATATCTTCCCTTCCTGTATTATAACTGTTTGTGAGAAACCCATCATGCTCGCTTTAATATGAGCCGCAGAATTACCTTCCCTGTGGCGGTAACCGTCCGTTATAGGAATTACCTTATTAAGCTCCATAAGAAAATCTCTTACCACATCCGGATCGGCATTTTCATTGATTGTAATGCCCGCTGTCGTATGAGGAACAAAAATTACGCAAATGCCTTCTTTTACACCGCTTTCCCTCACAATTAGCTGTACCTCTCTTGTAATATCGATCATTGCAGAGTTTGGCCCTGATTTTACTCCAAAAGTATACACTTCCCTCATTTGTTATACCTTCCTTTCGTATGATTATCAATTGCTTACATCTGTTTCTTTCCCGAATTTGTAGCTTAATCATTCCTAGAATAAAATTCCTTATTATGATTTGATATTAGTTGTCTTACATTATATAAAATGAGAACATGAATTTCAAGTTAATCATATTTTTCATATTCTTGTAAATAATAACGGAAAGATTGTAATAGTAAAAAAAGAATAAGATGAGTATATTAGTTGGTTTTAGGCGTTTAAAGATTACTATCTTGAAAAACAGACCGTTATCCTGCGAAAATCATATACTCATTATGGAGGCAGCATTATGAATACTACTGTTTTTATGAAAAACAACAATACAAAAATTCCGAAGAATAAGTGTCTGGACAGTACCTTGGAACTATTGACAGAAGGATATCTTTTTATTCCCGATCGAATAAGAAAATATAATTCCAAACTGTTTCAGACAAGATTGGTGGGAAAGAAAGCTATCTGCATGAGCGGAATGGAAGCAGCTAAAATTTTCTATAATCAAAATCTCTTCACCAGAAAAGGTGCCGTTCCCGGAAGAATTCAGGATACCTTATTTGGCAGGAATGCAATTCAAACCATGGATGGTGCAGCACATATTCACCGAAAGCTTCTGTTTCTTTCCATTATGTCGCAGCAGCAGGTTGATCGCCTGGTAAAAATCACAGCAGCCGATTGGCTTGTAAGCAGCAAAAAATGGGAAAACCGAAAACAGGTTATTTTATTCGATGAAGCTTCCCTGCTGCTTTTTACTGCAGCCTGTAGATGGGCTGGTGTCCCTTTGCAAAAAAAGCAGATAAAGCAAAAATCAAAGGATATGTGTGCCATGATTGATGCTTTTGGGGCCGCAGGACCCAGGCACATAAAAGGAAGAATCGCAAGAAATCGGCTGGAATGCTGGGCCAGAAGCATCATTTATGAGGTTCGCACCGGAAGTATCTCTGTAGCAAAGGACACTGCACTTTATACAATAGCATGGCATAAAGACCACCGCAACGAGCTGCTTTGTACGGATACGGCAGCGATCGAATTAATAAATATACTAAGGCCGATTACAGCTATCGCTACCTATATTACCTTTGGTGCGCTTGCTCTATATAAATACCCTGAATGCAGGGACAGGCTTCATAAGCAAGAGGATACTTACCGCCAGATGTTTGTACAGGAAATAAGACGTTTCTATCCTTTTGGTCCTTTTCTCGGAGCTAAGGTTCGTAATCCATTTCAATGGCACGATCACGATTTTAAGAAGGGTGACCTAGTTTTCCTGGATATTTATGGTACCAATCATGATGCTGCGGTCTGGAAGGAGCCAAATTTATTTCAACCGGAACGTTTTCGAAACCGTGAAGAAAACCCATTTGACTTTATTCCTCAAGGAGGCGGAGAACACAAGCTGGGTACACGATGTCCGGGAGAGCAACTTACAATAGAGTTATTAAAAATCAGTATGGATTATCTGGCAAACCATATGGAATACCAGGTTCCACTTCAGGATTTTTCGTATAGCTTAAGAAGAATACCGACTTTGCCCAAAAGTAAATTTATTATTTGTAATGTTAAAAACAAATCAAAATAGAACAGGTGCAACGAAATCTCCTAAACAAATAGCAGAGGTACCGCTTTGAGTTTAACTAGTAACATATTATCAAAAGAAAGAGGGTATGTAAGAACTTAACAGCTTTCTTGACACGGACATAGGTCTATGTTATATTTACCAACAGGGCTCTATGAAACTTTATCTGCTCCTGTTTTATGAAACAATAATTCTTTTTGAGAGGAAATGGATGACTATGGCAAATACTAACCCAATTGTTACAATGGAGTTACAAAATGGTGATACTATTAAAATTGAATTATATCCAGAAATAGCTCCCAACACAGTGAATAATTTTATCTCTTTGACAAAAAAAGGCTTCTATGATGGTCTCAAGTTTCACCGGGTAATCCGAGGCTTTATGATTCAAGGCGGTGATCCGGAAGGTACCGGTATGGGTGGTCCCGATTATTCCATCAAAGGTGAGTTTACCTATAATAATTTTAAAAATGACCTGAAGCATACAGCCGGTGTTTTATCCATGGCCAGATCTCAGCGTCCGGATTCAGCCGGTTCCCAGTTCTTTATTATGCATAAGGATTCTCCTCATCTGGATGGCTCCTATGCTGCTTTTGGCAAAGTAATCGAAGGATTAGAGGCTGTTAATAAGATCGCAGAGACAAAAACAGATTATGCCGATGCACCTCTTGAGCCCCAGATCATGAAGAAACTTACGGTTGAAACTTTTGGTGTAGAATATCCTGAACCTGAGAAATGCTAAATTGTTTATGAGTATTCCTAACATATCTAATAATAAAATGAACGAATAAAAATATAAAGCATCGCAGGAATTAGAATCTTCTCTTCCTGCGATGCTTTATTATATTTATGAAATTGTACTTCACTCTTACTTTATTTTACCTATTTTTTGAAAGGGATATACTCTGAAAACGACTTTTCCTTCTACCTGTTGCAACTTTACCATTCCGATTAGTCTGCTGTCTTCACTTACCTCTCTATTATCTCCTAATACAAATAGCTCATTCTTACCGACCGTTACCGGACTTTCCATTCCGTTTGTATCGGTAACACCCTTTGCATAAGGCTCTTTGAGTTTCTTCCCGTTGACATAGACACAGCCGTTCTTTATATCAATAATATCGCCCTCTATACCAATCACACGCTTTACATAACGTTGATGATTATATTTCTCGTCCTGGCTGATCTTGAAGTTCCAGATCACATTATCTATGTATCGTTTTAAATCATTCGATAAGTTACCTTTTTTTTCATAGGGAAAAAATGTTATAATATCTCCTCTTTCTGGTGTATGAAACTGATATTTTATTTCATCCACAATTAACTGCTGATTATTATACAAGGTATTTTCCATGGAGCTCTGATCTACTTTCACCTTCGCATAAGCTTTGCTGTTAATCAGGAATGCCAGAGTAAATGCTACTAAGAAAACAATCAGCCAGCTGATCACTTCTTTACTTTTATTTTTCTTTACTGCCATAATTACCATACCTTTCTTGATAGCCTGTAAGCATCTGACCGCAGACATTATTCTATATTAGGAACAAAAAATACATTGTTCGCACTCTCGCGATGCTAAGTCTTAGCTGCACAGCTTCTGTTGCGTGTGCGCTGCTATGCATCCTCCTGAAGGTTTTATTGTAATAAATCCACCCTATGTAAGTTCACAGAGACTATGTATCTTATACTAACACATTCCTTCCCTGCTTGTAAATTCAACTTAGGAAATCTTAACAAAAATTAAGATTTTCTTCAGATTTTCTCCTTCTGAATTATCATCGGGTAGCTTTCCTGTGAGACAATTGTCATGAAGAATCATGACCACCGGCTTAGCCGGTGGTTTGCTCTGCCCCTATAAGGGGCTCTTACTTGCTTGCGCCCGGAAGGCGCCCTGAGGGATTTGCCAACCGCACTACTTCCTCAGGCTTGCCCTAAAG
>JAEZZO010000017.1 GCA_023418475.1 Bacillota bacterium
TTGTCTTCCAAGTGTTACTTGGGGCAGTTGTAGCCCAATTCGCCACATTGCTTGTATCATTCAACCTGATATCTTCGGTTAATTTGTAAGCTGCACTCTGCAGATAGGAATAGGTCTGCGCTCCCTGGTCAGCAACCACCTTCCTAGTGCCTGAACCGTAAACAGTGGCTTTATTATTTTCACCATAGATTCTCTGGTTGACTACAGCCGCTAACAACGCAAGCTGCTCGGCGGTTCTTATTTGGTAAGGATCGCTCGCCGTTCCCGTACCACCGTCAAAGTATTGTGCACTGGTGCCGTCCCAGACGGTCACAGCTGCCTTGTTTATTGTAATACTTAACTCCTTTGTTGCTACAGGAGTAATACTATTCGCAGCTTGAACCGTGAAGGTGCAGGTTACAGCTGCAGTTGGTGTACCGGAGATTGTACCGGTTACAGAATCAAGCGATAGGCCGCTGGGCAGGCTGCCCCCGGTCACACTCCAGGTAATGGGAGATGTACCGGTTGCCGCAAGTGTCTGGCTGTAGGTTGTGCCTAAAATGCCCTCTGACAGGGTGACTGTGGTAATGACAGGCGCACTGCTGCCTTCCACTGCCACAAGCGCTTCAAGCTCTGGAGCATATTTTATGGTACTTGTTGCTCTGTTACTGAAGAAATATGCTGCATCCGCTTCTGTTACAGCATTGATACCGTCCGAAACTAGAATGGCAGTGTTATTCGTTTTCATAAGAAAGACACCGATCGAAGCGCCCGACGTAAGCTGCCCGCTTTTTCTCAAAATGCCTGGCTTCGTGGAAGCGCCCGGGATAATTCCTTGTATGTACAGGTCACTTTCACGAATTTTACTTTCGTCTAGTACACCCTTGTTACCAGAAATTACCGGATTTCCCAGGATGTTCATAAGTGCACCGTTTAGCTCCGTTTCCCCCCTAAAGCTGGCACTGCTTAAATAAACGCCTCCGCCCATGTAGCCAGTCGCAGTGTTACTGGTTATTTCACCACCGGCTAGATTAAACACCGAGCTATCACCGCCGCTTATAAAAACACCGCCACCCGTATATGCAGTATTATCGGCAATGCTTCCGCCGTTCATATTAAAAACGCTGTTCCCACCATTGTTAAGCATGATCACACCGCCGCCATTTTGGCCGCCACTTCCTGTCACCGTGTTATTCTTTATACTGCCCCCGTTCATGTTCAAGGTAGAATTCAGCATACAGATTCCGCCGCCACTCCTGTCTGAAGAGTTGTCTTGAATCAGACTACCACTGTTTATCGTGATATTTCCGGATTCGAACTTTATGGCACCGCCACTTTCACCCTGTGTGTGGTTATTTTGCAGAACTGCTCCTTCCTCCAGAATTAAGTTCTGAGTGGTATCTGAAATATTGCCGGCGCTAATCAACGGTGAAAATGGAGCCTTCGAAAGGTTCTCTCCACCACCGTCCAGCGTTATATTTTTCAATGTAAGGGAGCCGTTCTCATTAATAGAAAGGAACGGTCCTTGATTGCCATCGGCACGTGTGATGGTAAAGCTGGCGCCTTCTGCGCTTTGTAAGATTATATGCTTGTCTTTACCTATATGGATCGGATCCCACGCTTCATCGCTTGATGTATAGAAATCTGCACCAATCGTTATGAGCGTATCTCCCAAGGTATTTGATTCACCGGAGTTTGCATCACTAATTGCTTTCTTCAAATCACTCCAGCTTGTGATACCTTCTTCACCGGCTTCTCCTGACAAAGCTGCCTTCATGGTGAACTCTCTTGTTGCAACCGAATTCGAACCGTCGGAAGCTTTGATTGTAAATGTAGTGCTTCCTTCGGTGGTTGGCGTACCATTGATCTCACCTGATGATGTGTCCAGGTTAAGTCCTGCAGGCAGACGGCCCCCACTTACACTCCAGTCGATCGCTCTTAGGTTGATTGCACTACCGCTTACTGACAGCATCTGGTGATAAGCCGTACCCACAGTAGCATCCGGTAAGGCTGTTGTTGTAATGGAGAAGGTATCCTTCCACACCGCATACACGGTGGTGTCACCCGTAAAGACATAGCTTCCCCCTTTCTCCAATTGTGTCCCCTCCGTACTGCCAATTGCCCAACACTGAAACTGCTTCCCTTCTGGTGAGACAAAGGTACAGTCAGGCAATGTAAATAACATATTCTCAGTAGCGGTACCCTCCTCCATGGAACCACTTCCACCATTTGCGTCATAAGTGATTCTGCAGGCTGCTTCGGCAAATGCCAGGTTCGGCAGCATATTTGTTACCAAGCATATTACAAGCAGTATACAAAAGAATTGCTTTTTCATTTGCTTTTTATTCATTTGCATTTTTACTCCTTTGTCTTTTTTACTCTTTTGTCTTTTCCTCTACTTTTTTTGGATAATAGCATATTCCCACGTCTAGAGCCCGTGGTCTGTCCAAATGGAAATCAGCATAAATGCAATACCAACATTCCTTTGCTGTTGTACCTCCTCTTGGGGTGAATGCCGGACAGCATTGCTTCGGCCAGACATTGCCGTCACAGTTTGGCGCTGATAAGGGGTTATCCTCCTTACGCCGGAAGCTATTTTCATTCATCACAAAACTCCTTTCTTCAAGTTTTATCTGCTGACAGTATGACATTAAAAAAAATAAAACGAGTCTTTTTACTTAAAAGACTCGTTTTTATGCTTAAAGCTTATATTCCCCTCATCAGCTACTTCTTTACAGGTGTTATTCCCGTTCTCAAATCATTAAACGTACCTTGAACACTCCATCCATTATATGGTATACCAACTCACCACCACTGCTATCCGTAAAGGAGCGAATACTTTGTGTACCCCTGCCGTGTCCTTCTTCTTTCGATACAGGATATCCGTCTTCATCCACAATAATTTCTCCTTCATAAGGGTTTTCCATTTCCATAATCAGCTGCCCCGTATAAAGAGCAGTAAAACGGATATAGTGTTTCTTCCCGGGAGACAACTTTTTACAGGCATGTATGGCATTTTCCATCAGATTTGACACCACCATTGCAAGTGAAAGATCCGGTATTGGCAGTGTACTCGGAATATCAAGACGAATTTCCCGGGAGATGCCCTGCTGTGCGGCAAGGGAATCATAATAACTGACAGCTGCATTGACGGCAACGTTCTCACAGTAGTTTACAGACTTCTCTGGCATAGCTTTCGTCTGCTGCTCTATGAGCATTATGGCACTATTTAAATCTTTTTGGTGCAACAGCTCAAGCAGCGCTGCATTTATGTGTCTCTGGTCATGCCGGATTATCCTCATCTGTCCCACAGCCTCGTCCATCTGTTTAATCCTATGCTCCATAGCTTCCGTGGAAATCTGCAATAGATCCTTATCTTTCTGCATCCTGAAATTTTGTTCTTTAAGATTATATTCCTCTGCAAGTATTTTGAGGCATTGGAATACCGAAGCATACGCAGCGAAAGCAATGAGAATAATCAGGAGCAAAGGCCCTCTCTGCTTCGTAAGAGTACCTACTATATCATCACTTCCCAGTATAAAATAAGCAAATGCAATAAAAATACTGATGGCTACATAAAAAAACACCGTCCAGTGTTCAACCATCTGCCGGTAAAGAGATTTCAATCCCCTGCGAAGCAAAAGAATAAAAATTCCGAACAAAATGATCCGAAGAATCGTATGAGCATATAGAGGATATGGTAAATACCTGGAGCCAATAAAACTTAAGACTAACACAATAGCATTAATATTTAGTATGGTTAAAAAAGAAAAGATCCATTGCATAATAGTATCTAGAAAGATTGGTCGAATAATCAGGCAAATAATCGGAAAAACAATAAAATTTAGCTTTGCCAACAGTGTCAGATCACCTATAAGATAGCAGATTGTCGTCCCCATCAGATCCAATGTAAAAACAGCCACCATCATAAGATTCGTAAATCTTTGACTGTATTTGGGCTGCAACAAGGAAAAGACCAATATGATATTCATAATAATGGATACAACACCACGCAGGAAATCAGGGATCAATTGTTCCATCACTTAACCTCCGTACCAAGTCGAAAATCAAGGTAGGTATTTCGAACTGATGTAAACTGCCTGTAAGGTACAGGGACAAAGACATCGTTTCGCAGAAAAAATCCTTCTCTTGTAAGTTTTTCAACCCAGTTCATATTAATTACATAAGATACATGAGGCTGCAGAAAACGTTTATCCTTTAAGACAGGAGCGAGATGTTCTGAAAAGCTGCAGGCTATGGTAGTCGTCTCCACCTGCTCACCGCTAAAAAGCTTATAGATCACTGTATGCCTGCTATATTCACAGCATACGATGCTGCCAACAGATAATGTACGAAGTCCCACCTTCGTCTTTATGGTGATCGTAGCTTCTTCATCATGATGAGCCTTAGAAACAGCGAGTTCCAACGCATGAAACAGCTCCTGCTTATTGATTGGCTTGATGAGATAATGCAACGGATTGACAGCATAGGCATCCAATGCAAAACCGGGTTCGGTAGTCGTATATATAATTTGAGACTCCTGGTTCATACGGCGAATATTGCGTCCCAGTTCTAATCCGCTGACCATGGGCATTACGATGTCCAAAAGAAATATATGAAAGTTCTCCGTTTCACAAGCAGTGAGCAGTGCATCCGGATGTAAAAAACGCTGTATATCAGCATCCGTACTATACGTGTTTATGTATTCCCGTGTTAAATCCGAAAGCAATGCAAGCTGATCGGGCATATCATCACAAATTGCAATGCGCAGCATGAATATCGTCTCCTTCTATAGATAATTGTATTTTGATAATAACGTAACTCATTTATATCAATTGTACACAGAAAGAATATGTTCCGAAGTGAAAATAAATCGAAAAGATATCTTATTTCATATGACTACTGTATTATACGAAATTATGCTGCCGATTTCAATTGATAATTGCAGAATTCTGTCATAAATGGAACCTTTCGGTTACTGTTAACAGGCAAGTCAAACCTCATAAGCATAAGTTACTATTATAAATAATTTGCATTATTTTGAAATTATTGGTAAAATGTATTTTATTACATAGGTAATCTGTACAAGCATTGAGATAGAAAGAGAAATCACTTTCATTAGATCTATTGCCGCTGCAGGCGACAGAATGAGAGGTATATATGTCAATAAAAAAATCCTTACGAATTCTTTTAATCATGTCCTCCATGATACCATTAATTTTGCTGACCGGAGTAGCCCATGGCCTGCTTACGAATAAATTAATTGAAGAAAACAAACAGAAATTACAGGGCATCGCAGAATCAAATATTAATGGCCTGATGGCAATGGTTGATACACAGAAAACAGAGGTATCTCTGCTGGCCTTACAGGATGAGCTAGTAGATGCGGCTCTTTTGAATAATAAGAGTGAGATCCCTGCTCCCATTGCAATAAATGCGCTACTGGCAAAAAGATGCCGCATTTACGAGGAATGCGAACGCATTTCCCTGTATAATGCGGATCATGAGGTGATTGCCAGTTCAAATACGCAGATGATTGGTTCAAAAACGGAAGAAGATCAAACGTTAAACCGTATTATAGAAACTGGCTCCACAATTGTGGGTGGATTACATCCTTTCCTGTACGATGGAAAAACAATTTATACAATAGAAATCGGTTCACCTATTCTAAAACCATCTACAAATAAAATTATTGGCTATGTCATCAGTACGATAAGAACATCCTATTTCAAAAATTTTATGAATGCAATTAAGGTAGGAAGCTCCGGATATGGTATTCTTTTGGACGATAGAGGGAACATAATATATCATCCTGATGAACGACTGATCGGAGAGAAAATTAAATCTGATAAGCTCACCCGAATTATAAGCAGTAAACAAAATGGTCTAAAGAAATTAAGCGGAGAATTTGAATATCATTCCAAAAGCACAAATCAGATCTGTGGTTATTCGCTTCTTCCGAATTTAAACTGGATTCTAGTAATAAACCAGGATATTTCCGAAATCAGCTCGGTCACCACTATTATGCTTCAGCTCTTATCAGGCACCTGCTTAATAATTCTTATAACTGTAATTTTTACGGCTAACCTTCTAGCCAAAAAATATACAACGCCAATCATTACATTAAGAGATGCTATGCGGACCGCATCAGAGGGTAACTTAACCGCACAATCTTATATCAAGAACAAAAACGAGTTGGGCGAACTATCCAAAAGCTTTAATAAAATGCTGCATATCATCCGGACTAATTATAAGGATCTGGAAACAATGCATGAGGAAGTTCAAGCGAAAGAGGATCAGCTAAGATCCAACTATGAACACATCGAATTTCTGGCCTATCATGATACTCTCACTAATCTGCCGAATAAACTTGCCTTTTTAAATCACATCAATACTCTGCTTCTGTCATCCATACCCGAGAAAAACTTACATGCCGTTTACTTTGTCGATCTTGATAATTTTAAAATAGTCAATGATACTCTTGGTCATGAATATGGTGATATTCTGCTGTCGAAAACAGCTCAGCTTCTTACTGTTCTTTTATCCTCCAGGGGGATCGTAGCAAGAGCAGGAGGTGACGAGTTTTTACTATTTTATGAAAATATCCCATCGAAAAAAGCAGCTGTAAATTTTGCTTCGCAAATCCTTGATTGTTTTCGATATCCCCTCCGTCTGGATGGCGAAGTTGTATATGTATCTATGAGTATCGGCATTTCTGTTTATCCAGAAAATGGTCTTACTTCTAATGTTTTGATAAAAAATTCAGATATCGCCATGTACAAATCCAAGGACACCGGGAAAAACACCTTTACCTTATTTGATTCGAGAATGGAGGATGAACTTAACAGAAATACCGTCATTATTGAGGTGTTACATAATGCTTTGGAAAATAAGGAAGTCCATATCCAGTATCAACCGCAGTTTGATTTGAAAACTAACACTATTATCGGATATGAAGCTTTAATGAGAATTAAAAGTGAACGGCTTGGTAATCTGTCTCCGAAGGAATTCATACCAATTGCCGAAGAGAGTGGTCTGATTATTGAGCTAAGCGCCTGGTTGATCCGGGAAGCCTGCCTCTTTAATAAAAACTTGATTGATCAGGGTGGAGTAACGTGTCATGTCTCTGTAAATGTATCCTCTGTTCAGATTAACCGACCCGGTTTTGCTACCATGCTCTCAGATATACTTATGGAAACCGGGCTTCCTCCGCAATACCTCGAACTTGAGATTACAGAAAGCACTCTGTTTTCCTCCATAATGGATGCTGCAATGCTGCTTTGTAATCTTCAGAATCTGGGAGTCAGAATATCACTGGATGATTTCGGAACCGGTTATTCTTCCTTAAATTATCTGACCAAGATGCCGATCAATACTTTAAAAATAGATAAATCCTTTATCGATAATATTTGCAACAGTACGAAGGATGCTTTTATGGCAAAATCCATTATACAGCTTGCACACAGTTTGGACATCAAAGTAATTGCCGAAGGTGTTGAACAGAAGGAACAGCTGACATTATTAAAGGCACAAAAATGTGATATTGTTCAAGGCTATATTTTCAGCACACCGCTCAATCCTGATGCACTAGTAACTTTAATCCAGGAGAAGGATATGATCGGTCAATGCCCCTTGCTTTAAATATCAGATTATAGAGGACAGGTATTTGCTACATCATTTTCAAATCAACCAGACTGAGTACCTATTAATTTCCAATTAGAAAGGCATCTCTATGTAATCCTTCCTTTAAAAGCGTATTTGGCTGACTCAGCCTGATTATTTGAAAAGGGTGCACCGGTTATGCAATGCATTATCGGTTACTGCCAATCCTTGTAATTTATCATAGCCTTTCTTGCAAAGCTGCTCCGGCACATCCAAGAACGTTCACAAGCTTATGTTTCACAAGAGCCTTTATATTGTTTCTTGCTGGTGTCAGATACTGTCTTGGATCAAAATGACTTGGATTATTTGCGAAATATTCTCTTACGCCTGCTGTAAAGGCAAGTCTTAAGTCAGAGTCAATATTAATTTTACATACGGCCATTTTTGCTGCTGCACGTAACATTTCCTCCGGTATTCCAATTGCATCTTCTAACCTTCCGCCATATTTCTTAATAATCTCCACGTATTCCTGAGATACGGAGGAGGCTCCATGAAGTACAATCGGGAAGTTCGGAAGTCTCTTCTCTACCTCTTCCAGAATGTCAAATCTTAATTGCGGCTTCTGACCAGGTTTAAACTTGAAGGCTCCATGACTTGTGCCGATTGCAATCGCCAGACTATCAACACCTGTACGGGTAACAAACTCTTCCACCTCTTCCGGCCTTGTATAGGAAGCATCCTCTGCCTTAATGTTTACCGCATCCTCAATTCCTGCCAGCTTCCCAAGCTCACCCTCTACTACAACGCCATGAGCATGGGCATATTCTACTACTTTTTTGGTTACGGCAATATTCTCCTCAAAGCTATGTTTTGAACCGTCAATCATTACAGAAGTAAAGCCTCCGTCTATGCAGGCCTTACATATTTCGAAATCATCCCCATGATCCAAGTGAAGTGCAATCGGAAGATCCGTATCAATGACAGCCGCCTCAACCAGCTTTACAAGATAGGCATGTTTTGCATATTTTCTGGCACCTGCTGATACTTGCAGGATTACAGGGGCTTTCTCTTCTTTTGCTGCTTCGGTAATTGCTTGGACAATCTCCATATTGTTTACATTAAAAGCACCAATCGCATAGCCTCCGGCATATGCTTTTTGAAACATTTCTTTTGTTGTTACCAATCCCATATTAACCTCCATCTGCCGTATATGCGGCATACAAAATTAAACAAAAAGTACGTAAGCGCTTTTTGCCGGTTGAAAAATGCATCTCTTTTCAACCTACTCCATTCTTTCACTTGGTTTTTTGTGTTCTGCTATATTCAAGTCGCATAGTTAAATAACATTATTTACCATTCATGTCCATTATAACATATATTTAACTTTCGATAAGTCCTTTTTATAATTTAACTTTTATAATTTATACAACAGCTAATTAGCTATAGCGCAAAAACTCCCCTTTTATACACTAGAAAATGAAAGTGCGGATTCAAAAGAATCCGCACTTTCATTTTGTGTTATTACAATTCAAATGTCAAAAGTCTAAAAATAAATTGTTGAATGAATATATATGCACTCACATTCCTCTACATAACCTGGATCAGGCTTTTGACAATTGAATCTTATTAAATGAGAAATATTTCTCTTAGCATTCTGTAAATCAAGATATTAACAAAATTTTTCTATTACAGTCCTCATCAAATTATGCTTTTCCTACAGATCCGAATAACTGCATCTTTTCTTTCACTGTAGCTTTGATTGCATCTGTACCAGGTGCTAATAATTTACGGGGATCAAAGCCTTTACCCTGTAAGTCTTTTCCTTCTTCGATATAAACACGTGTTGCCTTCTGGAAAGCCCACTGGCATTCTGTATTCACATTGATCTTTGCAACTCCAAGAGAAATTGCTTTTTTAATCATATCATCTGGAATTCCTGTTCCACCATGAAGAACTAAAGGCATATCGCCTGTTTTCTGCTGAACAGCATCCAGTGTTTCAAAGCTGAGACCAGGCCAGTTATCAGGATATTTTCCGTGAATATTGCCAATTCCTGCAGCAAGCATAGTAACACCAAGATCAGCAATTGCTTTGCATTCACTGGGATCCGCACATTCACCGGCACCAATTACACCATCCTCTTCTCCCCCGATTGATCCTACCTCAGCCTCAATCGAAAGACCCTTACTGTTACAGATTGCAACCAATTCTGTTGTTTTTTCAATATTTTCAGCAATCGGATAATGAGATCCGTCAAACATTACGGAAGAAAATCCTGCATCAATACAAGCTTTCGCACCATCATAACTGCCATGATCTAAATGAAGTGCCACTGGAACTGTAATTTTCAACTCCTCTAACATTCCATTCACCATACCTACAACGGTTTTATAACCGCACATATATTTACCGGCTCCTTCTGAAACGCCAAGAATAACCGGTGATTTCAATTCTTCTGCTGTTAATAATACAGCTTTTGTCCATTCCAGGTTGTTAATATTAAACTGACCAACTGCATATTTTCCTTGCTTCGCTTTTGTAAGCATTTCTTTCGCTGATACTAATGCCATATTGATATCCTCCGTTAAAATTAATGATTGATAAACCTATAGTTACATAGTCAAGGCCAATTATAAACTTTTCTATAGTATTTGTCAAAACTAAAGTTTTTTTATACATAGCAATGGAATTTGGCAATTATCACTATATTATGTCACTTCATATAATATATTATCCAATTTATTTTCTTCTGTAATCATTTTGAATTGGTGCTTCTTCCTTAAAATTGATTATAAATAAATCGTTAGGAGCAAGTTTATGATAAGACAATATGACAGCCTTCATTTTTACAGAGGCTATAATAATGACTGGACACCTGGCCCTCCAGGACCTCCAAGACGAAGACCTTCAGGTCCTCCTCCATGGCGTCCAGGTCCTCCCGGTCCTCCTCCGTGGCATCCGGGTCCTCCCGGTCCTCCTCCATGGCGCCCGGGTCCTCCCGGTCCTCCTCCATGGCCGCCCAGACGTGACTGTTGTGACCGTGGGCCTTTCTACTAAATAAATGAAATACAAATGATATATTGTAAGTAATCCTTATTGTTGCAGGGAGTATTCCTCTTTATGTCATAATACTCCCTGTGGCAAAATCTCAACTATAGTAACGGTTCACAGACCAGCCAAATTCTTGTTGTACATCTGGCAAGTGTTTTCAATAGAATTAGTAGATTTTCCGCTTGAAAGGCTCTGTTAGACAGAGCCTTTCAAAAAGCTTGTCAAAATAAAATATTTGGATTATGATGCAATTGTTAAAATGATTAAGATACAAAATCTAGAGCTACCAGAGAGGAGATTACAATGGAACCAAAGCATGTCTCAGATTCTTTAACCGAGCAGGTTCAGATAATCATGCCTTCCCATAGTAACGGCGTTAACCGCCTGTTCGGTGGTCAGCTGGTCGAATGGATCGATGTGGTTGCATCTGTAGTAGCCAGACGTCATTCCGGCTGTAACGTTACCACTGCCGCAATTGATAATCTGCAGTTTAAAGCCGGTGCCTTCATTAACAACACCTTAGTACTGATAGGTCGCATAACCTATGTCGGAAAATCCTCCATGGAAATTCGTGTGGATACTTATGTAGAGGATTTATCCGGTATGCGTAAGGTTGTTAACCGCGCCTATCTGGTTATGGTTGCGATCGCGGAAAACGGGCAGCCCACGCAGGTTCCGCAGTTGATTCTGGAAACCGAGGCAGAGCGGGCAGAATGGGAAGCTGGCAAGAAACGTCATGACCTTCGCGGTGAGAGACGAAAAGAAGGTTATTGACAATCACTAAGTACTGTGCTATTCTTTCTTAAAAATCGGAAAGCAGGTTGTTAAATGTCACCATCTATCTATAATCCATTCTATAGAGACGACGATCGGCAGCACTTGCAACTATGTTATCACAAATAGTAATGCCCCAATACAGACATTATTGTGAACACATAGGTGCAAGTGCTATTTATCTTGCGCCTATGTGGATTATATATAGAGTATAGACTATGAACCTGATATCTTATTGCATATCTGATCTTATTCTATTTACGTTTATCTTATAAGGATTCCATACCACATCGGCAGATATTAGAAATATCTTTGTCGGTGTGTTTTTTGTTCTCACAGACCAAGCATAGCGCAAGAACAAACTTCTGAACCAATAAAAAAACAAGCAATAGAAGTGAGCCAGGTACCAACCGTCATCATTTTAGGGACAAAGAATAGAAAACTTTATCACCTCCGTAAGAATAAGACAAGAATCAGCTATTAACACCTTAGCTCTATCAAATAGAAAGGTTATACAGTGCAGCATACAGATTATGCTGGAATGGATTCCAGCTGCCGTTAACGGCGGTCGTAAGTTAACCTACAATGATTATATCTGAGACTATCACTTGCAGATCAGTAAGAAAGGTATGGTAATTTGTTATGATAAATATTTGCGGAACACAAAATAACAGTTATACAGAGCCCGAAAAGCTTGCTAATCACATAGGAGAGACAGTCGCATTTAAAGGAGCTGTCTATAAGATAAGACTGATGAGCGGTTTTGCATTTGTTATCAGTATCTAAATCATTTTATAGAGCTAATGCAGGTGGAAACACTTATGTTAACATCCGCACTCGACTATCTGAAACAAAATTATGAGTATGAGCTTTGCCTACGAAAGGTTTCCGTCCCCGTAATAACTGAAATTCCTGCTCTTCGTTTTCAGGAAGCAAAACAAATGATTTCAGAGGAATTTCATCGAGAAATCAAGGATATGGAGGACTTTGAACCGGAAGAGGAAAAGCTTCTCTCTGAGCTGATTAAAAGTAAGACCGGAAGTGAGTTTGTGTTGTAACACATTATCTCAGCAAAAAACGCCCCTTCTATGCCATGGATGATCCTGAAAATATAGAGGTTTAAGTTTTGATTTATTGTTCAAAGGTCTGGAAATCACCACAGGTGGACAAAGAATTCATGATTATGAGGAGCGGTTAAAGAAGATGAGAGCAAGGAATATGAAGCCGGAAGCATTTGAAAGCTATCTGATGCTTCATAAATATGCCGTACCTCCTCATGGTGGCCTGGGGCTTGGTCTGGAACGTTTCACCAGCCGGCTGTTGGGTCTTAGTAATGTCCGATACGCCTCGCTCTTTCCGCGGGATATCAAACGATTAATACCATAAGCATACACAATACCCGGTACAATTAATAAACCCTGTGATCTGTCCGCTGATTACAGGGTTTTCTCATTGATGCTATTTCATCTGATCCAAATGCCTTTTTCGTTGTTCCTGCTTAGCTTTCGCATTATGAAAGCTTCCTGTATACTTTAAATAGGTCAAGAAATTGACAATAAAAAATACCTCAAGTAAATTTAGATTATTACTGACTCGGCCAGTTGGTAAAAATCCAAAGAATACGAGAGGTATCTAAAAT
>JAEZZO010000083.1 GCA_023418475.1 Bacillota bacterium
CGATGCTACAGAATTCACTTAATGTTACGGACTGTTAATTTGCACCTATTTCACATAGGCATACCTCGCTTCAGCACAATCAGTCACCTAAAAGCACTGGAGGCTTGCTACATGGCTCACTGGCGATTACCTCGACCGGACTTTCACCGGTAAGCTGATGACAGCTTTCAGAACACACGACTTACACACCTTAGAGCGCACCCATGGCACGCAAGCCTGAAAAAGGAATGTTTCACGTGAAACATTCCTTTTTTCTAAACAATTTACTTTTCTTCTTTTTAATATATAGTAAATAAATACCTCTATCTTATTCTTACTAATTGATTCCTTGAAAATTTAATAATATAACTTTACATTAATATAATTCAACTAGATTATTCTTAATTGCATATACTGCAGCCTGTGTACGATCAGATACATTTATTTTTTTAAAAATATTTGATACATGATTCTTTACTGTTTTTTCGCTAATTGCTAACATGTATGCAATTTCTTTGTTAAAGAGTCCCTCTGCGATTAATTTAAGAACTTCGATCTCACGTTTTGTTAATGTCTCATCAACACCAAATTCCGAATTATTTTTTTCATCCATCTTAATTTTTAGTAACGGAGCCATTTCCGGTTGTATAAATTTTTCACCTCTATAAACACAAAAAATAGCTTTCTTCAATACTGAAGAATCTGAATCCTTTAATACATATCCATCAACGCCAATTTCAACCGCTCTAATTAAATACTCAACTTCATTATGGATAGTTAATATTAATACTTTTATTTTAATATTTTTCTCACGTATGTATTGTAAGACTTGCAAACCATTCATGTTTGGCATATTAATATCAAGAAGAAGAACATCTATTTCCTTCTCATCCAATAGTTCAATACATTGTTTTCCATTATTAGCTTCTTTTGTTACAATAATATCTCCATCCAATTCTAATAACTGTTTTATTCCCTCTCTTACCATAGAATGATCGTCTGCAATCATAATATTTATAGACCTGTTCATTTTGGGCTCCCTTCGAATTATGCCAGTGGTACAGAAATAGTAACAATTGTTCCTGTCCCACTTTCTGATGTAATATCTAGTGCACCTGATAATAATGATATTCTTTCTTTTATATTAGATAAACCAAAACTTGATTGTTGATCTGAACCTCTTGATGAAATCTCTTCTTTATTAAAACCTATCCCATTATCTTTTATTGAAACACATACTTTATCCATCTGATAATTTATGTCAATAAGAATTAAATTTGCCTGTGCATGTTTGATTGTATTATTGCATGCTTCCTGAATAACACGAAACAATGTAAGTTTAATGACAGGTAATATATTTTTTGTTTCCTCATTTGAAAACACTTTAACCTGTATGCTAGTCATATTCATAATTCTATTGGCAAATCTTTGTACAGTTACAGTTAACCCAAGGTCATCCAAGGTCATTGGCTTTAAGTTATATATAATTCCTCTCATATCATTTATCACAACTTTTAAGGTATTTGACATCGCACTTAATTCTAATTTAGATCTAATTGCATCTATATCTATTAACTTTATACATAACTCAGATTTATGTACGAGACTTGTTAAATTTTGAACTGTAGAATCATGTAAATCTCTTGCAATTCTTTGTCTTTCCGATTCCTGTGCTTCTAATATTTCTAAACCGTTTTGCTTTATCTTTCTTTCATTATCAGTAGTTCTAGCTTCACTTGTTTGATAATATTTATTATATTGAGTAATACATTCCAAGGCTTTTGATATATCTTGAATCCTATTTTTTATTACATTTTCTTGTTGATTCAAATTATTTATCTCATTTAAAATAACTTCCATATCAGATTTTATTATTGATGTATCACACTCTTTACTATAGAAGGGAGAAAATAAATCAATATTTTTTTCTTTTGTCTTCTCAATATCATTTAACTCAACTTCTTTTTCGTGAAGACTGTTAAATTTCTCTTTAACTAAAGTCTTTATTTCTTCTAATTTAATTTGATATTCAATAATTAAATTGTCTAAAAATTTTATAGATAATTGATTGTTTTCCAATATATCGTTTATATTATTTAAATTATTGTCACTCATAATAACCTTCCCTTCCATATAAGATAACAAATCTTTAAATATAACAAAATATAGTATAATAATTCACTTATAATTTATAATATAACATATTTTGATAATTTAAAAGCTTTTTCTTCACTAATCATTAATAATAGTAAATATTTACTCTATATTTCTACATTTTGTTTTTAAACAATTACTATCTAAGGACATTTTGCAATCAAAATGTTTCTTATCTTCTCTTTTTTCCAGAGTAAAACCTATTTTTTCATAAAATTTAATTAATTCCGAAACTGTATATACATTAATATTATAAATTCCTGCTGTGAAAGCTTTATTTACTAACATGCGAACTGCAAAATCTCCATATTGCTTTCGTCTAAAATCTTTTAGTACAGCTATATTATCTATAATACAAATTTCTCCATCATAACATATTCTTCCTGTTGCAACAGGATTCTTTATGTTTCTATTTTCTTTATATCCTTCTTCATATACTAAGACAAAAATAGCATTTTTATCATTTTTATCAAAAATTATATTTTCAGGAATATTTAGTTCATCTACAAAAACCTTTTTTCTTATTTCATTAACCTGTTCTAAATTGTCATAATAAGATAATAACTTTCCCTGTATCAAAGTAATCTTCCCCTTTCAATATAAATCAAATATAATTACTATTTAACAATATAGCTATCTGAATTATGTATACACAAAATTTCTTTGTATCCAGTACTTTTAATATCTCATCTTCAATTCTGGATATATATTCTGTATACAAATTGATAATAATTTTCCATTACCTGATCTTATTAGTAACGAAAGCAAAAAATTAATTTTCGTATAGATAATGGAGAACTTTGTATTGATATCGTAAAGACCGTGGTTTCGAAATTACTAATATTCAGTAATCTTTCGTGGTTTAAATTCTAGATTACAATTTACACACTTATATTGCTCTGTATAACCTTTATGATACTTATAATCATTGATTACGTTATTACCAAGAACTATAATAACTTATCTCAAATTTAAACATTTTATATCTATAAAGGTTCTTTTACTGGTTTACCAGCACTTCTCGGATAAATTTTAGGTGTATTATTACTCTTTTGTATTAAAACTAATTTTCGTTCAATATCCGTTCCCGGCAGGATTAACTCCTCCGTTTTAACGATTGAACCACCTAATTTCTTAATAGCTTCCTTTGATTGCTTGATTTCTTCTTCTATATTTCCTGACTTATATGCTATAAAATATCCATTCTTTTTTACAAACGGTATACAATACTCAGATAAAATGGATAATTTTGCAACTGCTCTTGAAACACATAAATCGTACTTTTCTCTGTATTGAAAACTCGATCCAAAATCCTCAGCTCTTCCATGTAACGCCTCAATATTACGGAGATTTAACTTTTCGATAACATCTTTCAGAAAAATAATTCGTTTATTTAATGAATCTAATAATAGTATTTCAATATCCGGATAAACAATTTTAAGTGGTATACCAGGAAAACCAGCACCGGTACCTAAGTCCAATACTCTTTCATTCGTAAGCTTATGCACTTTTATTAAAGCTAAGCTATCAATGAAATGCTTATTAATTACTTCCTTAAATTCTGTAATAGCAGTTAAATTCATTACTGTATTTCGTTCTATTAAAAATTCATAATAATCCATAAACATTTGTTTTTGATGTTCGGATAATTTAATGTCCCATTCCGATAGTTTCTCTTGAAATAAATCAAAATCTTTATAATCCTTATAAAGCATATGTTTCCTCACTTACTTAATATAGTATGTCAAGCTTTTTATTTTTCTCTATTTTTTGCATAAAATTGTGTTAAATAAACAAGTAGAACAGATATATCAGCCGGTGAAACACCAGAAATTCTTGATGCCTGTCCAATAGAAACAGGTCTTAGTTTTTCGAGCTTTTGTCTGGCCTCATTTCGAAGGCTTGGAACATCTTTATAATTAAGATTCTCTGGAATAGACTTCTTCTCTAGTTTCTTAAATTGTTCGATTTGATGTAGCTGCCTGCTGATATATCCATCATATTTAATATTAATGTCTACCTGTTCAATTACATCATCCGGTAAATCAACTCTTTTGCTATCTAACACCTTCAGCACTGCGTAATTTAGTTCTGGTCTTTTAATTAAGTCAGATAAGGAAGCAGCCGTATTTAATATTGCACTATTATGTTGTTTTAAAAACTCTTGCACTTCCTTATTAGCTCCTATGCTTATACTATTTAATCTTTCAATCTCACCCTTAATGCTGTCTTGCTTCCTTAATAATTTATGATAACGTTCTTCACTGATTAGACCTATTTCATATCCCTTCTTAGTTAATCTGATATCAGCATTATCTTGTCTAAGTATTAACCTGTACTCTGCTCTTGAAGTCATCATTCTATATGGTTCATGCGTTTCCTTTGTTACAAGATCATCTATTAAAACTCCAATATATGCTTCTGAACGATCTAATATTAATGGTTCCCTATCAAGTAGTTTCATAGCTGCATTTATTCCAGCAATTAACCCTTGAGAAGCTGCTTCCTCATAACCCGAACTTCCATTAAATTGTCCCCCTGCAAATAAACCTTCAATTTGTTTAAACTCAAGAGAAGGTTTTAATTGCATTGGATTAATACAGTCGTATTCAATTGCATAAGCATTTCTTACAATTTTAGCATTTTCAAGTCCCGGTACGGACCGATACATTTTGTACTGTACATCCTCCGGCATAGAGCTTGACATTCCAGCAATATACATTTCATTTGTATAATTTCCTTCCGGTTCAATAAATACCTGGTGCCTCTCTTTATCCGCAAATTTTACCACCTTATCTTCAATGGATGGACAATATCTTGGACCTGTACCTTTTATATTTCCGGAATATAAAGGCGAACGATCAATGTTTGCACGAATGATATCATGTGTCTCTTCATTTGTATAAGTCAGCCAACAGGATACTTGTTCTTTATCTAAACTGTTCGGATCCGTTGTAAAGGAAAAGGGTACAACCTTCTCGTCTCCATATTGTTCCTCCATTTTAGTAAAATCAATTGATCTTCTATCAATTCTGGCCGGTGTACCAGTCTTAAACCGATACATTTCAATTCCAAGGGCTTTTAAAGAATCTGTAAGATATGTTGCTGCTTGCAAACCATTTGGTCCTGTCTTATTAACAACATCACCAAATATACATCTTGCATTAAGATAAGTGCCAGTACATAATATAACTGCCTTGCACGGATAAATAGCTCCAGAGAAAGTTTTTACTCCGCTAATTCTATTATTTTCGGTAATAATCTCGGTTACTTCAGCTTGTTTTAACGTTAGGTTTGCTGTATTTTCAAGCATCTTCCGCATAGTTCTGGAATATTCTTGTTTATCAGCCTGCGCCCTAAGAGAATGTACAGCGGGTCCTTTTGATACATTCAGCATCTTGGATTGAATATAAGTCTTATCAATATTCTTACCCATCTCCCCTCCGAGGGCATCTATCTCTCTTACCAAATGTCCTTTCGAAGTGCCACCTATATTGGGATTGCATGGCATCATTGCTATGCTATCCATACTTACAGTAAATATCAATGTATTTAAAGAAAGTCTAGCTGACGCCAATGCGGCTTCACAGCCGGCATGACCTGCTCCTACAACTACAACATCATAACTTTCATATATAAATGACATAATTGTCTCTCACTCCTCCGCCTTTGCGATAAAAATTCTGATGAAAGTAAATCTATTTAATTTATTTTCCCATACAAAACTCTTTAAAGATCATATTTACTAAATCTTCTTCAACATTCTCTCCGATTATTCTTCCTAACTCTTCATAGGCATTCATCAGATCAATTGAATAAAAGTCTTCCGGCATATGATTTTCTATGCTTTGCTTTACAAGCATCAAACTATGGAGTGCCTCACGAAAAGCCTCCTTATGTCTGTCATTTGTTATATATATATCATCATCTAAAGAAATTTCACCACTTAAAAACATATTCTTAATGATTTGCGATAAACTATTAAGTCCTGAACTTTCTTTAATCGAAATACTTACTATATTATGCTTTGTTGTTTCTTTAATATCTTCAATAGCCACTTTAGATTGTAAATCCGATTTATTAAGCAGTATAATTGCCTTCTTTTCTTCAATTATTTTTAAAATAACATCATCATTTTCATCAAGACTTTCAGAAGAATCTACTACATATAATATTAAATCAGCATTCTCCGCCACTTTTAATGCTTTTTTTACACCTATTTTTTCTATAATATCTTCAGTATTTCTTATTCCGGCTGTATCTACAATATTTAATATGATACCGTCTAGATTAATAGTTTCTTCAAGAGTATCTCTTGTTGTTCCTGCAATATTTGTTACAATAGCACGGTCTTCACCCACAAGAAAGTTTAAAAGACTCGACTTTCCTGCATTAGGTTTACCCATAATAACCGTTTTGATTCCTTCCTTTATTATCTTTCCATTTTGTGACTTTCTTATCAAATCTTCAATAATCTGGCTCTCGTTAAATATATTACAACTTAGAATCTCTGCAAACCCATCCAAACTGATATGCTCCGGATCATCTAATGCAGCTTCAATGTATGCAATATCTCTAAGAATATTTTCTCTTAAATTTTTAATGATATTTAATTCTCTTCCCTGCAGCTGATTTAAAGAATTTTTTAAAGCAAGCTCATTTTTAGCATGTATCACATCACATATAGCTTCTGCTTGCGATAAATCTATTCTTCCATTTAAAAAGGCACGCTTTGTAAACTCACCAGGCTCTGCTATTCTTGCTCCATACTTTATTACAGTCTCTAATATTCTTTTGGTTACTACTACACCACCATGACAGTTTATTTCAACTACATCTTCTCTTGTATAAGTTGCAGGTGCTTTCATTATTACAACCATTACTTCATCAATTAACTGATCTTCATCTTTGATATATCCATAATGAATGGTATGGGTATTTTCTTTCGATAAAATTTTTTTACCGGATTTTGATTGATAAATTTTATCAATTATATGAAATGATTCATCTCCGCTTAATCTAACAATACCTATTCCTGAATTGCTTAATCCTGTTGCAATTGCTGCAATTGTTTCCTTTTTCACACCATACCTCTATTTCTACTTATAAATAGTATTTTAATTTAAAAGTTTGATTGAAGTTGTCCTAATCTTAAATTCTATATATACCCTCATATCCCTTCATGGATAGAATGTAAATGCTTTCGACACTAGAAGCTTTATCGTTAATTACAAAGCGCAAGAATTCTACATTACATAGTGACAATATTATTATAAAAATTATTACTGTTATTCACGAATAAAGGTGCCTTAAAGTATGCTCCTACTTTTAAGACACCCTTTTCAACATACAATTTCATTAAACTGTTTCTGCCGGTTGTTCCTTTTTTAATTTGCTTTCTTTATACTTTTCATAATCTTTTTTATAATCGGTACTATAATTTTTATTATAACCGCTTTTACTCGTATTGTAAGGTTTCTTATACTTACTATTTTCAGCATTTCCACCGCGGTTAAAATCTTTCTTATAAGCAGGTTTATTATTTGAATATTTAAAATCCTTTAAATTCTTTTTGATATTAATAACAACTCTCCGGTAAGGATCTTCCCCTTCCGAATAGGTTTCAACATACTTATCGTTTTGTAATGCTGAATGAATTATTCTTCTCTCATAAGGATTCATAGGTTCAAGAGATACTGGTTTCTTGGTTCTCTTTACTTTAAAAGCAATATTTTTAGCAAGATTTTCAAGAGTTTCCTTTCTTCTTTCTCTGTAATTCTCGGTATCAAGCTTAACTTTTATATAGTTTTCGCTATTTTTATTAATCACAAGACTTACAAGATATTGTAAAGAATCCAGAGTTTGCCCTCTTTTCCCGATCAACACACCCATTTCATCTCCGTCAATATTAATATCTACTGTTGCATTCTCCTGATCATATGCCACCTGGGTAGCTGCATTTATACCCATTGCCTTAAAAACATCATCGAGAAATTTCTTTGCCGAATGCTCCATTGTCATTTTAATTCTTGCTTTTATTTTTGCGGGTTTTCCAAACATGCCCAGAAATCCATTTGTTTCCTTCTCAATTATCTCATACTCGATATGATCTATTGTAGTGCCCCATTCAAGCATAGCACTTGTCAAAGCTTCATCAACTGTTTTGGCAGTTATTTCTTTCCAGTCCATGCTATTATATCCCCCTTTTAATTTTTATTTTTAAGAAGATTTGCAATTTCACTTATACTCTTCTTTTCAGATGAAGATTTCCTTTCATTTCCGCTCTCAGCTTCAGATTCTTCATTCTTTTTTGCATTTTCTTCTGTATCTGTCTTCTCGATCTTAGATGTTTTCTCCGATGCAATTGCTTCTATAGACTTTGTTTGTTTCTTTGCTAATTCCTCTAATGAAATTCCACTCTTCTGAGCTTTCGTTCTTTTCTTTGCCGCCTTAGCGACACTCTTCTGAATTAATTCATCTACATCAATACGATCCAGGTATCTATTTACAAAGAATTGCTGTGCAATTGTAAATACACTTGTTGCAATCCAATATACACCAATACCGATAGGAAATGTTATACAGAAGAAAAATTGCATTAAAGGCATTACATAAGTCATGGAATTCATGGCCGATGCAGCCGGGTTGTCCTTATTATCAACTGTTTTTACCTGAACCTGTTTACTCTGAACAAAAGATAATACAGCTGCTAATATCGGAATAATAATTCCAGGAAATTTCCATCCTGGCTGGTCAGAAATATTAAAACCAAAGAAACTATTTGCATGGCTGATTGTTTTATGCGCAGTATTCACTGCTTCCGCTATGGATGGCATCTTTGCAGCAAGCTGGTTCCATGAATCCGTTCCTAATTGCGACAATACATTTATTATATTATCTGTTGTAGTATAATTAGTTACTCTTATTCTGGTATTCGACTTCGCAAGAGCAGCCAGTATATCCGGATAACCAGATACTCCTTGTATCTGAAGTGCAATAGCTTCATACATATGCTTAATCTGACCTACATAAGCCGGAATATTATTAATTACCGCATACAATGCAAACATTATTGGTAATGTAATTATTAAAGGTAAACATCCGGAAGTTGGATTAGCACCATATTTTTCATATACTGCCTGCGTTTCAATCTGTTGTTTTCTTAAAGAAGCTTCATCCTTCTTGCCCTTATATTTGGCTTGAATCTTCTGTAACTCAGGATTCATTCTGGATGACATCTTCGTAAATTTCTGCTGTTTAATTGTTAAAGGAAGCATTAAAGCTCTTGTAATAAAAGTAAATACAATAATGGATAATGCAATATTTTGTATACCGAATAAATTGAAAAACGCAAAAATTCCATCCATTACCAAGCCTAATAAATTATTAATTGGAGCCAAAAGTCCACCACTTTTGGTTAATAATGTAACGATCATTTTTCCTCCTTAGAGCTTCTGTCCAAATGACATTTTAATGTACATAAAGTGATACAAACCTCATGCATTCTTACGGAACGGGATCATACCCTCCCCTATGAAAGGGATGACATCTTAAAATTCTTCTAATAGCCAAATAGGTTCCTTTAAACATTCCATACTTTTCCAAAGCCTCAATTGCATATAAAGAGCAGGTAGGCGTATAGATACAGCTGGGTGTTCTTTTAAGAGGAGAAATATATTTTCGATAACACTTTATCATAAATATAAAAATATTCTTAATATTCACTTCTATACTCCTATAGCACTACTACTTTCTATCAGTTAAAGTTAAATATTTCATTTCCAATCTTATGGAGTTTAAATAGATGCAACAATGCACTTTCAATCTCACTGTATTTTTTACCTTTGGCACTCACCCTAGCGACAATTATAATGTCTAATCCACTTATTAAACTATCCTCGGATAAACGATAGCTTTCTCTAATCAATCTGGTAATTCTGTGTCTTACAACACTATTCCCTACCTTTTTACTCACCGATATTCCAATTCGGTTATAACTGAAATCATTTCTTTTTACATACATAATCAAATATTTATTCGCAAATGACTTCCCGGTACGATATATTTCTCTGAAATCTTCATTTCTTCTTAACGATTCTGACTTATTCATTTTACATTAACCTTTTCTCATTCTGTTATACTAAACTTCGTGAGATGTATTCAATAAAAATAAAGAATAATCTATAAGTGAATTATGAATTTCTTTTTCTATATAAATTATTCTCAAAGAAATTATTATTAATCTCTTTTCATAAGAATTATCTACATAAAAACAAATTCAAAATTCACTTATTGAAAATTCGATCGGATGCATTTACATATTTGTAAAATACACATCATTTTGACTCAAAACATCTTACATTACCGAAATATAATATTTACATTTTGAACGCTTTAAGCATTCACTTTTCATCTAACATGCCTGCTATCTAAACTAGCATAAATTATATTATAATGGAAAGTTGCAGACATAACTTTCGGGTGTGATTTAAATTACCTTCCTTCACATTACCCCTTATATAGAAGAAAAGGTCACATAATTGCGACCTATGCAGATAATTGCTTTCTTCCTTTTGCCCTTCTTGCAGATAATACTTTTCTGCCTCCTGCTGTAGCCATTCTAGCTCTAAAGCCATGAACCTTAGCATGGGATCTCTTTTTCGGTTGGAATGTCATTTTCATCGCGCTGCACCTCCTTCTAACTGCACCGTGAGTCTAGCGAATTTTTCCTATAAACAAAAGAATATCTGTCATTTACTCTTTTTATCATGTAATCATGACAAAACAAATTGACATACCAATTCATTTTGTATAGTATTTTGGAATATCACGTTTATTATATGCGTATTAGCAACTTCCGTCAAGTAAATATTTTGTTTTGCAGATTATTCCTGTTTTTCTGTGGAATCTAGTTCTTTCTTATATATATACATTGTTTTGTTGATTCGTTGATAACTTTAATTTCAATGTGGATGAAATGTTTTTATTTATTCTATTTTTAGCTAGAATCATGAATTTTATTAACATTGATAAGTTGTTTATAATGTTAGAATAAAAATCCACATAATCAAGTGTCCATTCTATTCAGAAATAAAAGAATGGCATATTCACCATTGAAAATTTACTGCTTTTGTTATAATATATATCTATGTGAGTATTTGTGGAGGCTATAATGAATAATTTGATTGAAGCAAAATGGGATGATATTTTAAAATATTTGATATCAGAATATGGAATAACAGATGTATCATATACAACTTGGCTAAAACCACTTAAAGTATATGATGTTGCTGATCATGAAATTACTATTCTGATTAATGATGAGCGCATAGGGCCTCCTAGTATAAATATTATTCGTAATAAATATGAGTTATTATTAAAGGTCTCAATTGAAGAAATTTTGGGTGAAGCATATGAAATTAAGTTTATATTACAAAGTCAAATTGATTCTGTCCAGAAGTCTGCAACTGAGCCTGTTGTAGTAAAGAAGAAGAATAATGGTCCGACCTTTCTCAATGTAAGATATACCTTTGACACTTTTGTTGTCGGTGGTAATAATGAATTTGCCAGAGCTGCAGCATTAGCTGTCGCTGAAAATCCTGGTGAAATTTATAATCCACTTTTTATTTACGGGGGGGTTGGTCTTGGTAAAACACATCTTATGCACTCCATTGCTCATTTTGTATTGGATCAAAATCCTGATACAAAGGTTCTTTATGTTACCAGTGAGAAGTTTACCAACGAACTGATTGATGCGATACAAAAAAATACAACAAATCAATTCAGGGAGAAATACCGTTCCATTGATATTCTTCTAATTGATGATATTCAATTTATAATAGGAAAAGAAAGAACTCAGGAAGAGTTCTTCCATACCTTTAATACATTACATGAATCCAAGAGACAGATTATTATTTCCAGTGATCGCCCTCCTAAGGAAATGCTTACTTTAGAGGACAGGCTTCGTTCCCGTTTCGAACATGGTTTACTGGCTGATATCCAATCCCCTGATTATGAAACAAGAATGGCTATTCTCCGTAAGAAGGAAGAACTTGATGGACTTAAAATTGATGAAGAGGTTTTAGGTTATATCGCAACTAATATAAAATCTAATATTCGAGAGTTGGAAGGCGCATTAACAAAGATTGTTGCTTTTTCAAGATTAAAGAAAAGAGAATTAAATATTGATCTTGCAGAAGAAGCCTTGAAAGATATCATTTCACCCAATGAGAAAAAGATTATTACCCCTGAATTAATTGTTGAGGTAGTAGCAGAACATCACAATATAACGACTGCTGATATCTATTCTAAGGATAAAAGCAGAAGTGTATCCTATCCAAGACAAATTGTTATGTATCTTTGTCGTAAATTAACTGATTTATCGGTTACTGAAATAGGTAAAATATTAGGTAACAGGGATCATTCCACTGTTTTACATGGTTGTGATAAGGTTTCCAATGATATACAAAAGGATATATCAATACATAATACAATTGATGTATTAATAAAGAAAATTAACCCTGAATAACTTCGACAGATATACTTAACTTTTTTTATTAAGAGGTGTTTTTACGTTGATATTAGGTTGATAAATTGTTGATACTCTGTTAATAATATGTAATTACATATATTGTATATTTTTTAGTAACGTGTTTTCCACATTCTAAAACGATACTATAAGCAAGGTTATCTATTCACTAATCGCTTTAAATATAAGGCTTACAATAGGATATCAACAAATAAACGCCCCTTATTAAGAATACTACTAAGAATCTTTTATATATTTATCTTTTTCACAGGAAGGGAGATTATACACAGATGAAAATCCAATGTCAAAAAGCGGATCTTTTAAATGGTGTTAATATTGTTTTAAAAGCAGTTCCGGTTAAATCCACCATGCCGATACTGGAATGTCTGATTATAGAGGTAACAGATCAAACCATTAAGCTAGTTGCCAATGATATGGAATTGGCAATTGAAACTATTGTAAAAGGTAAAATTATAGAAACAGGAACAGTTGCATTAAATGCTAAAATATTTTCAGAAATTGTTAGAAGACTACCGGAAAATGAAGTTAGTATTTCGTTGGATTCTAATTACATGACGGAAATCATCTGTGAAAAAGCCAAGTTTTCTATTTCAGGCAGGTCAGCGGAAGAATTTCCTGATCTCCCTAAAGTAGAAAAAGAGAAGCCTGTGATTATTTCTCAGTTTACATTAAAGGAAATTATCAGACAAACGGTATTTTCTATTTCTGATAATGAAAGTAATAAAATAATGACGGGTGAACTTTTTGAGATTAAAAAGAATGAATTAAGAGTGATATCGTTGGACGGACATAGAATATCAATACGTAAAATTACGATGAAGGAATCTTATGATGACAGAAAAGTAATCGTTCCAGGGAAAACACTAAATGAAATTAGTAAGATTCTTTCCGGTGAAGCATCTTCTGAGGTTAATATTTTCTTTACCGACAAGCATGCTTTATTTGAATTTGATGATACGGTTGTTTTAACAAGACTGATTGAAGGTGAATATTACAGAATAGATCAGATGCTTTCAAGTGATTATGAAACGAAGGTTACCATTAATAAAAAGGAGCTTCAAAATTGTATTGAAAGAGCTTCTCTGCTGATAAGAGAAACAGATAAAAAACCAATTATTATTGATATTCAGGAAAATAATTTTGAGTTAAAGATTAATACAGCCATTGGATCTATGAAGGAAGAGATTGATATCACTTTGGAGGGTAAGGATATTATTATTGGCTTTAATCCAAAATTTCTTCTGGATGCACTTCGTGTTATTGATGATGAGACAGTTGATATTTATTTAATAAATGCTAAAGCTCCATGTTTTATAAGAGATAAGGAACAATCTTTTATTTATTTAATATTACCTGTTAATATTAATGTTGCAGTATAAGCTTCAGGAAAGGAAGTTGCAGAATGCATCAAATAAAATTAAGAGAAGAGTATATTAAGCTTGGACAGGCACTTAAGGCTGCAGGACTTGTTGATTCCGGAGTAGATGCAAAAGTCAGGATTCTTGAAGGAAAAGTAAAGGTAAATGGTATTGTTGAGCTGCAAAGAGGAAAAAAACTCTATAGCGGAGATATTGTTAATTTCGATGGCGAGGAGATTGAAATAATAAAGTAGACAGGTGGATTCTATCTGTAAGAAGCTTAATGAAATCGGAAATGCATAAAGGATGATATAATAATGGATAAGAAAATGTTGGTGTATATATGATCGTAAAGTCATTGGAACTGATGGATTACCGGAACTATAATAATCTAAGTATATCCTTTTCAAATGGTACCAACATTTTGTATGGTGAAAATGCTCAGGGGAAAACAAATATACTGGAAGCAATTTATCTTTGCGGTACTACAAAATCTCACAGAGGAAGTAAAGACAGAGAAATCGTTAAATTCTATAGAGATGAAGCGCATGTGAGGATTTTAATAGAAAAGAACCTGATCCCCCATCGTATTGATTTACACTTAAAGAAGAATAAGGCAAAGGGTGTAGCCATAGACGGCATTCCGATAAAAAAACAAGGTGAATTATTTGGTATGCTCAACCTTGTGTTTTTTTCGCCAGAGGATCTGAATATTATTAAAAATGGTCCGGGAGAGAGAAGAAGATTCTTAGATCTCGAATTATGCCAGCTGGATAAAATATATCTTTCAAATCTGACAAATTACAACAAAGTTTTGATGCAGCGTAATAACTTATTAAAACAAATTGGTTTTAATAGGAAATTATTGGATACACTTTATATATGGGATCAGAAGCTGATAGAGTATGGGCTAAACGTCATTGACGCCAGAAGTAATTTTGTAGATCGATTGAATGGTTTAGTACCGGATATACATAATAAATTAACCGGAGGCAGAGAAGAACTGATAATCCGGTATGAACCGAATGTCAATAAATCAGATTTTGAAGAAAAAATAAAAAAATCCGTGGACAGGGATTTAAATTTAAAAATGACGAATGTTGGTCCTCACAGAGATGATCTTAATTTTATCATCGGCACGGCTGATATTCGAAAATATGGATCTCAGGGACAACAACGTACAGCTGCGCTCTCCTGTAAATTGGCAGAAATTGATTTAGTAAGATCTATCATAAAGGATAATCCTGTATTACTGCTAGACGATGTGTTATCCGAATTGGACCGACAGAGGCAGACACATTTGTTAAATAGTATCGGCGGTATTCAAACGATAATTACCTGTACAGGATTAGAAGAATTTGTTAACCATAGATTTGATTATGATGAAATTTTTCATGTAGTAAATGGAACTGTAACAAGCGAAAACGGAGGAGAAATCCAACGATAAAACTGGAGGTGAAGCCTCCAAAATGGAGGAAAAATATGAGTAATGAATACGGTGCTGATCAAATTCAAATATTGGAAGGCCTTGAAGCAGTAAGAAAACGGCCAGGTATGTACATCGGTTCAACATCTTCCAAAGGTCTTCATCACTTGGTTTATGAGATCGTAGATAATGCAATAGATGAAGCTTTGGCAGGTTTTTGTGACACAATTGATGTGACGATTAATAAAGATAACTCTGTTACGGTAATCGATAATGGTCGCGGAATCCCTGTAGGTATCAATCAAAAAAAGGGTATTTCCTCAGTAGAGGTTGTATTTACAATACTGCATGCCGGTGGAAAATTCGGTGGCGGAGGATATAAAGTATCCGGCGGACTTCACGGCGTAGGAGCATCTGTAGTAAACGCTCTTTCTGAGTGGCTTACGGTAGAAGTATGTGTCGATGGGAAAATGTATTTCCAAAGATATGAAAGAGGGAAAGCAACAGGTAGATTGCAGGAAATAGGTGGTACGGATCAGAGAGGAACTAAAATAACATTTCTGCCGGATAAGGAGATTTTTGAAGAGACAGTTTATGATTATGAAGTTTTAAAGCAGAGAATTAGAGAAATGGCTTTTCTCACAAAAAATATTAAGCTTATTCTCCGTGATAACAGACAGGAAGAGAGTATTGAAAAGATCTTCCATTATGTTGGTGGTATCAAGGAATATGTAGAATATCTAAATCATCACAAGGATCCTTTATACCCTGAGATAATCTATTGTGAAGGTCAAAGGGACAATGTGTATGTAGAAGTTGCATTACAGCATAATAGTACCTATACGGAAGGTGTTTACAGCTTTGTAAATAATATCACTACTCCGGAAGGAGGTACTCATCTTGCAGGATTTAAGAACGCGATCACGAAAACCTTTAATGATTATGCCAGATCAATGAAATTTTTAAAGGATAGTGATACTAACCTGACAGGAGAAGATATCAGAGAAGGCTTAACAGCTATTGTCAGTATCAAGATTCCGGATCCTCAGTTTGAAGGACAGACAAAACAAAAGCTTGGCAATAGTGAAGCAAGAGGTGCGGTAGATAGTGTTGTCAGTGAACAGCTTACTTATTTCCTGGAGCAGAATCCTCAAGTAGCTAAGATGATTTGTGAGAAATCAGTTCTTGCGCAGAGAGCGAGAGATGCTGCCAGAAAAGCAAGGGATCTTACGAGAAGAAAAACAGCTCTGGAAGGAATGAGTTTGCCGGGCAAGCTGGCAGATTGTTCCGAAAAAGATCCTTCGAAAAGTGAAATATATATCGTTGAGGGTGATTCTGCCGGTGGTTCTGCAAAGACAGCACGTTCCAGAGCAACACAAGCGATACTGCCTCTTCGTGGTAAGATTCTTAACGTAGAGAAGTCAAGACTGGATAAAATTTTAGTAAACAATGAAATAAAAGCTATGATAACTGCTTTCGGAACGGGAATTTCCGATGATTTTGATATTACGAAGCTTCGTTACCATAAAATTATTATTATGACGGATGCCGATGTAGACGGAGCGCATATCAGTACCTTGCTTTTGACCTTTTTATACCGTTTTATGCCGGAACTGATTAAAGATGGTTATGTATATTTGGCGCAGCCCCCTCTATACAAAGTTGAAAAAAATAAATATGTGCGCTATGCTTACAGTGATGATGAGTTAAATCAGATCATTACGGAAATAGGACGTGACAGCAATAATAAGATACAGCGTTATAAAGGTTTGGGTGAGATGGATGCAGAGCAGCTCTGGGAAACTACGATGGATCCGGAAAGAAGAATTTTGCTTCGAGTTACTATGGATGAAGAAGAATCTTCAGCAATCGATGTAACATTTACAACGCTTATGGGTGACAAGGTTGAACCAAGAAAAGAGTTTATTGAGGCAAATGCAAAATATGGAAAATTGGATATTTAATAAATCATAGTATCAAAGAATCCATATGGAACGGGAATATCTTTCGATATATGATTCCTGGAATAGTTTGAACGGAGGAAAAGGAATGGATGAAAATATCTTTGACAAGGTGCATGACGTCGATCTGCGAAAGACAATGGAAAAGTCTTATATAGATTATGCAATGTCTGTTATCGCCGCACGTGCCCTGCCCGACGTAAGGGACGGTTTGAAACCGGTACAAAGAAGAATTTTGTATGCAATGATAGAATTAAATAATGGACCGGACAAGCCGCATCGTAAATGTGCGCGTATTGTTGGTGATACCATGGGTAAATACCATCCGCATGGTGATAGTTCTATTTATGATGCACTTGTTAAGCTGGCACAGGATTTTAATACCAGATATCCATTGATAGACGGACATGGTAATTTTGGTTCAGTGGATGGTGACGGAGCAGCTGCGATGCGTTATACCGAAGCCCGCTTAAGTAAAATATCCATGGAAATGCTTGCTGATATCAATAAGGATACGGTTGATTTTACTCCTAACTTTGATGAAACAGAGAAGGAGCCGCTTGTATTACCCTCCAGATATCCTAATCTCCTTGTAAATGGTACTTCCGGTATTGCAGTTGGTATGGCTACCAATATACCCCCTCATAATTTACGGGAGGTTATTAATGGTGTCCTAAAAATTATTGATAATCATATTGAACTTGATAAAGAAACAGATATAGAAGAATTGCTGCAAATTGTAAAGGGCCCAGATTTCCCCACCGGTGCGGAGATTCTTGGTACAGCAGGCATTGAGGAGGCTTATCGTACGGGCAGAGGTAAGATCAGAGTTCGTGCTGTCTCAGACATTGAAGCTATGCCAAACGGGAAGAACCGAATTGTTGTGACGGAGCTTCCGTATATGGTGAACAAAGCACGGTTGATTGAGAAAATTGCGGAGCTGGTAAAGGAGAAGAAGATCGAGGGTATTACAGAACTCCGGGATGAGTCCGATCGAACCGGTATGAGAATCGTAATAGAGCTCAGACGAGATGTTAATGCGAATGTTCTTTTAAATCAGCTTTATAAACATACCCAGATGCAGGATACTTTTGGTGTTATTATGCTTGCATTGGTTAATAATGAGCCTCGTGTACTTAATTTGTATCAGATGCTGGATTATTACCTGCAGCATCAAAAGGAAGTTGTAACCAGACGTACCCAGTACGATTTAAATAAAGCCGAAGAGCGTGCACATATTTTACAGGGTTTGTTAATAGCTCTTGATAATATTGATGAAGTTATTTCAATTATCCGTTCCTCACAGAATGGTAATATTGCCAAGGAGAAATTAATTGATCGATTCGGACTTAGTGAAATGCAGGCACAGGCTATCATTGATATGAGACTTCGTGCTCTTACCGGTCTGGAAAGAGAAAGGCTGGAGAATGAGTTTGCGGAGTTAATGGCTAAAATTGCGGAATATAAAGCGATACTTGCTGATGAGAAGAAGCTGCTTGGAGTAATTAAAAATGAAATTACATTAATCCGTGATAAATATGGTGATGACAGAAGAACATCAATCGGCTATGATGAATTTGATATCTCCATGGAGGATTTAATTCCGAATGAAAATACGGTGATTGCATTGACAAGACTCGGTTATATCAAAAGAATGACAGTAGATAATTTTAAGAGTCAGCACCGTGGTGGCAAGGGAATCAAAGGAATGCAGACAATTGATGAGGATTTTATTGAAGATCTGCTAATGACAACGAATCATCATTATATCATGTTTTTTACAAATAAAGGAAGGGTTTACCGTCTAAAGGCCTACGAAATTCCAGAATCAGGAAGAACAGCAAGAGGTACCGCAATTGTAAACCTTCTGCAGTTATTGCCTGAGGAAAGAATTACGGCAATTATCCCTCTCAAGGAGTACCAAAATGACCGTTTTCTATTTATGGCGACGAAAAATGGTATTGTTAAAAAAACTCCAATCAGGGATTATGAGAATATCAGAAAATCCGGACTCCAGGCTATTAGTCTGAGGGAGGATGATGAATTAATTGAGGTCAAATCGACTAATCATCTAAAGGATATTTTTCTTGTTACGAAAAATGGTATGTGTATCCGCTTTAATGAAAGTGATGTACGACCTACGGGAAGAACCTCGATGGGTGTAATTGGTATGACGCTCACCGGTGATGATCAGGTAATTGGTATGCAGCTTAACACACAAGGTCAGTATCTGCTATTCGTTTCTGAAAACGGTATGGGAAAACGTACCGATATGGAGGAATTTACAGTTCAGCATCGTGGTGGTAAGGGTGTAAAATGCTATAAAATAACAGAAAAAACCGGTGATGTAGTGGGTGTAAAAGCTGTCAAGGAAGATAATGAAGTAATGATTATTACCACAGAAGGTATTATTATTCGTCTAACGGTAAAAGACATATCTGTTCTGGGAAGAATAACTTCCGGAGTTAAACTAATGGCAATTGATACAGAAACAGATATCACAGTTGCAAGTATTGCAAAAGTGAGGGAAAGTAATAGTTCTGCCACCGAGGAGGAAATTATAAGAGATCTGGAAAAAGAACTGGATGAAGAAGATATGGAGATAGATCCCGCAGATTATCCGGAAGAAAATAATAGCGATGATGCGGAAGAAAGTGAAGATTCTGGAGATAATCTTACGGAAGACGATAAATCGGAAGATGAAAATGAAGACGCTTAAGGCTTACGTTAAAGTTAATTAATTATAGGGAAGGCACCAAAAATTTATTATGAGAGAAATTCACACCGATACTATAATAAAAAATATAAAGGAAATGTGCATCGAAGCCAACTATCAATTGGCTTCGGATGTAGAAAGCAGAGTTCGCAGGGCATATGAGAAGGAATCAACATCATTAGGGAAACAGATTCTGGGACAGTTAGGAGAGAATCTTGACATTGCTGCTTCGGATTTAATACCGATTTGTCAGGATACTGGAATGGCAATTATTTTCTTGAAAATTGGTCAAAATATCCATATAGAGGGTATTAACCTGGAGGATGCTGTAAATGAGGGAATTCGTCAGGGGTATCAGGAAGGCTATCTAAGAAAATCGGTTGTATCCGATCCCTTAATCAGAAATAATACAAATGACAATACGCCTGGAATTATTCACTATGAAATAGTTCCGGGTAATCAGATTGAAATAACAGTAGCTCCGAAAGGATTCGGCAGTGAAAATATGAGTCGTGTATATATGCTAAAACCCTCGGATGGAACAGAAGGGGTAAAGCAAGCCGTACTTGAAACCGTGAAAATAGCAGGTCCTAATGCCTGTCCGCCCATTATAGTAGGCGTAGGTATCGGGGGAAGCTTTGAAAAATGCACTTATTTGGCAAAAAAAGCATTGGCAAGAAGTATGGATCAGCCGTCCATAGCAGATCATATAAGAAAATTGGAAGAAGAACTTCTGGACGAAATTAACCAATTAGGGATTGGTCCGGGCGGTCTGGGAGGAAAAATAACTGCGCTGGGGGTAAATATCGAAACCTATCCTACTCATATAGCAGGACTTCCTGTAGCAATTAATATCTGTTGTCATGTTAATCGCCATGTGAACAGGTTATTATAATATAACTTATGATGTTGTAGTATTTAAAGCAGATAGTAATATCTAAATGAGGCTTATTACTTTTTCAGATATAAAAAGTGAAAGGTACGCAGGTAAAATGGATAAATATATAACTACACCCTTAACAACAGACAAGGTAGAAGAGTTGCAGGTGGGAGATTACGTATATATAACTGGAGTTATATATACGGCAAGGGATGCCGCACATAAGAGAATGTATGAAACGATGAAAGAGGAATCTAAAATCCCATTTGATCTTAAGGATAATATTATATATTACCTGGGGCCTACTCCAGAGCGAGAGGGACAGGTGATTGGATCAGCTGGTCCTACTACGAGCAGCAGAATGGATAAATATACACCGCTTCTTTTGGATAATGGTCTAAAAGGTATGATTGGAAAGGGTAAACGAAGTAAAGATGTGATTTTATCTATGGAAAAAAATAAAGCGGTATATTTTGCAGCGATTGGGGGTGCCGGCGCATTACTGTCCAAACGAATTAAAGCTTCCAAAGTAATCGCATATGATGACCTTGGAACAGAGGCAATCAGAGAACTTTATGTTGAAAATTTTCCAGTAATTGTTGTAATTGATTCAAAGGGAAATAATTTATATGAAATTGTGATGTAAAATTGTTGACAAACTAATAAGCATTTGTTATACTTGTTTTTGCCTCTGTGAGAAACATCGAGGTAATAAGTGAAAAGCTAAGCTTATAGCTTATAAATTGAATATTTATTTTTAGAAGTTCAGTTTTTGGAGAAATACTCAAGAGGCCGAAGAGGCGCCCCTGCTAAGGGTGTAGGTCGGGTGACCGGCGCGAGGGTTCAAATCCCTCTTTCTCCGTAATGCAAAATTGAACAAAAGGGCTTAAATCATAAAAAGATTTAAGCCCTTTTGTTTTACACATGAACGTAAAAAGTTTGCCAAGTATGCCTTATATGGTTCAATTTATTTTAAATTTTAAAGAAAATTTTGTTTCTATAAATAAAAATCTCATGGGAATGAGCAGCTTCGCAGATGGAATAAAAAAGATATACTGCTATGTTTAATAACTAAGAGAATGCTTAAAGCATATTTTTGTTCTAATTAAAACTAAGAGACAAGTGTCTGCTGTTATCGTTCGCAGGTTTTCAAGAGAGCTAAGGAGATCAAATGATTAGTCTGAATTCTCTATAGCATCCGTTAACCGTCCGGTTGTTCTTGATAAACCAGAGGGTGGTCAAATGGCTTTCCGAAAAATTTATTCAAATAAAAAGTCAAAAAAGCACTAATATAATTTTGATGAATATACGATTATAGTATCGGGACAATATTCGGCATGTTTTGAGAATAAGGAAATTGTACTTAATCCGGGCGATGAGCGTTATGTTCCAGCAGGGGACAGTCCAATATGGAAGATGTATTGTAGCAACAAGGTCAATACATACATTTGGAGGTAAAAGAATTAAAAAAGAAAATGAAATAACTTTTTACGTATCGTAATATATATTCAAAAAAATAATATGTAGCAAATATTTAGAATTCGTTTAAAAGTACCATAAAACAAAGTATCAAGGCATTTGCTGCTGTTGTTATTAGGCGGGTTTTTAATGACATTGTTTAATTTTGATATATTTTTAAAAAAAATAAAAAATTTTATTCAAAAAGTTGTTGACAAAGGATTATGTATGTGATATTATTATCTTCGCTGACGCGCTAAAGAAAATATCAAGTAAGAAAAGCTTACTAACAGAAGTATTAACGCGAAAGTATGAACCTTGATAATTGAACAGTAAAACAACCCTGAAAATTCTAAAAAATGAAGCTTCACATGGGCTTCAAGGTATCCTAAGAATACAAAATATTCTTGAGATACAAAATAGATTTTCATTAGATATATCAGTCATGATATATCACGAACCGTATTTGAGATCGAGTAAT
>JAEZZO010000084.1 GCA_023418475.1 Bacillota bacterium
CTCGACACCATTATTCTACTACAAAAAGGATGAGGATTCCTTATATTTTTGGTAATTTCTTAAAGTTGTTTATTACAATACCGATGAAACAAGGGTACTGTGGATAAAACTACGGAAACTCAAGCAAGAGAAGAACCTATTGACAATATACTTAATTTAGGCTATTATAAACGAAAATTGATAAAAACGTTGACAGAGAGAGTAAGCATTTTGCGAAAGTTTCAGCGAGCCGGGGACAGTGTAAGTCCGGTATCAGTAGCAGATGACCGAAAATCACTCCCTAGTTGCAAAACCCAAAGGTGGGAGATACCCGCCAAGTAGGCTGCGCCGGTATCTACCGTTATATAGATAATGTATAAATGCCTTATTGGCAGAGTACGTGAAACAGGTGGTTAATTGACAGCATATGCTCTCATCCTTTTTCGGATGGGAGTTTTTTTAGTGTTATTTTTACAATTGTATGTAGAATGGATTATAACAAATTATTTTATCCTTTGAAGGAGGGAAATCCTCCTGACCAACTACTCGAAAACACTTTATTTATTAAAGGAGGGAAATCCTCCTAATATCAACTACAGTAAACATTTTATCTATTAAAAGGAGGATTTTGAATATGTACGATAAGGTGTCAACAGACTTAAACTTTGTCGAGAGAGAAAAAAAGATACTGAAATTCTGGCAGGAGCATCAGATTTTTGAGGAAAGCATTAAGGAACGTAAGGACGGCGAGACCTATACGTTTTATGACGGACCTCCGACGGCAAATGGCAAGCCGCATATCGGGCACGTTTTAACCAGAGTAATCAAGGATATTGTACCAAGATACAGGACGATGAAGGGCTATAAGGTTCTTCGTAAAGCAGGATGGGATACTCATGGACTTCCGGTAGAGCTGGAGGTTGAGAAGAAGCTTGGTATTAACGGTAAGGAGCAGATTGAACAATATGGTCTGGAGCCGTTTATCCAGGAATGCAAGGAAAGTGTATGGAAGTATAAGGGCATGTGGGAGGATTTCTCCGGTATTGTAGGCTTCTGGGCAGATATGGATAACCCTTATGTAACCTATCATAATGATTATATAGAATCCGAATGGTGGTCTCTAAAACAAATCTGGGAGAAGGGACTTCTTTATAAAGGCTTTAAGATTGTACCTTACTGTCCAAGATGCGGAACACCCTTATCCAGCCATGAGGTTGCGCAAGGTTATAAGGATGTTAAGGAAAAATCAGTAATCGCAAAATTCCGTGTCAAAGGGACTCAGGATGAGTTTATCCTTGCCTGGACGACAACTCCCTGGACGCTTCCCTCCAATGTTGCACTTTGCGTCAATCCGGAGGAAACCTACGTTAAGGTGAAGGTATCTGTGGATGCCAAGGGCAATGTAATTGGAAAATGCTCCTGTGGTCATGATCATTCCAAAGAGGAGCAGGTAGCTGTCGGTACAGAGTATTACATCCTGGCAGAAGCACTTCTTGGCGTAATTGAAGGTGATTATGAGGTCGTTGAGAAATACATTGGTAAGGATCTGGAATACAAGGAATATGAACCCTTATTTGACTATGCGAAAATAGATAGAAAGGGCTACTATGTAACCTGTGACAATTATGTAACGTTAAGTGACGGTACCGGTGTGGTTCATATTGCTCCTGCATTTGGTGAGGATGATAACCGGGTCGGCAAGATTTATGATTTACCTTTTGTACAGCTGATTGACGGGAAAGGTGAATTTAAACCGGAAGCGACTGATTTTGCAGGCTTATTCTGTAAAGCAGCGGATGAACCGGTTATGAAAATGCTTGCAGAGAAGAAGCTGCTCTTTAAGATCCTTAAATTCGAGCATAGTTATCCGTTTTGCTGGCGCTGTGATACACCTCTGATCTATTACGCAAGAGAATCCTGGTTCATCAAGATGACAGCGGTAAAGGACCAGCTGATTGCTAATAATAATACTATTAACTGGATGCCGGAGAGCATCGGTCAGGGACGTTTTGGTGACTGGCTAAAGAATGTACAGGACTGGGGACTTTCCAGGGACCGTTATTGGGGAACTCCGCTTCCGGTATGGGAATGTGAGGACGGACACCGCCATTGTATCGGAAGCATCGAGGAACTGAAAGCAATGTCCGACAATTGTCCGGATAATATCGAGCTCCACAGGCCCTTTATTGATGCGGTTACTATCAAATGTCCCGAGTGCGGCAAGATAATGACCCGTGTGAATCCGGTTATTGACTGCTGGTATGACTCCGGTTCCATGCCATTTGCACAGTGGCATTACCCATTTGAAAATAAAGAGATTTTTGACGATAATTTCCCGGCTGACTTTATAAGCGAAGCGGTGGATCAGACCAGAGGCTGGTTCTATTCGCTGCTTGCCATCTCTACGCTGATATTTGAGAAAGCTCCGTTTAAGAATGTAATAGTACTTGGACATGTGCAGGATGAGAACGGACAGAAGATGTCTAAATCCAAAGGAAATGCAGTAGATCCGATGGAAGCACTGGAGAAGCATGGAGCAGATGCAATCCGCTGGTATTTCTATATCAATTCTGCATTATGGCTGCCAAATCGTTTTCATCATGGTGCCGTAACAGAAGGACAGAGAAAATATATGGGAACACTTTGGAACACTTATGCTTTCTTTGTACTTTATGCCAATATTGATCAATTTGACGCTACGAAATATCAACTGGAATATGATAAGCTTCCGGTCATGGACAAATGGCTGCTTTCCAAATTAAACACGCTAGTTAAGACGGTTGATGAGCATCTTGAGAATTACCGCATCAATGAAGGTGCAAGAACTCTTGCAGATTTCGTAGATGAACTTTCCAACTGGTATGTCAGAAGAAGCCGGGAACGCTTCTGGGCAAAGGAAATGCCGCAGGATAAAATTAATGCTTACATGACCTTATATACCGCTTTAGTAACCGTATCAAAGCTGTCGGCACCGTTTATTCCGTTTATGACAGAGGATATCTATCAGAATTTGGTGGTGAATATAGACAAAAATGCACCAAAGAGTATTCATTTTTGTGATTATCCGGCATATAATGAAAACTTCATAGACAAAGCGCTCGAGGATAACATGGAAGAGGTTCTTGAAGTGGTAGTTCTTGGTCGTGCCTGCAGAAATTCAGCCAATATCAAGAACCGTCAGCCAATCGGTAAAATGTATGTAAAAGCGGAGGCAGAGCTTTCGGCCTTCTATCAGGATATCATTGCGGATGAGTTGAATGTGAAGGAGATTATATTTACGGAGGATGTAAGAGATTTCACCTCCTACAGTTTCAAACCGCAGTTAAAGACACTCGGACCGAAGTTTGGCAAGCAGATCGGTCAGGTTCGTACAGTTCTTGCTAATCTGAACGGCAACGTGGCAATGGATGAAATCAATGCTACCGGAAAGCTTAAAATCAGCCTGGAGGGTGTGGAAGCAGAACTGGAGAAAGAGGATTTACTGATTGAAGCAGCACAGACGGTAGGCTTTGTATCAGGCTCGGATCATGGAATTACGGTTGTCCTGGATACGAACTTGTCACAGGATCTGATTGAGGAAGGCTATGTCAGAGAGATCATCAGCAAAATCCAGACCATGCGTAAGGAAGCTGGTTTTGAGGTAATGGATCATATCCGTGTTTCGCAAAACGGCAATGACAAAATAAAAGAAATTATGGTTCGTAACGCAGAGGAAATCAAGTCAGAGGTATTGGCCGAGGAGCTTATCTTTGATGGTGCGAAAGGTTATACAAAGGACTGGAGCTTGAATGGTGAGGATGTAACTCTGGGAGTTGAGAAACTGTAAAAGTAATTATTTATTGATAACAGAATAAAAGCATAGCAGGAGTAATGGAGTTCCTTTCGAAGATACGTTAATCTGCTGTGCTTTTTTCTGATTACAGAGTACCCAGACCCGTCAGATATGCAATGCTTTTCTGCTAACAGACCATACAATTCCGATGGTGTATGACGACAGTTATTTTAAAAATATAGACCAGAAGAACCTTACACAATACAGAATGCAGCCGTGCGTTAAGCAATAACTTTTCAATTATTTACTGATGCATAATATCAATTTGACTGTGTATAACACAGATATAGGAATGGAGATAGAATGAAATACAAGGAACATAATTTAACAAATTGTTATGCCTTTGGAACCGTTTTATTATGGGCATCGGCGTTCGTATTTACAAAAGTAGCGCTGGAGGCATTTTCTGCACCGGTCGTCGGTGCACTGAGGTATATCGTTGCTTCTATATTCTATCTGGTAATACTGCTGGTAAAGCGCATCGGACTTCCGGATAAGAAGGATATACCAATGTTTTTACTGTCCGGAGCGCTTGGATTTTCATTCTATATGATACTGTTTAACGAAGCATCGAGCTACTTATCCTCTGCAACAGGAAGTATCATTATAGCTACAGCACCCATTATTACCGCATTACTTGCAAATATGGTATTTCGAGAAAGACTAAGTATCGTCGCCTGGAGCGTTATCGTGGTGGAATTTTGCGGTATATTGGTATTAACCTTATGGGATGGAATTTTGTCGGTAAATAAGGGGATATTCTGGATGCTTGGAGCAGCTTTTTGCATCAGCAGTTACAATTTGATACAGCGAAAATTCACCAGAAAATACTCAGCCCTGCAATCTACAGCATACAGCATTCTGGCAGGTACCTTGCTATTGCTGCTTTATTTACCCTCATCAATTTCACAGCTTGCAACGGCACCGTTAAAATATTGGATTGTAGCAATCTATATGGGGATTTTTCCGAGCGCAGTGGCATATCTTTTGTGGAGTAAAGCACTTTCTATTGCTGAAAACACCAGTCAGGTTACTAATTTTATGTTCATAACACCTTTACTCGCTACTATAATGGGATTTCTGGTCAGAAAGGAAATACCCGGAGCAGGAACCATTGTGGGGGGTGTAATTATCATAGGCGGTTTATTAGTGTTTCAGAGGGTAAAGTCCGGTAACCATAAGAGACAAAAAGACAGAGTGAAGAAAGGTTGAATGCAATACACTTTTAGGAAACACTGATTAGAATCACTGTCCGGGATATCATTTTACGGTGAACAATATTAACTTTAGGTATGGAAATTGTGAAAACCACATTCTTCCTTTACATCTTTGCGAGGATATACTATAATGAAATAGAATAGATAAATCGTTAACTGATAATAGGTTACTGAAGTTTTGAATTTATGAAACAGGTACTTACTGATCATGTAATGGGATGAATTTCATTATATTATATTTTGAAAGGATGGGATTCTATGAAACTTATTTATGTAATTGTACGTAATGTCGATAGTAGCTATGTAACGGAAGCATTAAATAAAAGTGGCTTCTATGTAACGAAGCTGGCATCTACGGGTGGCTTTTTAAGAGAAGGTAATACTACATTAATGATAGGAACCGATGAAGAGAAGGTGGATCAGGTTATTGGTATTGTTAAAAAGGAATGTGGACCAAGACAGCAGATAATATCAAATCCGGTCGGAGCAGCTGAATATGCGGCAATGAACATCGCTGTAAATGTTGGCGGAGCTACGATATTTGTTATGGATGTGGATCGGTACGAAAAGATCTAGACAGATGTCTGGATGATAGAATTGAATTGAAATTAATAAAAAGTTCCTGGAACAGTTTCCAGGGACTTTTTTTATGTTGTGCCAGCGGGTGCACGTTCTAATGGGTGAAAGTCGTGTGTTCTGAAAGCCGTCATCAGCTTACCGGTGAAAGTCCGGTCGAGGTTATCGCCAGTGAGCCATGTAGCAAGCCTCCAGTGCTTTTAGGTGACTGATTGTGCTGAAGCGAGGTATGCCTATGTGAAATAGGTGCAAATTAACAGTCCGTAACATTAAGTGAATTCTGTAGCATCG
>JAEZZO010000002.1 GCA_023418475.1 Bacillota bacterium
ATGTTCTATTTTTGTGGTTGGCAAACCTACAATCATAATAACATAGGAGTTTTTTTACTTGAAGCTAAAGCTAGTTGGGGACACACCTGCCTAGCAGGTGGTTTATTTTCTCTTTGATTCAAAAAAACGGCTGATACATTACTGTATCAAGCCGCCGTTGGCATTGATCTTAATTTCTTTATACCTATATTATCTTCTTTTTATATATTAGTAAAGTTCAGTTTTTTAATGTGTGTCATTACATTTCTTCATGTTTAATATTGACAAGATATAGTAGCTGCAGTATAAAGAATAAAAGAATGTTTTTCTGAGAAGGAGACTGTTATGGATATTAATAAATATAGATTATTTGCAGATATTGCTGAAACAAAAAACTTTACCAGGAGTGGTGAACGGCTTGGATATTCCCAATCCGGTGTCAGCCATATTTTACGGGGACTGGAGGAAGAGCTTGGATTCTCTTTGTTTGTCAGAGCAAGACATGGTGTCTCTCCGACGCCTAATGCAGAACTTCTTCTTCCGCTTGTCCGCAATATTCTTGCCGAATATGAGAAGCTGGAGCAGACAATTCATGCCGTGAATGGTTTGGAGAAGGGTCAGCTAACGATCGGAACCTATTCGAGTATTTCCACACACAGTCTTCCTCCCATCCTTCATGCATTCAAGGAGATGCATCCTGGCATTGATATTTATTTGAAAGAGGGGGGTGCTGAGGATATTGCGAGGTGGATTGACATGAATATAACTGATATTGGTTTTTTAAGCCTCCCAAAGACTCGTTCCTTTGACTGGATTCCACTGGGAAAGGATCCTCTTATGGCGGTACTTCCAAAGGACTATCCTGTGCCTGCTGATGCTATTTTCCCCCTGGAAAGCTTTGAAGGGCAGCCATTTATTATATCTGCTGCCGGTACGGATTATGATATTCATTATGCCTTAGAAAGCTCCGGTGTATCACCGGATCTTAAGTACTCTTCTACAGATGATCACGCCATTATTTCCATGGTCATTTACCATCTCGGCATCAGTATTCTTCCGCGGCTGATATTAAAGGGCTTCGAGAACCAGGTCAGCACTCTTCCACTAAAGCCCTATGCCTTCCGTGAACTTGGAATTGCCATGCGTTCTTACACGGATTTGTCCCCTGTCGCAAAAAAATTTGTGGATTTTGCCAGGGAAAATATATCGTATGAATAGAGAACAAAAAAAACAGCGGACCACTGCTATAATGATTAGTCGTCCGCTGTTATATTACTTCTAATGAAAGCTTTGCTCTGTTCGTTCTATAATTTCATCCTGTAGTGCTTTACTAAGGTTTCTGAAATGATCACTGTAACCTGCCACACGTACAATTAAATCTCTATACTCTTCCGGATTTTGCTGTGCATCAAGCAGAGTCTTCCGATCAATTACATTAAACTGAATATGATGGCCGTCCAGCTCAAAATAAGCTCTTACAAGATTAGCCATCTGCTCCAGACCGGTTTCCCCTGCTACGACAGACGGCGTAAACTTCTGATTTAACAGGGTTCCTCCTGTGCGAAGGTGATCCATCTTTGATGCTGATTTAACAACAGCCGTCGGGCCGTAGAGATCGGCACCCTTCTCCGGAGAAATACCTTCGGATACCGGTTTATGCGCAAGACGTCCATTCGGACTTGCAATCATAACCTCCCCGAAATATACATGGCAGGTAGTCGGAAGCATATTAACTCCATAGGTACCTCCCTTAACATTCGGTCTGCCGGTTACGCTGCTGCAATAATAATCAAATACACTATACATAATTTCATCCGCATAGGTATCGTCATTACCGTATTTTGGCGTCCGGTTACGAACCAGATTATGAATGAGCTCATATCCTTCAAAATCTGCCTCGATTGCCTTAATTAGCTCCTGCATCCCAAATTTCTTCTCATCGTAAACATTATATTTAATCGCTGCAAGTGAATCTGTAATGGTACCAATTCCAACTCCCTGAATATAGGTCGTATTATATCTTGCACCACCTGCATTATAATCCCTTCCCTTTGCAATACAGTCATTCGTAATAATGGAAAGAAAAGGTACCGGCATTAACTGTGCATACAATTTTTCAATCACATTATTGCCTCTGATTTTAATGTTCAGGAAGTAATCAATCTGCTTCTTATATGCATTAAACAGTTCCTCATAGGATTTGAAATCCTCCGCACAGCCAAGCTTAAGTCCGATTTGCTGCTCGGTCATATGGTCGTATCCATTGAATAAGGTAATCTCTAAAATCTTCGGAAGATTAAAATAGCCCGTAAGAATATATGCCTCATTTCCGAAAGCTCCTGTCTCAACACAGCCGCTTGTGCCGCCTTTTCTTGCATCCTCAATACTCTTTCCGGCATTTAGAAGTTCCGAAATGATAGCCTCAGTATTATAGAATGCCGGCTGTCCCCAGCCCTTTCTGGAAATTTCACAGGCTTTCAGAAGAAATTCCTTGGGTGTTTTTTTACTGATCTGTACGTTAGAGCTTGGCTGTAATAGCTTCATCTCATCCATGCATTCAAGAATAAGATAGCTGACTTCATTTACTCCATCTCGTCCGTCCGGTGTAATTCCGCCTGTATTGATGTTTGCGAAGTCCGTGTAAGTACTGCTTTCCTTCAGTGTAATACCAACCTTCGGCGGAGCAGGCTGATTATTAAACTTTACCCACAGGCACTCCAGCAGCTCTTTTGCTTTGTCGCGGTCAAGCCTTCCTTCATCTATATCATTTTCATAGAATTTAATCAGATGCTGATCAAGCCGGCCGGGTGTATAAGCATCCCATGGATTTAACTCTGAGGTTACACCAAGATGTACAAACCAATACATCTGAATTGCCTGCCAATAGGTTTTCGGCTTATAAGCAGGAACCACGGCACAGTTCTCGGCAATTTGAAGAAGCTCTTGCTTACGCACCTCATCTTTCTCGGTTAACGCCAACTCAAGTGCATAATCATGGTAACGCTGGCCCAGTATGATAATTGCATCACATGCAATATCCATCGCTCTTAATTCATTTCTTTTATCCAGTGCTTCAAGATCATTGATATAATCCAGCGCTGCTATTGCCTTTTCAATATCTATCTTATGCTCCAGGAAACCCTTTTTATAAATATTCTCAGAGCCAACCGTATGTCCGGGTCCCCTTTGCTCCATGAATTCCGTAAAAATACCGCTGCTATATGCCTTCTTCCAGTCATCTGTCATGGCTTCGAGTATCCTGCAGCGAACGGTACGTTTTTCCCAGTAAGGAATGATTTCCTCCTCCTGGAATTTATAATCCTCGTCCTTTACCTTAAAGCTGATTAAATCTCTGTCATTCATCACGTGAAGATCATCTATTGTATGACAGCAAATATCCGGGAAAGTCGGCGTTTTAAGCGGGCTGCTTCCTTTTTCTCCTACAATCAGTTCTCCCTCACCGATATAAAGCGTCTTATTTGCGAAATAATGCTTAAAGGCTAACGCTCTAAGTTCCGGTATTGATACACTGCCCTCATATTCTTTGTAGGCTTCTGTAAAATACTTTGCGCGCTCCATATCAACATATGCGGGCGTTTCAACACTGATTTTTCTTAATCTTTGAATTCGTTCATTCATTCCTCGCTCCATCTATTCATCCTCCTATTTTTACATTATGATATCCAAATTCACAAAATACTGTTACAAACCGGTCCATTAATACATTGTCAGGAGTCGTAAAAGCTTCTTCCTTGTAATCCAACTGCAGCCGCTCATATTTACTGCTCCCTGTGTTATGATAGGGTAATATATTAATCTGCTTTACAGTAATTTTTTCATCTTTTAAAAACCGGGCGATTTGTTCCATCTCTAAAACGGAAGCATTAACACCGCCAATTACCGGGACACGCAACCAGATGGAGGCATGCTCAGAACTAAGTTGCTTTAAATTATGTAAAATCAATTCATTATCCACACCGGTGAATTGTTTATGTAACTCTCGATCCATTATCTTAAGATCATATAAAAATGTATCAATATAAGGTAATAGCCTCTTTATCTTTTCAAACGGGGCATACCCGCAGGTATCAATATTTATACGGAGGCCCTTCCGATGAAGCTTTACCAGCAACTCCTCCAGGAATTCGCTATCCTGTGCCAGTACTTCTCCTCCAGAAAGGGTTACTCCTCCGCCAGATTGCTCGTAAAACACTCTATCCTTTTCTATTTCCCGGACTAATTCATCTACTGTGTAATAATCCCCCGATATCTGCCTGATGTTTTGCACACAATAATCGATACAGACACCGCATTGATTACAAGCATTCTCATCGGTTACAGCAATACCGTTCATCATCTTAATTGCTTTGTTCGGGCATACAATGACGCATCGGGCACATCCCGTACAGCGCTCTTTCTGGAATAACAACTGTTTTGTAAACTGCTGTGTTTCCGGATTATGGCACCACTTGCAGCTTAAAGGACATCCCTTAAAAAAAACAGTAGTCCTAATTCCTTTACCATCATGAATCGAATACTTCTGTATATCTGTTATTAATTGTTTTTTCATTTAAATAGCCCTTTTATTTAATCAAATTAAGTACCACAGTTTATACTATGGTCTAATAATATTATACTGTTAGACAACCTCGAATGTCAAGCAATAAACTTCTTGAAAACAGTAGAAATATTTATTCTATTATAGCTCACAGCCCAGTCATATTTAGAGCACGAATTCCGGTAAGTGCTTCCAAATATCGAGTAGCTTAGCAAGAGAAGCTCTACTCGAAACTACTTACCGGAGGTTTTGTACTAAAATTTGACTGGACTTTGTACTGTAGCTTTATTTATAATCCTTTTGCCTTTTTCGTACAGGCTCTCATCGCTTCGATTACTGAACTGCGGAAACCGTTTTTCTCCAGAACACTGACTGCTTCAATCGTAGTTCCGCCCGGCGAGCATACCATGTCCTTTAATTCACCCGGATGCTTCCCTGTTTCCAGCACCATTTTTGCACTGCCCAAAACTGCCTGTGCCGCAAACCGATAAGCCTGTGCCCTTGGCATTCCATCAGCTACCGCAGCATCCGCCATCGCTTCCAGGAACATAAATACATAGGCAGGCGAGCTACCGCTGACCGAGACAACAACATCCATCAGACTCTCTGCTACTACCTCTACCTTGCCAAAGCCGCCCAGCAAGCCACATATACTGTCAAGCTCTTCCTTTGATACCATATCATTATAACAAGTAGCCGTTATTCCCTCTCCTACCAGTGCCGGAGTATTTGGCATACAACGAACTATTTTCACCGGTTTTCCAAAGGTATCTCCTAACCAGCTAAGTGTCTTTCCCGGAGCGATTGTTACAATAATTTGCGAACCACTAATACTATCTTTAATATCTTCAATCACTGTTTCATAATATTGCGGTTTTACCGATAAGAAAAGAACATCTGCTTCTTTTACAACCTCTTTATTAGTCGTTCTAATCTCGATTTTCAGATTCTCTTTTGCCTTCTCCAGGGCTGGCATATACGCATCTGATGCAAATATTTCATCTGCGCTGCAGATCTTATTACCGATTATTCCGCTAATCATGGCTGTTGCCATATTACCACATCCAATAAATCCCAGTTTCATAATTTACTCCTTTTCTACTACTTTTTTGTATTCCTAATTTCTGTGTGTCTCACAGCCACAGTCACAGCTACTGTCCACAGGCAAGTCATATTTCGAGCTGTGCATCCTTCTTCGTAACCCAAATCAGGCTTTTGTCAGGCTAATCAAACCTCTACTTAATCGGAAAATGACATGCAACCTGATGTCCCATTGTAATCTCAACCAGACTTGGAATTTTACAAAAACAAATTTCCTGGGCCCTGGGGCAACGGTCTGCAAATCGGCATTCTTCCTTTGGATTAATAGGACTTGGTACCTCGCCCTTAATTGGAATGCTCTTCTGATTTCTTGATTTTTCCGGATCTGCAATCGGAATGGCCGATAGCATTGCCTGTGTATAAGGATGATACGGATGTGCATACAGCTCTTCCGTCTCACCAATCTCAACAATCATTCCCAGATACATCACCATAACACGGTCTGAAATATATTTTACTACACTAAGATCATGCGCAATGAAGATATAGGTAAGACCCATATCCTCCTGAAGATGTTTCAGCATGTTAATTACCTGGGCCTGTATGGATACATCCAGTGCAGAGATTGGCTCATCGCATACGATGAGTTTCGGGTCTACGGACAATGCCCTTGCAATGCCTATTCTCTGTTTCTGCCCGCCGCTGAACTCATGGGAAAATCTGGACATATGGTCTTTGTTAAGTCCAACCTTTTTCAGAAGTTCAATTACCTTCTCATCCAATTCCTGTTTCGGATAATGATTATATAATTTAATCCCCTCACCAACAATCTCCTTCACCGTCATTCTCGGATTCAGGGATGCATATGGATTTTGGAAAATCATTTGCACATTTTTACAGAACTCACGTTTTTCTTCTTTTGTTTTAATCCTTGCTATATCTTTTCCATCATAAGTAATCGTACCAAAGGTTGGCTCGTATAAGCGAACAAGGCATCTACCCAGTGTGGACTTACCGCAGCCGCTTTCACCTACAATACCTACTACTTCCTTTTTATACACATCAAAGGATACCTTATCAACAGCCTTTAAAACTTCTTTGGAAGAGATTTGAAAGTATTTGCACAGACCGTCTACCTTCAATAACAGTTCTTTCTTTTCTAAAGACATTTATTCTCCCTCCCTATTCTGCTGATATATCTCCCGAGCCTTCGGAGCATTAGGATGCTGCAGCCAGCAATATGAAAAATGTTCCTCTGTAAACTCCGTCTTTGCCGGCATCTGCTCGTAGCAAATCTCCATTGCATATTCGCATCTGACTGCAAATGGGCATCCCTTCGGAGGTGCAAATAAATCCGGAGGCGTACCCTCTATGGATAACAGCTTGTCTTCCTTTTTCATATCCAGTCGGGCAATGGACTGAAGTAGACCTCGTGTGTAGGGATGCCCTTTTTTATAAAAAATATCGTCTACTAAACCGTTTTCTACTACCTTACCGCCGTACATTACCATAACTCTGTCACACACCTTGGCAATGACACCCAGATCATGCGTAATAATAATTACGGATACCTTCATCGTCTTGCATAAAGATTTCAGCAGGGTTAAAATCTGTGCTTCAATCGTCACATCCAGGGAAGTGGTAGGCTCATCCGCAATAATAATACTCGGCTTTCCAATAAGTGCCATTGCAATTCCGATTCTTTGCTTCATTCCACCACTAAGCTCATGGGGATATTGCTTTAATCTGCGTTCGGGATCTGTTATTCCTACCTTCTCCAGTATATCAAGAATTGCTTCCTTTCGATCCTTCTTAGACAAATCCGTTCTTCCAAGAAAAATTTCTTCAATTTGATTCCCGATACGCATGGTAGGATTAAGAGATGTCATTGGGTCCTGAAAGATAAACCCAATCTCCTTCCCCCTGATTTTTCTCATTTCCCTATCAGACTTTGTTACAATTTCTTCTCCTTTATACTTGATGGAGCCTCCCTCGAAAAAACCAACTCCTTCGGGGTTAAGCTTCAGGATACACTGTGCTGTTACACTTTTGCCGCATCCCGATTCTCCTACAATACCAAGTATCTCGCCTTCCCTGACCTGAAAGCTTACATCACGGACAGCTTTGACTATTCCGCCGTATGTATGAAAGGAAAAACTTACATGATCCATTTCCAATATATTTTTCTCGCTCATAGCAGTATTCCTTTCTTTATTCAGATCCTCGGAGCTTCGGATCAAATGCATCTCTAAGTCCGTCACCCAGAATATTCAATGCCAGCATCGTTGTACAGATAAAAAACGAAGGAATGATAAGCTCAATCGGCGAAACTCTCAGATACACAATTCCATCCTTTGCAAGCAATCCCCAGCTGCTGTTCGGAGGTGCCATACCAAGACCGATAAAGCTTAAGAAGGCTTCACTGAAAATCGCTCCCGGAATAGCCATCGTTACATTCGTGATAATTAATCCCATAATATTAGGAATTAAATAGCGAAGAATGATACTAATATCCGGCACACCAAGCACCTTGGCAGCCAATACAAACTCCTGGTTTTTCAGTCTCAGCACCTCACCACGTACAAATCGGCAGCTTCCGATCCATCCGACAATTACCATGGCAAAAATTAAGCCTTTTACTCCTCGTCCTACAACAACCATAATTAAGATTGTAAAAATAAGACTTGGAATACCATATAATACGTCAACCAGACGCATGATAAACATATCCAATTTTCCCCCGAAATAACCGGAGATACCACCAATAGTTGTTCCGATTACCGCGTTAAGAATTGCAGCAATAAAGCCAATGGATAAGGATACCCTGGCGCCCATCCATAACCGGACAAATATATCTCTTCCAAGCGGGTCCGTACCAAATATATGCCGTAAGGACATAGGGGCATTCATCGCAGTTGCATCCTGTGCCGCCATATCATAGGGACTCAGTATTGGTGCAATTATAGCCATTAAAACGTAAAAGCAAATCAGCATCAGTGATACAAATGCCATCTTATTTTTACGAATTCTTCTCCAGGCATCCTGCCAATAAGATAAGTTTGGTCTGGATATACTCTCCATCTGCTCCAGACTCTTACCGACTATTTTAAATTTATCTTTTGAAATCACTTTTTCCTCTGTCATCACTTGTCATGCCCTCCTTCCTTAACTTACTCGTATACGGGGATCTACCAGTCCGTACAGGATATCTACTACCATATTGGCAATTACCAGAAAAACTCCGTAAAATATCGTCATACCAAGTACCATTGTATAGTCCAGACCACTGATACTATTTACGTAATAACCACCCATGCCAGGGATTGCAAAAATAGATTCAATAACAAAGGTACCCGTAAGAATCGAAGCAACTACAGGACCCATGATTGTAATAATTGGCATGATTGCATTTCGAACCTGATGCTTCCACACGATTCGGAATTTTGACAATCCCTTCGCCTTGGCTGTTTTAATATAATCCTGGTTAATAACCTCCAGCATACTGGAACGCATAACTCTTGAAACCATAGCCATCGTTCCAAAACCAAGAGCGATCATTGGCAGTATTGTATACGAAAAACCTTTGTACTGGGCAATCGGAAGAAGTCCCCATCTGATGCCAAAGAAATACTGCAATACACCACCCATAATAAAATCCGGTACACTTGTCCCGATGATTGCAATGATTATACAAACAAAATCCAGCTTCTTGCCTCTGTTAAGAGCCGCAATAATTCCTAAAACCAGCCCGAGTGACACAGAAAAAAGAAGTGCTCTTATACCGACATCAAAAGAATATGGAAAGGATCTGAAAAGACACGCATTCACCGTCTGATTCATATAAAGCATTGAATAACCGAAATCACCATGAAGTATATTTCCCAGGTAAGTAAAATATTGCACTAAAAGCGGTTTATCGAGGCCATAATAGGCCTCCATAACCGCTTTTATCTGGGGCGTCATCTTCTCACTTGTAAAAGGTCCGCCGGGCATTAATCTTACCAGGAAAAATACAACGGTTATCAATACAAAAATTGTTACTATTGAAATACCAATTCGTTTTAAAATGTATTTTCCCATATTTGTTTATTCCTCTTCTATTCTGTAATATCTGCTGAAATATAATTTTCGTTTGTTCCTACAAAATAGATACTGAAATCCTTCACTCTGGGGTTAAGCAAATATTTCTGCTTTGTTAAATCCAGAGGAATGATAGGCAGATCACTGCATAAAATCTTTTCAGCTTCAAATAATGCCTCCAGTCTTGCCTTAGGATCCGTTGTTGTTTTAGATGCTTGTATATATTTATCATAATCCGTGCTGCTGTAAACTGAATTGTTATAGCCGTTGCCTGTTTCAAAGAACTCCAGGTAGCTAAAAGGATCCGAATAATCAGGAACCCAACCTGTGAACATCATTTCATAATCATGCTTTGCATGTAATTCATACAGCTGTTTATAAGGAACCTGGTTAATTTCAATGACAATACCAAGATTTTTCTGTAACTGCTCCTGGATAACCTCTGCGGATTTACGGGAAGAATCAGCATCTGCTACGTTAAATACAACCTTAATATCGGATGCTTTCGCAATATTACATTCCTTCATAGCGTCTGCCAGATATTTCTGAGCTGCAGCGGTATCACTCTTCGTACTGAATGCATCTAGCGGATACTCTTCGCCATAGGTCTTGCTGGCACCGTTTACCTTAGGAAGTACATATCTTGAAGTTGCTTCGCTTATATTATTTGTAGCAAGCGCAACATATTGTTCACGGTCAATTGCTGCACTAAGAGCATTACGGAAGTTCTTATTTGCAAGAATCGGATTTTTTTCATTTGCAACATTTAACTGTAAATACTCAACTCCGCCAGTATAATAGTCCTGTGCAGTCGGATAATTGGCAGCCATGGCAAAAGGAACTGTTACATAATCAAGCTCTCCTGATTCATACATTCCCAATGCCGTATTTTTATCTTTTACAATTGAGATTTGAACACCATCAAGCTTCGGAAGCTCTGAATTCCAGTAATTCGTATTCTTTTTCATTGTAAGGGATGCCTGATGCTGCCAGTCAGTTAACTGAAAAGGACCATTGTAGACATTCTTATCTGCATCTGCAGAGAAATCCTTACCATATTTATCTACAAGCTCCTGCTTGCAGGGATAATAACCGCAGGTGGATAACACTCCCAGGAAATAGCCCGCCGGGTTTTCAAGCGTAATTTCAAGTGTCAGGTCATCAGTTGCCTTTACTCCTAATTGGTCAACTGTCATTTCGCCCGCCATAACCTTAGAAGCATTCTTTAAGATAGTACCCATATAAGAGGAGGGGCTTGCTGTTTTAGGGTCTACCAGTCGTTTCATACCATATTCAAAATCTTTAGCCGTCAGATCAGAACCATCGCTCCATTTTAATCCTTTTCTTAAATGGAAGGTATAGGTTAAGCCATCCTCTGATAAGTCATAAGTCTCTGCACAGGCAGGCTCCAGCTTGCCATTGTTATTTCTCATTAAGCCTTCAAATAACTGATAGTCCAAAGTAGCACCATACATTGCGTTTACCAGCTGCGGGTCCAATGTCGGCGGTTCATCATTAATGGAATACTTAAATATTTTGTCTCCTGTTGCGGTTGCCGTTGCAGCGGCTGTAACATCACTGCTGGTATTGGTTTTCGTGGTATCATTTTTTGCACTGTCATCTTTTTGATAAACACCACCGCAGCCAGTGAAAGCAGATACACCAAGAAGTGCTGCCATTGCTAAAGCTAAAATTCGTTTTCTCATATTCATTCCTCCATTTTTATAGTTCTATTAGTTCCCTTGTAGCGCTTATCAGGTTTTCACATCCTTCTTCGGTAATCAGCACCTGGTCTTCAATGCGGATACCGCCCCATTTCGGAATGTAAATTCCTGGTTCTACCGTAATAATGTTATTGGCTGCCAGTTTGTATCTGCCATTTGCTCCTATAAAAGGAGGCTCATGGACAAACAAACCTACACCATGCCCAATACCTGCATAATTATATTGCAGATATTCGGTATCCTTAATTGCCTGTATGGAAGCTTCATAGGCCTCAACACTGGTTACACCCTCTTTCAGCATTGCCTCCACATCCAACAGCATCTGCAGCTCCAACTGATATATTTCCCGCTGCTTGTCATTTGCTTTACCGACTACGACAGTTCTGGTCATGTCTGATAGATATCCTTTATATTGACAGCCAAAGTCCATCAACACCAAATCACCATATTCGATTGACTTATCGGATGGAATTCCATGTAAGAGGGATGTTCTTGCGCCTGAAATTACAATGCCGCCATATGGCATTGTATCGGCTCCTTCCATTACCATATAATGAGAAAGTTTAGATGCGATTTCCTTCTCTGTGACTCCCACTCTGATATCCTTTAAAATCTTTTCAAAGGCTCTTGAGGCAATTTCACAGGAAGCTTTTGAATATTCTATCTCCTGCAAAGTTTTATCGGATCGGAATACTTCAACTACCTCTTCCTCTGGTACCAACTCTACTTTAAGCTTTTCACGAAGAGAATTGTATTGGTTATACGTTATGTATGTGCTTTCAAAACCAAGTGTTTTGATATCCGTATCTTCAAGGAGTGCGGCAATCGTATCTCCTAAAACCTTACCCGGTAATCTCCAGTTTATGATTTCATAAGACGGGCATTCATACGAAGCCTGCTCCGTATACCTGGGATCCGTTATAAAATAGTTTTTACTCTTTGTGATCAACAGGAACGAATCATCGCCCGTATACCCACTAATATATCTTACATTCTCCGGTTTTGACAGAAAAAAGCCATCCAAATGCTTTTCTTCCATATATACAAGTAATTTTTCTATCATCCTCTATACTCTCCTTTTATCATCGGTTAAATTAATATTGACAATTTTAGCACCTAAAGTCAAGTTCGACATTGAAATTATTGTAATTTAATAAAAAAAGAACGGCAAAATGTAATCTCTGACTACATTGCCATTCAAATTATGCTTGAGTTCGCTATTAAGTTGTATTATACTATGTTCTATACTACGTTTTATATGTTGGTCTATATTATAATAGAGTATTAATCATTTGTCAACTTATTTTCAGATGGGAGAATCATAAAATGAATAGTGAATTTCACAGAAGTAATCGTACAGAGCTCTACAACAGCATACCGCCCGGTTCAATGGCAATTCTTTATAGCGGGCAGGCTCCGCGTAAAACCGGAGATGAATACTATCCCTTTTTTGCAAACAGAAGCTTTGTATATCTAACCGGTATTGAACAGCAAAACAGCATTTTAGTGGCATTAAAGACGGATGACTCCTCTGCCAATGAGGTTCTTTTTATGCTTCCTCCCAATCTACTGGAAGAGCGCTGGAACGGTAAACGTCTGAGTGAGGCACAGACGCAGGAGCAATCGGGTATTGAACAGGTACGATACTTTCAGGAATTTCAAGCATACACGGATAGAATTTTAAAAGAAAATAAAGTTGAATATGTGTATCTGGACTTTGATAAACTAAAATCAGACGAGCCCGATAATGAATCCTTCCGGATGGCTGCTTATATTCGTGATACATATCCCGGAATTATTATGCGGAATCTTCAAAAACAATTAAAAAAACAACGTACCATTAAAAAGCCCTGTGAAATAGAGGCTCTGCGAAAGGCGGAAGAAATCACCAGGGACGGAATAATCGCAATGATGCAGGCCTCCAAACCCGGTATGTACGAATACCAGTATAAAGCCATTTTCGATTCCGTTCTGACAAACCAGGGTGTATTGGCTCCCGGCTTTCCTTCCATTATTTCTGCCGGTCAGAATAATTTTTGCATTCATTATTACTCCTACCGCGGGCAGGCGAAGGATGGTGATTTAATTCTCAATGATGTCGGTGCCACCTATGATAATATGATTAATGATGTATCCCGGGGCTGGCCCTGTAACGGCAAATATACAGAGCAGCAGCGCCTGCTGTATGAATGTGCTTATGAAACCTCCAATTATATGTTTTCTATCCTAAAGCCAGGGATACCAATGTTGGAGGTTGACCGTACAGCCAAAAAATACAATTATGAATTATTGAAAAAGCTTGGACTCTGCAAGGAATTCAAGGATGCGGACAAATATATCTGGCATGGCGGGGCACACCACATTGGTTATGACGTACACGATATGGTTACACCGCCGGATGAGATCGTTACCGCCCCGGGAATGGTATTTTGTGTTGATATCGGCATTTACTGCGAACCATGGGGGACTGGCTTCCGACTGGAGGATAACTGCCTGATTACAGAAAGTGGCTGTGAAAATCTTTCCGCTGCTATTCCAAGAAAAATGGATGAAATTGAAGCCATTATGGGTAAATAGAAGCATACTTTAGTGAGTAGAAGAAAAAAACAGGGGATGTATTTGATATACTTCCTCTGTTTTCTTCTTTCATTTCTTACAGTAATAAAGCTGCCAGCCCTCTTAGAATTCCCGGCTTTCTCCACAGCTATTTACTCTCTTTCATAGCCTGCATCATCAGCGGCATATATTCTTTACTAAATTGTGCAAGTGAGTAGCTGCCACGGCTAAGGCACCAGTCCGATATCAGGGCTCTTTCACAAAGCGAATAGAACTTCGTAATCTCCCGAACAGATTTGCTCTTTGTAATCTGACCTCTTTTTTGCCCTTCTTCAATAATATCTGATATAAATCTATAATACGTTCTGTTTTGATCTAAAAGTCTTGAATTGCCTTTGGACAAAAGCTGTGTCGAATATAGGGATGCCAATAGATCTGCATCAAATTCTTCTTCTATAAAAGTATGCATCTCATAATTTAGCCCGATTAGCTTATCATAGCTGTTTTGCTCCGGCTTCATCTCCTTTTGCAGCCTCTCATATTCCTGATCCAGTAATGTAGATAATGTATCCAGCAGAGAATCCTTTCTTTCAAAATAATAATAGAAGGATCCTTTGGACGTTTTAGCCGCAATAATGATATCCTCTACTGTTGTGGCCTCATAACCTTTCTCACGAAATAGCTTCCATGCCGCTCTCACTATTTTTTCCTTCGTGCCTACCTTACCAGCCATTTATGCACTCCTTTTCTTTCTTCATTTTCCAGAACTGTAATCCATTTTAAACTTTAGATCATACCTGCATAACCAAATATAGTTTTATTTATTTTAACATACCGGCAAAAAAACTCAAGTCATGAAATAATATATTACAAAATTCTTAAAAAATTTGTCTGTCTCATCCAAAGCTTGACTTATGACTCATTCTGGTATATGGTTTGTTATAAATAAGCTGTATCAATTCTTTAACGCTTATTCGATAGAAAAAATACGATCAGATACCAGGTCTGCGCCCTGATCAATCTATGGCGCAGATTTATGCTGCGCATAACACCCGATCTGACTTTGATGCATGCGCAAAGAACGGAGGAAATTATGGGTAAACAGAATTTAACCTTATTAACTGATTTTTATGAACTGACAATGATGCAGGGATATTATAATAATAATAATGATGAAACGGTCATTTTCGACGTTTTCTACCGTGAAAATCCTTCCGGAAGCGGTTATGCCATCTGTGCCGGTTTGGAACAGGTAATTGAATATATTAAGGAATTACACTTTACAGATGATGATATAGAATATCTGCGAACGCAGGATATCTTCAATGAAGGTTTCCTTTCTTATTTAAAAACTTTTCATTTTACGGGAGATATCTACGCAATACCCGAAGGTACGGTAGTATTTCCAATGGAACCTCTTGTTAAGGTTATCGCTCCGATCATGCAGGCGCAGCTTGTGGAAACGGCTCTGCTAAACATTATTAATCATCAGAGTCTGATCGCTACAAAATCGTCACGCGTTGTATATGCCGCATGCGGTCAGCCGGTTATGGAATTTGGACTGCGCAGAGCGCAGGGGCCTGATGCAGGAACCTTAGGAGCCAGAGCAGCTGTTATTGGAGGCTGCATTGGTACCAGCAATGTCCTGACAGCTAAGCTGTTCGATGTACCTGCACTTGGAACTCATGCACATAGCTGGATCATGAGCTTTGACGATGAGCTTACGGCTTTTCGTAAATATGCCGAGCTTTATCCGCAGAATACCACCTTGCTTGTAGATACTTATGATACACTCCGCTGCGGCGTTCCGAATGCCATTAAAGTATTTGAAGAATTACGTGAGCATAATAAAATGCCTTTAAAATATGGCATTCGTCTGGATAGCGGCGATCTTGCCTATCTCTCCAAGAAGGCCAGAAAGATGCTGGACGGAGCCGGTTTTAAAGACGCTTCTATTACCGCTTCCAGCGACCTGGATGAGTATTTAATAGATTCACTGAAGACACAAGGTGCCAAAATAGACTGCTGGGGTGTTGGAACAAAGCTTATTACTTCCCGTGATTGTCCCTCTTTCGGTGGCGTATATAAATTAGCCGCTGTATTACGAGATGGTAATTTTATACCAAAAATTAAGCTTTCAGAAAACCAATGGAAAATCACTAATCCGGGCAACAAAAAGATATATCGTATCTACGAAAAGGAAAGCGGTAAGGTAAAAGCAGACCTTATTACACTTGCGGATGAGTTTTATTCCTCTGATAAGCCTCTGTTACTTTTTGATCCGCTCGCCACCTGGAAGAAGACACTACTGCCCGCAGACAGTTATTCCTTAAGAGAATTGTTAATTCCAGTATTTCTTTCCGGCAAATGTGTCTACCAGTCCCCTTCTGTAATGGAAATCCGGGATTATTGTCTAAAGGAGCAGGATACTTTATGGGATGAGGCCAGACGATTGATAAATCCGCACAATGTATATGTCGATTTATCCTCAAAGCTTTATCACATGAAAACAGATTTACTGGATAGCTTAACAGAAGTGGCAAAATAGACTTTTGTACTATATTTTCCAGAATTATCTGAAATTAATTTGATATTTTTTACTTAGGATATGCTATACTTTTATTTGTATGGCATATCGAATTGTAACTGCACTAAATTTTATAGTAATTACTGAATAACTGTAATACAGATAGTACTGAATTTATTTCACTTATAAAACAGTACCGGTATTTTGTGTGCTGCAATCCCTGATCTTTGCAATCTGTTTCAGTGTGTCTTGTGCAGTGCCAGGTTTTGTAATTTACGGAAGGAGATCCTTGTTTGAATAGAAAAGCACTCTATATTATAAGCATCGCTGCTCTGGCCCTAACCCTGGTCAGCGGTATCGTATTTATTACGTTAAGTCACAAAGATGATAAAAATGTCTCAGCCGAATCTGTCAAATCAGATAGCGACTTTACATATATTACACCTCAGCTACAGGAGCAGGACAATGATGGGGAAGACAATGACGAAGAAGATGTTGTCGAACCAAAAGTTGATAAGGAAGTTACCTCCTTTGTTCCCGCCACAAAGATTGATCTGGATACTTCAAGTATGACCCTATATGTAAACCGGGAATATCCTATTCCGAAAGAATATAAACCGGAAGATTTAGTTCGGCCGAATGTTGCATTTGATCCTACTTCCAGTGGTGATAAAACCTTAATGCGGGAAAAAGCAGCAAAAGCACTGGAAAGACTTTTCCGGGCTGCAAAAAAAGAAGGAATTACTCTGATTGGTGTATCGGCATACCGTTCCTATGACAGACAATTCAAAATTTTTACTAATAATATACGTACAAGAGGTAAAAACCATACGTTTCAGTACTCCGCCATTCCCGGAACCAGTGAGCATCAGACGGGTTTGTCCATTGATATATCAGGCTCCACAATGAAAAATAAATTAACCGATGCCTTTGCGGATACAATGGAAGGTGCCTGGGTAGCGAAAAATTCTTATAAATACGGATATATCATAAGATATCCCAAGGATAAGGCAGAAATTACAGGATATGCATATGAGCCCTGGCATATTCGCTATGTTGGAAGAGGACTGGCTTATTATTTACATACGAATCATTTAACGTTGGATGAATATTATAAATATACCCCCAGTGCGGATTTCGATTTTGAGAAAGTATATGCCGATATTATTAATTATGCACCGCCTACACGTCCTCCGGTAAAGGCAACACCGACGGTATGTACAACACCTGTTCCGACGGAAGTACCGGTTACTGAGAAACCGAAAGCCGGTTCTGACAATAAAACTCCAACCATCAGTCCTGGCGATGATACAAAAGGACATCCGGATACCACACCTGTCCCCACACCCAAGCCCAATCCGGAAGATCCGGGAAATGATTCTCCGGTCATAACCAAAGTGGCAGAGAACATCACCGGCCCCGGGCAAACAAATGATACTGGAACAACAGCAACAGATGGTTCTGAAGACGCCTTAGACGATGAAATTAATTAAGTAATAAACATTTCATAATCTAATGCATAATTTAGACAAATTAATGGATGAAATAGTCTGGTTTATGATAATACTATAATCTTAGGAGGATTTATATGCGGCTGATTTTGGCACTTTTATTTTTGATTGTGTTTTTTATTATCAGTATCCCCATCTATCTTATTGAGCTTTTGGTTGGAAGGTTTAACCACCATGCTATGGTAGCAAGCTCCCAAAAAATTGTTGTTGGTGCATTTCACATAATTCTATTTATCAGTGGCGTTAGGAAAACAGTTATTGGTGTTGAAAATGTTCCAAAGAAGGAAGCAGTATTATATATTTCCAATCACAGAAGCTATTTTGATATTCCTGTTGCATATACTACCGTTCCTACTGTGACCGGCTTTATGGCTAAGAAGGAAATCGCAAGTATCCCATTCTTAAGTTATTGGATGCGGTTTTTGCAGTGCCTCTTTCTTGACCGGGACGATATTAAACAGGGGTTAAAAACCATTTTAAAGGCAATCGAACAGGTAAAAGCCGGTTATTCCTTCTTTATTTCTCCGGAAGGAACCCGAAGCCAGGGCAGTGAGATGCGTCCCTTTAAGGAAGGCAGCTTTAAAATAGCCGAAAAAACCGGCTGTGCTATTATTCCGGTATCCATCAGCAATACGGATGAGGTACTGGAAAATCATATGCCGTGGGTTCATCCCGCTCATGTCATAATTGAATATGGTAAACCGATCTATCCTAAGGAACTTAGCAAAGAACAGCAAAAATTTCTCGGTTCCTATGTTCAGGGCATCATACGTGATACCTTAAAGAAAAATGAAGCGTTACTATAGCGCTCTTGTACAACTTGCCGGATGCACAGCAATGGAATATGATTTGCCTGTGAATCGTAACAAAAGAAGTATTTATCGAAAGCTATTTTTGATTTACCTATTTATTTTTTTATAAAAAGATGATACAATAAACGATACCCGGTTAAGGACAAACGTTCCACGCTAAGGAAACAGCAAAAGTAATTTCTTTATAGAGTTAAGCTTACTTTTGGTTTTCCTAAATATTCAACTGAAAACGATTGAGGAGGTACATATCTCATGCCATGGTATGTTATTTTAATTATTGTAGTTGCCATTACGGCCGGCATCTTTACCGCACTATATTTCTTCGGTAAAAAGCTTCAGAAACGTCAGGATGATTCTCAGGCTCAGATGCAGGCAGCTGCACAAACTGTTTCCATTTTGGTTATTGATAAGAAGAAAATGAAAATGAAAGAAGCCGGACTTCCCAAAATTGTTCTTGATCAGACGCCAAAATATATGCGCGGTTCTAAGGTTCCTATTGTGAAAGCAAAGATTGGTCCCAAGGTTATGTCTTTGATGTGCGACCCTAAGGTATTCGAAATCATTCCGGTTAAGAAGGAAGTGAAAGCCGTACTTAGTGGTATCTATATCATGGAAGTAAAGGGACTCCGAGGTAATTTAGAGCCAAAGAAAGAAAAGAAAACTATTATGCAGAAAATAACCGGTGTTTTAAAAAAAGGAAAGAAAAGCAGCAAATAATAAAACGTCTTAATATCAAAAAAGTGTTCGTATGATATTCCTCTTGTTTTATCGTATACTATAGATAAACAAGAGGTTTTTTTATGAAGGTACAATGATAGATTGTTATTAAATTACTTCTACTTATGAAGATATTTATTTGAACTGTTAGCAGTGGTAAAGTGAGGTGTCTATGAAAAAAAGAAATATTTTGTTATTATTTGTTATCTGTATTTTAGCAATCAGTGTGATTACCGGGTTACTGGTTTACGCGTTTCACCTGCAAAACATAGAGGATTTGAACAGCCAAAGTGCCCGAAAGAGGCTGCAGAACACTACGAATGAAAAGGATGCAGATAAGCTCACACTAGCTCCTGTCAAACCTGATGTCAGTACTGCTCCTGCGAAAGCAGACACTAAACCATCTCTCCCGCCTGCGCAAATCACCGTAACACCGACTTCTGCGCCCAATGGACAAAATGCTTCAAGTAAGCCGATTGTATTAGGATTTGCAGGGGATGTTAACCTGGATGAAAAATCCTATCCGGCTGCAAAATATGATCTGGAGAAAAAGAATATAAAGGGATGTTTTTCCGGTGATCTGCTAGGTGAGATGAACAATGCGGATATTATGATGCTCAATAATGAGTTTGCTTACAGTACTAGAGGTGTTAAAACCCCCGATAAGTCTTTTACCTTCCGGGCTAATCCGGATCGGGTCAAAATTCTTCAGAAAATGGGTGTAGATATTGTCTCATTGGCTAATAATCATGCTCTCGATTATGGCCGGGATGCCCTTTTAGACACCTTTGACACCTTGAAGGGTGCTGACATAAGTTATATCGGTGCCGGTGATAACCTGACAGAGGCTAAGGCTCCTGTTTATTATACGATAAATGGTAAAAAAATCGCTTTTGTAGCAGCCTCCCGGGTTGTATTTTCAATGAATTGGTACGCCACAGATAATTCTCCAGGTATGGTTGGAACCTATGATCCTGCTCTGATCATAGAATCCATCAAAGAAGCGAAGGCCAACAGTGAATTTGTGGTGATGTTCGTACACTGGGGTATTGAAAGAAAGAATTATCCTACCGAATATCAGCGAAGCCTTGCACAGCAATATATCGATGCCGGAGCCGATGCCGTAGTCGGTTGTCATCCCCATGTTATGCAGGGATTTGAATATTATAAAGGAAAGCCAATCGCCTATAGCCTCGGTAACTTCTGGTTTAACAGAGCTACCGAGAAATCTGCCTTATTGAAATTATATCTCTCCCCTGACGGCACCGTAAAAATGCAGCTTCTTCCTGCTGCGACCAAAAACACCTTTGCCTATCTGCTGACAAAAAAGACTGAAATAAAAAATTATTTTGATTTTATACGGAAAATATCTTTTGATGTGGCAATTGATGAAAATGGCTATATTACCCCTACCAATCGTAATTAACTAAAGTGACCGCAAATAATCCAGGCAAAGCTTATCTGGTTTATGATACCATCTATACTTCTTCGATAATAATGAATAATTCATGATCAGACAGAAGCTCCTTGTCGGAAAAGAGACTATATTCCAGTTGTATCTCTATTCTGCCGGGGGCCTCCTTTTGTTGTATGCATTTCGTATTGATATCAAGGATAAGACTTCCATAAGGAGTTTGGTAAACAGCCTGTGTTGGTTCCTTCTGGTCAAAATCCATCTGCAGCTGTTGTGCTCCCTTCTTTGTCAGACTGACCAACGAATTCGATATTTTTATCGTATTATTGATAACAGCCTCCTTCTCCTCCGTTCGTTCCTCATACTGAATATAGTGTTTTCCATTTCTGTTATGATAACTGCCGCGTGCCGACAACCAAATTGCTTCTTCCTCACCGCTTCCAATTCCTTTTATTGAAATAATTACTTCGTTCGTCATAACTGCCTCCTGTATCTACTTAACCTTATCTCTAATTCTTCCTTTGATTCTGTTCTTAATGAAACTATATAATATCACATCCGATAATGCAATTAAATAGAATAACTGATAACGAACAAAAATGTGCTTCGCACACTCTCGCAATCCCTCATCCATCCTGCACAGCTTTTGTTCTGCGCGCGAAGCTGCGCGTCCTCCCGGAGGGTTTTATTACATAGGACGAACTTTCCTATGTAATAAAAAATTCTGTTTACAACAGAATAGCTTTGCTATATATGGTTAGACTTTATGAAAACAGAACCGGAGAAATAAATGCACATGTCATGTGCAGGAATGGAGATCATAATGAAAAGAACAAATACAATTCATATAAGACTATCTGATTTTATTAATTCAAATCTGCGATTAATTAAAAACTTCATACTACATATCAGAAAGCGAAGCAATAGGAACGTACGAAATCCTAACTCTGAGAACAAGTTCCAAACATCTCTTTTTTTACTCATTCTTATATTCTGTGCTGTTTCAATGTGGCTGGTAAAGGCAAATGCCCTTCACAATACCAGAATTCAGGAAGGAATTGCAAAGGATATTATTCGTTTTCATGTAATTGCAAACAGTGACAGCGAGGAAGACCAGGCTCTTAAGCTAAAAGTAAAGGACAAACTGGTCGAAAGTCTATCCCCCATGTTAAAAAATGCAGCTTCCATAACCGAAGCACGCTCCGTTATAACCCATCACCTTTCCTCCATTCAGTCTACTGCTGAGGAGGTTATCAGAGAATATGGCTACTATTACCCGATAAAGGTAAGCTTAGAAAAATGTTATTTCCCTTTAAAGATTTATGGTAATTGCACTTTTCCACCCGGCATTTACGAAGCTCTTCGGGTTAGGATCGGCGCAGCCGAGGGAAAGAACTGGTGGTGTGTAATGTTTCCACCTTTATGCTTTGTAGACGAAACCTATAGTATTGTAGATAACAAAACAGATCAAAAATTAAAGCATCTTCTGACAGAAGAAGAATATGATACCCTGATTCATCAAAAAAAATCAATTAAAATAAAATTCAAACTATGGGGAGAGATCAAGAAACTGTTTGATTAGTATCATTGTAAAAGCATGTACTTTATGATAAAATAGGTTAATTATCATGCCAATGGGAGGTAATAATGAATTCCATAACAATAGAGGCCTATGCAAAGATTAACTTAGGTTTAGACGTAATAAGAAAACGGGAAGACGGATACCATGACGTCTGCATGATTATGCAGTCTCTGGAGCTGCATGATACTATAACCATTAGCAAAGCTTCCTCCGCAGAGATTTCCATTCAGACAAATCTGCGTTATCTGCCGAGGGATAAAGGAAACCTTGTATATAAAGCCACAGATCTTTTTCTAAAGACCATATCTGTAAAGGAAGGTCTGAGTATCCGTCTTAATAAAAAAATTCCGGTAGCGGCTGGCCTTGCCGGTGGCAGTTCCGATGCCGCAGCTACCTTGATGGGTCTAAACGAACTTTATGGTGCCGGACTTACGAAAGAGGAGCTGATGAAGCTCGGCGTTAAGCTTGGTGCCGATGTACCTTACTGTATTATGCTTGGTACCGCATTATCCGAAGGTATCGGTGAGGTTCTTACTCCTTTGACTGCAATGCCGGAATGCTCCATTCTTCTGGTTAAACCAGATATCAGCGTATCAACGAAATATGTATATGAAAATCTGCATCTCACTCCGCTAACGCTTCATCCGGATATTAACAAGATGAAGGAAGCACTGTCAACAGGAGATCTGCAGTCACTCGCTGACAATATGGATAATATTCTGCAGTCTGTAACAATCCATGATTATCCGATTATTACGGATATAAAGAATAAAATGAAAGAGCTTGGTGCTCTGGTATCTTTAATGAGCGGAAGCGGCCCCACCGTATTCGGTATCTTTAAAAGTCCTGAGCTTGCCCGAAAGGCCTGCCGCTATTTTGAAACAAATCGTTATTATGGTAAAAAGGTCTTCCTTACCAATCCATACTGGCCATAATGATGATACCCCACCTCTGCTTCTGTGAGTAGCACTTTCCGTAATATAAACTATTTTACATTACACGATGACTTTTTGGCGTAATCATTCCTTTTTACTCTTGCCGGTTAAACAGCCTTATTTGCTGCTGCCTGATCATGAAAGGTGTCAGCTGTTGTATCACTCATACTACTGCTGCCATCTTTTCCGTCTCTCCATGCTTCTAGCTTATTAAGTGCCGTTTCCATCGTTTTCTTACAGATATCCGGAAGAGCGCCACCCCATGCCTTGGTTGCCTGTTCATAACCTTTCTTAACTGCACTGATCAATTCCTCAGCTTTTGATTTATCTCCTCCGGAGAGGGCTTTTGCAAATGAAAGAATGCGCTCTGAAGTCTGTTCCACTCCCCAATATCCATCCTCTGCAATATCTTTTTGCGCCTGTGCTTTCGTATCAGAATCTACCGGAACCTTCCCTTCCCGAAGAAGAGAATACATTTCAGTGGAATCTTGAAAAGTCTTTCCCTGCTGCCTCAACATTTTTTCAACAAGATTTCGTAAATTCTCAACGCGTCTGTCCGTTTCAGCCTTCAATTTTTCAATTGCCGCGGTGTCTGGCTTATAAGTTTTCTTTGTTTCCTCTGCCTGTTCACTTTTTTCATAAACAGCTGCCGTATTCGCAGCATCCTGTTTCGAATTGCCGGCCTTCTGGCTCTGATTTGTTTTCACCTTAGAGCTGGTCTTACTGTCATAAGTTTGTGCCGCATTTGTAATTCCATTTACACTCATACCCAATCCTCCTTGATTTTTAGGAGGATTTCTCCTCCTTGATTTGTTAATAGGCGCCTTTGTTTTACTTGATAAATAGATATTTCTGTAAATTATATTTCGGCGAATTACAATCATTTCTTAATGGGTAAAAGCTAGTTCCTTAAAATTTCTATTCTCTTTTCTTATACGGCCAACCAATTACTATTTTTCGCAGCGATAAAAGTTCAATTCGCAAAATTTTTGCGATAAAAGAGCATTCTTTTGTATAATTCATACTAAAAGAATGCTCTCCTATAATTAATAATTTTCTTTTATAAAACAACATTAACCTTTTTCATAATAATCAGCTTATCACCTTCATTAATGCGATCTTCCGTAAGCTCATTAATTTCTTTGATGTTATCCACAGTCGTATAATATTTCTTGGCAATATTCCACAAGGTATCATTATTTTTAACCACATATCCCACCAGACCCGGCATTGCCTGTAATTTCTCCATATCAAGATCGGCAACCTCGATATCGGTAATGATATTTTCCGTAATAAGGTCAAACACGATTGTATTAAGATTAATACTAGCCTTAACTTCAATCTCCTCACTGTCAAGCATCATAACATTCAGCTGATCAATGTAAGGCTTAATTTCATAACTGCTATCGGGCTTCATCCCCTTCAATTCCACTACCTGTGAGAAGGGTATTACCCCTTTGAGGGAATTCATCGGACGGCTGTCATCCTCTGTTATATATAGAATACTTGTTTCTATAACGCCTTCCACCTGCAGCTGTGTTTCTTCCGGAATAATATCATCAATCTTAATAGAACCACCGGCATGGCAGATTTGAAGAATTTTAGGTTGATTAACCGGTACTTTAACTCTGTCCGAGATACGATATTTACTGTTGTTCTTAATTACTAAATTCTCGTAGGAAGCTTCTCTGACGATAGGCGTTACTTCCTTTAAGGGGCTGTAAATATCACATAAAACCTCTGGTTCCTCCACTTCGTATACCTTAATCCCCAGCTCCAATATTACTTCGAGGTCAAGAACCCTGTCTTCTCCGTCACCATCCTGCTTTATTTCAAGATTATTGCTGATAATGCCAAAGGTAATATCGTCAATCATATTCTCCGTACATCCATTGCAATCTATCGTGCCGCTGAACGGGATTTCTGTTTCATAATACTCTACCTGATTTTCTTCATTATCTGTTGTATATAAAATAAATACCGGAAGTTCTCCCTTTATTGTAAATTTATCATCCAGAAGTCTAACTTCTACATTACTAAGACTTATATCCTTAAATAACACAGCCGAAATATTACCTTTATTTGCGGGTAATGTAATCTCATCTTTAATCCGGAAGGTATCTTTCTTATTAATTGCTACATCTGTAACTTCAATCTTCTTATTAGTATATTGTACGTCCTCTGGCCCTTCTACCATTACAGCAGTTTCCTCATCATAGAGATCTTCTACCGCAACAAACAGACGTACAATTGATTTCACACTAAGCTTTCTAGAGTTTATTAAACCTGTCGATAAATCTTCCAGATCCCATTTAATATTTGGTTCATCGTCAGAGCAGGTTGCTTCCATGTTGATTACTTCATCAAATGGAATTTCACCGGTAAGGTTATGTATCGGCCTCTGATCTCCTGCGCTCAAATAAAGGACATTAAACGTCAAAACGCCCTTAACCAAGAGTTTACCATTCATTGTTTTAATGTCATTAATCTTGACTTCACCCTGCTCCGTAATAATCTGATCAATGTCCGGTTTAACATCCGGAACATTAAAATCGTCATCTAATGTAAGCTGCAGGGAACTCTTACATCTCAATTTATTCATATGAATATTCTTTTTAACCAACTCCACTGATAATCCCTCCTATAATTTGGACATATGACGGATGCCTTTGTCATATCTTATTCGAATCGAAAGGGATTTATGAATATAATTTGTCTCATATCTATAAAAGCTATTTTATATGTTTTATTCAACAACAAAAGTATTCTTCATGCGCTCTCGTAATTATAAATCCATCATGCACAGCTTTTGTTCCGTGCGTGATGCTTCGCATCCTACCGGAGAGTTTTATTTTATAGGGTATATTTTCTTATGAAATAAAAAGAAAAGACATGCTCCTTCCGTTTTGAAATAACGGATCCAAACATGTCCTTTATTTATATTATCTTAGCTGCAGAGTATCAATTCTATGTCTTTCGTTAAAATATCGGTATAGCTGTATGAAACCAACTTGACCGGCATATCTTTCGTTTCCTGAACCTTAATTAGAAATATACTGGGATATGTCTCTGAAATAATCCCTTCTGATACATCAACCTTATGGCGCCCTCTGTTTATTCTGATCTTGACTCTTTTCCCTGTTTGACTCATAACGGCATTTCTTACATAATTTACGTCATTTTGCTTCATCATTATTTTCTCCTTGTAAATGCTTTCTATCACCATCTACGGAACAGGTAATCCTTTGATGGGTGCATCAGCATTCCTACCAATAAATCTGTAACAAATTACATGCATCTGCACCATTATAGCATTAATAGCATGTACCGTCAAATATTTTCAGACAATTTTATTAATATGTGGGGTTTGTTCTGAAAAATATGCACAGGAAAAAATCTCTATTTTGTTAATTTTAATGGTATATTTATGTATATATTACCTCCTGTAAAATGTTTCAATGGCAAATATATACAAATAGTGTGATAATTTTTCTATAAATACATGTCATATTAACAAATTATTATCAAACCACAATATATTGTAAATAGAATTATAATTTACCTAAATATTGTTATTCAACCCACATAATTCCTTTCTTCTAATATTAGGCTTCCTTAATCCCATTTTTTCTCGCCTCTTATTTCCAGTGTACGCATTTAATTTAATTCCTTTTTTTCTATTAATATGATTGAAGTGTCAAAAGCCTAAAAATGAACGCCGGATTAATACGAGTGCATATATCTGCATAACTTGAATCAGGCTTTTGACAATCGAATCTTAATTTATAAATTAAAGATAAACTACTAATGATTTCTGTAATGTTGTATAACGTGCTCTTATTCTCTGGATCATTAAAAATTAATCCTCCGATATCTTTTTAATAATGAAAAGTTCATTTATTTTCCATTGAAGTCTATTCGTCTATAAAAAGTTTACATACTATAATATTATGGAAAGTACGCTTGACATTTTGTGTAAAAAGTAGTATGATATGTTTATGGAAAGTTAGCTTTACATGAAAGGAGTGCTACTGTGAAAAACCGTCTGGAAGAAATACGGAAGCAGCGTGGTATTAAGCAGGAAGAACTGGCAGCGGTCCTTGAAGTATCAAGGCAAACCATCGGTTCTTTGGAAAATGGACGTTATAACCCTTCCATCCATCTTGCTTTTAAAATTGCACGCTATTTTGAAATGAGCATTGAAGAAATTTTTATTTATGAAGAGGAGGATGCAAAATGAGAAAGAAATTGATTATTTATTGTACAACCGTAATTGGGCTGATACTGCTGGCTGTCGGACTTTACCTGGTGAAAGCAGTACCGGAAGCCCTGGAAAATATGAAAGCACTGCCATTTATATTTATTGGTCTGGGTACAGGCATTTTGGGAAATGGTATTGGAGATATCATTAGTCGGAGAGCGCTGAAGGGCAACCCCGCTTTTCAAAAGCAAATTGAAACAGATCAAAAAGATGAACGGAACGTGGCAATATCCTACCGTGCAAAAGCTAAGGCCTATGACATGATGATCTTCGTATATAGCGCCTTACTACTTGCCTTTGCTCTTATGGGAATTAATAGGACTGCAATTCTCATGTTGGTTTGCGCTTATTTGTTTGTAGTTTTCTATAGTATCTATTACCGCCACAAATATGAGAAAGAAATGTAACAGTAAGTTATGAAACATTCCTTTTACTTGCAAGTATGCATATAACTAACCACTTTTTGTATAACAGCATTCCTTATATCTGTTTTGGATGTTAAAGCCTAGAATATATTGCTGGAAGGATATGGGTGTATATATACACACCCATATCCTTCTACATAACCTGATGAGGTCTTTTGACATCTAAATCTTATCTGTGCTATTCAAAAACAACCCGCTCCTCGCGAAGTTCCAGCTTCACAACAACATAAGGATAGGTAATCCCCTGAGATACCATATCTTCCTTGGATGGCCCGATCAAATTCGTATCAATATAGATTGCATTCTTGGTCAGATATAATTGGTTAACCTGGATACTATAACCACCGCTGTTTTGCTCTCCATAGCCAACAGCAATATAAAGATTATCCTTGTTCGTATAAGTAAGTTTAAATGGTTGCGCTTTCTTCTCATCAATAATTTCTTTTAGTTCGCCCGGTAAATCGGCATCCTCTACCACCGTAAAATCCAGATCTTTTAGTTTTTTAATGTCCGTATTCTCTGTCTTGCACGCTGTTAACCCCGTTGCAGTAAATACGATTGTAAGAAGCAGAAATACAATGAACTTTCTCATTCTTACCTCCATAGATTCTTCAATTATTAAATTCTATGAGGTAGCGAACTAAAAAATTCAAAAAATGCATCGTATCTTCTATTTTAAACTATCAGCCTGTAATGGACTGCCATGTCCCGGATTCCCGCTTTCCGGTAATCCCTTATACTTTACTGAACCCTGGCAACAAGCTGATTATTGTCAACGTCGATGATAACCGTATCCTGTGATTGAACGCTATCACTTAAGATTAGTCTTGCACTTAACGTTTCAACATTCTTCTGAAGATAACGTTTCAGTGGTCTTGCACCGTAAATCGGATCATAAGCCTGTTCTGCTATATATTCCTTTGCCCGGTCGGTCAGTACAATCGTAATTTCCCTATCGGCAAGGCGTTTATTAAGATCTGTAATGAGAAGATCCATGATAGCATCGATATTATCCCTCGTCAGTGGTTTGAACAGGATGATTTCATCCAGACGGTTCAAAAATTCCGGACGGAAGGAGGTGCGTAGTTCATTCATAACCATTTCTTCACATTCACTGCTTACCTCACCCTGTGTATCTATGCCCTCCAGAAGATACCGGGAACCAATATTCGAGGTCAGAATAATAATCGTATTTTTAAAATCCACAGTCCTTCCCTGAGAGTCCGTAATACGTCCATCATCCAAAACCTGCAGCAATACGTTAAAGACATCCGGATGTGCTTTCTCAATCTCATCAAACAGAATGACCGTATAGGGTCTGCGTCTTACGGCTTCTGTCAGCTGGCCTCCCTCTTCATAACCTACATATCCCGGAGGTGCACCGATTAGTCTGGCTACAGAATGCTTCTCCATATACTCACTCATATCGATACGCACCATATTATGCTCACTGTCAAATAAGTTTTCAGCAAGAGCTTTCGCAAGCTCTGTCTTGCCCACACCGGTGGGGCCAAGGAATAAGAACGAACCAATCGGTTTATTTGGATCTTTAATTCCGGCTTTGGAACGAAGGATTGCATCCGATACCTTATCAACACCTTCCTCCTGCCCAATTACCCTCTTATGAAGCTCTTCACTCAGATGCAGCGTCTTACTGCGCTCTCCCTCGGTAAGCTTCGTAATCGGAATACCAGTCCATCTGGAAACTATTTTCGCTATTTCCTCTTCGCTGACATTCTCATGCACCAGTACAGCCTCTTCTTCCTTTAAACGGTCCTCTTCCGCCTTTAACTGTCTCTGCAGCTCAGGGAGGCGGCCGTATTTTAGTTCTGCTGCCTTATTAAGATCATAGCTTCGCTCAGCAAGTTCAATTTCATTGTTAAGGCCTTCCATCGCTTCCCTTAATTTATGAACCTTCTCCATGGAAGCCTTCTCTTTATCCCAGGTTGCTTTTGCTGAGGCAAAGGCATCGCGTAGTTCGGCAAGCTCTCTTTGAAGATCGCTTAACCGTTCTGCACTCAGACGGTCATTTTCCTTCTTCAGCGCCGCTTCCTCGATTTCCATCTGCATAATCCTTCGCTGCATATCATCCAGTTCGGTTGGCATGGAATCTAGCTCTGTCTTAATCAGTGCACAGGCCTCATCTACCAGGTCAATTGCTTTATCCGGCAGGAAACGGTCTGAGATATACCGGTTGGATAAGGTAGCGGCACTGACCAGTGCACCATCGGTGATCTTGACTCCATGGAATACCTCATAACGTTCCTTTAAGCCTCTCAGGATAGAAATAGTATCCTCCACAGTGGGCTCCTCCACCATAACCGGTTGGAATCTTCGCTCCAGAGCGGCATCCTTCTCAATATTCTGCCGGTATTCATTTAATGTAGTTGCACCAATACAGTGCAGCTCGCCCCTTGCCAGCATGGGCTTTAGCATATTGCCCATATCCATCGAGCCTTCCGCCTTACCAGCTCCGACGATGGTATGAAGCTCATCGATAAAGAGAATAATGTGTCCTTCGCTTTTTGCAACTTCCTCTAATACTGCCTTTAATCTTTCCTCAAACTCCCCGCGGTACTTCGCACCTGCCACCAGAGAACCCATATCCAGAGCAAAAAGCTTCTTGTCCTTTAAGGACTGCGGAACATCACCCCTTACAATTCTCTGTGCCAGACCTTCTACCACTGCGGTTTTACCTACACCGGGTTCACCAATCAGAACCGGATTGTTCTTCGTCTTTCTGGAGAGAATACGGATTACATTACGGATTTCACTGTCCCGTCCGATGACCGGATCAAGCTTCTGCTCCTTCGCACGTGTCACCAGATCATAACCATATTTTTCCAGTGTATCATAGGTAGCCTCGGGATTATCATTTACTACCTTTTGATTTCCTCTTACCGTCTGGAGTGCTTTCAAGAAATCTTCACGGTTAATACGGAATTCGTTAAATAAAGCCTTAACTTCTCTGTTTGGCTGCTTCAGCATACTTAGGAACAGGTGCTCTACCGATACATAGGAATCTCCCATCTGCTTGGCTTCATTTTCCGCATTGATCAGGATTTTATTCAGATCATTACTGATGACAAGCTGTCCGCCCGATACCTTAGGGCGTTTGTTTAATAGGCCCTTCACCTGGGCAAGAAAAACCTCGGTACTAATATCCATCTTCTCGAGCAGCTTTTTAATCAAGCTATCCTCTAAGGACAGCAGGCTGTAGAGCAGATGCTCCACATCAATTTCCTGGTGTCCGTATTCGTAGGCCAGGCTCTCACAATTCTGGACCGCCTGCATCGAATTCTGTGTAAATTTGTTTATGTTCATAATCCACTCCTCCTTCTATGAGCGCTGTTGGTTCCAATTTAGATGTCGTTTATATTTTCTGTTTTTATGTTTTACTTGTTCTATAAGCAATATAACACATGCAATATAGTTTGGCAAGAGGGAATCTAAAATTGTGTCTATTGTTATTGATGTTAAGTCAAAATACTGCGCTTATGAATAAAAATCAACAAACCTTTCTATTTTCAAGGTGTAACGACTTCTACGCTTGCTCTTTACAGAGTTTTCTCATGTATCAACGTTCTCACCTCGTTACTGATCACAGGCAAGTCATATTCCGAGCTGTGCATCTCAAGAGAATTTTTATTTTTAGGCGAATTCCCCTCATATTAAAATATAAAATCTGACACTAGTGATGTGCTAATCCCTTATAGCAAGTGTACCCTTCACATCACCTTCCTGAAAATAAATGTTTCATGCCAAAGGATTTTCCATAATCAATCTTTATCATTCCGCTAATAATTCCACAAAAGAAAGAGAAACATAAGGGCAGCTACCTGCCCTTATGCTTCTCTTTCTTTTTCTGTTGCTTTAATTCAAATTGAAATTGCATCTTAGCCTCCCGCTGTTCGCGGGATCGAGACTTTCTTTCGATTTTTCCTTCTTCGTGCTGAAGCTTTAATGCCTGCTGTGATTTTGTTCCGATACCCGTATTGGCTAATTGCTTCTTAACCTCTCTCTGCAAACGTTTCGGGTTAATCCGTTCGTTGACCTCTGGTTCAGAAGATACCGAAGGACTGAATCGAAGTTTGGCATAATTCTTCAAAACAAACTCCATAATCTCATAATCCTTAGGTTCCGGACCAAACGTAACCTTACATGCAGAAAGCCTGCCCTCAGATACCTGTTCGAAAACACCCACCCAGAAGGAGTCTTCAAAAAACACCTGTAATCTCCCTGAAACTTTGTCCATTAGAATCCCTCCTTAAGATTTAATGAACAAAGAACGGACAACCAAGGAGGCAGGTTACTGACATCAATTTTATTTTATGCTCCCGGACTACCAACCGGGATGTGTTTTTATCTTTGTATCTGTATTATATCAAATCGCATTCAAATAGCAACCTACCAGTCAAATTATTTTGGCAGGCTTCGAAAATAGATATGGTTACCATCCGGATCACAAAAATGCATATTTTTTGCTCCCCAAGGCTGCAGCTTGGGCGGATCAATAATTGGTATTCCTAAGTCAAGCAGCCTTTCATATTCCTGATCAACGTCTTCAACGGTAAACGCTAAACTGATGTTTTGATTTTGATTATTCTTTACTTCTCCATTGTTGTATACGGATAAAACAGTTCCCTCCGTAAGGATAAACTGATGTACTTCATCCGTGCAATCACCGGAAATGTTCAATATTTTTCTATAAAACCCAGCCACTTTAATAACATCATTGGTATCAATGCTTACCTCTCCCAGTATCATTTTTTCCTCCATTTCTGCTCATGTTATCATGCTTTATCACTAAGATTATGTACAACTGCTGCAATGACTATATTCTGATATTTCCTTTTACTGAAATAACAGCATTCCCACCGATATCAATTCTGCTGTTCCTAATTCTGCTGTGAATCTCAGATGGCTTTCCCATGCTTTCTCCCTGAATGAAAATATTTTCACCATCTTTCGGAAGAAGTCCCATCCTATCAAGATAATAGGTAAGAGCGCCATTCGACGTTCCGGTTGCCGCTTCTTCCTCAATTCCGTACAAAGGCGCGAAATTTCTGCAATATGCCGTAGCTTCCGGAAGGCCTTCATAACAAAACATATAAATCCCGGCTACTTCATGTTTTTTTGATAATCTCAACACTTCAACCCCATTTGAAACAGCAAGTCCTAGACTCTCGCGGCTTTTTACCGGCAATAAAATATCTGCTAAACCACTGCTAACAATACAGGGTTCAAAAGCATCCGGTTTATCTTGTAAATTCAGTCCGAAGGCCCGATATATTTCTATGCTTTCTTCCTTTGTTAATTCATTTATCAATTTTCCCCGCGCCATTTCCATCCAGACTAAATCTGCTGCCACCTCTATAGAAAAGCTTCCTGCCTTAGTATCCAGCATATAATTGCCTTTTTCAAGCTTTTTCTCCTTCCGCAGGACCGTAAAGGCAGAAATTGTGGCATGTCCGCATAAATCGATTTCATCCATCAGGGTAAAATACTTAATATTGTATCGGCTATTACCGACTGCCTTAACAAATGCTGTTTCAGAATGCTTCAGCTCCGCAGCAACCTTTTGCATCACAGCCGCATCCGGAAAATCATCCTTTTCCCCCAGTAAAACAACACCTGCCTGGTTACCTCCAAATATTTGATTTGTAAAGGCATCAGCAATAAATAATTCCATGGTGAAACACTCCTTTGTTTTCTATTACTCAAATCTATTTGATCTGCCTATCATATCGTTGTGCAAGGTCTGTTAATATCTCCACAATATCAGGCTTCCAGTGGATTTTAACCGTTAAATCATTACAGGGAAATTCCGGACATAATCCGCAGAATTGTACTTGATGGTTCTTTGCACATGCATGGACAGGGCAACGGCCTGTCTGTTCCCATTCCTTACAATGACCATCTGATTCAATACATCCCTGGCATATTCCGCTCTCTTTTTCCTCGCAACCGGTACAACACTCACCACATGCCGTTATTTTAGAAAAATCTATTTCACCTTTCAATTCTAAACCTCCAAATCTGAATTTATTACAGTATTCTCTTACTGAAACTCACCTCACCGCTTATCACCTGATAGTTCTTTCCTATACGCGTAAAATTGATAATGCAAATCTCTCATCTCCTGCGGTGACTTCATTGAATGCTGATACATGAATTTATTACCGAAATCACTCTTATATAGATAGCTTAATACTAACGATAAAAGCCATGTTGGGCAAATGATTAAAAGGTTGAATTTGAAGGGTGAGAGCATTCCTCTTGTGGATAAAAGCTTGAAATTTTGTTTTATGCTCCTGGCTGTTATGCCCATCATCTTCTTATTCTTATAGACCATGGCAGGCTCATCGCTTTTATAGTAAGCATCTGCAATAGCTACCACCATTCCAAGATGTGACACCTGCCAGTTATGCATGTCCGGAACGATTTGATATGAGATATGACTCTTCTTAAATATATGAGCCAGCGTGATTTCCCGTTTTGTTTTATTTCTATTTATTTCACCAAATGTGGTAGGCTGAATTATCCACGGTGTAAGCGATGCATCCAGGACTCCGTCCACGATACTTCCACCCGCACCTGGAAATGCTGGAAGAATTCTGCCCTTTCCACAGATTTTTTCCCATTCCGTATATGGTTCTATTGAATTTACCATTGTGACAATGTTTGGGCTTTTGTTGCCGCGCAGTTCCATTAATGCAGCTTTCACCTGTTCTTGTCGAACAGTCAGGAAGATATAATGATATTTATCGTCTGATACCAGTTTGTCTATGATCTTAACCTTTGCTGTTTTTACCTGATTAGAATGAATGTATTTTAATCCATTCCTTTGAAGCTGTATCAACCGGTTTCCTCTTGCATAAACCGTAACGTCGAAACCAGCCTCTCCTAATAAAGCTGCATATAAGCTTCCCATTACACCTGCACCATAGATTAGTATTCTCATACGTTTTTACTTCCTTAGTAATATATTTGCTAATTCTTATATTCTGAAACTTACTGGACTTTGAAGACTTACCAAAACAGCATATTTGCATTACAAATTATCCATCTTCATAATCTATGCCAGGCCTTTGTCGGACTAATCTTATATGTATCATCCTACTTTTTTCTTAATTTAATAGTATAAAGTATTGTGGTTATTAAGGCAGTGAGAATCAAGATATGTAAAATTGTATGATAGATATCTGGGATATATCTGATTTCACATTCTGTCCATTTCAAGGCATTATTAAAATATTCTATCTTTTTTTGCCCATTTCCAGCAATCGTAAACCATTCATGACTAAAAAATTGTGTAACAAGCCACATAGACAACCAGACAATCAAAATGTATTTCCCAAGCTGTTCCTTAAAAATATAAATTAGAAGTGCTCCAACAAAAATCACTAAATAAATTCCATCCTCTCTCCATGAACGTGTAACAAGATATTTATTGCCAAAATATATCCCAACCATATCAAGAAAAAACCATATAAATAAAGCTGCATTGGCTACTAAACTATACTTTTTATTTAATGTTATTTTAGCTGGCATAATATCACTCCTCTCGTACTTGTTCTGCATAAATATATGCGTAATCTAATCTCCTGTTATTTACAGCAGAATAAGTTATTATTATAAATTATGGACAGTTATCCTCTGTTAATCCAAATTCTGTTGCTACTGTTTCATAACCGCGATGAAAAACTTCCAGGCAAGAAGATAGATCATCTTCCATAATTCTCCTAATCTCCATGGATCCTCCCCAAAAATCAACTCTGGCCATAAAACTTCTACATAGCCTGTCACGATACTTCCTGTATATATTTTACCATGTAATTCCATTTAATACAATTAAGTATGATCTTAATTCTATTACTTCTCTCATCCTCCTTCCCTGCTTATACACAGCAAAGAAATCGAAGAAAATCAATATTCAATAATTTTATTTATCGAATAAAACATTATTTCAGAAAACCATTCCAGCATTTTTATACAACTGATGCCATCTTTATATGGAAATTCAGCTTATATGGCTGTATAATAATGTAAAACTGTTATATATGAGGGAGATCTATAAAATGACTAAAAAGCATATTGCTTATGTTTTCATAGTATTCATAATGATACTGATAATTTGGTATCATATTCCCTCCAAGGTCAATAAAACAATTGAAGTTTATGATTTAAAAGGAAATCAGCTGACAATTAAATTTGATGTCAGCTGGCAGAAATATTTTTTAAAACCTACTGAATTACAAGGAGATTTTTGTACAAATAATGGTCGTACCTATCGCATTAATTCCCAAGATAGCTCAACCTTTTTAGAAAAGGTAAAGTATAAAATAGGTAACAAAAGAAAAGTACCAGCATTTATAAGAATGGATAATTATTCTAATTACATTGCCAATGATATTGCTATCTTAACAATAAATGATAACAACCTAGATGAAATATGTATTAATATAAAGGATAAAAATAATCAATACATCAATTATTATGGACCGGCAGATTCACTTAACGAAGCGAAACTGGTATCGAAAAAATTTTATAAAAGTAATTCCGTTTATTATTAAGAAGAATGTGGCTTTCGGTATCTGAAATATCTATCACCAGCTTACTTCTAGTTCAATTCAACCGGCTTCTTCTTCACCTTAATAAACTCAATTACATCCTTCAGATCATTCTGATCTAACACACGGTAATGTATCCACCCGCCCAGGCTGCCGCAAGGATAACGGTTTCGCCATAGTTCGATCCCCTTTAGCGATAAACCGGACTTTATTTGCTCGAGTTTTGAAACGCAATTATCTCCCAGCTGTATTGTTACGGTAAAGGCCCCTTCTTCAAAAAAGGCATAACAAATATGACTGGTCTTATGACTATATTTATAACCCCAGCCATAATGATTACCAAAGGGAAATTTTAATTCCCTGGTGAGTTGATAATTTTGTTTTAAAAATTCTTCAAACTGCAAAAGCATGTTATTACTTTCCATCCCAATATATTCTCTTATGAAATCAGAGGAGGGGGATGTATTCTTATCAAGCAATCGTTTATACATAAGTTTTCACCACCGGAACCCATAATTCATATTCATCATCAATATTCAATGGGTAATATTCAAAATAAAAGATTATGTTCTTCCTTCACACGAAAACCTGCTTTGGGAATTTCGTCATAAAAGAATTCAGTCCATGCTTTAATGATATCCGTATCTTTCGGAAAGCGATCTTCGCGTATGTGGTTTTTACAATTTTCTTAAGGGAGGAGCTTTCCGGAGTAATATTCTCTCCATTAACCTCCATGCCAAGTAAATAGCAATACCGCTCGTGTCCCTTCGTATACCAGCTTAATCCATAATATCCATTTTTACAGCCCTTAAGCTTTCTAAGATTTGCTTCTTTCCCGCTGCCGAAGAAATTATTATATAAAGCAGTAATATCTTTCTCATTTTGTTCTGATGTTGTTTCTACCAAATAGCCGCATATAAAAAAAGTATCTCTTTCCACGATATTAATATTCATATCTTCGCCTCTGATAATATACTGGATATCACTGGTTTATCGAGTTCATACATACAGGTTGCTATCACTACATCAGTGTATTACTGATATATTAATACTTCCATATGACATCAGCATGTCATATTATAAAAAATGACATAGGAAAATTTATGGTACCGATGCTGCTTGCAGGAGGTTTCCTTGATAGCAAATAATTATTACATGGTTTAAGGCTTCGTCTTTGTTGGGATAACTTTTTAGCGAACCCTCATCAATCTGTAATAATGTTATTTATTCCAAATATGTTACAATTTTTCTAAGCAGTTGTATAACTGCCGGCAATCGTGTATAGGGTGGTTGACCTTCATTCTACATAGGATGGAGGTGATGCATATGAAAAATAATTTTGATTTCAAAGATATTATTCAATTGGATATGTTCATAATTGCACTACTGACATTCATTTATTTAATATGTCATTAAAATAAAAAACCTTCCCTGTACTTTGGCCAGTCCGGGAAGGTTTTTATTCCAACATGGTCAACCACCCTGTGGCGGTTGCCTTTTCTAACTTAATTATAACAAAATAGTAAAGAATAGCAAGAGCTAATTATAACAATAAATTAGTCCATAAATCCCCATTTACTATTCACTCTTCAGCCAAAATCCGAGCTGTGCATACGGCACAGGACACCTATTCCGATAATTTTATTCTGTTGTCATTAATTTCGACGGCTGAAACCTGGTCCAAATCAATTATTACCGGCAATACCGAGCTTATGGTATCATTCTCCTGGGATTGATTATCCAGCACTATTTCTGTGTTGTCCTTTAAAATAAGTTTTATAATGTTTTCTTCCTGTTCTATATTACTTACCTTAGATAAATCTTCCCTATCTTTCTCTTGATCAATACTAAATGCTTCACTTACCATCTGAAATTCCAGCTGCAGGGATATTGGTGATAGGGTGATTTTCTTCAGCTCTCTGCTTTTTCCGTTCAGGTCAACATTTTTTGAGACGGAATATTCTCTGGAGGTATCCTTATATGCGAGATCGAAGTCCATTTTCCATTCACCCTCGTAAAGTGTGCTCACACCCTCCTCACCAAATGCAAAATAATAGTCCTTCAGTATTTCTTTACCGGATATTCCATTAAATTGTGCCGCGCAAGATATAATTTTCCCATCCACCATATCAGCCTGGCTGTCATCCGCTCCGTTTACGGGCTGGCTGGCATCGACTGTTCCTCTTAGGATGCTGCCATTTTTTTTATTTACCATCACAATCCTTAAATCACAGAATTTCTCAAAACTCATAGCTCCGTTTAATTCAAATTTCACACACAGCTGATTATTCCGAATTCCGATATTGCTGACCGCTAATGTAGGATATTCCGTACAGAAGGTTGTTTGAATATTCGTCCTCTTAATACAATATTTCGGTATAATTCCTCCTCTGTCCATAATTGCCTTTTCCATATAGGCATCTATTTTTCCATAATAAGAATCATAATCTCCATTGTAAGATATTCCTTCCTTTTTAAGCTTCTCTCCGTACTTCTTTTTTGTTGTTAAGAACCATGAACGATCTTTCTCACTCACCTCACCCGTAAATCTGGCGCCCATAAATTGAAAATCCTTCTCTGACGCTTCACCAAGTTCATTCATAAGCTGCAGAAGGCTTTTTTCTGAACCTATCTCTACCAGCTTATCCGTGTTCGGCGCTGTCAGGTTCGTAAAGGTAACGCTGATATGATTTAGGCTTTCTTGAATATCTATCGAATTCCGCAGCACAAAGGTTGCTTTTCCGGGCTTTGAACCATCATCCACCCTTGTTACATAGCAATACTGTCCCAGTACTTTATTATTTACTTGAAGCCATACCTTATGAAAGGATAAGCCCTTTACATTAGCCAGTTGTTTTTTACTAAATGCATCTCCATTGACTGTTTCAACATCAACCGCAATATAGACCATATGGCTGTCGCCAACTGCACCTCTCGCGCTAAGCTTCAGTCCATTAGCTGTAACAGTTGAGCTTACGATAGAGCTTGCTTCCTCTATAAATTCATTATCCTTTTTCAAAGGAGTCGAAGTTATGGCACGGGCAATCTTGTTACTACCGGTATGGTTCTCATTACTCAGCTCCTTGCCTTCCTGTCTGAGAGGTTCTCTGAAATATCCCTTGAACAAGTCTATAACATTAAACTTCGCTGCTGCCGCGGTAATACCGGCAGTTGATAAAAGAATAAGAACAAGTATCGCTGCCACCTTAATAGCTCCCGCAACACGCAATTGTTTCTTATGCTTGTTCCGGTCTGACAGATTAATTACACCATCACACGTAAGTGCTTCTTCCGATTGGAGTATTCTGAGCGTATCCCGCAGAAACTGCTCTGAGGGGTTAATTTTTTGCATTGCTGCAATATATTCTTCCTTCTTCATACTGTTCTGCTCCTTCCAGTTTAAATTTTAATTTCTTTTTAGCCCTTCTTAACCAGGAGCTTACGGTATTCTTTTTGGTTTGAAGAAGCTTTGCAATTTCTGGTACAGAATACTCCTCCACATAATAAAGATAGAGGACATTCCTATAATTAGCCGGCAATTTCCGCAGCTCTTTGAAAACCTGCTTGTCCTCGGGATTTACGCACTCCATTGTAAGATAATCACCGGATAGGTTTTCTTCTGTGAATGCAACATTTTTACGAAATCTGGCCGATTTAAAATAATCCTTACACAGATTAATTGTAACCCGAATAAGCCATGCCTTACTATGCTCCTCATTTGTAAAGTCCCTGGTTTCTTTCATAAGCTTTATAAATACTTCCTGTGTAATATCCTCTGCCTCAGCCATATTGCCCGTATTCTGGTACGCGATCCGTAATACCATTTTTCCATATCGAGAAAACTGCGTAACAACAAAATTCTTTTCTTCGGGGGATTTCAAAATACCTTTCTCCTTCCTGTTCGGCTATTTTGCGGGTAACCAGATAGTGGCCCTACCTACTGGTTACATTAAAATATCTATCTTGTCCATGATATCACTTTCAATAATAAAACGAATGATATCTCGAAAACCGTGCATGTTATTATGAAAATCAATAAAATTTTTTACTATCACTTTAATAATAGCAGCTTAACAAATAGAATGATATGAAAACCCCCAAAAAGCAGAATGTAAACCTGTCATTTTGGGGGTTTAGGAAGAATATTTATATCATGCTAGCAATGTATTTATATACTTTTCGTATTTAAAATTCAATCAATTCCGGTGCTTTATGAATCAGGAAATTATACAGCGCCCCATATTGGTTAGCCTCACTTAAGAATTTACAGGCATCCAGATTGCAAGGCACCGCATAAAGGCCATGAAACCCTGCGATGATTTCATTCACCTTACTCTGCAAATCCGTAATCAATCGTTTCTGGCGACTGATACCGCCGCCAATTACTATCTTTTCAGGATCATAAAACGCCTGGATATTAAAAAGAAGCTTTGCTACATTACTTAGATATTCCTCATATAATTCTTTGATCGCTTCATCACCGTTTTCCAGAAGTTCAAAAAATTGTTGACCATCCATACCATTTGCATATTCCGGCTTCTGATCCTCCTTGGAGAGCTCCTGCGAAATATTCATAAAATTACCGAACAAAGCATAACTGGACAGTCTTTTCACATCAATACCTTTTGCAACGCAGGCCTTTATCATCAAAGAGGCAACTCCGCAGGAAAAGGTAACGGAATTACCAAGTCCTAAGCCATCCTGCATAATCATATAAGAGAACTCACCTGCCGCAAAGGAAGATCCGCGGTGTACCCTGTGATTTTTAATAATGCCGCCTGCTACACCGGTTCCCAGAATGACTGCCACTCCGTCATTGCAGTTTTTAAGATTACCCACCCAGGTTTCTGCCAATGCGCCGCATTTTCCATCATTTTCAATCGTTACTGGCACAGAGCATTGATCCTTTAACAAATCATAAATATTATGCTGATAAAGTGGAAAAAAAGCTCCTGCCGTCTTTGCATAACCGGTTTCTACATCCAAAAAACCCGGCATACTGATTGCTATTCCTTCAATATCCTCTTTATATTTTTCGTAAAGCTCCTTAATAGAAGCTACAAACTGTTCTACAGATGCATTGGGTGAGGGCTTCTCCCCTTTGTCATAAACCTTCAATTCATGATCCATAACGGAATATTTCAGAAATGTTCCGCCAAAATCCAATACAAGACATTTCATATTTTTCTCCATTCCTGCGCTGATTTTGCGCATCTTAAGTTTGTTTGAGAAGCAAACACAAACTTCCTGAGTAAAAATGACTTTTTCCCACTCTGTGAAAATAGTTTTTTCACTCTGTAATATGGCTTTTTCTCACTCTGTGAAAATGATTTTCCTTCACTCATCCCATCATTGTAGCATAAGCAGTATCCTAACCTAAGCTAATTCTTCTCCATTTGATTCAATCACTTTCTTATACCATTCAAAGGAATCCTTCTTGCGACGGGCAAGAGTCCCTGTACCGTCATCGTATTTTTCCACATAGATAAAGCCGTATCTCTTAGCCATTTCACCAGTGGATGCACTGACAAGATCAATACAGCCCCAAGGGGTATATCCCATTAAATCCACACCATCTGCAACAGCTTCCTTCATCTGCTCTATGTGCTCCCGCAGATAATCAATCCGGTAGGTATCATGAATAGAGCCGTCCTCTTCAAGAGTATCACGGGCTCCCAAACCGTTTTCCACCACCATCAAGGGAATACCATACCGGCCATAGATCTCATTCAGCGCATAGCGCAGCCCCTTTGCATCAATCTGCCATCCCCAATCACTGGCTTTCAGATAGGGATTCTTAATTCCTCCCATAATATTACCGGAGGTCTTGGCATTATCAGGATCCGTTGACACGCAATTTGTCATATAATAACTGAAGGTATAGAAGTCTACGGTTCCTTCCTTTAATAATTCCTGATCACCCGGCTCCATATTAACCGTTATATTATTTTCTTCAAAATAACGTTCTGCAAAATAAGGATACTCCCCCCGTACCTGAACATCAGAGCAGAACCAGTTCATCATCTGCATCCCCTTTTGCGTGGCGAGAATATCGTCTGGATTGCAGGTAAATGGATACATGGTCATAAACGCGATCATATTCCCCATCTTAAACTGCGGATATTTTTCATGCGCAAGCTTCACCGCCTTGGCACTGGCTACAAACTGATGGTGCAGAGCCTGAAAACGAAGCTGTGGAATATCTTCCTGATGTATAAAATCCGTAGTTCCTTCATTTAAAATACCAAGGGATAAATATCCTCCGAAAGTTGCTGCGCCGCAGTTAATTTCATTAAATGTCAGCCAATACTTAACCTTGTTCTGATACCTTGCAAACAACGTCTCACAATAACGGCTATAAAAGTCGATACATTCCCTGCCTGCCCAGCCGTTATATTTTTTCGTCAGCTCAAACGGCATCTCGTAATGAGAAATGGTTACTAATGGTTCAATTCCATATTTTCTGCATTCATCAAATACATTATCATAAAACTGAAGACCGGACTCATTCGGTTCTGTTTCCATCCCGGTCGGATAGATTCTTGTCCACGCAATCGATAAACGGAAGGTCTTAAATCCCATTTCGGCAAATAAAGCAATATCTTCTTTATAATGATGATAAAAGTCAATTGCCTCATGGCTTGGATAGAATAGGTCAGGTTCTATTGTCCTGGTGATCCTTTTTGGAGTAGTATGGGTACCGTTCGTACACATATCTGCGTCAGACGGGCCTTTTCCATCCAAATTCCAGGCACCCTCAAATTGATTTGCAGCTGTAGCGCCGCCCCATAAAAAATCTTTCCTTAATTTTTGCATTTCTTACTTCTCCTTTCGTTTTATAAACCCTTAATTCTTACCTTATCTTCTGCTGTTTCTCACTAACTAATATTATTATATCGAAGCTTTCCATAGATTACAATTTATGATATATTACATTTTTATAAATTTATAACGACGAGGATTTACTTAAGTATTCCTCTGTCAGTTTCCATGCCAGAGCACTTGATTTCTCATTATAATTTACCGTATCGCGGTCTAAAAAGCCATGCCGTCCTTTCAATATTTTCACAGTATTATTTTCATTTTTCCTTAGCACTTTTGCAACCCCTGCTACATCAAAAGAATCCTCCTCTGCAAATATTAATAGTACCGGGCATTTCGGCTCAACAGAAAGATAGTCTCTGATTCGGGACCCATAATACCCTATCATTCCATCGCACAAAGGATTAGAGGTGCATTTCCATGCCACTGTTGCCCTTTTTATACTCTCTTAAGTTCATTCGTTCCCCTCTTTCTTTTTCTTTATGCACTTCTTCTAAAGTAGATTCTCAGTAATAAAAAAATTAATATCGTTTTTATTCCTGACTTTATTATACATTAACATATTTATGATAATCCGAGTAGTAATCTATATCTTATCTTTAGAGTCTTATGTACCACTGCGTAGTGTCACTTTGCGAGAGCAGATCCGCTTTGAAAGCACTTATCGGATGAACAGCAATTAAATTTGACTGGGCTGTTAGCAATAACTAAAAAACGTATAAAATAAAAATGATAAAATAATTGTCATAATAAAATCACAAGAGTATAATAAATTAGCAAGCAACTAAATAATTAAATTTCATTGCCGGTTATGGCAATGAAATCAATCTAAACTTTCAAGAAGGAGGCTACCATAAATGGACGCGGACCCTGCGAATAAGTGCGTTATGTATTTTTTAACTGGAAATCGGAAAAATAAGATGAATTGGCAGGACAGTTCACTTGTCATGAAAAAAACTACAGGGAGTGGTCTATTTATTATGCCTGGAGTTCTCCCTGTATAACGAAAGGGGGAGGACTATGCAAAAGTCCAACAATTTTTTCTTTAGTAAAATTCTGTACAAAAACCTTCATAATATTCCCGGTTCTACAATCGGAAAGCTAAATGATGTTATCCTGGATTTTCATTCTGAAAAGCCCACTATTGCGGCAATTGAGGTAAAAAGCGGCAGCCGTGTGTTCTATATTTCCGCGGACTTTTTAGAAATTTATAATGACGGGGAAGAAAAATATACCCTGAAATTAAACACCCGCAGCATTAATATCCTGCCGTTGCCGGATAATGCCTTCCTTCTGGCGAGAGATTTTCTTGATAAACAGATTGTTGATATTAATGGTAAAAAGGTAGAACGGGTTAACGATGTAAGAGTCGGTATCATTCAGGGAAAATGGTGTGTTGTCGCTGTTGATATCGGCCTGCGCGGTTTGCTGCGAAGACTTGGCGTGGAATATCCAGTCATACGTGTAAGCGGAATGTTTAAGAAGGAATTCAGAAACACCCTGGTTTACTGGGACAATGTTCAACCTCTGTCAAAAGGTATTCCAAGCCTCCAGCTTTCCACCTCCATGAGTAAACTGAAAACACTTCATGCAGCCGATATTGCCGACATTATCGAGGAATTGGACCGGCAAAGCCAGATCACACTTTTTCATGGACTGGATAATGAAAAAGCTGCAAAAGTATTAGAGGAAATGGAAGCGCCGTCGCAATTAGACATCCTGCGGACCCTGCCGGATGAAAAAGCCTCGGACATCCTGGAAATGATGCCATCTGATGAAGTAGCCGATATCCTGGAGGAAATCGATGATACCAGAGCGGAAATACTGCTTGATCAGATGGAGACGGAAAACCTTAGTGACATCCGGGAATTAATGGAATACGACGAAAAAACAGCCGGAAGCGTTATGGTCAAGGATTATGTATCCTTTTTGCCTGATATGACGGTTGAAAGGGCTTTAACCTATTTAAAGGAGCACAAGCCCAAAGACGATATCTCTCATTATATCTATTTAACAAACACCCGGAATAAAATGATCGGTGCCGTTACGCTTCTGGATATTGCCGCATCCGAAGGCAGTGATAAATTATACGATTTAATGTCCGGTAGCCTGATCCGTGTAAAGGATGAAGATCATATTGATTATGTAATGGAATTAATGCAAAAATATAATCTACTGGCGCTTCCTGTTGTAAATGAAGAAGGTGAATTAGTCGGTATTATCTCTTTAAATGACCTGATTAACGAATTTATTCGCTTAAGGAGGGTACCGGCGTGAAAGCAGCTATCACGAAAAGACTTCGTAAGATTTTCTTCATTTTCACAATCATTGGCCCCGGTTTAATTACGGTAAATGCAGGAAATGATGCCGGCGGTATTGCTACTTATGCGTCCATCGGTGCTTCTTATGGCTATAAAATGCTCTGGGGTTTGTTAATTATTACCTTCAGCCTTGCAGTCATTCAGGAGATGAATGCCCGCATGGCGGTTGTTACCGGCAAGGGACTGTCCGATTTAATCCGAGAGAAATTCGGTGTAAAATGGACCTTCTTTGCCATGCTGATTTTATTTATTGCAAATTTTGGTGTAGTTCTGGGTGATTTTGCCGGTATCGCCGCCAGCATGGAATTATTTGGCGTCAGCAAATATATCTCAGTACCGGTTGTTGCGGTATTTGTCTGGATGCTGGTGACCAAAGGCTCCTACAATAAAGTTGAAAAAGTATTCCTGTTATTTACCTTTGTCTTCTTTGGATACATTATTTCTGCCTTTCTGGCAAACCCGGATTGGGCAAATGTTATGAAAAGTATGGTTACTCCCTCGCTTTCCTTAAAGACCGGCTTTCTGCTTACCTTTATAGGGATGATCGGTACTACCATAACACCATACATGCAATTTTATCTGCAGTCCTCTATTGTAGATAAGAAGCTTAGTATCAAGGACTACAAATACGAAAAGCTGGATGTGTACCTGGGTGCCTTCTGGGGCAATGCCGTATCCTTTTTCATTATTGTATGTACGGCAGCCACCCTGTTTAAAGATAATATAGTGATAACATCGGCACAGCAAGCTGCCTTGGCTCTAAAACCCCTGGCTGGACAATACGCCTTCCTTTTATTTGGTGCGGGCCTGTTTGGTGCTTCGGTGCTTGCGGCAGCGGTAATTCCTCTGTCAACCTCCTATGCGATCTGTGAAGCCTTCGGCTGGGAAAGCGGTGTTGATCATGATTATAAGGAAGCACCTGCCTTTTTTACTATTTATACCTTTATCATATTAATCAGCATCCTGTTAATTCTGCTCCCCGGTCTGTCCCTTATGCACATCATTCTTATGACCCAGCAGATTGCAGGTATTCTGTCACCTATTGTACTTACCTTTATGATAATACTGGTGAACGATAAGAATATTATGGGCAGCTATACCAATTCGAAAACGCAGAATATTATATCTGTTACAACCGTGGTTTTTATATTGATATTGTCGATAATTCTATTCTTATCACCATTGTTTTCCTGACAGACAGGGCGTTTTTTTCTGTTGCGATTAATAAATTGCATTAAATTGGAATGAAATACTGTACAAGGCCTTATTAGCACTCAATTCTAGAACTAGTGTGCTTCGCGCACTCTCGCGATTATAGATCTATAATGAACAGCTTTTGTTCCGCGTTCGAAGTTGCGCATCCTCCCTGAGGATTTTTATTACATAGGACGAACTTTCCTATGTAATAAAAAATTGCCAATAACATCGGTACTTTCGTACCCTTGTTATTGGCAATTCAATTATATTCTGTCCTTCTTTAATATATCCACCAGCTTAAGCGCCTGTGCATCCGTTTCAAAAATTTTCTGACAAGCCTCATCTGCCTGAAACATGTTACCTTCTTTTATGGCCTGAAACATGTCCCTGTGATAGGGTATCGTAGAGCACCAAATTCCTTCCACACCATAAAGATCCTTCCCGTAATTATCCAGTGCCATCACCAGATTATCGATCATCTGCTCCAGCGTTGAATTTTTACCAAGATGGCGGATTCTACTGTGAAAGATATAATCCAGCTTCTGAAGATAAATTCCGGTAGCAGCGGCCGTCTCAAGCTTAAGAAGCGGCTCTTCCAGATAATCCAGCTCATGCCTGTCAATCGATTTGCAAAGCTTTTCCACAATGCTCTTCTCGAGCAGGCATTTTATTTCCAGCAGCTCTATGTAATTCACTTTCCAAAGCTTTACATATAGGGAGTCTGCTATTCCTTCTGAGCTGATAAATGCACCCTTTCCTGTCTGGACCTTGATCAAATTTTCATTCTCAAGAACCCGAAGGGCCTCCCGTACAGAATTCCGACTGGTAGCAAACTGCTCGGCAAGCATTCTTTCAGATGGCAGCTTATCACCATCCTTCAGATTATTCTCCTTTATATAATCCATAATTGCATCTGCAATTTTCATATATAACAGGTCTTTTGAAACGGGTTTTATCGGAATAAAATCCTCTTTCATCCGTACCTCCAATTTATAACATTTTACATAGTCTAACCCTTAACCGCTCCGGATGTCAAGCCTTCCACCACATATTTCTGAACAAAGATAAACATAACTGCCGTGGGCAAAAGTGCAAGCACGCCGCCGGCCATCAGGGCACCCCATTGAACACTGTATTTGCCGATCAGGGATTTTAATCCTACCGGAATGGTCCACATATCCGGTGTATTGATAAAGATTGTCCCGGCGATTAATTCATTCCACGCTCCGATAAATGCGAATACAAAAACTGCTACGATACCGGGAAACATAACCGGCAGTATCACCTTCCGAAGGGATTTGAAGCGGCTGCAGCCATCCATGTAAGCAGCTTCCTCGAGTACATACGGTATTCTTTCGAAGAAGCTGCGCATTGTGATGACGCAGAAGGGCAGGTTTGTAATCAGGTAGTAGATAAAAAGTGCAAAATAGGTATTAACCAGCCCTGCCTTGCTGAAAACAACATAAAGTGGAATGATAACCAGGATACCCGGTATCATCTGTGTTAACAGGAAAAACAAAAGGACTGCTGCTTTTCCCTTAAATTTAAAACGTGCCAGACCATATCCGCTTAAAATAGATAACAGTACGATGCAGATAGAGGTTGTAAGTGTAATGATTAAACTGTTCTTTAAGAACGTACCATAATCCAGCATATTAAATAAGGAACGGTAATTATCCAGCGTAAAGGTTTCGGGAAAATAAGTTATTTTTTGAGCATTTACTATTTCCGGATTCGTCTTAAAGGATGTGATTACCATCCAATAAATGGGGAGTACGACCAGTAACAGGAAAAATGTCAGAACCACCGCCCGAACTATATTTACAAGCTTCCTCTTTGTTGAACGCTTCATTAGAAATCACCTGCCTTATCGTAATTACTGATCTTCAGAAAGATAACCGCATAGACACTTAAAATTACCATGAGCACTAGGCCTAAGGCTCCGGCAAGTCCAAAATCATAGCTTGAAAAAGCTTTCGTATACATATAGGACGGAAGGGTCTGTGAGTAATTTGCAGGACCTCCGCCGGTTACAATTACCACTAAGTCGAAGGAGTTAAAAATCCAGATCGTACGAAGCAGTATTGTTATAATAATCGTCGGTTTAATGTAAGGAATTGTGAGATAAAAGAATTTCTTAATCATACCGCAGCCATCCATATCCGCTGCTTCATATATCTCTTCCGGTATGGACTGCAGGGCGGCAAGGATCATGATACCGAAAAACGGAATTCCCATCCAGATCATCGCCAGGATAATGACTAGCAGAGATAATCCCGGCGTACCCAGCCAGGCAGCGCCCTTCTCCACTAATCCTGCCTTCATTAACAGATCATTTACTACACCATATTCGCCGTTAAAGCCCCAGCGGAACAATAAGCCGATTACAAAAGTCGAGAATGCCCATGGAAGGAATACAATTGCCTGATAAATTCCTCTTCCTCTGAATTTTTCTTTTAATGCAAGTGCTAAAATAAGCCCCAGTACAAACTGTCCTATTACAGAAGTCACTACATAAATCAGTGAGTTCTTCAGTAAAAGCAGAAAGTCTGAATCTCCGAATAATTTACTGAAGTTCTTAAAATGATTAAAATAAACATCATTCATATTAGACAGTTTATAGTTCTGAAAAGCCATTACGACACTCTTAATGAGCGGATATCCAAACATTAATAGCAATAATATCAGCACTGGAAGTATATAGAAGCAGTGCTCCATGTTTGATTTCCCTTTACGACGCGTCGGCTTTGCCTTATCCCACTTTTCCTTCACAATCCTTCCTCCTTCTTTGCCAGATAAGCTTAATTACTTAAGTTTTAAAGCTGATTCAACCACAGTATTCGGATTCTTCTCCATATAATCCTTCATTCTTAATTGCATTTCTGCAGTAATTGTATCAAGTGCTGTTTTTGCATCTTCTTTTCCAAGCAGATATTTCTGAATTTCTTCATGGAACATTCCCTGATGTAAATCAGTATAATCAAAAGGACCAAAGGTTGTAGGTACTGCAAGATCAGGGTCATTTAACTGCTGTACAAAGGTTGCATAAGGACCGTTAAGGCCATAGGTTGCATCATTTTCTACGTCCTTCTTAATCGGGATTTCGCCGGTAAGCTTGCAGTACTCAATGCTGTTCTCGGAACGGCTTAAGAATTCAACGAGCTTCCATGCTGCATCCGGGTTCTTGCTGTTGCCTGAGATGGAGTAAGAATAAGGAGCATTAATAGTGTTATAGATTTTTCCGTCCACTGTGCTCTTAGGCATAGGCATAACCATCCACTGATCCTCGGTCATATTCTTCTGACAGGTTGCGGCAACCTCAGAGTCATTAATAATTGTACCGGTTAAACCACCTGTAAAGTTATCAACCATTTCTGTAAAGCCCCAATTGATAGCGTCCTCTGGTGCATAGCCGTTTTTATATACATCGGTCCATTTTGTAAATGCTTTTAAGCAGTCATCTGAATTAATCAAAATATTGCCCTTCTGGTCATAGGTATTACCGCCTGTAAAGCCCTGCATATAAACCAACAACGGATCAAGAGCTCCTCTGGCTCCACGATACGAAGCGCCGTAGTGCTTCTTGCTTTTATCGGTTAGCTTTGCAACAAGATCAAAATAATCATCATAGGTCCAGTCTTTCGTCGGATCAAGCTCAATGCCTGCTTCCTTACACCAGTCCTTTCTTACAAATACACCCTTAACCATTAAACCATCCGGTATTGTGTATACATGGCCATATCTTTCTTCTTCACTTTTCCATAATAAATTATTTACAGCGTCTGTGTATTCGCTTCTAATATCTTTCACATACTGGTCCAGAGGAACTATCCAGCCAGCCTGTGTATATTGTCCCAGCCAGCCTGACCAGGTGGTTAGGACATCCGGAAGCTGATTACTGGAGCCGAGTACGGTAATTTTATTTGCCGCATCATCCCACGGAACGCTTTCATATGTAACTTCAATTCCTGTTTCGTCTTTAAATTTGGCGAAAGCTCCTTCATAATAGGTCTGTCTTGCTTCACTTGGAGATACATCAAGAAATCTCAGATTCTTAACCTCTTGAGAATCTTTCGAGGTTTCTGAGGATACGCTGCCGGAAGTATTCGTATTTCCATCTGTGTTGCTCTTTTTTCCGCAGCCGGTTACAGCTACTGCCATAAGTACCATTGTTACTGCTGCAATGACTAGTTTTCTTTTCATGCTTTTCCTCCTTAATAAGTCCCTTTTTTATTTATAAATTCCCTTACAGCCTGTCTTTCATTCAGCTTTCGGGATTTTATTTCTTTTATAGCTTAGCAAAAGCATCTTCCAGATCTTCCAGAAGATTTTCCGTACCCTCGAGTCCGCAGTAAAGGCGGATCAGACCTCTGTGTGTACCCAGAAAATCCAGTTCTGTCTGTTCTGTTTTATATAACGGACATAAAGCCAGACTTTCAAAACCACCCCAGGAACAGCCCTTTCCAAAAAGAGACAGATTATTAATAAACTCTACTGCCTTTTCCGGTGCAGCATCCAGCTCAAAGCTCATCAGACTGGTATGACCCTTCTGCTGCTTTTTAATGATATCTGCCTGCGGATGCGTTGCGAGTCCGGTATAGTTAACTTTCCTGACTTTTCCCTGTCTTACCAGATAGGAAGCAATCTCCATTGCCGTTTCCTGATGCTGCTTCATTCTTACCTGCAAGGTTCTTAGTCCGCGTATAGCCAGCCAGCCTTCCATCGGCCCCAGGATACCGCCAAACCATTCCCTCATTTCTGCCATGATTTTTCTCATCAGCTCCTCGTCCTTGGAAACCAGGATACCTCCGATAATATCACTGTGACCGCCAATATATTTTGACATAGTATGCATTACAATATCCACTCCAAGCTCCAGCGGCTTCTGGAATAAAGGAGTTAGGCACGTATTATCAATGTAGGTTTTTATATTGTGTTTTTTCGCCAACTCTGTAATCTTAGTAAGATCAACAACACGGAATACAAAGGTCGCGGGGCTTTCCAGAATTATCAGCGCGGTATTATCACGAACTGCCTGTTCCATTTCGTCCAGATCATTTCCTGTTACATAAGTAACTTGCATGCCAAAACGTGGTATACAAACCTGACTGAGGAATCGTTTCACAGGCTGATAGACATCCTTCATACAGATGATATGACTACCGCTACTGCAGACTCCCATGATAGCTGCCGTACATGCCGCCATGCCGGAGGAAAATGCAACCGCCCGAACCCCATTTTCCAGTTCTGCTACCTTTCTCTCCAGAATATGAACCGTTGGATTAGAATCTCGTCCATAGATAAACTGGTCTTCTTCAAATACATCAACATTACAATATTCCTCAAATGTTTTGAATAAATGAAGTGAATTTAAAAACACCGGTGGTACTACCGCATTAAGGTATTTGTCATACTCATCTCCAGTATGTGTTAAAGCTAATAAATCTTTATCCATAGCCAACTCCTCCTAAGTTTATCATGGTTCACTGGTTCTACCAGTTATATTTTTAAAAAAATATTAAAGGCTGCAACCATATAATGCCTTTAATAACATAATCTTGTTAATATATTGAAAAAAACGGCGTCTAAATATTAAAAAGCGCCGTTACCTTTCACAAGAAGAATTATATAATATGCATCATACCATGTCAAGTATTCATTTTATTTTTGTGTAATATTTTTTAAATCTATTGATTATTTTATATTTAACTGTTATAGTACTATTCATATTTCTAATTCTTATTGGGAGGATAATATGAGCCAAAAATACAAAAAAAGCCGGCGCTGTTACTTAATTGATCATCATTCTCCGCAGCCGCCCACTGTATCTTTAGACAATTTAGACATAAATGAGTACGAGAATTTTATAGATACTGCACAAATTGATTCTATGATGGTATATTGCAAGGATCACTGGGGTGTATCTTATTACGACACAGCTGTGAAGGGTGCCGTAAAGCACCGCGGTTTAAAAAACGATTGGATCAGCCAGGTTAGTAAACTGTTAAAAAGAAAAGAGATTGAATTTATTGCTTACTATTGTATCGAATATGATGAAGGGGCAGCACGCAGCTTTCCTGAATGGAGGGTACAAAAACCCGATGGTTCCTATCTGATCCGGGATGATGCCTACGCAAAGTGGAGTCTTTGCTGTTATCAGACTCCTTACCGGCAGTATTGCCTGGATCAGCTGAAAGAAATCGTGACCAATTATCAGCCGGACGCACTATTTCTTGATATCTTTGGAGCATCCCTATGCTATTGTCCCAGCTGCAGGGCTAAGTTTCAAGCTGCTTATGGTTATAGCCTTCCGGAAAGTGAAGATGAGATACTGGAGCATAAGACCGATATTACAGAATTCCTAAATCATAATGCCGAGGAATTCTTACAAGACATACATAGTGCGCTGATGCCGGTTGATGAGGAAATTGCTGTTACCATCAACTTTTCCTGTCACTATCCTGAGGCGATCCGTAGGCTACTTGAGTATCAATTCTCAGAACCACTGCTGAAGGATAACTGGTTCTCCTCTGTGTATGCAAGAGATACTGCATCGGGACAGTACCCGATTTTAGCTCCCGGAGAAGCCTCCCAGGTATACAACTATGATTGCGTTAACCAGTATATCTGCGATTTATCCTCAATCGCTGCTCAGGGCTGCCGTGTCGGTATGTACAGCGGTTCTCAGCACATCGACGGAACTCTGGATTTTGAAGAAGCAAAACGTCTCGGTGCTGTTTACGGGGAATTAAAAAAGCTGGAGCCATATCTTATCGACCGTACTCCGGTAAAATGCGCCGGAATTGTGCAAAGTGATATTTCAAGAAGTATTAACCTAGCCAAGCTTACATCCGATGCCATTCTCCGAATGAAGCATTCCGATCCTCATATGAATGCTATTCTGGGTGCAATGATGCTATGTGAGAACAATAAAATACCCTACGGAATCGTCCCCGATAATCAAATAACAAAGGAAATACTGGCTTACTACGACCTGCTTCTGCTGCCGGAGCTTTATGTCATCGAGGATGATCTTGCAGAGCTTCTTACTGAATATGTAAAAAACGGCGGTAAGCTGATTGCTTCTTCCTTATGCGGAATGTGGGATAAAAACGGAATGCTGCTTCCTAACTCCTCTATATCACAGTTGATTGGTGCCGATATTATCAATATACATAGAGAATACGAGCAGAACACCTGGTCTGCCTATCTGGCAGTAAACGAATTGGAACAGTTTGACGGGCTTCTATCCGTAACAACTCCTCCTGTCAGTGATTTCTTCACGGAGCTTCGGATGCACTCCGCCGCGAGCGATCATCTGCACTTTGTTCTTCCCTGCGTGGCCTGCTCGCCAAGTGAATGGATTAACTGGTGGAGTCCGCCGCCTGGCAAGGTAACCGATATGCCTGCTATGATTTCTAATACGTTTGGAAAGGGAAAGATCTTCTATACTGCTTTTGATTTCTTTACAATGGCTGCTTCGGATAGCTACCGCTATACAGATAATTTGTTTGCACAGCTGTTACAGCGCCTTGCTATAATGCCTGCGGTTTCTAACGTTTCCGAGCATCCGCTGATGCTTCGTACTGCTTATTTTGAAACCTCCGGGGAATATCTGATACACCAGATTTCTATGCTTCCAAAACTTTTTAAGGGGCAGAATGCTCCTCTTTGCGGAGGTAAATTACTCTTTAGGGAACCGATCCTGTCAGCCAGGACAGTGTATCCTAAGGAACAGGCTCTATCCGTTAATATTGTGGATGGAACATATGTTGTTGAGCTCCCGGCGTTCTCTCTGCAGCAGATGATTCTATGTACGAAACAATCTTAGTATCACTAAAAAAATTTCCTATGATCTTTTAAAAGCTGTATGCAGTGTATAAGCTTCTTCACCAATCTTATACATGCTGCATACAGCAGTAATTAACTCTCTCTCAATTCGACAATTCCAGCTTCTGCACAGATCTTTGTGTGACGTCTCATACTGCCTCCAATTTTCTTAAGCAAATCATGTTATTATTTACAAAAAAGATCCGTTATAGTAAAATATTAGTAATTGTATTTGTGTTTCTTTACCACCTGGGACAACCAGTTAACATGAGACATAGAACATCAAGGCACTCTAAAAAGGAGAATTTAAATATGTATAACGCTGTATATTCACCTATGACTACCGAAACGCAGCAGGAAAGAAGAGGCATAAGTGGAAGCACCTTAAAGCTGATTGCCATCTTTACAATGCTGATTGACCACATTGCTGCCACAATATTAGATAATATCCTGCGTGTAAGAGGATTGGAAGGCCTGGACTGGAAAAACACAGAGGCTGTCCAGAAGTTTTATCAGGAAAATGGTTCTATATTAGCTGCTGATACCATTATGAGATTGATCGGAAGGATAGCCTTCCCTATTTTTTGTTTCTTATTGATTGAAGGCTTTCTGCATACACATAACAAGTTAAAGTATGCCGGTCGCCTTGCCTTATTCGCATTACTTTCAGAAATTCCTTTTGATCTTGCCTTCGAGAGGAAAATATTCTTTTTCGATTATCAGAATATTTTCTTTACCTTACTGATTGGCTTACTCATGATGATGGGCTTCGAGTACATAAAAGATACGTGGAAAGAACAAAAATGGTTTCCTGCAGTTGCTGTAATCGGTGTTGCTGCCACCGGAGCCTCTATTTCGTATTGCCTTAGTGTTGTGTTGAATATTTACAACAGCATGATCGCCTCCCGTGATACTGTTATCCAGTTAAGCCGTACCGAATATATTGCCACCGGCATTCTGTTTTCCATTCTGTCTCTGAGCATCTACCTTATTAATATAAAACGAAAATCACTCCCGGCTGCCAGTATCCCTTTTGCAGAACTTGCTGTTTTGATTGCTGGTATTGTGCTTGCCGAACTTCTTAAAACAGATTACGCCGGATTTGGTGTGCTCACCATCGCAATTATGTACCGGTTTCGGCGGAGTCACTTTAAATCCATGCTTTCCGGATGTATCACATTAACTGTTATGTCTTTATCCGAATTTACCAGCCTTATTGATATTCTCCTTGCCTATTTTTATAACGGCAAGCGGGGATTAAATCTGAAATATATTTTCTATGCATTTTATCCGGTGCATTTATTAACCCTTTATCTGATCTGCCGGTTTATGAACATTGCTTAGACAGAAATAAAATATCTAATGTGACTTTACGAATTGATAGGATGAAATGATTAGAATGCTTGTGCCTTTGAAGGCGCAGTTTGCCTGGTCATCATCCTATCTTTTTGTTTGCAGACAACCCTGCAATATAGTAATAATACAACTAAAAATTAATATAATACAGTAAAGCAATTCTTAGAAATTTATATAAGAAGGCTGAATTCTTGCAATAGGTTCCATAGTTGATTTACTTTTCACCTGTTACCTATTCCGGCGCATATAGCCTTGCACTCGAAATACTATAAAGTGCATAGAAATGGAGAATCGCATGACTCCACAGGAGAGAGAACGCTTTTACAGTGACGCATATGCTGATCTGATTATTGATTATAGCGGTAATCCGCATGCACTGGATCGATATAAAGATTACGCTGTCCACATAATTAACCTATATCTGGCTGTTGTCCATATACCGGCAGATCAAATTACAGAGGATATCATCTCTAAAATCGGTTATGCTGTCCTGCCTTCTTTATTCGGATTGATTAGTGAAGCGAGTGTTGAAGCCTCCGGTATCCTGCGGCTGCGTAACCAGCCTAAATTTAATCTGCGTGGACAGGGGGTCTTAATCGGTATTGCCGACAGTGGAATTGATTATACCAATCCAATCTTCCAGTACGCCGATAAGACTACGAAAATAGCATGTTTATGGGATCAGACCATTATGGACCCTTCCGCCCCGGAAGGTGTCCCCTACGGAACGGTATACAGCAGAGAGCAGATAAATGAGGCTTTAAAAAGTACAACTCCTTATAATATAGTCCCCTCCAGGGATGAGGTCGGTCATGGCACCATGCTGGCAGGCATTGCTGCCGGTAACGAAGTGCCTGAGAGCGGCTTTTATGGTATTGCACCGGATGCAGAGCTTGTCATTGTTAAATTAAAGCCTGCAAAATCTTATATCAAAAAATTCTTCCGGATACCGGAAAATGCTCTATGCTATCAAGAAAACGATTTGCTGTTCGGACTTCAATATTTATTTGATTATGCCTTTCAAGCCAATAAACCCATGTCGCTGTGTATGGGTATTGATACTTCGCAGTATGCACATGATGGCAGGGGAACTACCAGCAGATGGCTTTCTCTTCATGCAGAATCATTGGGCATATCCGTAGTTATTGCAGCAGGAAATGAAGGAAATGCAAAGAGACATTATTACGGGGTAATTAGTAAGGAACCGGGATATGATCTGGTAGAGCTAAATATTGGTCCGGAGGAGAGTGGGTTTTCAATGGAAATATGGGGGTCGGCTCCCAATACATTTTCAATTGATATTCAAACTCCTTCCGGTGAATATATCCCTAAAATAGAAATCACCTTAAAGGAATCGAGAGAATTCACTTTTATATTTGATCCTACCACAATTAATGTAGATTATCAAAAGCTTGAATCCCAAAGCGGTATTCAGCTTATTTTAGTACGGTTTTCAAAACCATCACCGGGTATTTGGAAATTCAGGGTATACGGCAGAGGACTATTTCCCATGAATTTTAATATTTGGCTCCCCATGAATCATTTTATTACCGAAGATACTTTTTTTATTAAGCCTGATCCCTATATTACAGTCCTTTCTGTCGGCTGTGCCAAAAATCCTATTACGGTGACCGCATACAACGATAAGGATGATAGTCTTCTGGTTGATGCCGGAAGAGGTTACACACGTATTGATTTAGTCAAACCGGATATAGCTGCTCCGGGTGTTGACATTATCAGTCCATCCCTGGATCATGGCTTTGTTAAGGTTACCGGAACCAGTGCTGCCGCTGCTCATACGGCAGGTGTTGCGGCGATGCTTCTGGAATGGGGCATTATCAAGGGAAATTATACGAAAATGAGCACCCAGGATATGAAGGTTTTTATGATCCGGGGCGCCAGAAGATCTGTGGATTTGAATTATCCCAACCGGGATTGGGGATATGGCATTCTGGATGTCTATAATATTTTCGATGCCATCAGAAGCAACGTCTAGGAATGTGTAACTATAAAATAAGTTTCCAGCAAAGGAGCAGCTATGACACCGGAAGAAAAATATAAAATATCAAGCAATGATTATATAGACCTTTTAATTAAATATAGTGGTAATCCGGGACTTCTTAAAAAATATGAAGCCTATTCCGTACATATTCTTAATGATGGTTACGCCGTTATTTACTTACCGATATCGCAGATTACCAGCAAAAGCATCAGTGAATATGGCTATTCTGCAATTCCTTCCTGCTATGCATTAACCAGCATGGAAAGCCTGGACGCATCCGGAATTAACAAATTACAAAAGTTTCCGGATTTTAAATTACGCGGGGAAGGTGTAATTGTAGGAATGATCGACACCGGTATTGATTATACTAATCCGGTTTTTCTGCATTCCGACGGCACCTCTAAAATTCTGGCCTTATGGGACCAGACGATTACAACCGAGAACCAAACTCCTGACATATTATTTCCTCCCTACTTCGGAACAGAATATACTGCCCTTCAGATTAACGAAGCTCTGAAAAGTCCAAATCCTCTGCAGATTGTTCCAAGTACAGATACAAACGGGCATGGTACAATGCTGGCAGGAATTGCGGCAGGTTCGGAGGATAAAAAAAATGATTTTAGCGGAGTTGCTCCCGATGCTGATCTAATCGTAGTAAAATTAAAACAGGCTAAATCTGTATTAATGAACTTTCTCTCCATACCACTTGATGTACCCTGCTATATGGAGAATGATATTTTATGGGCTATTACCTACCTTATCGAAACCGCAAGAAAGTTTAACCGTCCCGTTGCTGTCTGTATCGGACTTGGAAGCTCACAGGGAGCACATGACGGCGGTGGTCCCTTAAGTACTTCCTTATCGGTTATCGGAGATTTTCAGGAGGTTGCTATTACCGTTTCTGCCGGAAACGAAGGAAATACCCGTCGGCATTTCTTTCGTGAGATTGTACCTGCCACCGGTTATACCGACGTGGATCTTCAGATCGGAGAAAATGAACCCGGTTTTGTATTGGAGCTTTGGGGGAATCCTCCAAACATCTATACACTTGATATCCTCTCACCAAGCGATGAATATGTCCCAAAACTGGTTGAAAGCCTCCAGGAAAATAAAGAAATTACGTTTTTTTTTGAAAAAACAGTAATTATCATAGACTATATCATGGTTGAAGAAGAAACCGGCAAACAAGTAATTCTGTTAAGGTTTAAGAACCCTACGCCCGGCACCTGGCGATTTAAGGTTTATTCCAGAGGAGATACCAGGGGTGCTTTTCATCTTTGGCTTCCCGCCGATAACTTCATCTCCAAAAACACTTATTTTTTGCAGTCAAATCCTTATACAACCATACTGGATCCTGGAGACAGTCTGGTACCAATAACCGTAACCGCCTATAATCCGGCTACAGAAACCTTATATCCCGCATCCGGAAAAGGATACACCGCATCCAATCTGGTAAAGCCAGAGCTTGCCGCACCGGGAGTAAATATTCTATGCCCTGCACTAAATCATAGCTTTACGACTATCTCCGGTACCGGAGCTGCTGCAGCACATACCTCCGGTATTACTGCTCTTTTACTGGAATGGTGTATTGTAAAAGGCAATTATCCCGGAATTAATACAGTAAGCATTAAAAATTTTCTGCTACGGGGAGCAAAACGAAAAAGTAATTTTCAATATCCTAATCAAGACTGGGGTTATGGCATGATTGATGTCTATAATGCATTTGATATTTTAAGATCAGAAACATTATCACCCTAAGATCCTATATCTAACGAACAAAAGTGTGCTTCGCACATTTTTGGCTTATAGTTACAAATTGAATGTCTCCAAATCCCACAGACACTCTGTTACTTTAAATTCTGTAAAAACAGCTTGAAAAGATCCATCAGACGGGGAACATGCCAATAATCCCAGATTAATCTTATCCCCTCCTTCCATAAAGCGGAAAATTCTCATCTGTTTAAAATTAATTCCGTCAAAAGAGTGCTCCAGGCAATAATCGCTTTCTCTTCTGCTTAGACGGTACCAAATGTTTGTAACAGAAGCTCCGATATCCGTTGTTGCCCAGTCAGAATAACCATTGTTGGTTACAACACTTCCAAGCCACGCAGTATTATTATCATGAAATTCTATTGCCGCCTTTACCCAGTTATCACTATTTTGATAAATTGCAATCCCACATTGATCAAATAATACCGCGCTGTTAAATTCCGCCTTCACCGTAAAAGAGAAATATTTTTCATCTGTTGTAACATACAATACATGAGCATTATCATGTTGAAACCCATAATAAGTTCTTTGCCAGAAATCAGTTTTTGACTCAGTCGTAATTACTACTCTATCTTTCTCAATTACAAAGTGTTTTGGTTTTGAAAACCATTTTGCTTCATCTGTTTTAAATTCGAACATAAACACCCTCCTTATAATATAGATTAACCATCAGATAATTAAGAAAAATAAGATACCTTCTCTTTCTACCTGTACTTCCGATTTCATTTTACTACTTGGATATGTAAACTTCTACACATTATATGCTATATTATGATTATCTTTTGCTTTATTGTTGCTGTTCGAAGGCAAGTCATATTCCAAGCTGTACAGCCGGTAAGTGCTTCCGAAAAAGGAGTATTTGAATTCGCCATTTCTTAGGCTCTGTTTTTAGAGCCTATAAAAACAATATTATTTTAAAATTAAGTACTGCACGGATAACGAAACGACTGCAAGGGACACCCAGCAGATCAGACCAAGCATAATTGGCCTCAACCCATTCTTTATTAGTTTAATTAAGTTTGTATTAAGACCGATGCATGCCATAGCCATAACAATTGCATATTTGCCTATCTTAGTGAATACTGTGCATACTCCGACAGGTAACGGTGCGAAGGTGGCAAGAACGGAAGTCAGGATGAAACCTATTACAAACCACGGAAAAATGGATACCATATTATACTGTGCTTTTTCACCATTTCTACTTTTCCCGGAGTGGTAAAAAGCTAAAACTAACGTAATCGGTATTATCATTAATGTTCTTGTTAATTTTACAATAACTGCAAGCTTACCTGCCGCATCACTGAAGGTGAAACCCGCTGCCACTACCGATGAAGTATCATTGATTGCCGTTCCGGCCCATAATCCGAAGTTATGATCACTCATCCGAAGAAAATGTCCGATTGCCGGAAATAGAAAGGCCGCAAGAACATTAAATAGAAAAATTGTTGAAATAGCCTGTGCAATTTCCTCATCCTTCGCTTTAATTACGGGAGCCGTTGCAGCAATAGCAGATCCGCCGCATATGGCTGAACCGACTCCGATCAATATATTCGTATTGGTATCTATTTTCAAAAGTTTTCCGGCAATATAGGCAATTAGGAAGGTGGAGGTCAGTGTGAACAAAAGTAATAGCAGCGTTTCTTTGCCGGTATTTAAGATCTGATATAAATTCATACTAAAACCTAGTAAAATAATAGAATACTGAAGTATTTTTTTTGAGGTAAACAAAATTCCGCTGTTAAGGTTATCCGGGCGTTTCCAACCAGAGAGCAACATTCCAAACAAAATTCCCAAAACCGGCGCTCCGATTACCGGAAGGCTTTCTCCAATTAACCAAGCCGGTAATGCAATCAGAATAGCTAATAAAATTCCGGGTATTTTTTTCATAAATGCATTCTTCATCTTTTCCCTCATTTCTGCACCTGTTTTGTGCGTATCGTGAAAGTGATTTTTCTTTCACTCTTACAATCAGGATGCCGCAGAGCGGCATCTTAAATAACTGGTGAAGAAGCTCCTATCATTCATTGGGCAAAAAAACATCCAAGTTATTTTTCTTTATCATAGTTCTTGACAATCAATATGTAAAATATTATTATCTTATTAAAATCATAAGTAATTACTAATGTATTGGAGCGGTATTATGACTTTGAGGCATTTTAAAATATTTGTTACTGTATGTGATACCATGAACATGACAGCGGCCGGTGAAAAACTGTACCTTTCACAGTCTGCCGTGAGCCAAGCCATCGCCGAACTGGAGAAATACTATGATACCAGGCTTTTTGACCGTTTATCCAAAAAATTATATCTGACGCAATCCGGCAGTAAGCTTTTAAGCTATGCCAGGCATATTGTACATATGAATGAAGAAACAGAGCTGGAGATGCGTGTGCTTCAGGAATGCGGTTACATCCGAATTGGCGCGAGTGTAACTGTGTGTACCTGTATATTGCCTGCTATTATAGCTGCCTTTCAGGAAATAAAACCGAATGCAAAAACGGAAGTTTATGAGAATAATACCGAGAAGATAGAAGCCATGTTATTACAAGATCAAATTGATATTGGAGTTGTAGAGGGACTGATTAATTCTTCTGATATCTTTACGAAATCTTTTATGCAAGACAGACTTATTCTGGTATGCGGTAAACAGCACCGTTTTCATAATTTATCAAGTGTCTCTCCTGCCGATCTTGAGAACGAAAATTTTATGATACGTGAACCAGGCAGCGGAACAAGGTATACCTTTGAAGAGGTTATGAATGCCAACCATATCAGGTGGCGTGCAGGGTGGACCTGCAATAATACCGATACCATTAAAAGCGCAGTAGCACAGGGTCTCGGTATTTCCGTAATATCCGAAAGAGCCGTTCAAAATGATATTGCGCGGGGAGATCTTATTAAACTTACAATCGATAATATCGAATTCTTAAGAGACTTTACTATCTGCTACCACAAGAACAAATTTCTATCAGAAACTATAAAACAATTCATAGACACTGTTGAAGCTGTTTCCTCCTCTTAATCTATTTCGCATAGAATTTAGTTTTTCTCAGTTTATTGAATTTTAATTCTAAAGAAACTAACAACGCTGTTAAAAGTACCATCATACCATACCGATCAGATCCGGCAGCATTGGTTTATCCAGGTTACTTATTAAGTTCGCCGCTTTTGAACCTATCGTAATTCCTGTAACATAGTTAAAGAATGTCAGATGACTCAATTGTTTTTTCCCTAACAGTCTTGTCAATAAAAATAGAGTAAAAAAATAAACGTAGTTTTGTAAATAATTACCCATAAATTTATATCTTTCCCTGTCATAAAGCATTCCTTCCAAGTCCAAATGTTCTAATTAAGTATTTTAAGCTACCTTTATTAGAATTACCACATCCTACCAAAACATGCCTGAAACAAAGGCTTCCTGCTCAACTTTATTCGGCCATAAAACAATAATCGCTCCGAAAGGCTTTATTTTATAGGACGATCTTTTTCTGCATACATAAAAAGGGACCCTGGCTAGAATCCAAAGTCCCCTGCTTCTATTTAGAGCAAATAATTTTTGTTATTTACATACCTCCCGTATAATACCCATTATTTCCATTATCGTTTGTATTATTAGAACCATATTTACCGGAAACATCATAGAAGAATGCAGCATTGGCCGCATTAATATAAGGCCCCAGCCATAAGAAGCCTATTCCACAGGTAAAGAAACACAGGAATCCCCAGCCAATAAAGCTGATGTTCAGGCAGAATAGACGCCACTTATTTCCATTCATCATATCCTTTGAGTAACGTATCGCTTCATTTATTCCCATTTCCGGATTTTCCTCCAGGATATACGGAGTCATCGCGTAGCTGTATTCTGCTATAATCCCCGGAATAATAAAAAGCAGGGTCCATAGAATAATATACAGGGTAACTAACAGGTTCATGCAAAATCCCTTCCAGAATATATGAAAGCTTGAAAACAAATCCGTAAACTGTGGATTGTTATTATCAAGTAAATTTCTGTTAAACCTGCAATAACCCAACTGTATTGCACCGCCAAAGAAAAATGCAATCAATGCGATTACTGTGACAAGGTACAAGACACCTCCAAAAAGCGGTAGGGCAAAACGCGGATCAATATTGTGTATGCGCTCCCTCCACTGCATATCCGGAACTTTAAAAGCCATAGCATTCGCTCCCAAAAGTGATGCAATAAAACCGGTTCCGATTGCAAGTGCCCATCTGCCTTCTAATGCACGACGCGCTATGTTACGAAAATCATTTGCATAATACATATCTTTCATCCTCCTTTGCTTTGCCTATATCGTTACTGTTATACATTTCATTGAATTTCCTGACATTGCATATTTGAAAAGGGTATATTATAATAATGATAAAACAACTTGTTTCCTGCGGCTTTTCGCTTGCAGGTATTAGAAAGGAATGGTTATTCGTATGTCTCATAAAAATAAAAAAGCAAGTCAGCTGCCGGTAAAGAAATATCTGGATTTGTTCTATATGTCCCCTATGGAACTAAGCGCCAGGGAAATTGCTTTCTTACTAAAGGATTCGAAAGAACTCTCTATAGAGCTTTGGGAAGAGATGAATATCCTTGAAATTGAACTACCTAATGAAAATTCATTAGATTTTGAGCCGCTTGAGGCTTCCTTCCAAAGTCCTTCCGATGCTGCATTTATTAAAAACCGCAATATCAAAACAATTTTTGCCATTAATTTAGATGAAGCTGATCTAGATACTGCAATCCCTTATTTTGATCAGATTGTTCAGGAATATTCCGGCTTTTTCTGCGCCGATAGTGACGACTTTACCCCGGTATATGCCGGTTCCGCCAAACGGTAAGAAAAATAAGTATGTACTTCTCAAAGCAACCGTTACGCTTGGGAACATAATCTGTTTAAATAATCGCATCGATCACTAATTTATGATCTTTTGAAAGATCAACAAAATCGTCTCCAATCCGGATTACCGGCCTCGACAGAGAAAACTTGTTAGTCATAATAACCTCTCCTTCACGGCCGTCACTTAGACGCACGATATTATGCAGATAGGATTCTATAATATGCTCCATAAAGGTCATCAGATATCCAGGATCATATTTAAGGAAGCCATCTCTTTCAAAATTTTCTACTACATCAAAAGGACAGATCGCATTGCGGTAGCATCGGTTTGAAGTCATTGCATCATATACATCCGCAATTGCGATAATCTTTGCATAGTCATCTATCTGATCCGCAACAAATCCATTCGGATAGCCGCTTCCGTCTGTTCTCTCATGATGCATCAGTGCTGCATATTTTACTCGAATATCGATCGGTTGATCCTTCAATACCTGGTATCCTTTTATTGTATGCGTTTTTATGGTATTAAATTCTTCTTTGGTTAATCTGGCTTCCTTCATAAGAATTTCTTTCGGAATTACCAGCTTGCCTATATCATGGAACAGCCCTGCCAGTGTCAGTATCCGCGCTTCTGCCATAGGCAGTTTCAGCCAACTGGCAAATATTCTGCAGATTAAGGCTACGTTCAGACTATGGACATAGGTCATATCATCATAATTACGTATCCCATGAAGCATCTCCAGAACATGTGCCCCATTTCGGCCCTCTTTCAGTATCTGATCTGTCTCAGCAATCATTTCATCGATCTTAAGATTATCAATACCGCGAATAATCTTGTTAAAATTATCCTTCACACCTGTAACAGAATTTATATAGGTACGGTTAAATTTCTTAAATTCCGACGTATTTCGGAGTATCTCTATATAAGATTCTCCAGTATTGTCGGAAGTTTTTTTATCCTTCTTATATATGAGCAGATCATGAATGTTATAAAATCTAAGCTTCGTGATCATTCTATCATCTAAGGCTGTTCCTTTTGTAATAATTAACTGATCGTTCGCTGTATAAATATCCGATGCTACCACCATACCGGGTAATGCCTGATCTGTCCTTATTTTAAATGTCTCCACGTAAAACCTTCACCCCCAATTATTATAGCCTTCCTATCTTTCGTAAACCTTCTCTATTAAAGACCCAATCCCGTTTTCGTCTTGCTTTCAATTATTTTATTACCAATTCCACCGGACAATGATCACTTCCCATAATATTTCCGTGAATGACACTATCCTCAACTCTTTCCTTTAAGCACTCCGAAACGAGAAAGTAATCTATGCGCCATCCTGCATTCTTTTCTCTGGCTTTGAACATATAGGACCACCAGGTATAAGCATCCTTTCTCTCCGGATAGATATAGCGAAAGGTATCCACAAAGCCGCTCTCCAAAAGCTTTGTCATTTTACCTCTCTCTTCCGGTGTAAAACCTGCGTTTTTTGTATTCGTTTTCGGATTTTTTAAATCAATTTCCTGATGAGCTACATTAAGGTCACCGCATATAATAACCGGTTTCTTTTTATCCAGGTTGAGCAGATAGGAACGAAAATCATCCTCCCATGTCATACGATAATCAAGTCTTGCCAACTCTCTTTGAGAATTCGGTGTGTAAACCGTAACGACATAAAAATCCTCAAACTCTGCTGTTATAACTCTGCCCTCATCGTTATGCCTGTCCATACACAGATCATAGCAAACACTGATTGGCTCCTGCTTCGTAAAGAGAGCCGTACCGGAATACCCCTTCTTTACAGCAGAATTAAAATATTGGTGGTATCCTTCAAAGGATACCTCGACCTGTTCCGGCTGTAATTTTGTCTCCTGAAGGCAGAATACATCCGCATCTGACTCCTTAAAAAACTGCTCAAATCCCTTATTCAAACAAGCTCTTAAGCCATTCACATTCCATGATATAAGCTTCATATTCACCCTCCAATTCTTCGCATATATTTAGCTTCATAATATTATTCTTCCCAGTCAGTAATAACCCTGTATACATCTTCTACCGTTTCTGCTATCCTGTCCGCACCGGCCTCTTCCAGCTCTTCCTTGCTGCCAAAACCATATAATACACCAATAGAGGCAATCCCGGCGCTTTTTGCACCTTCTGTATCATGTTTACGGTCGCCTACCATTACAGCCTCCGAGTAATCCGTAATACCGTTATTTTCCATTGCATATCGAATAACCGCTTCCTTGGTGTCACGTGAGGTATCCAGAGACGCTCCGCAGATATCTGTAAAATATTGATCCAGATTAAAATGCTTCATAACCTTCTTTGCAAAAACTTCAGGCTTAGAGGTTGCCACAATCAGAATTTTACCTGCATTCTTAAGTTTTACCAAAAGCTCTTCCATTCCATCATATACTTCATTTTCAAAAAGACCTGTTACCGAATAACGTTCTCTATATTTTGCTAATGCTTCTTCCGCTTCTTCCGGTGACAGGGAATGAAATTCCTGAAAAGAAACCCGCAGCGGCGGTCCAATATAAGAACATAGTTTTTCAAGATTTGGTTCCTCAATCCCAAAGGACTTCAGTGCATACTGTACTGATCTGGTAATGCCAAGCATGGGGTTTGATATTGTTCCGTCTAAATCCATTAAAATATATTTCATCTTTTCCTCACATTCTGCGCAAGCTTTGTGCACCTGTTAAGTGTGTTCCTTCATTATACGCTATCGTCTTTGTATCTCGTAAACTCTTAATCCAGCGTTACCATTTAGGCCTAATAGCAGGACAGCCTTTCTTTTTTATGGCAGCTCGGTATTCTACAAAACAACCGCACAGCCTGCAAATCCCCTCTTCCAGATAATCACATTGTTCACAGTAGGACAGTCTCCTCTGGTAGGTCTGTTCCTGCGTTTTTATACTTTCATCCAAACCCCGCAGATAGATTCTCATATTATTCAGAAATTCCTCCGGTGCAATGTCTGCCAGAAGACATTTCCTGCATGGCTTCTTATTCTGCTGATCCATTATCGTTTCCTGACGGCTTTTTAACCTGTTTTATGTTTTTTTCCACCTGTTTTCTGGGCAGCATAACTTGATGACCGCATCCAAGACATTTTAGACGAAAATCCATTCCAACCCGGAGTATCTCCCATTCACTGCTTCCGCAGGGATGCTGTTTTTTTAATTTTACTATTTCTCCTACGTTTAAATCCATAACACACATCTCCATTCTGCCTTGTAATTATAAATAATACTACCTCTATCTATCTGATTTTTACCAAACATAAGCCTTAAATTAATTTACCCGATGGGGTACGGGTGTACATATTCTTCTTATTAACCTTAATACAGCTATTGTCAGGTTAACCATCTGCTTAGATTATTATATTACATTTTCTTATAATCATTATATAGTTTGAAAATAAATAGTGCAATCCATTTCTCTCAAATAGAATTATTACTCCCTGTCTTGACTTTCTACTATATAAGTATATATTTGGTAAAAACACATTATGTAATTACAATACGATATAGTAGTTCGGTGAAGAATTTAGCAGTATTTTTTAGGGAAGCAAAAGATTTAAAGAATAGCTACGGAGATGATATTACTCTGGGAGTAATAAAAATGACGTCTGATACAAAAATAACTAATAATTATTTATTTTGTACTTGTAAACCCACGCGACATAGTGTAGTATACAATTATAGATAACGTAGTATTAATAACTATATTGCGATATATTAATTCTACGTTTTGAATACTTATTTTATAAAATAATCGTATAAAAAGGAGTTGATCATTATGACCACAAAAAAAATTGTTCCAAAAGATCCAGGAAGTGCCATCACACATTTTATCGGTATGCTGATGGCTATATTTGCTTCTGTGCCTCTTCTGATTAAAGCCGCCGGCACCCCCGGCAGTATTCATATGATATCACTTGGAATATTTATTCTAAGTATGATTTTATTATACACCGCTAGTACGGTATATCATTCCTTCGGCAGAAGTGAAGCTGTTCACCTGCGTCTTAAAAAGTTTGATCATATGTCCATCTACATCTTAATAGCCGGAACTTACACTCCAATCTGCCTGATTGTATTGGATGATCGTATCGGCCTTACCTTGTTGACTTTAATTTGGAGTCTTGCTCTGCTTGGTGTTATTATCACCTTATTTTGGGTACATTGTCCGAAATGGTTTTCATCTGTCATCTATATTGCTATGGGATGGACCTGCGTTCTTGCCTTCACTCCGATTATCAACTCTCTTCCAGCTCCTGCCTTTTACTGGCTTCTGGCTGGCGGTATTATCTATACCATCGGCGGAGTTATCTATGCGCTGAAGCTTCCTATTTTCAACAGCCGACATAAGAATTTCGGTACCCATGAGATATTCCACTTATTCTGCATTGGCGGGAGCTTCTGTCACTTCATGCTAATGTACCTTTATATTACAATAATGCCCTAATTAAGAAAAATGCATAACAAAACCGCCCCTCTATCTTGCGATAAAGGGACGGTATGTCATATCTATATTAAGCAGCCGAATGTTTCTGGTAAGGTATCAAGGCAGTAAGCTGTTCACGCTCTTCATGAGGTAAAATAATTTCGGTTGCGAATGCTTTAAAGATATGTATCGTATCCCGAGAAAACTGTCTTGTTACCTTTGATATGATTAATACATTATACTCTGTAAAGATTGGTTATGTTACACTTTATTTACAGTGTAATATTTTAACCGCTGCTTATATGTCTGTTCTTATAGAATAATTTCTCTTTCCTATCTTCCTTCGTCTCGTATGCTAGGAGTATTACACTAATCTCTTTAATAGAGCCTCTCTCTCCGCTTCATAACCTGGTTTGCCAAGAAGAGCGAACATATTCTTCTTATAACTTTCCACACCCGGTTGGTCAAATGGATTAACACCCAGCATGTAACCGCTTATTCCACAGGCGAATTCAAAGAAATAGAATAATTCTCCCAGATAATATTCATTCTGTTCCGGAAGACTTACCTGAAGATTAGGTACATTACCATCGGTATGAGCAAGTAAAGTTCCCTTCATTGCGCTCTTATTTACAAAATCAACGCTCTTGCCTGCAAGATAGTTCAAACCGTCAAGATCTACTTCTTCCTCTTCCAGAATGATTTCTGTTCTGGAATTCTCTACTTGAATAACTGTTTCAAAAAGGGTACGCTGACCATCTTGGATAAACTGTCCCATGGAATGCAGATCTGTTGTAAAATCAACTGCCGCCGGGAAAATACCCTTCTGATCCTTACCTTCGCTTTCTCCAAACAACTGTTTCCACCACTCGGATACATAATGAAGGGAGGGTTCATAATTTACGAGAATTTCTATGCTCTTGCCCTTGCGTAACAAAATATTACGTACCGCTGCATATTTCAGAGAATCATTCTCTTCATATGCACTGTTAAGGCAATCCTCTCTCATCCTTGCAGCACCTTCCATCAGTTTGGCAATATCGGCACCGCTTGCAGCAATCGGGAGCAAACCAACCGCTGTCAGTACGGAGAAACGGCCACCCACATCATCCGGCACAACGAAGCTCTCATAGCCTTCTTCTGTCGCAAGATTTTTCAGAGCTCCCTTTGCTTTATCGGTTGTCGCATAAATTCTCTTTGCAGCTTCCTTCTTCCCATATTTTTCGTTTAACAGCTTTTTGAAAACACGGAAAGCAATTGCGGGTTCTGTTGTCGTACCAGACTTGCTGATTATATTAATGGAGAAATCTCTGTCTCCAATCACGTCCTTCAGATGATTCATATAGGTACTGCTGATATTATTTCCGCAGAAATATATCTCCGGTGCCTTTCTGGCTTCTTTGGAAACAGAATTAAAAAAGCTGTGTCCAAGAAATTCGATCGCTGCTCTCGCACCCAGGTAAGAACCGCCGATGCCGATTACCAATAATACATCTGAATCTTTGCGAATCTTCTCGGCTGCTTTCTGAATACGGGAAAACTCCTCCTTATCATAGTTAACAGGCAGATCAATCCAGCCCAGAAATTCATTTCCTGCTCCTGTCTTTTCTAACAGCTGTTTTTTTGCTGCCTCTGCGGAAGTCTTTATCATTTCGATCTCCGTATTGGAGACAAACTTTTTTGCAACAGAAAAATCGAACGAAACCTTGTTTGTCATTTCAATTACTTCCTTTCTATTTTTTCTTATATTCTAACAAAGACAAACTTTTTATTCAACAACTTTTCTGTTTTACTATAAATAAAATGTTGGTAACGCTTCCTGTATACCCTTGCGTTTATGACTTCTCTCACTTAAGCAAAAAATTCTTTTAGCACATCCTCGATTAGTTTTTCTTCCTGCTGTGAGACTGCCTGTGCCTTCGTCTTTGATACGGCCGTCTTCTTCTGCTTTATGTCTACTTTATCCTTATCCAGCTTTTCCTGCTTTTCCTTTTCTTCTCTCAGACTGATCGTTTTCTCCTGCCCGGCAGCTATTTCTTCTAATCCCTGCATTAACATCTCCATATCTGCCCGGTCTTCAGAGGTTTTCAGGTCCTGTTCCATACTATTTATTATCTGTTCCTTTTCTTCCCCCCTCTGTTTTTTCTGCTCTATATTCTGCTGTTTCTCCTGTGTTTTCCGCTTCATCTCTTCCCGTTTAGCTTCTAATGCAGCTTTCTCTTCCTCCAACTTAATCCGTTCTTCTTCTCTGCGCCTGATTGCGGCCTGCTTTTTCTCCTCCTGCTTTCTCTTTTCTTCCTCTTTTCTCAACTCTTCTGCCTTACGCTGTTCTTCTTCCCTCTTCACTGCTGCAACTTTTCTGTCTTCTTCCTTCTTCAGCCGTGCCTCTCTACGTCTGCTTAGCTCATCCCTGCCTGCTTCCTTCTCCGAAACCTGTGCAGCGCTGATTTGTTTCCCGGCTTCAGAAACCTGTACAAATTCACGGCGAAGCTGCGAGGTTAATTCCGGTGAAACAGCTTCCTGTTCTAATCTGACTTTACAGAAATTTTCCAGATAATCCAGAAGATTTAAACGCAGCATTTTCTTCTTACTCGACAAATTGATACTTTTATCCACAAGTATCAACACCGCAGCCGATAGAATACCAATTGCGCCTGTAAACAATATCTTGTCTTGTCCACATTTATAAAAAGCCCCGAAAACCGCTAAAATAGGCACTATTAACAAGTTCAAAAACAGAACTTGTCCACACAAATTATCCCACGTGGATAATAAGAGTCCACAAAATCGATACTTCAATACATTTTTATCCACAAATGTATCCACATTATTCACACCTATTTTCAGTTTGAAGCATGTTTCAAATTTCATCTTAATATGCTTTAGCATTTTATTTTTGGTTTCACCAAGATTATCGGATTGTTTTACCAAATGTTTATAAACAAGGTTTACAATCAGACGGAATAAAAGTCCTAAACCAACAAGTGCAGCATAAGTGTAGATGATTATGTTTTGATCATATAAATATTTAACCATAAAAAGCCCCTCTCTTTTCCATTAATTTACATTTATTATAGCTTACCATAATAAATTTGAAAAGAGAGAGGTTTAAAAATCGGTAGACACATTCTTCAATGTTGCTTCATAAAATGATTCAATTATAAGTAATTCATGTGCGAATGACATAATCTGATAAAAAGAATTGTTTTACTTCTTCTTTGTCAGCTCGGGGAAAGAAAAATAAGCATCCACTCCGTCATCCTTCACTTCAATTGAGTAACTCATTGTTTTATAGCCATCTCTTATAAATGTCATTACATGGCTTCCGGTTATCTTCCGGAAGCTGCAGGGAGCTATACCAATATATTCTCCATCGAGATAGAAAGAAGCTTCGTCAGGACTTTTTACAAATATCGTATGATCCTGATCGATGGAATCCCCATCCTTTGGCGTAAAGTTGATATCTTCCTTCGTATAATTTATCCCGTCAGAAGACGGCTTCGTACCGCTGCCGGTATTGCCCTTCGTGTTAGAATTCGTATCTTGGTTTGAATTTGAATTCGTACCCGCATTGCTGTCAATATTGGTATTGTGTGTGCCGGTATTACTATTTGGATCTTTTTGGCCGGAATTGCCTGCCTCAGGTCCTGCGCTTGCCGTATCAGAGTTCTCCGAGGCGGATGCTTTTTTATCGCTCTCTGCCTCTGGTAAATTAATGCTAATTGTTTTCCTATTCGAGTCAATCGTTATCGTACCCTTATAAGTAGTATATCCTCCAAGTGCCGCCGTTATCATATGATTTCCGTAGTTTAACTCAACCGGATCTAAATAACCGGTCAGCTTACCGTCAATATATAGATCCGCTCCGGTAGGGGTTACCTTAAAGGTTACTTCCCCGAGCTTTAATCCATCCGGACCCAGATCAGCAAGGGAAACATAGGTAACCTGATTCCGCTCTACCGTAACACTTTTCGTAGCACTATATCTGCCGTTTTCCACAGTGAGATTAAAGGTACCCTCACGTACCAAAAGCTTAAAATCCTTTGTAATCTGTTGCATTGACTCATATCCTATCGATATAAGATCCCCAAGGTAATCCTCATAATGCTCAAGCTTAACTGTACCATGCCCTTTTGTCACGATAACTGACCAGATTGTCTCTTCATTACCCCATACCGTCAGAACATCCTGCTCCGCCAGCTTACTGGCAGGAATAAATTCATTACCATCTAAAATAGATATATTATCGGTATATTTATACTTATTCGATGCTATTTTCATAATCCTGTCGGTTGCGTTGATACTTATATTGTTTACATTTGGATATTTCCAGGCTATTTTTGAAATATTCATATTTAACAGTTTATTACTGTAACGCTCGTAAGAAGCATCTACCATACATCCTAATTCAATCTGGCTCATAGACATTATCTTATCGTATTTATCAGTTATGTCTGTTCCGCCATTATACTCAAGTACTACAGGCTGTTGTTTCTTTATATCAAATAAAGTAATCTGGTTAAGTTCCGTATTGATATCCCTTACAACGGCGAGTATCCTGCTATCTGTCTGCACCGTCTGCGTAATTTGGTCCGTGCCGGTCGGCGGCTGGTTATTTTCACCGCTGCTCAAAGTTGCTCCATTCCCGGAATATGCCAATACCATAGAAAGCATGATCACCGATAAAAACGCCAATCCTATCAGCAGACTGATAACAGGTCTTGTATTTATGTAATGCTTGTTTTCGGTTGCCTGATGCAAAAATTTCATCTAATGTACCCTCATACTGTGAAATTATCTTTCCATTTATGCTTCCTATGTATTATAGCCCACCTGGTCGGTTAATTCAATCCGTAATCTATAGGATGCTTTCCAATTTTTGAAGGAAGACTTCCTTTCTGGCATTCTGCTCTCCAATAATATTTAACTTCTGGGTATTTCGGCCGGAAACCCAGGACTTCTTACCATTGTAATAATAATTTGTAATTTTCCAGAATTTCTCCGGATGTAGAAGCAGCAGATACAATATATTAAGTTCTGCTCTGGAAATTGGTTTCACCCTGTCATATGCATCTATAATGTTGCTTCCATAGAGAATATCCCAGTCGTTTTTCTCCATTACCTTGCGCATAAACTGATACAGATCAAAGATCTGAAGACCTATATAACTCTTTTCAAAATTTGTTGTGGCAATCAGACTTTGCGGGGAACCAAGATCCGCAGCAAAAATCGGCTGCTTACTAATCCATCCGGGTGGTACATATGCCTTTGTCATGGCTTCCACCTTGTTTTTCAGCATAATAATATTATGGTATGTATAATTACCGTGACAGACATTGCACTTACTTACCGCTTCCTTAAGAAGAAGCTTATAAGAAGAGCTGGACAGGCGGTCCAGCGCATCCAGTCCCTGTTCATAGAACTTATCATAGTAGTTAACATACAGCAGTTCAAACTCATTTTTCTGCTTCTTTTCCCTGATATATGCCCTGACACGTTTTAATTCCCTGTTTCTTTTATCAAAGGTTTCCATTAGATCGGGCGAAATGTTATGTTCCAGCTGTTCCTTGGTAAAATCAACATCCTGTAAAACAGTATGAAGCCTTGCCAGGTTAGCGGCTGCTGCTTCTATTTGTGTAAACTCCTTGAGGTTACATTCTTCTCCCCAGTACCAGTTTTTCATTATATACTGGCATCCTGCACTGTCCTCACTAATAATATCATCTTCCATCGTTTTCACAAACAGATCCGTGTTCGGATAACCATAAAGAGATAAATGTTCCTTGACCTTGTTTTCAAACAGGGCTCTGTTTTTGGAACCCTCGAAGCACTTAAACAGCTTTAGTCCACTATCTGTTTCCAATAAAAAAGCGCCTCTGGCTCTATATATGTTGTGTATCTTCAGACGATAATTTTTTAATGCTTCCTGGCTTTTATCCTCCACAGCTAACCCTCCCAACTAATGATAAACCCGTCTTTTTAATAGTATGATATCTCCACCAAAATCATGTATATAAATAAGCTCCGGAAGAAATATCTTTTCGTATTGAAAGGACAAAATCATTGTTTTGGTGTCTTTCATCAGCCAAATCGGGTTTATATTAAAAGGTTATTGAGGGATCTGATTATTTATACATAAATAATTAAAATTTTATTTCACGTAAGTAGTCAGCATACCAGATAATCACTTCCATAATCCGGTAAAGCTCCGCTTCTTTATAACCGCTTCTCCATATTTCTCTATAGTCTTTCCACCAGTATTCCAAATCTATGGCAAGCTTTGAAGGTTCTATCAAATCAGTTACTGCACCTTCCAGAATATGTTGCGCAATAACTGCTCCTATCAGATTAAAAATTTCCATACCCCTTGCTGCTACCTGATAAGGTTTTACAACATTTCTCTTGGATGGTTCCATATGTACCATTCCCTGATACATATCCTTAACAGCCTCAGCAAGCACTTTATTTATCTGCAGTAATTCCTCTGTATGAAAATTCTTGAAGAATTCCTTCTTTTCCTCGTCGGATATATTTCTCTGGGACAGTTCTTTATACTGTACCGCATGGCTCCATACAAAACCTTCCTGACTGCCCATCTTATGAATGGCAGAAACAAAGTTTTCCGAATGATCCCTATATTCTACTACTGAAATCCGCCTGTTAATATCTTCAAATTCTAACAGTTTGGAATTCCAGGAAAATGCTGCCCCATATATCATTCCCGTAGTCGAGAACTCCGGATGGTTGATATGGCCATAGTCTCCCCAGTCCGTATTGAGAAATCCGACCACCTTATATTGATGTGCATATTTACTTGTAAGGGTTATATTGTCATATGCATTTTTCAGGTGGTTGACAAGACGACGCCAGCCCTGAACGCCGGGACAAAGGTATTGCATAATACCAATCTCCGCTACCTTCCTTATGTTTTTATCACACACATTTGTCGAGTAATCCCAATTCAGGCAAATAACATTCTCCGGTAGCTCCTTAATTGCTTCCGGATTTGCTGCAATAATATCCCCCCAGAACATCGGTTGCTTCCCTTGCTCTGCAATCATCTCACAAAGCTTTTTCAGAAAATTAATGTACATTTTATCAGTTCCTATTGTATCCGCTAATCCTTTGCTCCTGCCTTTTCCCAGGTCAAAGGTTTCATCTGCGCAAATATTAAAGAGCTTTGAAGAGAACAGCGGTAAATATTCCAGAAGCATTTTCTTTACCAGCTCAAAGCTTTTCTCATTGGTAACATCAACCGTATGATGCTCCATTCTGCTCATATAGGAGAATTGCTCCTTGTTTGAGTCCTCTAGCTCACACAGTTCTTCATAGGTTTTACTTCGTAAAACTTTATGTAAATGTCCAAAGCTGGCAATGGACGGTACCAATTCGATATTAATGCTGCTGCAATAACGATCTAATTCTAGTATTTCTTCCGCCGTAAGCGGCGTATCATCTCTCCATACCTCACTAAAGTCCTTAAATAGAAAGCTATGCTCTACATAAAGCTGTAGCTGGTTCAGTTTATAATAACTTAACTTATCCGCCAATGCTTTCATTGTCTCTAAGGTAGGTATCCTTCCCCTTGTTACATCATGATAGAAGCCTCTGTTGCTGATCTGCGGATAATCCAAAATATCAACACCTGGAAGGAGTGCACCCTTTTGGGTTATGATCTGGCGCAAGGTTGTAATCCCGTTAAGAAGCGCTTCCTTGCTGCCGCCAGTTACTTCAATCTGTTTTTCCCGGATAACCAGCTGATATTCCTCTGGTTTCAGCTGGTTGATTATATTCAGATAGATTGAATTAACTTCTTTCTTCTCTGCCTTAGTAATATTTAGATGGCAGGCGATACTGTCGCTAATCTGCTTTTGCAGTATTTTTGCATAGTTTAGTTCCTGAAAGCCTAATGCAGCATTCAGTATAATATTGGTATCATATTGGATTAGGAACTCCTCATTATGATAACTCAGCTTCTGTGGTACTGGTAAAAGATACATCATAACCTCCTTCTGCCGTACATGCGGCTCTTGCTCTCTTTTCATTCACTTCCTCAATTCATTAACTTCCTTTCGGTAATTATGAAACAAAAGTGTTCTTCACGCACTCTCGCGATTATAATCTATAATGCACAGCTTTTGTTCCGCGCGCGAAGCTGCGCATCCTCCCGGAGGGTTTTATTACATAGGACAAACTTTCCTATGTAATAAAAAAGGAGCCTCCTTTTGTATGATGAAGTTTCTTCAAAAACGACTATACAAAAGAGAAGCTCCTATAAATAGTGTAGATGAATTTCAGTTGAAAAGCAAGCTTGCAGCTCTCTAATAAACTTTGATTTCCTTCAGCACAACCTCATCTCTTGCAGAGGTAATATGCACGATCAGCCGTTTCGTATGATACTCTATGCTCTTGGTAAGCGGGTTTTGTTCCTTGAAGGGATCCCGGAGCCGGCATATCTTACGGTTTCCGATCACGGTTCCCTGATAGAAAGGATAACGGCTTCCGTCCTCTGTTTCTGCTTCAATCTGGAAGCTTTCCACTCTCTGTCCTTCGCAGATATCTTCCCTTAGAACAATATATTTAAAATCATTGATACTTTCTTCGAATGTTATGGAATATTTAGGCTGCATTGCCGAAGTATCCTTAAGCTTTTCAATTTTAGCCGGCAGCTCCCTACCGAATTCTTTGTGAAGTAATTCGCCTAGTTCCTTCAGGCGCTCTACATCACGTTCATCAATCCTTCCTTCCTTGGTTGGAGGAAGATTAAGATGAAAGCATGCATTTGCTCCAACAGAAGTCAGATACGTGTTAAATAATTTGTCGAGGGAATGCGGATCCTCCTCCGGATGCCAGAACCAGCCAGGACGGATGGACATATTAATTTCGGAGGGTGTAAAGACTAACCCTTTTGAATAAATAATATTATCAATGGTGCCCAAATTCTGATTTGTATTATATAAGAACGAAAGATCTCCTTCTTCCGCCATCGGTCCGGCTCCTGTCTGTACTTCGCTATAGAAGCAGAGCTCACTTGGTACAACAGCCCATTCTGAATGTCTGGAAATTCCGGCTTCATTTCCGCACCAGCGCACATCCGGTCCAAAGTCATTGAAGATAACCGCTTCCGGCTGATATTTTCTGATCAGTTCAATATATCTCGGAAAATCATATACCTGCTTCTTTCCATTCGGTCCTTCTCCGCAGGCATTATCAAACCATACATAAAAAACATCCCCATATTCCGTTAATAACTCCGTCAGCTGATTACAGAAATAATCATTGTATGCATCTGTTCCGTACAAGCTGGAATTTCTATCCCAGGGAGAGAGATAGAAACCGAATTTAATGCCGCCTCTGCGGCAAGCCTGTGCTGCTTCTCTTACTATATCAACCTTGCAGGGGGAATTTTTCACGCTATGCTCTGTGTATTTTGAAGGCCACAGGCAAAATCCATCGTGGTGCTTTGCTGTCAGCACCATTCCTTTCATTCCAGCACTTTTTATTGCTTCCACCCACTGGTCGCAATCCAGATTGGTTGGATTAAAAATAATTTCCTGCTCGTCGCCCTTACCCCACTCTCTGTTTGTGAAGGTATTCGGACCAAAATGTATAAATGCATAAAACTGCATATCATACCAGTTAAGCTGTCTTTGGCTGGGCTTTACACCGGCTGCTTCTTTTAAAAAAGGTATCATATTCTTCTCCATTTCTGTGAATACAGCAAAAGGGGAATATTATAACAGATTCCCCTCTGCGTATATTACTTTATCTTATTATTGAAACTGCTTCGCCTTTTCTTTAGCTGTATTCCATTCATTGCTATACCAGTTGATTACATCCTGCAGACCAATATTGTTAAACTCTTCTTCTGTCTGCTGTTTTAAAGTATTATATTCATCCTCACTGCCTGCAAGAATAATCTTAGAAGCTGCTGATACTGCTGCCTCCACAAGACTTGCTTCTTTTCTCTTAATATCATCCGCTGCAGACGGAACAAGTGCTACCGTAAAGGCATCTGTGTTACTTTGATCATAGACACTGTATTTCTGTCTGTATTGCTGGAAGATCTCATCTGGATAACTTACTTTATAGTAATCAGAGAAATCCTTCTGGCAGTTTGTCAGCATTTTAGGGTAAACAGAAGGATCTACAAACAGATCAAGTGTCTTTCCATCTTTCGGATCAATTGTAAAGTTACCAAGACCTGTGATATTTCTGTCAAATCCAAGACCGCTCTTCTTCCATTCTTCTCCGCCATTCAGGTACAGGTCAATACTTTGCTGTGTTAATTCAGGCTTATTATCTACCATTGTATAATCAGTACCTTCAACGCCACTGTATAGCATACGGCAACCATCATAGGAATAAATATAATTCAGATATTCCATTGCCTTTTCCGGGTTCTTGCACTTTGAGCTGATACCGAAGCATTTGTCAACCCAACCTGCTTTGTAATCAGTACCGCCCCACTGATATGCCCAAGAGGTAGGAATTACCTGGAAACCAACTGCTTCGCTTGCATGCTTACCGTTAAAATCTCCCATAGCCCATACAGCAGGACCTGTCAGAAGCTGTTCATTACTTGCTTTTGCTGTGAAATCATCAAATTTAGTTATAAATGCATCTGGATCAAGAATTCCAAGCTGATTTGCTTTATAGTAATACTCTAAGCTCTTCCAATAAAGTCCATCTTTCTCAAAAAGATTGCTGTATTCCATTGTGGACGGTTTGTATAAACCGCTCTGGGAACCACTAAGCTCATTATATCCATAGTAGCATGCCAGCGGATATTTGTAGCACCAAACGTTCCAGTCTGTAAACATGGAAACACCATAAACCGGAAGACCATCCTTTGTGCTAGGATGTTTTTTCTGCATTTCTGCTAACATCTTGAGCCAATCATCAAGATTTTTAATTTCCGGATAACCCATTTCCTTATAATAATCCCATCTGGTTAAAGGTCCCATTCCCTGATAGATACCCTGGGAATCAACACCAATCTGACAAGGAAGGAAATATAATTTTCCACTTCCGTTACTCCAGCTGCCCTTACTGAATTTTACAGTATCAGCAATGTTCGCTGTTATATCTTTTCCATACTGATCCAGATAATCATCCATAGGAACAACGACATTTCCTTCAATTAACTGGCTGAAGTTAGTGGTGGGTGTCAAAATGAGATCAAAGCCTTCGCCGGATGCCATATATACATTATATTTATCCGTATCCGCTTCAATAATATTTACTTTTACGCCTATTGCTTTCTCAAGAGCTTCTGTTACATGTGTATCCGGGTAATCTGTAACATTACTAGAAATCTTGGTTGTCAGCACATTTAAAGTAACAACCTCATCCCCTTTTGCTTTTTGATCAGAGCCAGTCTCTGTTTTTTCCGTACTTGCTGCCGGAGTTACGGATGCATTATTGCTTTTGTTATTGCTGCAGCCTGACAATAAGGATGTCAGCATCACAGCACTAAGCGTTAATCCGACTAATTTTTTTGTTAATTTTTTTCTCATAATATTTCTTACCATGCATGTGTATAATAACACATGGCCTCCCTTTCCTCAATTTTCTTCCATAGTAGCCTTCTGCTGCCGGTTACTGCTTATGTATTTACCTGCTGTCTGTTATAGAGTCCGCTTTGCTGTCATTCCCCCTCTCCGGAGCTTATAACTCACTTTATCCTTTCACTGCTCCCAGCATAATCCCTTTTACAAAATTCTTCTGCATCCAGGGATATACAAACAGTATGGGCAGTGTTACTACCATTGTTATTGTCATTCTTATGGATTGTGCTGTAAGAACAGATGCTGCCGCACCATGCTGCAGCGAAGTTGTACTCATCTGCGATAATTGGCTGGCCTGGTTAAGATAGTTATATAACATTAATTGCAGTGTCATTAATTTATCAGACTGTACCAGAATATAATTATCAAACCAGTTATTCCATTGTGCCACTGCGGAGAATACGGTTATTGTGGATATAATCGGCTTTGAAAGCGGAAAAATAATTTTTGCAAAAATAGTAATATATCCTGCTCCGTCTAACTTAGCTGATTCCTCAAGTGATAACGGTAAACTCTCTATAAATGTTTTCAGCAATACGATAAAATAAGCTGAAATAGCAGAAGGTATAATATAAACCCAGAAGCTATTCGTCAGATGATAGGACTTTAATGTTAAGTACCAGGGTATCAGCCCCGAGTTAAAATACATCGTTATAATCACAAAACGGTAGATGAACTTACGTCCATACAGGTTTTTCGTTACCAAATAGGCAAAAAACGAACATGCCGTTACGGTTATCATTGTACCGAGCACCGTTCTGGATAGTGATATCATAAAGGAATTAAAAATTCCATCCAGGTTTAAAACTTTTACATAATTTAAGAAAGTAATTCCCTTTGGAAAAAAAGTAATACCTTTTTGTGCAAGTGATGGGTCACTGATAGAATAAATAAAAACGTAGTAAAACGGATAAAAGCAGATGAACAATAATAAGGCCATTACCGTATAGGTTACCGCATAGAACAATTTATCCATTCCACTTGTTTTTACTCTTTTCGCTTTGCTCTGCATACAAATTCTCCTCTTTTCTATTACTGTATCCGTTTTTTTATACGAGGCTCTCTCCCCTTAATTTCTTAGAAAGTCCGTTAGCACTGAATAATAAGATGATACTAATTACGGATTTGAAAATTCCTACTGCGGTTGCATAGGAGTAATCCTGCGTTACCAATCCCAAACGGTATACATATAAATCCAGAACCGTAATCTTATCTGCTACCATACTGTTATAGAAAGCGAGGTACTGATCCATTCCTACGGAAAGCAGATTACTGATCTGCAATAGTAAGAGCACGAAAAAGGTCGCCGAAATTCCAGGAATTGTAATATGTAAAATTCGATGAAGTCTTCCCGCACCGTCTACACTGGCTGCATCATAGAGTTCACTGTCGATACCCGCAATTGCGGCAAAATAAATAATAGCATTCCACCCAACTGATTTCCAAAGGCTCAGAGCTGTTTGAAAAATCCACACTGCTTTTTGATTTCCAAGTACGTTGGTTGCTTTTTCAATAATGCCAAAATTTAATAAAACGTGATTTACTACACCTTCCGATGAAAAAAGAGCATAAGAAAGGGCATATATGATAACCCAGCTCACAAAATTAGGTATTGTTGTAATGGTCTGCACAAGTTTTTTAAATCTTACAGATTTTAACTCGGAAAGGAAAATAGCAAAGATAGCCGGAAGCGGACTGCACAACAGTCCCAAAAAGCTCATTGCCAGTGTATTTTTCAGGACGGATGACATTTTATACCAGTCCTGAAAGATCATCTTAAAATAATATAGACCTTTAAAATCGCAATCCCATAAATTAAGCCCCGGCTTATAATTTATAAAGGCTAATATCCATCCGAACAACGGCACATAAGAAAAAGCAAAAATAAAAATTACAAACGGCACCGCTAGTAAGGTCAATACTAATCTTTCTTTCTTAAGAGTAATTTTGTTCGTTAGTTTAATCATTTCCTACCTCCGCGTTTCTCTATATAATTCAAATCTATTCTGAACGTTAATTAACGCTTCCTTTGGGGTTTGTTCTTCTGACAATACTAAGCCATATTCCTTCCACATTTTCTCGAATACTGCATTATATTCCGGCATCTGATCGTTCATAGGATAACTGTAATGCCCAGTCACCATATATTCGTCCTTCAATTGCTTCAGGCAATTAATTATTTTCCCGCCTCTTGTATCCGTGAAGGCTGCCAGGCTTCCCTGCCGGAAAAAATAGACATTCTGTATCTTCGGTAAGGACCATACATTTAAGAATGCTTTCGCAACCTCTGTTTGTTTTCCGTCTTTCGGAACAAACAACCCTGTAACTGATTTTGAAACCGGAAGCACCTCCTTATCTGCATAAGGAATTACAAATGCGCCCAATTCAGTTCCCGGATATTTTGCCATAATATCAGAAGCACACATTTCTGAGGTCAGATACATAGCCGCCTTTCCTGTCCCTATCATATCTATGGCGGATTTATATCCTACCGATGCCTGATCTTCATTCACATAACCAGCCTTCATAAGGTTTGCATAGTCAATCAGTATTTGCTCAAACTCTGGCACTTGTGTCCATTTCATCTTATCCTCTGCCAGCTTACCAAAAATTTCTTTGGCACGGTCTGCTAAAGCAATGGAATAGCCGCAGTTCATAAATGTTTGGGTAGTCCAGGCATCCGCATTTGTCTCATAGAAAGGAATTACTCCATCTCCCTTTTGCTTTACCGTCTCAAGGATAGTAAGAAATTGCTGGTATGTTTTTGGATGTGGCTTATCTATTCCGCATTTTTTTAGCACTCTTTTATTATAGTAAACCGCCATATAACCCGAAGAGGATACTTTTGGCATTGCATAGATTGCTCCGTCCTTCGCATCCTTTACCGCACCCGGCTTAACTAATCTGGAAACCCAACGTTCCTTGCTTAAATCAATACAGTATTTGGAAGCCTCTATTTCCTGGTTTTGCATTGGTACATTATATTCGAATACATCCGGCACCTCCGTCGTAGCCAGCTTAAGCTTTAGGAAGGCGGTATATTTATCATCCGGAACAACCTGAAACTCAACATCACAATCATATATTTCTTTTACGACGGCAGCCATTAAACTATATTCATCAAAATACTTATTCTGACTTGTCAGAAAGGTAATCTTTTTTCCCTGCAAAACAGAATATTCATTCTTCTTTTTCGTACTGTCTTTTTCTTGACTGCAGGCACAAAGTAACAAAGCACTCACAAGTAAAACAATACCTACCAGTACTTTTCTCATCCATCGCTCTTTCATGTCTCTTCCTCAACTCCTTTTCTATATTATAGTATTTTCTTAATTGTTAATAGGGAAAAAATATGCTTAAAACAGGTAAATAAATGGACTTTTTGTCTAATAATCTGTTTTACAATAACAAAACAGCAATGTAAGATCCCTCTATATTACTCTAAGTTATGTCTTGACAGTATATCGCATAAGTTTTATGATGAAAATGCCATCTGCCTCAGTAAAAATTGCTCGAATCGCCAACCTTAACTTCATTCGGTAATATGTTCAATCCTATCGGAGGTTGTGCCGTGAATTATTCATTCAAGAACAAGCTATTTATTAAAATATCTCTTATTTTTACCTGTTTTATGGTAATTTCCTCTATTGTCTTCCTGGGATTTGCCTATAACACCCTACGTACTGATTCTGTTAAAAATCTGAACACGATTTCTTATAGAACAGCGAACGAAATCGATAATCTTATATCGAATATGGATAGTCTTGCCCTAAATGTCTCTACTAATATACAGGTGCAGGATTTTTTTGCTACCGCCTGTATCAAAGATCTGGATAATGCGGAACTGTCTGACCAGGTGATCGGTCCTTTAATCTCCGCTATGATTCCGGAAAATGTATCTAAATTTAGAATTTCTATCTATAATCAGAAAGGAAATTTTATCTCAACCGGTCTGGCCTATAACCAGAATATTGCCAGCAAGCTGCTAAATTCATCGGATTACTTAAGTTGGTATAATTCCAAGAGAATTCTTCACCAGAATGGCGCTCTGCTCGAGGTAACCAAGGATTTCTGGTCAACGAGTGCCACCACAACGATTACGCTGTATCGAAGCATCTACAATTCTTCTGACACCACTCATTCCATCGGTATCGTAGAGATTCAGTGTCCTGTCGATTATTTCTCCGAATTTATCTCCGTAAGCGCTGCTCCGTATTATTACAACTTATCGGATGAGAATTATAGAAAAATATACAGCTCAGATTCTGCTTACAAAGCAAGTGAAGATAATTCCATTCTTGCGACGGTTAAGCTGGATTGTGGCTGGATCCTTACCGGAGCTTGTCCCAAAACTTATGTTTACCGGTTGATTTTACCTATGATATTCTATATCTTGATCATTTATTTTACAATCATAGGTATTTGCCTGTTAATTATAAACCGAACTATTAACAATATCACAAAACCTCTGACTTTCCTTACCGATAAGGTTCGTAATGTTACATTGCAGCAACCGGATCTGGGCATCTCCTTTCCCGGTTATCCTGACGAATTTGAACAGTTAAGCGAATCGTTTGCTCAAATGATGGAACGCCTTCATCTCTATATGGAGGAAAACATTAAGAGTAAGGCATATGAAATGCAGGCTAACATGATTGCTCTTCAGTCACAGATAAATCCCCACTTTCTATATAATATCCTGACTGTAATCCGATCACATGCATTGGAGGAAAATTATGATCAGATCGCCCCTGCCTGTAATTATTTAGTCCAAATGCTTCGCTATATTTCAGTCTATTCCGAAGAGAATGTCTCCTTGTCCAATGAGCTTCACCATGCCGTACTTTATCTGAAGCTGATGAAAATACGTTATGAGGATTCCTTTTGTTATTCCATACACATCGAAGATGGATTAGATACCGAGAAAATAATGATACCGAGGCTTTGTTTGCAGCCACTGCTCGAAAATTGTTTTCAGCATGGCTTCAAAAAAGTTCTCCCTGTATGGGAAATTACGATCGACTGCTCCTATCAGGGGGATAATTGTATTATTGAAATTACAGATAACGGTTCTGGTTTTCATCTGGAAGATATTACTGTATTGCAGCGAAAAGTTGATGATTTCCTGTCTGCACCTTCCGCTTCCCTGCCTTCCCTCTCCATTGGGGGAATGGGATTAATTAATACCATTGTTCGAATGAAGCTTAAGTATCATGAGAACTTCAAATATAATATCAGCTCACCGCATAATATACCTCATGGCACCAAAATTATATTTGAAATAGGAGGAATGAAAGAATGAATATCATGCTTGTAGAAGATGAACCGCCAATTCTGCGTGAATTAGAGAATTATATCCGGAAATTCGGAGAGCCCTATCAGATCATCGCTACTGCCACAGATGGTCAGACAGCCAGAGAACTGATTGATGAGTATCAGGATAAAATAGATTATCTTCTCACAGATATACAGATTCCTATGATGAACGGTCTTGAACTGGTAGAATATGTAAAGAAGCATTATCCTTCCGTTATCTGCTCCATATTAACCGGTTATAATGATTTCTCCTATGTGCAGAAAGCATTACGACTTAAAATTCTGGACTACATTTTAAAACCCATTGAAGAGGATGTCCTGCGTAATCAGCTGAAGGAAGTTTACGAGCACAAATGCCTGTATTATGCCAAAGAAGAGATCATAACTGATTTTACGGTCGATACTTCTTTTTCAGAGGATTTGTCCTTGAATTACAGACAGGTTCTGATTAATATCGGTCAATTCTTCTATAAGTCAGATACTGCTTCCATAGAAAATACAGCTTCTGAGGATTTTCGGATACTGGAAGGCATATTAAGGAATTTTCAAAAGCATTTTATCAAGTATTGGATCATGCGGGATAGAAACCGCCATACCTATTTTGTATTGTTTTCCTTTAATAAAAAGCAATTAAAGAGTTGCTTTCCCTTTTATAATTCCCTTTATGAAGCTTTATACAAGCATTTTACAATGGTTACCTTCATACCAAGTGACGCTCATATCACTCTGAATAGTATCAGTAGTCATATGCATAATCTAAGTAAGTATATCGGAGATCAAATATTATTTGCCCAGTCCAGCTTTATCCGTATGGAAGCCTCGGAAAACAAATCTTTTGCTTCACCGGCATTGTCCTATACCATCCCTATTGATAATATTCTGCAGTTATGCAGGCTATTTACCAATGGCAGCTGCGACATGTTCCGCACCGAATTACATACTTTAATAAATCAGTTAAAATATCATCCCATCAAACAGAAAACCTTGAGTATCTATTTGCATACCTTACTCACAGAATGTACTGTACCTTACCTTCAGTATGTTTCTGTTCAGCAGATGGAGCTTTATAATATTGTAGATGATATCATCCAATTATCCAATTCTTTTGACAGCCTGTATTCAAACCTTGTTTCGATCTTTGATGATATCTTTGCTACCATTGCTAACGAAACGAAGAATGTCAAAGGAAAGTTGAGCACTTTTCTTCAAATTAATGATTATATCAAAAAGCATTATACCGACTCTATCAACACAAAGATGATCGCTGATAATTTCGGATTTACTCCTGCTTATTTGAGCAAGTTGTTTCGGGAATATAAGAAAATCACCCCTTCCGAGTATATCACCCAGCTCCGTATTAACAAGGCCAAAGAGCTGCTTCGAAGCAACCGTTCTCTGTCTATTAAGGATGTTGCTGCTGCGATCGGTTATGATGATCCGCTCTATTTCGGTAAAGTATTCAAAAAATCAGAAGGCGAAACTCCGAAAGCATATCAACTAGAAGAGGATAAATCGTAGTATACATTAGGAAAAGCATTGTAGGATTTGCATTAATATCCATACAATGCTTTCTTTCTTAACCGGTAATAGAGTTATCCGGATTTGTATTCCATTCCTGCAATTTTGCCAACAGCACTTCCTTCTCATTAAGCTTAGGATCTTCAAGAACAACCTCCAGAAGTCTATTTAAGGTTTCTCCCATATTCCTGCCAGGCTTAAAACCTGCTGCAATCAAATCCTTACCATTAATTGCAAGCTCTTTCAGGGTTACACACTCTTCTTTCTCCAGAATATCCCGGTAAAGTTCTCTTGCCCTTGCAAGCTTATCATACTTCTCCTGTATGTGCTCCGGATTTTTTGCAGAGGTATCCGCCCTATTTACTTCAAAGAGAAGCTCCATATATTCCTTCCCTATTGCAGCGACAGCTCTTCGCATTCCTGACGGCGTAAGTATAAAGCGGTAATCATGCCAGCGGATCAGATGAACCACCGCCTCCAGGGTATCATTATCAAATTTTAACCTCTTAAGAATCATTTTTGCTGTAAGTGCACCCTTTTCCTGATGCCCGTAAAAATGATTCTGTCCATCCTTCCCCATACTGACGGTACTTGGCTTTTCAATGTCATGCAGCAGCATCGTCCACTTTAATATGACTCTTTCGTTAGCTGTAAAGTGATTTTCTTTTATAGGTCCGGCTGCTTCGGAAACAGCACGTATTGTGTGTTCTCCCACATTGCAGCTATGGTGTATATTCTTCTGCGGTGTCTTCATAATCGCATCAAATTCCGGCAGAACAACACCTGTAATACCTGTTTCATACAGATCTCTTAAACGGTCCGAATGCTCCGATAGTAATAGCTTTGTTAGCTCGACCCGGACACGTTCTGCACTGATATTTCTTAAGTTAACTGTCTTCTCCCGGATTGCTGCCATGGTTTCCTCTTCAATGGAAAACCCAAGCTGTGCCGAGAAACGTACTGCGCGCAGGATACGAAGGGCATCCTCATTGAAACGCTCCGTTGCACTTCCGACGCACCGGATGATACCCTTTGCAATATCTTCCATTCCGCCAAATAGATCTACAAAGCCTTCCTTTTCATTATATGCCATTGCATTCATGGTAAAATCCCTGCGTCTTAAATCCTCCGAGAGACTTGAGGTAAAGGAAACTTCCTTCGGGTGACGGTTATCCTCATATTCTCCGTCCAGCCGGTAGGTGGTCACTTCAAAATGCTCCTTGTCCAGTAAAACCGTTACCGTTCCGTGTGCAATTCCGGTATCCACCGTTCTTCGAAAAATCTGTTTTACCTCCTGCGGAGTGGCAGAGGTGGTAATATCCCAGTCCTCCGGCTCTCTTAAAAGTACCATATCCCGAACACAGCCTCCTACCGCATAGGCCTCAAAGCCATGCTGCATAAGCTCTTCTATAATACTATTTACTTTACCTGGAATATGGAAATTCATCTGCGGCCTCCCGGATCATTTGATTTACTTGACATCTTACAGTTTCATGATTTGAGTACGATTATAACAAAGCGCGGTTGACATTTCAAGGATACAAAATAGAAATATAAATGAAACAGTTAACCTGTTACTGTTCACCTTAACCTAAATCATGTACATCTGTCAGGAGGATTTCATTGCTTCTATTCTCCTCCAGTTCAAAGACAATAATCTCATTTACACCCTTCTTAAGCAGAGGTGCCGGCAAATATAAGGTCTTTTTGGGCCCCGCCGTATTCCAGTAGCGTCCGAGATTGAAACCATTAATCCAAACATTTCCCTTTGTAAATCCGTCCAGACGTACAAAGGTATCGTAGGTTTCCGAAACATTAAAGCTTCCTTTTATAAAGGTTGGTCCCGCTACCCTGTCAGCTGCGTCCGTATAGGTGAGTCCGCCAAGCTCCCTACAGGGAAGTGGATACATTGTCCATCCGTAATGATACTGCTGACCGATTTTAACTCCCCTTAGTATTCCTTTTTCATCTCGAAGCTTTGGTCCGTAATTAATACGCCCCAGATTTTCGACCAGGATATCCAGCCTCGCTTCTTCATGAAATTCAAGCCCTATGGTTACCTTATCCATCCTCTTTCCGGTACGCTCCATAACTCCCTTTTTCTCACCGTTTATGTAAATGATTGCCCGGTCATGAAGTCCGTCAATGGTAAGCTCCATTTCCTCAAAAGGCCCTTTTAAAACCGTTCTGTATAATACAAAACCAAAATCCTGATTGAGCTCTTCCATGGTCATAACATAGGAGGCTTTTGTCGGAATGCTAAGTTGATCCAGGTTTTCGAATAACGGTGCCCCCTTTGTTAATTGAATTGTCCCGTATGCTTTCTTTGGTAAATCGGCAACCTCCAGTGCAGGGGCCTTTCCAAAGTGCTTCTCTATCACGGCCTTTACCGCATAATACTTTGAAGTCATATCGCCGCATTCGTTTAACGGGCAATTATAATCATAGCTGGTTATGGTCGGCTGTATCCCGTTCTCGTAGTTTGCTCCATTATAAAAGCCGAAATTGGTACCACCATGAAACATATAAAAATTCACGGATGCATGTTCTTCCACCATCTCCTCAAAGGTAACTGCCGTATTATCATCCTCTCTGGTATGATGCTCTTCATACCAATGGTCAAACCAGCCATTCCAGAATTCGCAGCAGAATCTTGGCTGATTTTTCTTGAATTGATCAAGTAATTCAAAGCTTTCCTTCGGTCTGTTCCCAAAATTAACCGAGGCCAGATGCTCCTCCAGCGTTCCCCCGTTCAGCATAAAATAGGTTGGTCCATCCGAGGTAAATAATAAACAATCCACTTCATTTTCCTGATAAATATCCACAATCGACTGTAAGTAATGTTTATCATCCCCATAACTTCCATACTCATTCTCAATCTGAACTGCAATAACATTGCCGCCATTGGTGGAAAGATGCGGACGAATTCTTCGAAACAGTTCACCGTAATACCGCCTGACCTTCGATAAGAACAGCTCATCATAGCACCGTAATCTCATTTTCGGGTAGTTCAGCAGCCAGAAGGGCAGCCCGCCAAAATCCCATTCTGCACAGATATACGGTCCCGGCCGCAGGATTACATTCAGTCCGAGATCCGCAGCAGTTTCGATATATCTCTCGATATCAAGCATTCCGCTGAAATTAAACTCTCCTTCTCTGCTTTCATGAAGATTCCAGCAGGTAACCGTTTCCACTGTATTAAATCCGCAAGCCTTCAGCTTCTTTAAACGATCCTCCCAATACTCCGGTACAATTCTAAAATAATGCATCGTCCCGGACAGAATGGTATAGTCTTTGCCATCCATTTGAAAATTCTTTTCCTTATATGATAAAATGCCCATGTCCGTACTCTCTCCATTTTCCCTGTTATCATTTGCGGTATTGCAACTCTTCAAATATTATTAAATTCATCCATTATAACTGCATTATTCTATCATATCAATTAATTTATAGGATGAAAGAAAACTAGCCAGTATAATGACAGAACCTTTGAAATCAAAAGCCGCCCGTATTCATTGAAGTATCTTACTAGCTTCGTCTGTCACTTGAAGCAGCTTCCAATGAATACCGGCAGCTTTCGTTTAGAGTTCTTAAGGACGCTGTATGCTCTCCTATGCGGTCATGTCCTTATAAGATGGACATTTCATTAGTATGCTTTTCCCCAGTAAGTCATTGCCTTTGCCGGCTTTCCGCAGCATACGCAGGTATCTGCAATATGCTCCTGCTCAAGCGGCATACATCTTGAGCTGCAGCCGCATCTTTCTTTGATTTCATTCTCGCAAGTTTCGTCCTGGCACCACATTGCTTTAATAAATCCAGGCTTTTCAGCTGCTGTTTTCTCAAACTCTTCCATATTGGTAACAGTATAAGTATGCGCATCACGGTGCTTTCTGGCTCTTTCCAGCATATCGTTTTGCATCTTATCAAGGATTTCCCCTGCCTTAACTACAATCTCATCAAGAGATACAATACTCTTTTCTCTAGTATCTCTTCTTACGATCACAGCCTGATTTGCCTCAATATCCTTTGGTCCTATTTCAATACGAATGGGAACTCCGCGCATCTCCTGCTCACTGAATTTCCAGCCCGGGCTCTTATCTGAATCATCTATCTTCACACGGTAAGAGGAAAGCTTCTCCTTCAGCTCCATCGCTTTGTCAAGCACTCCCTCTTTATTCTGGTTAATTGGGATAATCATAATCTGGGTAGGAGCAATTCTAGGAGGGAGTACTAAGCCGCTGTCATCTCCGTGCACCATGATAATGGCACCGATTAGTCTGGTAGTCATACCCCAGGAGGTCTGGTGAACATATTGTAACGTATTATTTTTATCCGTGTATTGAATACCAAATGCTTTTGCAAAACCATCACCGAAATTATGGCTGGTTCCGCTTTGAAGAGCCTTTCCGTCATGCATTAAAGCTTCAATTGTATAGGTTGCCTCAGCGCCTGCGAATTTCTCCTTCTCTGATTTACGACCTTTAATCATAGGAATAGCAAGTACTCTTTCACAAAAATCAGCATAAACATTCAGCATCTGGATCGTTTTTTCCTCTGCTTCCTGTGCTGTTGCATGAGCCGTATGTCCTTCCTGCCATAAGAATTCCATTGTACGAAGGAACGGCCTGGTTGTCTTCTCCCAGCGAACAACGGAACACCACTGGTTATAAAGCTTTGGAAGATCTCTATGTGATTGTATAATTCTGGCGTAAAAATCACAAAACAGAGTTTCAGAAGTCGGTCTGACACACATTCTTTCCTGTAAGGGTTCTCCGCCTCCATAGGTTACCCATGCAACCTCGGGTGCAAAACCTTCTACATGATCCTTTTCCTTCTGTAACAGGCTCTCCGGAATGAACATCGGCATGTAGACATTCTCTACTCCGGTTTCTTTAAAATCAGCATCCAGCTGCTTCTGGATATTTTCCCAGATTGCGTAGCCAAGCGGACGAAGAATCATACAGCCTCTTACTGTAGAATATTCTACTAATTCCGCTTTTTTTACAACATCCGTGTACCACTTGGCAAAATCTACATCCATTGATGTGATTGCCTCGACCAGTTTCTTATCCTGTGCCATAACATTTCTCTCCTTTATTTGTTCTTAATTTTTGACAGGGAACAAAAGTGTACTTCGCACACTCTATCAATCATTCATTCATCCTGCACAACTTTTGTTCCGCACGCGTAGCTGCGCATCCTCCGGTGGGTTTTTATTACATAGGACGAACTTTCCTATGTAATAAAAAAAGCCCTTCTATCCGCAAGGGACCGAAGGACTCGGCGATGCCACCCTATTTAACTGCAGGAATGCAGTTCTCTTTCATCCGTTAACGCCGGTAATACGTTGTGCTTCGGGGAAGGTGCATAGCAATATCTTCCTTTCACACAATGCTCCAAGGCTGGTTCGATACCATCTGCATAAGAAGCTTTCACCGCTGCTTCCCTCTCTGTAATGAGAATGCCATCTACTATTCCTCTTCAACGCAATTTGTCAGATCATGCTGCTCTCATATCCGCTTAAGCAAACTAACGGATATTAAACGCTCATGAATAATGTAACTAATTCTATGCCAGAAAATTTGCTTTGTCAAGCAGTATTCCCGTATACTTATGGTATCTCATCCGCTATAAGTTATTGTTCACCGGCAAGTCGTATTTCAGTACAGCTCCTGTTGTAAGTGCAGACTTTGCTATTATCAAGCGCAGCCCGGACAAATTCCGGGCTGTTTTCGGTAATGTTTTCGATATAAGGTAATTTCATTTCCATATTACATTCTTATTTTAAACAAATCAGCTTACTTTCATGCGGTTTTAGAGAGAAAGAGAGAAATTTGTCAAAGCTTCCAAGCTCTTTTCCTGTCCATACATCCTTGACCGTTTTCATACCGCTGATATTTAATTCTTCCCCTATCGCACCTACTACCCTGCTCTCTTCATTCAAATTAAAGAATGCCAGATAGATCTGACCATCTCTGCCCTCTGCTGCCCATACCGGACAGTCATCCAGTCTGGAATGTTCGCGGTTATTTGCAGAATTCTGGTTGATATCAATCAATTCCTGGTTTGTTAATAATCCAAGTGAAAATTCATCCAGATCCGTAAGCTCACATCCTAAAATCAGCGGAGAACGGCTCATCGCCCAAAGAGACATCATGGTAAGCTGTTCGGTTTCTGTAAATCTTGTTCTTCGCGTCGGATTATATTCTGCATTCGTCCTGACACAGAGATGTCCGATCGGTATCATGTCCGCATCCGGAAAATGTCCTGCTCCCATGTATGGATTCCAATCCTTCATCAAACCAAACTGCTTGTAGAGCAGTCTCCATTCATCCCAAAAATCGTTGGAAACACGCCACAAGTTCAAGTTTTCCACACAATGCTCTGCTGCTTCAAGAGGTGTATCGCCCGGTGAGGAGGAGAATACGATCTCTCTTCCGGAAACATCTATTGCCCTTCTAATCATCTCAACTTCCTGATAGCGGTAATTAGGAGCTGACAGATCATCCACCTTAATATAGTCCACTCCCCATTCAGCGTATAGCTCTATTAATGAATTATAATAAGCTTCTGCTGCTCGCAGTGCGCATTCCGGCGTATTCTTTCCGGCCTGCATTCCATACATATCCTGATTCCACAGGCATACATTAAATCCGTCTGCAGCATCTCTTGCCGTATAACAGGTGTTTTTCACCGGTGCATCCAGATAGACTGCCTGCCTTGGGATTCCACGCATAATATGAATGCCAAATTTTAATCCGAGAGAATGTACATACTCTGCAAGGGGTGCAAAACCTTTCCCGTCCTTCGCACTTGGAAAACGATTTACTGCCGGAATTAATCTTCCATATTCATCCATACACAGCTTTGCCAGGTTATGATATTCGGTCCCCGATGCCATAGGCTCATACCACTGAATATCAACTACAATATACTTCCATCCGTATTTCTTAAGCTTTGTTGCCATATACTCGGCATTCGCCCTTACTTCCTGCTCTGTTACACTTGCTCCGTAACAATCCCAGCTATTCCAACCCATTGGCGGTGTTAATGCGAAATCATTCTTACTCATGAATTTATTGCTCCTTCATATTAGTTTTGTAAATAAAAATCCATTTTACAGCTCATGAATATCTGCATACTCTCTCAATTCTTCAAGCAGCGCCATAAAACCGAACTTATCGGCAGGTTCCGAAAAGATATAGATCTCTGTTCCATAATGCTCAGAAGAAATTACATTTTTTATAAATATAGAAAAGAAAGGTGTCATTTTATTACACATATCTGTAGCCTCTGGTTTCTCCATATTATCAAGCATGTCTATAAAATTGTCATCAATAATACCCTCTATGATGGTTCCATGTTCCCAGGGTTGCAATGCATCTCGTTTTTCTTTTCCGTATTGCATCGCCATTTTTATTTCATCTAATTCATTCTTCCAGCAGTGAATTTCATATTTACTGCCAATTACAGCGAAAGTACGGATGAGCTTTTTCCATAAAATATTATCCGAAAGAGATTTGTCTTTTATATATATTCCGATTTGAGTATTTGCCATAATTATCATCCTTTTCTATATCCAAGCATCTATCTTCTACACAGAATAGCATATAGAAACAGAAAAAGCTATTTAATCTATATAAAAATTTAGCCATGGATTATTATTTTGAAAGTGCTTTATTATGTCCCTCGTTTCCTGCCGGTTGCTCGCAGGTGCCGTTATGATCAGCCCATCCTTTGAATTCCAGCTTTGTGTATTGGAACCTATAGGCTCTCTTACTGTAATTAATAGTTTGTTTAACTTATCCGAGCAGAATAATTCTCCTAGTGAGTGGTCCTTCGTGTAATACATACTAGCTTTTCCCTTAATAAATTTTAAAGGTAATAAGGATAAATCTTTTGTAAATCCATACTTATCTATCGAGATTGAACCCTCAAAAGAATCATCTCTGAACAAACTTTTATAATAAACCCCTTTAATCGTAATAGATACTGCATCAGAATAATCATCCTCCCCAATTCGATACTCCATACCGCTTAAGGAAGTATTAATTTGATAGGCTTGAGAGAAATTAAATCTTAACATTAGTAAAACAAGTATCAGAACTATAATTATAAGACTATGTATTTTTATACATTTCATAAAAATTCCACCCCGATTTTATATATAAGATATTCTCTCACTAATCATTACGTAAGTAAAGCAATAAATTCAACATAAATTCACATAACTGCTTAATTTGATAAATAGATACTCTTACTTATCTTAGCATAATTATAGTTTTAATACAGCAAATATTTTAAGTAAGCTGCCTAAACGGCAGCTTTTCTTCATTTTTCAATATTTAATCCTCATTATAGAATACATCCTTCTGATAAACACTCTTATCCGATTTTTCATTTAAAACCTTATATATTGTAATAATAATTAATAAACCGATCGGACCCAGAAAGAAACCTGCAACCGCAAACAGCTTTACGCCGATATACATCGCAATTAGAGTATAGAGCGGCTTAATCCCAATGCGGTTGCCAATTAACTTTGGTTCTAATATCTCGCGGACAATATTACAGATCAGGTAGATTGTCATAAGCATGGCTGCCAGAAAAATATCACCATTTATAAGTTTTATTATGGCCCAGGGAATGAAAACCATTCCGGTTCCCAGTATTGGTAAGGCATCCATCAGTGCTATACCAAGTCCAATCAGAACAGGATATTCATTTTTAATAAAATATAGACCAATTATACAGATTACTGCTGTAATTGACATGATAATTAATTGACAGCGCAGGAAAGCGATTCCTGCTTCTGTAAGCTTTGAAGTAACCTTATGAATATCATGATACAGACTATTTTTTTGAAATTTTTCTTTTATGGCGGGAATATCCTTTGCAATTAAGACAGCTGCCACTAATACGATTAAAACCACACCGATAAAACCAACCATTTTCACTGTAAAAGAAATCGTATGCTTTGTAATTTTAGGCATTACCTGTGTCTTTACCATATTAATGGTTTGCATAATATTCTCATCAACAATTGTCTTCAGTGTACCGTCACTACATCCAACCAGTCCATCACAGTGTTTGCAGATACTATCCAGTCTATCTGCTATTATACCTAAAAAGATTGGTATATTTTTAAGAAATTCGATTGCTTGCTTAATAAGTATATTGACAAACATACAGAATGCTGTCCCAAAAACCGCCACCAGTAATAATAAAGAACATGAGCTGCCTATAATTCTTGGAATTTTTAACCGCCGGTACAAGCTTTCCGTAACAGGGCGTATAATCCAGGCTAGAAAATATGCCACTAAAAACGGAAATATTAGAGGCAGCAGATATCGAAAACCCAAATATACTCCAGCGGTTATCAGTGCAACCGTGAAAAACCATTTTGCAAAATACGATTGATTGATCCAGGCTTTCATGCAAACACCCCCTTTTTTATTTGAATCGAAAAGAGAATTCATTGTACAATGAATTCTCTTTTCTTATTATCTGTCAAACGTTATTTTATATCCTCGGGGATATTTTGTAATTAAAATGTTAATATTATCTTATTTAGAATAATTTATCTATGGAAGCACCGGATAATTTTCACATTGAATATTATATACTTTTATGACTTAATTAGCCTGACAAATTAATGTTGTGCTAGATATACTTCGCAAAAGTTTTCGTTTAGCCATAGTAAGTCAAATTGAATACATATGCAATTTTTATTCAACAATTTTTACTTGCTGACTTTTTACGATCAAATCATGACATTCACAGGAACATACGGAACCTCTGCTAAAAAAGCTGCTTTCGCTTTATCAAGATCCTCTTGCACCGCATAATCATCCTCCTGCTTTTTCACTGGGATGATACTGTCAATCGCATAAGGAAACTGACGGTATTCTTCGATCAGAGAACGAATTCTTTCCGTATCTTCCTCTGTAATTTCTTCTTCCTTAACCAATCTTATGGGAGAAACCAGCATTTTAGAGGTTTCTTTCCTGCCATTCTGATAAAATTCCTTTGCTTCCTTTATAATAATTTCAGCAATCTTATCCGGTGTGCAATGAGTGCTGTCAATAATTAGATTATAATTCGAGAATTCCATATAATTCAGGTCATAAATATCCTTATAGCGGATACATTCCGTAGCGGCACGCTCCGCAAGAAGCTTTTTTGCTTCCTCCAGGGTAGAATACTTCTCTTCAGCCCCCCTTTGATCATTCATAACACGCTGCGCAGCAATTTCCAGACTCACAGATACAAATACTTTAAAGGACTGCTCTACGAAATGCCAAGCCAAACGAGAATCAAAAATAATGTCCTTATCCCTGTTTTCTCTGGAAATACGGGCGGTTTCATCATCAATCATTTTGTCATATTTTTTATCGCTGCACATCAGCTGATTAAGCTCCAGAGTAGTCATATTCATTTGTCTTGCCAACTCCCGCTGAACCTTGCCGGTGGAATATACCTCAAATTGATAGCTTTCATTTAACAGCTTGCAAATGGTTGATTTTCCGCTTCCCAAATTGCCTGTAATTGTAATATGCATGAATTTAACCTCTTTCTCTTTTATTGGCTATAGTAAATTCCAGTTACGATAACTTCCGTCTTAACTATTAATTCAGTATTATAGCTGATACAATATAAAATTACAACATAGAAAGTTTACTTAACAATACCTTACAGGCTTTCTCCAGTAGATAGAACAAGCTATAATGTGGATGGAGGAGCAACTCAGCCAGTTTACCTTATACAATCCTTTCAAATTCCGTGTAGTGCAATTGATATATGTTCTCATAAAAGAATTTACATTCGCTGGTTCTTATTATAATTTTAGTATTAAGTTTTTGCTCTGTTTAAAAAAATACAATGAATACAATTTTTTCTATCCATTCCATAACTTTTTTGAGCTAATGTAGTCTATATATATGAATTCGAATTTATTAAAAATGGTTGAATGAAAATTGCAAGTCTATTACGGAGGATTTGGACGATGAAATTTTTTACCGCATATGAGCAAAGTAAAAATGCAGTTTTTGCTTACTTAACCTATATGACCAAGGATGTACAGCTTGCAGAAGATTTGAGTCAGGAGACCTTTCTTAAGATGTTTATACACATCAGAAATTTTAAGGGTACGGCAAATGTGAAAACCTGGGCTCTAAAAATAGCCCGGAATACGTTTCTTACCTACGCAAGAAAAAAGCAACCGGTATTACTGGAAGAACAGGAATTAGATTTAAATTCCGGTCCATGTCAGAATGAGCCTGAGATGAGCTTTTTACAAAAAGAGAAAGCAGAAATGATTAAAAAGAGCTTTCTATGCGCAAGGGAACATTACAGGCAAGTCATTATTACTATGGATTACGTATCCGAAGAAATATGGTCACAATTATGATTTGATGGTATGTGTATACCAGGATACGATTTATATTCGAAAGGGTTATAATAATTATCAGAAAGAAATTGTAACTTTTTATAAGGACAATGGATTATTATCCTTCTTAAAGCAATTGAAGTAAAGAGGCTTTACTCCAGCATCACCAAATTTGCCTCCAGAAGCCTTACATCTTCTTTTTCATGTGTTACAACTATTACTGTCTTGCCTTTACTTCGATCCAGAATGTAACAGATCACCTGCGCCTTTAATGCCATGTCAAGACCGCGGAAGGGTTCATCCAGAATCACCAGATCGCTTTTCGCCAACATAGCCCTGATAATGGCAACCCTGCGTCTCATACCACCGCTGAATTCCAGCACCGGTTTCTGATCCGCTTCACAAATTCCAAGTAAGGCAAGCTCCTGTTCTATTTGTTCCAGAGTGACATTTTTATCACATGCCAGCTTAATATTTTTTACCGCATTCCAATGCTCGATCAGACGGTCTTCTTGAAATACTGCCGCGATACGCTTCCCCTGTACCCCAATAACTTCCCCGGAATCCGGGCTTACCAGTCCCATAATCATATTAACAATTGTTGTTTTTCCTTTTCCGGAGGCTCCCATCAGGCAGCTTATTTTTCCTTCGGGAAAAATCACATTCAAATCTGTTAATACCATTTTCTGATCAAATTGTTTTGCAATATGGCTTAATTGGATGTCCATTTTATACCTCATTCCTGCACTCACTATTTACGCTGCTATTTGCAATCCGGTTTATTCTTCGGCCGTTTTTCGCTGTCTTGCCGCATCCTTTTGCAGGCGTCGGATCAGTAGAAGTACAAGCTTTTCAAATAAAATACTTATGATAATAATGACAATCGTCCATGCAAAGAGGTCCTCTGTCATCAGATAAAGCTTTGCCTCATATAACCGCTCTCCAATTGACCCGGTAGGAATACCGATTACCTCGGCTGCAATTCCGGCTTTCCAGCATAAACCGACACCAACCGATACTGCAGATATAAAATACGGTATCACTGCAGGGATATAAATCGCCTTGATGGTCTTAGCCGTTCCGATCTGAAATACCTTTGCCATATTAAGCAGCTTGCTGTCAGCTGCTTTCAGGCCCTGTGCTACATTGGAATAAATGAGAGGCATTACCATCATAAAAGAGGCAAGCACCGATAAATTCTTAGCCTTGATCCAGATCAGGGCAAGAATAATAAAGGAAGCGACCGGCATTGCCTGAATTGTTTTCATAATCGGAGCAATCAGGGCCTCGACCATCCGGCTATTATGCGCACCGACTGCCAGGATGATACCAACCAGAAGCGCCAACAGGAAACCAATGATAATACGAAGCGAAGAAAAAAGTATTGTCTGCCAGAAGTCCAGATTGATCATAAGCCTTGCCAAAGTTGCAAGCACCGCACTCGGAGCCGGCAAAAGAATACTATGCCCCAGTGCTCTGCTTGCAGCTTCCCATAGAAGAAGCCAGAATAGAATGATAATGAGCTTAACACTGTAGTCTTTCAAAATATTTTTTTTCACTTTATGCACTTTATGATGAGGCATTTTTCACGGCTCCCTTCCGGCTTTTATACAGCAGGTAATGTAGATCTTAAAGAATTTATTTCATGATACATCAAGTTTGTTTTATCCGGAAAGTACTGATAATTAAGTTAGGCATGCCGTATCAATAATACCAGCATGCCTTTTCTCTAAAACCAGCTTTTCTTCCATAGAACAAACTCATAAAGTGTGTAGATTCCTGATATCCATGCCGGAGAATATTATGATTCGATTGTCAAAAGACATCAAAAATTATATTAGTTGAATATGGCGGGATCTCAGATTTGTTATATCGGATTTTACACCTTATTTACTCTATTTTTAAGGTATATAATAAAAATTATCATCCGGAAGCTTCCCGCCTACCGCTTTGGGATCTTCCTTAAATAATGCACTTAAATAGCCTCCCAGCTTCTGCTTCATCTCATCTCCCTGAATTAGTGTAATGTTACAGTCTGGAATTGCTTTCTTCATCGGTCCTGCCTGGAAAATCTTAAACTTTTCCACTAAAGCTGCCGCATCGTCCACATTCTCATTAACATATGCTGCAGATGCTGTATACTCCTGCATAAAGGCATCAACAGCAGCTTTATTATTTTCAAGGAACTTGCTGTTTACAATTACAACACCGGTAACGACCGTACTTCCATCCTTGCTAACCTTATTCCACTCATCAGCAAGGTTAAGAGCCATTTTTACCTTGTTATTTTTCATCATTACTGTTGTTACATAGGGCTGTGGAAGCATTGCAACCGCATTTGAGGATTCCCCAAGGATCGATGCAACTTCGGTGGGCTCTGTCTTATATTCAATTGTCACGTCTTTTTTCGGATCAATTCCGTTCGCTTTTAATACATAATTCAGAGTGTATTGCGGCGTTGTTCCAAGGCCTGTTGCATAAATTGTTTTACCCTTTAAATCAGCAACCGATTTAATCGTGTCGCCAGTCTCCACAATATACAATACGCCTAAGGTATTAATGCCTGCCAGCTTAATTGCGCCATTTGATTTATTATATAATACGCAAGCCAGATTACTGGGAACGGCTGCGATATCAAGATCTCCCTTCACAATACCTGCTGTGATATCATCTGCTGTGCCGGCGATAGTAAAATTATAATCATTCGCCGTTGTACCTGCTGATCCATCCTCCATGACCTTAACCATACCAATTGCTGTTGGCCCCTTTAAAGCAGCAATATTCATTTTGATTTTTTCCTTTGGTGCTGCCGTTGTTGCTGTCGGAGCAGTAGTTGCCGTCGGAGCCGTTGTTGCAGCTGCGGTGGTAGGAGCTATTGTTGCGGCAGGTGTCGGGCTCTGCTTATCACTATCCCCGGCTGTTGTATTGCCTTTACCACATGCGGATAACAGTGACATACATAAAAGCACTACGAATGCTATTTTAAACATTTTCATTTTGAAATCCTCCATTCATTGTATAAATTGTCTTATTATAGAAAGCTATTTTATATATATTGAAAAGACGATCCGTTCTGCTATTTCAGATTACTTTTTTGAATAGATTGTCTTTACATTCACTCCCTTTATCATACCGAGTTTTCCGGCCAGTGTACTAATTATGTCAGCCTCCGCATTAATTACGACACTGATAATACTGATATTTTTCTCCCGGTAGGGCAGCCCCATGCGCCCTACAATATACTGTCCATAGTCATGAAGCAATCCATTTATCTTCTCCGCAGCCTCCAAATCCTCCACGATAATACCGATTAATGCCACTCTTGTTTCCAGTTTCATCACCTTCCTTTTTATATTTCTATTCTGGGATTCGATTGTCAAAGCCTGATCCAGGTTATCTAGATGAATATATATGCACTCACATTCATTTGCAAATCATTTTTAGACTTTTGACATTCGTATCCTAAGTATTTCTATCAAGTAGAATGCACGTTAAAAAACCCTATGCCAACGGCATAGGGTTCGACTATTCTCATATTAACCGCCTTAAGCTTATATTATTCTGCTTTCAGTACGATATGTATAATTCATTAACTCCTATGCCTTTCCCTCAGGAACCCTTTTGAATTGGCTAAAATAAGCTTAGCATTGTGTTAATTAATTGTCAATAAGAAATAGTAAAATATGTTATTTATTACTCTTGTATCGGTTTGTATTACGATTAGTAGGGGTGGACTCCAATATCAAAGCCCTTCTCCCTGTAATAGTCATTCGACAAATTGCTATGATCTATCGAATCCCAGTCTAAGTAATCTTTGCAGTTTTTACAGGATCTAGGCGCTGTAATGTTCCTGGCTGTATATTTTTTACATGTGTTTTGAACGAATACGTTAGCCTCAAACTTCTTAAAGGATATGTCTTTATTGTAGCATATCATAACCAAACCTGTATCTATATTCCCCATACGAATGATTGCTTTTCCTCCAGCTATATTCTCCATTTCTTCATCACTCAGTTCAGCGGCATGGTTTTTACTCTCATTATATTTATTCTCCATTTCTGCATCGGGATTGGAAATGCTTCCTTTCAACCTTATCTCCTTTCCTTTTATAATTTGTTTTCATCTGTTTATACGCATTCTTTCCATAAATGTTAGGGATTTTGCATAAAAACTTTGCTATAAATATTAATATTTATTTTAAAATGAGTCTATATTCCTATAAAAAAACTTGCTACTACCCAAAAAAATAATATAATAAAAGAAAGAATATTTTCCATTAAACGGGTCTTAGATAATGTAAATTCATATAGGGGAGTTCCTAATGCTATCAATAAATTTTGAAAATGATAAATATATCCCTTCTCCATTACCGGAAATCTGCGCACCACGGCAGAATCTTCTTAAGCAATTGGATCATTCTGCAAAAAATCGTGTGATGGCCATCTGTGCCCCGGCAGGTTATGGGAAAACCGTATCTGCTCTTCTTTGGATTGGAGCAACTCATCGAAAATCAGTCTGGATTGGTTTGGATAAGTATGATAACGCGCCATTTGTATTTTTTAAAATGTTTTGCACCGTCATTTTATCCATTCAACCGGATAATATCAACATGGTGAATATACTAAGCAGCCCCTCATTTTATTCTTCGCCAGTTGAAAAGACCATCAGCCTGCTTATGCAGTTTGTACCGGATGAGAAATCATATGTTCTGGTTTTGGATGACTTACATACGATTAGTAACAAATTGATATTAAAAGCCCTGTCAAACATACTTAAACGTATGCCCGGCAACTTCCATGTTCTGCTTGTCAGCCGATTTACCCTGCCAGAAGAATTGCTGGAACTGGTTACCTCCGGCGTCATCATCACAGCGAAAGAGCTTGCTTTTTCAGCACAGGAAATTTGGTGCTTTTATAGTGCTTTAGGACGCAGCATTACCAAGTCACAAGCCAAGACTGTTTTTGAAATCACTGGGGGTTGGGCTATTGGAGCATATCTCCTCTCCCAATGCCAAAATTCCGACCAATCGCAGGAGTATGAGGAGTTATTTGATAATTATTTCAAAAGAAATATATGGGAAAAATGGGATAAGCAGCTTCAGGAGTTCATGTTGATTACCTCGGTTGCAGATGAGTTTGATGAGGAATTGTGCTATATTCTTACCGGTAAAAAGGATGCGAAAACTATAATGGGCAAGTTGCTCGCCCAAAACTTATTTATTGTCAAAGCATCTGAAAAATCATATCGGTATCATCCCTTATTTTTAGAATTTCTGCGTAGTAAACGAAAGGAGCATCCTATCATTGATGTCCGGCGCTTAAGTCTTACCGTTGCCGATTTTTATTTTCAGCAACAATTATTTTTTAAAGCACTTACTTACTATGCTCATGCGGAGAATAACGATGGAATTGATCGCTGCTTTTTTAAACTGAACTCAGATATTCAAAGCTTTAACACGGAGGAATGGCTGTATAATTTCTCAGCTCTTATTCCGGAGAAACTTCCGGAAAAATTAATCCGGAATAATATTTCTCTGATGATAGAAAGCGTGTGGACAAATTACCAGAAGGGAAATGCTGAGGTCGCACTGGAATATATAGATATGATATATGATTTTATCGCTTGTCGGCAGAATTTAAACAGACTGATAGAAATGGACTTTCTCGGCTTTGTTTGCAGTATGCGATTTTTAGATTTTCGCAAAAGTATGTGTGAATTAGCAGAAGAATTTCCGGAATGGTTAAAGATGCTGTCTGGCCTTGATCTTCATTCTATTCCTATTTATACGGCAACTCTTACACAGAATTTCCCTTTACTGCACCGAGGTATCCGTGACTGTCTGGAATTAACTCTTATGGGAGAGCGTCAGCTGCAGATCATGAAGGAAATGTTTGGCACATTCTTCCCAAAAGAAGCAAATGTATTGTCGTATTGTATTAAGGCAGGGCTTTATTATGAACAGAATGAGCTTGAACAGGCATATGACGCAATAAATCTTGCACAATGTGAATTAAAAAAAGACCTTCGCTTTGAGTTGTCCTTCTGCGTTTTTATTCTTCTTTCGCATATACTTCATGCAATGAACAAAATAAAAGAAGCAGAAAGTGTAATTACGCATTTTCCTAAACGAATAAAAGAAGTAAATGTCCTTTTTTTAACTCCGAATTTATTATCGGTTGACACTAAATTTAAGTTATGGAATGCTAATCAGGCAAGTGCAAAAGTGTGGCTGGCACAGCCTTTTATTACCAGCGATGATTCCTTCCAATTTAATAAAATTAATCAATATTTCACCACCGCCCGGGCCTATATTGTCCTTTCAGAACACACGAAAGCAGCTGATTACCTTGTTAAGCTTAAAAAACTCAGTGCCATATATCGCCGGCCATTCGATTTTGCAGAAGCCGGAGTACTGCTGGCTGTTCTGCAATGGGCAACAGGTTCCCGGCAGGAAGCTGTCAGATCACTGGAAGAGGTTCTTTTAAAACTACAGCCTTATCATGCTGTCCGTATTATTGCAGAAGAAGGCTTCGCTGTACTGCCGATATTAAAAAGCATTGCAGACAGAATATACAATGCGGATTACCAGGGTCCGCTGGAAAGCAGCTATCTTAATCAGGTGATACTCTGTGCCGGAGAAGTCTCCAAAATTCGAAAAGGGATTACTGCATTATTAAGTCAAAAGCCGGTAAAGCTGTCGAAACAGCAAAAATATGTTCTAATGCTGCTGGCAGAGGGATATAAAAACACGCAAATTGTGGATATGACCGGACTGACTCTTAACACGATCCGAGCTCATACCAAAATCTTATATCAGAAGCTGGGTGTAAATAAAGCAGCTGATGCCGTGATTGAAGCAAAACGCCTGGGTATCCTTGAATCGTAAATGCTTGTCCTACAACCTGTCAAAGCCTTAATTTTCCTATCATATAAGCTTTAAAACCAAATCCGCAAGAAGAGGAGATTTTGTTATGTCTGCCATAAATTTTACGAATGATAAATTTGCCCCTACACCACTTCCCGAGATCTGTGCACCAAGAAAGAATATTTTGGAGCTATATCAAAAAGCCGAGGAACGTGGTATAGCCTCGGTATGTGCACCGGCAGGCTATGGGAAAACCGTTACTACTTTATTATGGATGAAGGATTCTGACCGTAAATCCATATGGATTGGTTTAGATGAATATGATAATGCACCTTTTGTATTTTTAAAGCTGTTTTGTACCGGAATATTATCCGTACAGCCCGATAATATAAGGATGCAGGAAATTCTAAACAGCGACACTTTTTATTCCTCCCCTGTTGAACATACCATAAATTTTCTTTCAGAATTTATGCAGGAAAATAAGTCCTATGTTCTGGTTCTTGACGACTTACATACCATTACCAATCATAAAATAATAAAATCTCTACCGTATATACTAAAACGCATGCCTCATTCTTTTTTTATTTTACTGCTCAGCAGAAACAAGCTCCCGCAGGAATTAGGTGAATTTGCCGAAAGCAGAAACTGCTTTGAATTTACCACGAAGGATCTCGCTTTTTCAGTTGATGAAATAAGACAATACTATACTGCGCTTGGGCGAAAGATTACACAAGAGCAAGCAAAGGCGGTCTTCCAATCCACCGGGGGATGGGCAATTGGAATAAATGCCCTTTCCAAAGGTGAAACAATGCATACCTCTTTAGAAAACAGAAAATTTCTTGCGGATTATATCACAAAAAATATATGGGAAAAATGGGATAGTAAATTACAGACCTTTATGTTGATTACTTCTTTAGCCACTGAAATGGATGCCGAGCTATGCAGTATTTTAACCGGGCGCAACGATGCCAATGAAATATTAGACAAATTATTAATCCAAAACCTGTTTGCGGTAAAAACATCCTCCCGGACTTATCGGTATCATCATTTATTCTCAGAATATCTGCACGAAAAATTAAAAAAGCGCAAAGATATTGATATCCAAAACGTGATTAATAAAATTGCCGGATATTATTTAAAACGTCAGGAGTATTTTATATCTCTTGCTTACTATGTACGTGCTGAAAATCACGATGGCATTAACCGGTGTTTTTATCAGTTGAACTCTATTTATAAGGATTTTAGTGTGGAAGAATGGGTCAGCTGGTCAAAAACCTTTATCATTGATAAACTTCCTGCAAACTTTATTTATTGTAATATAACCTTGCTCATTGAGGCAGCATGGGCTGATTTTCTTAATGGAAATTCGAAATCTGCACTCCAATACATTGATCGTGCGAATGCCTATCTCTCTTCCGGTACAAATCAGGAACAGCTTAGGGAAGATGACCTGCTTGGATATGCCAGTACTATAGGGTTTGCAGATTTTCGAATAGGATTCTATGAATTTTCACAAAAATTCTCTGAATGGATCAGCCACTTACCCCAACAATATCCTAATGAATTGAACTTATATACGCCTTCCATCACTCAGAATTTACCATATATGCACCGTTCGATCTGTGATTGTCTTGAACTGATCCCGCATATGGATCAACGAATGCAGGAGATTACCAAAGTCTTCGGTAAATATTACCGTCTGGAAGCTAATATTTTCGTTTTAACAGTCAAAGCAGGACTGTATTATGAGCTTAACAAGCTTGAAAAAGCAAATGAAACGATTACGCAGGCACAATACAGCCTGAAAAAGGAGCTTCGGTTTGAAATGCGCTTTTGCGTTTTTATCCTTTTATCTCAAATTCTAAACGCTATGGGCAAATTAAAAGAAGCCGAAGAAACAAGAGCACATCTTTCCGTAAGAATTCAAAAAGAAAATGCCCTCTATTTAAATCCTAACTTTCTTGCAATTGATATAAAGCACCGCCTTTGGAATGCTGATGTCGATGCCGCTGAGCTTTGGCTGCAGCAATATTTTGTCACAAATGACAATCCCTTACGCTTTTACAGGCTTTATCAGTATTTCACAACTGCACGAGCCTATATCGTATTGTCAGAACAGGATATGGCAATGGATTATATTCATAGGCTTGAGGCCCTTTGTCTCGAGTACCGCCGGCCCCTCGATAAGGCAGAAGCCGGTGTTTTAAAATCATCCCTTCAATGGGCTGCCGGTAAGAAGAAAGAAGCAGTAAAATCATTACGGCAGGTACTACTTGCCATGCAGCCTTACGGGGTAATTCGAATTATTGGGGAGGAAGGCGCTGCAGTGCTTCCAATTCTTCGGAAAGTAGCAGCCAGTGAAGAACAGGTTGGTGTACAAGGACAGCTTGACAGTCAATATCTAAACCAGCTTATCCTATGTGCTTACGAGGTATCCAAAAGGTATCCGGGTATTACTGCACACCTCAATAAAAGGTCTGTCAGTTTATCCAATCAGCAGAAATATATCCTTACACTTCTTGCCCAGGGAAACAGTAATGCTGAAATTGTGAAGCTGACCGGCTTGACAATTAACACAATAAAATCCCATACAAAAATAGTTTATCAGAAGTTAGGTGTTAACAAAGCAGAAGATGCTATTCTTAAGGCCAGGAAGCTGGGCATTCTAACGTAGGAAGTACAGATTTAATTTAAGAATATCCTAATGTTGATTTCTTTCAGAATAAATATTAGGAGGGCACTTGTGAGGTTCTACCACGCCAACCTCTTTCACTGTGTAAAAATAGTTCACTTTACATCTTTCACAATAAGCACATCGAGTTATTGTAAAAGTTACTCCTCCTGAGACATCGCTTACTTCTTCCTCCGATAGTTCTTCCGCTTTGTTTTTTATCTCTTCATTCATAATTATTTCCTTTCTCTTTTAACTATTTTAGGTGATTTTGGAAACCATATCATTATCTGTACTTTAATACTGTATTCTTCATTCAAATTGATTACTTCATCTGTTTATACGCAGAAGCAGCAAAAGTGTCAGGCTATTCTATTCCTCTTACAATACGCTTACGGCGCTTTGGGTCAATTCGCTGCTCTACTTTACCCAGTACAAGAATAAACAGCCAGGTAATAATAAAATATAAGATTGCCGTCATAAACAATGGGAAAAAAGCATCAAAGGTACGGCTGCGGATAATATCACTCATCTTGGTTAAATCCTGTATGGCAATATAGCCAACAACTGAAGTCATTTTTACCATACTGACAAATTCGCCTTTATAGATCGGCAGAATATGCCGCAGTGCCTGCCGGAATGTCACCTTGAAAAATCCGGCTTGCTTAGAAAAGCCCAGCGCATAAGCCGCTTCCAGCTGTCCCTTGTCTGTCGCCTCTACAGCCGTACGAAATATCTCGGAAGCATAAGCAGCAAAATTAATCGAAAAACCAATTACAGCAATGAGCACAGGGTCGATATCCACTTTTGCAAACAGGATATAATACAATATCATTAAAATTAAAACAATCGGAACACCCTGTATCAGCCGTACATAGATCGTTGCAATAACGGACAGCACAGGCAGATACGACCTGCGCATGGCACAGACGAATGCACCCAAAAGGCTGCCAAGTACAACCGACAATATTGAGATCACCACTGTCGTCCACAGCCCCTGCAGGATTAGTTTATACCGGTCTTCCACGATAAACGTCCTATAAAAGCTATCCTTAAGGGAATTCATCCGGGAAGATATCGTGACGTTACCGGCAACATCCGTCTTCACTGCCAGAAGCACTACCGGATTACTCAAATAACCGGCTGTAAAATCAACTTGCTTTTCGCGTTCCGGTGTATCATACATCGCAGCAATGACCTCGCTTTTGCCTGACGAAAGACTATCAATCATAGCTGAAAAGCTCATATCCTGATATACGGCTTTCATCCCCAGTTCATAGGCTATTCTGTCAAGTAACTCAACATTCAGACCGGTAATTTTACCGTCCTTTATAAAGCAGCGGGGCTCACTGAGTGTCGTAACGGCAACGTGCAGCTCTGCTCCTTCCTTAACCTGCGAAATGTTTGTTATTTGGTAAGAAGAGCCATCCTCCCGAAACCAATGGGAAATAATCTCATCCATTGTTCCGTTACTCAGGTAACGATTTACAATCTCATTTATTTTTTTATTGAGTTCTGTGTTATTCTTATTTAACGCTAATGCTGTTTTATCGTCTGTCAGTTTATTCGGCAGTATATAGAAGTCTTTATTGTAATGACTATAGTTCCATGCCGTTGCGTAATCCATCAGGGCATAATCTATTTTATCAGCCGCAAGTGCAGCTGTTTCATCGACATAATTATTAAATCTCAGATTCTCAGCCTTCGGATATTTCTCCTGTACCACTGCTTCACCGGATGAACCAATCATGGTCCCTATCTTTGCTGTTTCAATCGTAGGAGGTGAGTCCTTCTCCCTGCTGCAGCCGCACAAAAGCAACAGCATAAAAACAGCTAAAAAGCATCGTTTTTTCTTTATTTCCAAATGTATTCCCGTGCCTTTCGCTTTTTGATGACTATTCTTAATAGTAAATAGGTTTTATACCACTATAGCTGGGGGATGTATTTTTGAATGATTAATATATTTTGCTCATCACGGTATTCATATATCACATCATCCATGGTCTTTTTCACCAGGAAAATCCCTAAACCCCCGATGCTTCGTTCCTGCGAAGAAAGTGAAGTATCCGGATCTTCCTTCGCCAGCGGGTCATAGGGAACGCCATTATCCAGAAAGCATATCGTTATGGTATTTGTTTCGCATTCAAAACTAAAACGAATGATAGCAATTCCCTCACCGGCAGGATATGCGTAATGCGCAATATTAACAAAAAGTTCCTCCACGGCCACATCAATCTGCATTCTGGTTTTCATGCTGCACTCAATTTTATCCAATTGCCCGTCTATAAATTGAATTACTTCATCTAATTGCGTGATATCCGCGGGAATCTTTATTTCCTCCATCCCTGTTACCTCCCTTACCTCAATCAGTTTTTTCATGAATGAAATGAATGCTTTGGCAGCCTGACACCCGGAGAGATAGCATGCGCGGGACATACTTTGTATTGCATATCAAACAAAAAGCTCATTCCTTTCTACATTTTCTATATTCATTAGTGCTCTTAATCCTCCATCAAATTATGAAGACCCTTCCAGCTTAGCCTGTAGAGCATCCTGATGCATTTACGACCTGCTCATCGGTTAACTCGACGGCATTTTACTTGTTTTCTTCGCTCATGTCCGGTCTAACCTATCAGAATTTGTTTTCATCTATTTATACGCATCAGTAACAAAAATGTTAGGTATTTGTTGATGTATTTGTTGTATCTCCTCCAATATATTTCAGCGCCAGTAAGGTTATATCATCTGCCTGTTCGGCGCCGGAAGCAAACGCATCCACATCTTTATGGATATACTGTACAAGCTCTTCTACCGAAAGCTCCTTTGTATTTTCCCGGTTCAGTGTATCAATTAACCGTTTGTCACTATAAAGCGCTTTTAATGGATTTTGCGCCTCCGTAACACCGTCAGTATAAGTGAAGAATATATCCCCCTTTTGCAGAGTCAATTCTGCCTGACGGTATTTTATTCCCTCCATACCTGCCAGAACAAAACCGGGGCGTGCCTTCAGCCATTCAAACCCTCCGCTTGATTTTCTAATCAGCGGTGCGTTATGTCCGGCATTCACATAAACGAAATTCCCATCTGTAAAATTAAGGACCCCCATAAAAGCCGTTACAAACATTCCGGCATCATTATTTTCACATAACTGTTCATTAACAGCAGTAAAAACCTCCGCGGGGGTTTTTCCCAGCTGCATATGATTTTTAATAAGCGTTTTGGCTATTACCATAAAAAGCGCAGCAGGAACGCCTTTTCCGGAAACATCTGCCATTACTACCGCCAGATGAGTACTATCCACCAAAAAGAAATCGTAAAAATCACCACCGACCTCCTTCGCTGGTGTCATTGAAGCATAAATATCAATTTCAGAAATATCCGGAAATGCAGGAAAGATACAGGGCAGCATACTGGCCTGTATATGCGTAGCAACACCAAGCTCCGCACCAATGCGCTCCTTTTCCGCAGTAACGGCAGTCAGGTTCTTAATATGTTCCCGCAGCTGAGCCGTCATCTTATTAAAAGAGCTGGCAAGTGTCTCCACTTCGTCCCCCGTTTTAATTTGAATATCCGCATCCAGGTTCCCTCGCCCGATATCGCCAACACACTCCAGTAATTTTCCGATTGGAACCGTTAGCCGGTTGGCCCACCGGACGGCAATTATCACCGCAAACCCGGAAACTGCCGCCGCCAATATGAGCAAAAGCAGTATAATCCGCCGAATGTCCCTGTCGATATTCGTAGAAGCAGTCTGTGACATGGCAGTAATGGAGGAATTACTCTCATTGGCCGGTGCGAGCACCTCCTCTACCGAAATTGCCACTGCAAAGCTCCAACCCAGCGTTTTCATGGGTTGATAAGCAAGATATACCGGCTTTTTGTCAATCGTTAATTCCGCTATACCACTCTCCCCGGCTGTCATTTTCTCAGCCGTTTTGGCTAGTGCTTTATTACTCACTGTACGCAAATCCACAAGCTGATCGGGGTCGGCAGCAACCTCACCTTCCGTTTTCGGAGATATCGTAACCTGTCCCTTGTCGTTTAAAATAAAAGCATAACCAGTTTTACCGATTTCCGTATTCGTAACCAGCTCGTTAACGTCGTTTAAGAAAGAACCCACTCCTGCAACGCCCATGAATTCTCCGTTTTTATAAAAAGGCTGCGCGCAGACAATGGCAAGCCCGCCTCCATGTATATCCTTGATAACGTCGGTAAAAATCTGTTTTTGCTCTTTCTTCGCTTTCATATACCATGGGCGGGTAAACGCTTCATAGGGGGCCGGCTTTTTTGAGCCTTCTTCAAATTTTCTCTGAGGATAATCATCCGCCATGATAACAATACCGGTTTTGGTGGCAATATAAGCTGCTGCACATACCTTGTCATTCTTTACAATCTGATATAGAAAATCCTGAATATTTGCAACCTTGCCCACTTCCTTTGCAACCTCTGTCCGGTCCTTCACAATGGAAGAGTACATCAGCTGTGCGGCAAGGATATCCTTGTTTGCCATTAGCGGCTCTGAAACAATCCTGTCTGGATAGAGATGCGGTTTCTCATAAATTCGTGTCATTTCATCCGCAATCTGACTGACATAAGTTTCGGTAACGGCAAAGCGCTGCTCAATATAATCTGCTTTATTCCCTGCAAGCTCTGAAATATTTTGCTTTGCCTGATCGGAAAGAGCGGCTTTTGCATCTTCTGCCGCTGTGCTTCCCAGCTTTCTGCTAATATGTACCGTATTACTTCGCATCGTATTCATTGTAAAAAACATACTCAGGCATACCGTGCCCAGCACCAGCCCGGATACCAGCAGCACCAGCCTGACTATCTTATAACGTATACTTCGCGTTTTCATATTCCATCATCCCCTGACTTTGATAAACGGACGAATATCGTCCAGCAGTTGTTTAAATTCATCACTTAAACTATAATCCTCAACATATGGCTCTACCCCATTTGCGTTATGCATCACAAGAATTTCATTTTCACCGCATAATGGCTTAAAACCGGTAAAGAAAAATCCACTCTCTTTCAGAATATCATATGCCCATACAGCCGCCGGTTCACTGATATTTAGAAATACATTAAAGGTCTGAAGCGAGATGTCACGATACATTTCTATTATCCGATCCAGCCGTTCCTTCAAATCGGTCCCGGAACGAAGAATTGTGATGGAACCACTTCTGTGAAGAGGGTTATTCGTAAAATACAGTCTGGTTTTCTCCTTCGCTGCAGCATAAGAGGTAAAAAGTCCGTAATTCACTCCCAGTCTTGTGTATATCCGGTCAGCAATAGGGAGCAATTCCGTCGGCAGATAGATATTCCCTGCGTTGGTCTTCTCCACCGGCATAATCTGAATACCCTGGGAATGCTTTTTACATCGTCCGTAAGAATAGGAGGATTCCATGCATTCAACGCGAAATATCGAGAAGATAAAGCCGGTTGCCGTCATACCAAGCTCCTGCAGAATTTTCTGAGTAACACTGTGAAAAGTCACGCACAGAGCACAAGCCGCCGAATAGGATTGCCCCGCCACCATGTTAAGTCCATAGCTAAGCACCGGTTTTGCCAGACCATAGCCCCGGTATTTCTTGCGAAAAATTTCTGAAGCGATCTCGCACATCGTTTCAGCAGGAAAGAAGCTTTTCAGGGCAAGAATTCCGGCAAGCTCTCCCCCGTCCGCCTCGGCTACCAGAAAAGTGATTGCACCTTCACGGTGCATCTTTTTCAAGAATTCCGGATTGTAAAAATCCCTTTTAAAATAGGTTTCTCCGTATTCATCCCTGATACAGGCTATGGCTTCTTCCGCATCGCGGTCTTCAAAGGGGCGCAGCAAAATATTTAGTTCTGTCTGATTTATTCTATGTTTCAATTGTACTTTCATTTATATACCCGTTCCTATTCAGTTTTTGATGCCTTATTCAAAAAGTGAATAGGCTTTCATAGATAGTTTGAAAATGAATTTCTTTCAAACTTATACCCGTGCCTTTCACTTTTTGATGTCTTTTTCAAAAAGTGAATAGGCTTTCATAAATAGTTTGAAAGTGCTTTTCTTTCAAACTTATACCTGTGCCTTTCACTTTTTGATGTCTTTTTCAAAAAGTGAATAGGCTTTTATAAATAATTTGAAAGTGCTTTTCTTTCAAACTTATACCCGTGCCTTTCACTTTTTGATGCCCTATCCAAAAAGTGAATAGGCTTTCATAAATAGTTTGAAATCAAATATTTGTTTACCGGCAAGGCTTCAACCGAAATTGGCCCTATGCAGCTGAATCGTTAAGTTGTTCACACCGAAGGTCCGGCTGAAGGTTACTAAATCCGCTTTCTTGATGATCATACCGATACCAAGGCTGTCATCTGCCAAAAGCTCTCCATCTGCCTGCCGTGTTCTTTCTTCATAATAACTTACCGGATCAAAAATAATTCCATTATTTCGAATCCGTAAAATGACCATGTCCTCCAGGATAAATACACGTACATCAATAGGCTGCTCTCCTTTCTCAAAGCAGTGTTCGCAAATGCATACCAGCATTTCTTCCACCGAGAGTGAAAGCATCATAACCGTACGCCTATCCAGATCATTCTCTTTACAAAAGGCTCCTAGCTTTTGCGCCGCCATGGCCGCTTCGTCAGGCTTTCCCGGCACCGTTAAGGATGTGTAATGCCCGTGGCGCTCATAAACGGTATCAAGCAAAAGCTTCCCAGTAAGAGCTGGATATTTCCGGCGTTTGAATGCCGTAACTGCTACTATCACTACATAAGCTGCAACGTCTCCCACTGGAAACGCTGACCATACTCCAGGCAGACAATCTATCCGAACAGCAATTCCAGCAAAAAATACCACAAATCCAAATGCCCGTAAAAAGGTAATTACATTTGCAAGCATCGTGCGCCCGGTAGTAAAGAAATGTGAAATATAGATATTATTAACCATCGCAAACAGTAAACTCAGGCTAAACAGCCACACGGCAGGTACCGCCATTTTTATGGTTTCCGGCTCCCTGACGCCAAACAGCTGGCACAGCTGTATACTGAACACACTGACTAACAGGGTAGCGCCACCCATTAGAAGCAATCCGGTTTTTAGAGCTACACGCATGGTTTCCCGAATACTGGCGGTGTCTTTTTCTCCATAAAAAACGCCAATGAGCGGCATAACAGTTTGTGCCACTCCGGATAGAATTGCTAAAGACATCGTTCCTATTGATGCAGTAAGAGAGAGCACTGTTACGGCAGCAGAACCAAAGGCATTCAGTACAAGTTGATTTAAGCATAAAGTTCTTAAAACATTACAGCCGTTATTCATTGCCATGGCGCTTCCCGCAGAGAGAATTTTAAGTGATTCCGTTACGGACATCCGAATTTTTTTTAGACGCAGGGTGCCAGATTTTGAAAAGGTAAACCAAAGCCCCAGCACATCTGCCGCCAGCGTACTAAGCACACAGGCCGCTGCCATTCCTTTCATTCCCCACTTAAGTACCGGTACAAATAATATATCCAGTAGAAGATTAAGTACTGCCATGCATACAAACATAACCACCCCGTACCGGGGCCGCCCATCCACACGCAGAAAATTAAAGGGAAAATACATGAAAATGACAGCCGTTCCGCCCATTAGCATAATAGCACCATAATCATACACCATGGAATATAAGCTACTTTCACCGGCTATGAGCAAAATCAGCGGTTTTAGAAAAATAAGTCCCAGAATTGACACTGCAATTCCAGTTACGGCCGAAAGTACCAGCGCATGCATAAACATAGTATCAGCCTTGCTTTGCTTTCCTTTTCCGATATATATGGTGGCATGCGTGGCAGCTCCAACATTAATCAGTACACCGAGCATCATAAACAGATAATAGATCGGCTTTGCCATTCCAAACGCCGCTAATCCATCAGCTCCGATATAGTTCCCAACAATGATACTATCAAACAGTACAGCCACAGTAGAGCCCAGAACAGATAGTATGGACGGCGTCAGATAACGCCGAAAGGTCGTATGGATAAAAAAATAAGGTTTGTTCTCAGGTGCTGCCTTCATAGGCTTCACTGAAATGCTTTCTTCACCGTCATTTCGACTGTTTTGCCATTCACACCAATTATAATATCATCCGCCGTATTCAGCAGGATGGATCGTTCCAGGCCGTCCCAATCCTCCTTTTGCTTTTCTGGCGGTGTACTCTGCATATAATCATTCAACGTCCATATCTGCACATATCCGTTTGTTGGATCCGGGCAGAAGGCAAGATAGCTGTTGACCCCATCCTGATACATACAATCCTCCAAGGTGGAACGGATTTTTCCAAACAAGCCTTTGGCCAGTACATTTTCCCGTTTGCTGCTGACGGAAATAAAATCCCTTTTGCTTTCCGGGCTGATCTTCGCTTTTGCAACAAGATGAAGTTCAAACTGCTTTTCGCTGCTTTTAATGTTGAAGGAACACTCGGCGTTATCCGCAAGATTTTGCGTTAAAGACAACATTTCCTCCCCAAGCAGGCGTAAAATATTAGCTTCTCTGGGAAGCACACCGCATATTTGCGCCTCTTTTTCTATTTTCATAAAAACTTCTTCGATATTTAATTTGCCCATAATCATTCTCCTGTTTCTATCGTCAGTATATCCGCAAAGCCGGTGATTTCAAAAACCTCCATAATAGTCTCGTTAACACCGGTGATTAACATTTTACGGGGAGAATGCATTTTTTTCTGAGCGGCAAGAATGACGCGGAGACCTGCGGAGGAAAGATACTCCAGCTGCTTCATATCAAGCTCCAGCAACAGCACCTCCTCGGAAACCAGCAAAATTTCACTCTCCAGCTGAGGAGCAGTTGTAGTGTCCAGCCGACCCTCTATTGTTAATGTAAGTTTTTCATTCGTTTGATTCTTTGTAATAATCATGTTCTTTTCCTCTTTTCTTTCTTTAAGATTTATTATTAGGGTATTAAAAATAAAAATTTATTTGCCAGATGAATATAGATACACTCATTTTTATTTTCATGATCTGAAATTAGCTTTTAACGCACGAATTATATCAATTAGATATGTACGAATAACTATTTTTTAGACAGTGATTAGAGTATGATATGCAGGCGGTTTTTTTCCTTCACAGATACAGAAGAAATACTCTTTGCATACTTTTCAATAATTGCAAGAGACATTCCGCCCTCCGCAGCAATTTTCAGATCATAGGCCGGTCCGTCAAATTCTGCCTGTATTGTCACCTCGGTACTAACACCTGAATACTCTGCTGTAAATGCAATGAATGCATCCGGAAAAGTAGTGAGTAAAATGCCGGAGAGCAGCTCCTCACATACCAGCTGGACATTCCTGATCTGACGGTCTGTAAACATGTGCTTCTGTAAAAAGCCCTCTACCCTGGCATTCAGTTCGTACAGATCAAAGCTTTTTCCTCGGATATCATAAGAAAAGGATGTGATCTTCTTGATAAATGCACGTGTTTTTGGTTTACTGGGCGTATCAAAAATCTGTGAGGGTGTACCTTCCTCATAAATACCCTTCTCATCCATATAAAATACCCGGCTTGACACATCATGTGCAAATTTCATCTCATGTGTGACAATCATCATGGTCATTCCGTTAGCGGCAAGCTTCCGAATTACCGCCAGAACCTCACTTACCATTGTAGGGTCAAGTGCAGAGGTCGGTTCATCGAATAATACAATCTCCGGCTTCATGGCAAGTGTTCTTGCAATGGCAGCCCGCTGTTTCTGCCCACCGGACAGTTCATCGGGAAAGGCAGTTGCCTTTGCTTCCAAGCCTACCATTTCAAGATAATGCATTCCTTCTTCATAGGCTTTTTGCCTGGGAAGCTTTAGCAGACTAACCGGTGCCAGCATAATATTTTCTATGATCATCAGATGGGAAAACAGGTTAAATGACTGAAATACCATGCCCATTTTCTGCCGGATTTTGCACACATCCGCCTTTTTCGCCAGAATATTTTGTCCATCTATGGTAATACTCCCTGCTGTGGGCCTTTCTAGCAGGTTAAGGCAGCGCATAAAGGTCGATTTTCCGCACCCTGATGGGCCTATGATTGATATTACCTCGCCCTTTCTTATCTCCGTATTAATGTTTTCGAGGACATTTAAATTTCCAAAGCTTTTGGATAGAGCATTTACCTGTATCATTTTATATCTCCTTATTTAGCGCGGACCTTGGTGATGGCTGGCGTTTGGATAACATGTTATAATCCAATAATAATTAGGAACATGACATTTCGGACAATCTGGGCTATAAAAATCAAAATACATATTACATTTAGCACATTTTTTCATATTATACTCTGATCTTCCACATACCGGGCATTTTGTATCATCATAATCATATTTTGCCCCACAGGAAGCACAATGTTTTGATGCACCATTTATACCACCTGATACCTGCTCGATTTCCTCATCATTTAATTCTCTTGCATTATCATTTATTTCAAACTTCTCTTCATTCATATTTCAACCCATGCCTTTCACTTATTGATGACCTATTCAAAAAGCGAATAGGCTTTCAAACTTATGCCCGAGCCTTTCACCTTTTGACAACTTATTTAATTAGTAAATAGGCTTTCATAAGCAGTTAGAAAGTGATTTTCTTACAAACTTTTCAACATTTCTGCGGTGCTCTTTGCGCATTCTTATAAAATCCCTTTTATCACACGTTTGCGACGTTTCGGATCAATATGCCGTTCTATTTTCCCCAGTACAAAAATGAACAGATAAGTGATAACAAAATAGAAAAATGCTGTCATAAATAATGGAAAGAATGCATCAAAGGTACGACTTCGGATAATATCACTCATCTTGGTCAAATCCTGAATAGCAATATAACCGACTACTGATGTCATTTTTACCATGCTGATAAACTCTCCTTTATAAATCGGCAAAATATGCCGTAATGCCTGCGGTAAAATCACCTTAAAGAATCCGGCACGTTTTGAGAATCCCAATGCATAGGCCGCCTCCAGCTGTCCCTTATCAATTGCATCAATTGCAATCCGAAAGATTTCAGATGCGTAAGCCGCAAAGTTGATTGAAAAACCAACCACTGCAATAATTACCGGATCAATATCTACCTTTGCAAACAGGATATAATATAAAATCATTAAAATTAATACAATCGGAACACCTTGTATTAATCGGATATAAACAGTTGCCATACCGGATAAAAATGACAGGTGCGACCTTCGCAGGAAGCATACGAATGCTCCCATAAGACTTCCGAATAAAACCGAAAGCATCGAGATAACAATTGTCGTCCAAAGTCCCTGTAAAATCAGTTTATATCTGTCTTCTACAACAAAGGTCTTATGAAAGCTGTCTCTTAGCTCCAGCATCCTCGCTTTTAAAAAATTTCCAAAGGATATATCTGTGCCTGCTGCCTTTTTAACAATAGCCACGTAATAGTCCGATGACATAGGCACTAAAAACTGAATTGATTTTTCCCGTTCCTTCGTATAGGAAAGATTAAAGGCCATGTCAATCTTCCCGGCCTGAATGCTGGGAATAATTGCGGAAAAATCCATTGTAACAAGTTTTAGCTTCATACCAAGCTGCGATGCAAATAGTCTTGCCAGTTCAACCTCAATACCAACCAACTCATTGTTTTTATAATAAGAATAGGGGTAGTCATCTCCTAGTACACCCACCACCAATGTGCCATGTTCTCCGTTTCGGGTAACCGGTGTGAGTGCCTTGGCATCCTCGTCTTTTCCCATCCATTTTTTCTCCAGCTTATCAATGCTTCCATCCTCCATGATCCGTTTGATCACAGGATTTAGTTTATTTGCAAGCTCGATATTATCTTTCTTAATACCAACGGAGGAATAATTTTTATAATAATAAGGCAATGCGGTAAGCTCCGGATTATCTTTGGTAATTTGTGCTACTTTTCCCTCTCCCGTCAGCATTGCATCAATTCTATCTGCTTTCAGTGCAGCCAGCATGGAGGAGAATTCATTGAATTCATACTCCCGTGCCTTATATTTGGTCCGGAAACCATCAATATACGCCATACCGGTGATAAATCCAATTCGCCTATTGTTCAATTGGTCATTGGAAGTAATCGTATCTTTTGAAGCCTTTGTTGTATTTTTATTCTGTCTGTTCTAACAAGTACCACCACTGGATTGGATAAATAGCCAGCAGTAAAATCAACCCGTTTTTCACGCTCCGGTGTATCATACATGGAAGCTATAACGTCACTTTTACCTGACTGAAGACTGTCAAGCATTGCAGAAAAAGTCATATCCTGATATTCGACTATCATACCGAGTTCATTTGCAATACGGTTGAACAATTCTACATGCAATCCGGTGATTTTTCCGTCCCTTATAAAGCAGCGGGGCTCACTAAGCGTTGTAACAGCTACACGCAGCAATGGTCCATCCGTTACCTGTGCAGTATCCTCTATTACATAATCCGATCCATCTTCTCTAAACCAGTGAGAGATAATGGTATCCATCGTACCATCACTTAGGTAGCGGTTTACTATTTCATTCATTTTTTTATTCAGCTCTTTGTTATTTTTATTGAGAGCCATTGCTGATATATTGTTTGTAAGCTTCTGCGGCAGCATAGTCAGCTTTTTGTTATATCTTTCATAATTCCATGCATTTGCATAGTCCATTAAGGCATAATCTATTTTATTTGCCTCCAGGGCTGCCGCTTCGTCCATATAATTATTGTATCTGAAAAGTTCTGCCTTCGGGTAATTGTGCTCTGCCAGGGTTTCATCGGTCGAGCCGATCATGGCACCTAGCTTTGCTGTCTCCATAGGAGGCAGAGAAGTCTTCGATTTACCGCATCCTCCCAAAAACAGCATGATAAAAATAACTGTCAGGCAAAGTGCATTCGTTCTATTAAATTTCACCAATCTTCCCCCATAGTCTGATGGAAATGTTTCCGCGGTTTTAATACCCTGGTAAACACGACCTCCGGATAGGATATTCTTTCACACGAAAAGCTGTTACCTGTTCACCCGCGCCTTAAAATCGCATCCAAGCTTATCGGCAGCAAGGATTGCGGCAGCGACCATATCAGATGTAACCGGAAATGGCATATTATGTATATTGGAGCCTGCCTGGCAGGCGGCTTTCGATATCTTAGACAGCTGATTGAACGGCAGCTCTTTGACACCGATATCATTTAGACACACGGGCAAGCCTACCTCCAGACAGAACCCCAGTACCGTTTCAATTTCCGCTTTGGGCGCATTCTCCAGAACAAGCTGACATAACGTTCCGAAAGCTACCTTCTCGCCATGATAATATGTATGCGTTTCCGGCACCGCAGTTAGTCCGTCGTGGATGGAATGCGCCGCAGAGAGTCCTCCATTTTCAAACCCAAGACCGGAAAGCAGAGAATTTGCTTCCACAATATTTTCAAGAGCCGGAGTAACTACCTTTAATTCACAAGCCTGTTTTGCCTTTAACCCATCGGAAAGCAAGGTCTCATAGCAGAGTTTCGCCAGCGCCATGGCAGCATTGGTCGCTTTCGCAGGCTGACATGCCTTGTTTGAAGCGCCGCAGGGCAATCCCGCCATTACATCTTCATAGGATAGTTTACAGGCGCGTGCCTCAAAATAAGTAGCCAGAGCATCTCCCATACCAGAGACCAATAACCGTACCGGAGCTTTCGCAATAATATCCGTATCCATCAGTACCACATCCGGATTCTTAGAGAAGAAGACATATTCCTCAAATATACCACCTTCGGTATAGACCACAGCCAGATGACTGGTTGGTGCATCAGAAGCCGCGTTGGTAGGTACAATAATAAGAGGCTTTCCGTCTGCGACACATTTCGCTGTATCAAGCGCTTTTCCTCCACCCAGACCAATTGTGCAACCACAGCCATTTTCCTGTGCCAGCGTACGGAGGCGGGCAATTTCTGTTTTGGAGCATTCCCCCTTAAAATCTGCTATCACAAAGCTGACATTATATTTCTGCGCAGTCGCTTCCACAATCTCGCTAACTCGTGCATAGCCACTGGCACTGGCTATCAGCAGCGCTCTGTTTGTAAAGATATTTACAAAATAACCAAGGTTTAATAGTTCCCCCTCCCCCTGGACATATTTGGATGGTGTTATAAACGCTTTTCTCATATCTATACCCGTGCCTTTCACTTTTTGATGACCTATTCATTTTCTCTTGATATATTATCAAATTGCTCAAATTACTTGTAACTGCTATGTTATTTTTAAGCGATTTACTTAATGTTTCGTCTATAATTTATCCTGACAAAACCATTCTGTATACGCTTAAAGCAAAGATCCTATATATCCTTTATTTCAGTTGGCATAATCATTATTACCACCAAGGCTTTGTTGAAGGTTTGTTTATTACGCCATCTCCTAGAACGTCTATTGTTGGGGTGCTTCCTTTATCCAGCGAATTAACCAAACCTCCTGCCGCATTTTGTATCTCTTCATCTTTCAGTTCACAATTCTCCTCTTTCTGTTCAAAAGCATCCTTTTTCATTTCTTCACACATAATTGTTTTCCTCCTGAAATTATTTTATTATTCTATAACTATCTTTTTTTTAAGCTTACCAATTGCAATATGCTGCAGATACCTTACATTCTCATGACTAATCCCCATCATTACTGCAATTTGCGGTGAAGTATACTGATAATAAAAACGCAGAATTATAATATCACGCTCTCTATCAGGCAGACACTCCAGTGCCACGCCAAGGCTTTCCAGCTGTTCCTTCCGGATAATTTTATCCAGTACCGATAAATCATCCTCTGCATAATCAACAAGGGCATCCTCTTGTGTCTCAAATACCGGAGAATGATACTTCTTACGCAGATAGTCATTGATCGTATTATGGGTTATGGTATAAATCCAGGTAGATAGGCTTGCTTTGCCAGAATCATAGGCATGCAAATGCTCATGGATCTTTAAGAACACACAAGACAGCAGATCCTCTGTATCCTGCGGATGATTAATCCGGCTTTTGATATATCTGCGCAGCTGTTCTTTATAGTCCTGATAAATTTGTTCTGATGTGATTGGACTGCCAGCTATGATTTTATTCATGATCAACCTCCGGTCTTTTAGCCTGATAACCGGCAGTGGGGTCACCAGCTGCCCATTGGTTCTATCCGATACGTACGAATTGTATAGGATTAGGTAAGATTTTTTGATAAAACACTATAACCTATTCCTTTATAATAATCCGCTAACTCGCTGCTGGTTACAGACGAAAGTGATATTGTAATAGGCTGGTAATACTGACACACACTGCAAGATTGGCCGGTGCCTCCTTTTATTAAGCTGAAGGAACCGCAAACCTTATTTAGGTTAAGACAGTTCAAAAACCATGTGTCCTGCTGGTTATTCAGGTTACACAACTGCACAATAGCCTGTTTCTCTGATGCTTTTGTTGTAATAATTGCCGCCTTACCCCCTGAAATCCAATCCATTTCCTCATCAGAAAGCTCCACAGCGTTTTTCTTATTCTCTGCTTGCATAACTGCTTCCTCCTAATCATATGATATGTTTTCATTTATTTATTCGTTTAAAAGGTAAAAGTGTTAGGTGTATTTCTAAATTACTAATATGCCGTAGTCGCCTCAATAAAGCCTGTGTCATCCAGGCGCTGGCGTGCAATCAGTTCAGCAAAATAACCATTTTTAGCTATCAGTTCATCATAATTTCCATCCTCAATAACTTTTCCTTTATCAAGAACAATAATCCTGTCACAATGCTTAATGGTGGATAAGCGATGCGCAATTACAATTCGAGTACATTTTAGCTTCTCGAGTGATAAGGAAACATGTTTTTGCGTAATATTATCAAGCGCACTCGTCGCCTCATCAAACATAATAATTTTTGGTTTGGGTGCAACAGCACGGGCAATCATCAGGCGTTGTTTTTGTCCGCCGGAGATACCTCCTGAGCCTTCGGAGATAATTGTATGCATACCCATAGGCATATCACGGATATCGTCGGCAATTCCCGCAAGCTCCGCTGCCTCCCATGCATCCTTTACAGTAAGCCATGGTGCAGCCACCACAATGTTAGAATAGATATCTCCCTGCATGAGCTTTCCATTCTGCATTACTACACCAATATTGTGCCGCAGGGATTTTAAGTCGAGTGTATTAATGTCCTTATTGTCAAAGTATACGGCACCTTTCATCGGAGTTTCAAATCCCAGAAGAAGACGCATCAAGGTAGATTTTCCACAACCCGTCTGACCTACAATTGCTATATATTGACCTGCTTTCATTTTGATAGAAAGATTTTCAAAAATTAACGGCATATTTTTGTTATACCGAAAAGAAACATTGGAAATCTCAATGTTTCCGGTGATTTTTGTGACAATTTTTCTGCCTTCTGCTGCCTCAGGCACCGTTTTAAGCAGTGGCAGAGCCATGTCGAGCGTAGGCTTAATACCCGCCAGCGTTGTAACAATCCCAAAAAGTGAAGCAAATGCACCGCTGACCATACCGTAGGATACGTTAAATGCCATATAACCTGCAACACCCACTCCTGTGGTCACAGCATAGTAGTAAATTGCAAGCGTTCCTGCCGCAGTAATTAATGTCGACAGCACTCCGCTGTATTTTAACAGTACCGGTGGATCATAATTTAGACGGGCAATCTCGGAGTAACTATCAGCCCATCTAACAAATGCTCGCTTTTCAGCTCCGGTCAATCGAATTTTTTGAATTCCGGTAATAAGTGAATATTGCATACCGCTTTCTTTTGAGGTAAGCTTCATATGAATCTTAGAGTGTTCCATACTAAGCAAAGCGGTTGTCAGTGTGACTATACAAGATAAAACGGTAACAAGCAGTGCCGGCAAAACAAGTCCGGGTGAATAAGCGAAAATCTGAGTGATATAAACCAGCGAAAACAGCGAAGGCAGTCCGACAGACAACAGCGTACTCTGAAGCATATTGCAAAGGCTGTTGATGTAATCTACACGGCTGGCTAGCTCTCCAGAGGAATATTCCTTGAAAAAGGCCGCCGGCATGACAAGTACACGCATCATAGCTGCAGACTGCACCGAAATATTGATTTTTGTATTGACCCGGGATTCAATGAGAGAACCGGATATACCAAGTAAGGTCCGGCTGATTGTCACACCTGCGTAAAATAAGGCAATCGGAATAATAAGCCCAACCTGACCGCTGGGAACAACCACACTGAAAATCAACTTGTTGATATAAGGAAAAAGCATACCAAACAGCGTCGTAATCAGTATAGATAGTATTATAATGATAAAATCGGAAACTGACAGTGTCCGCAGTATATAAATCAGCAAATCAGCAATTCTTAATTTCTTTAGTGGAAATGGCTTATAAAAACAGATAGCCTCATCGGAAAGCATAACTGCATTTTTCTTTGTTACCTTAATGCGTTTACCTGTTTGATAATCATAGTAGGTATAACCGCTCATTTTACCGGGAAGCAATGCCACAATGCTTCCGTCTTTGGTTTTGCCGAGGAGTGCCCCAATACAATCCTTATACCAGCCATCCGCAAGTTTCACCGAACGTCTCATAATTCCGTGAGGGCGCATGTAATATTCCAGCTTTTCGTTCAAGTCGGGAAAGCTTTCGTTTGTCTCCTCCATTTTTATGTAATAAAAAGCAAGCATTTCTGATATTGCACTGCTTACCCGCTTATCATCAACAGCAAAGGATTTCAGGATGGATTTACCCATAACTGCGGAGGATATATTCGCAAACGCTTCTGCAAATTGCTCGTTATCGTTTTTCAGCCGCTCCTTGATCTGTTCATTGAACCAATTCATTTATGCTAATTCCTCCTATTCGCAAGTAACAAGCTTTGTGTAATAACCATCTTTTTTCATTAACTCATCATGTGTACCGCGTTCCATGACTTCACCCTTATCCAGTACGATAATCTCATCACAGTCGCGAATGGTGGAAAGACGATGCGCGACAATAATAAGTGTAATACCTCTATCTTTTACGGCACGGGTAACATTAAACTCCGTCTTGGCATCAAGAGCACTTGTCGCTTCATCCATAATAACGATAGTAGGATCCTGAGCGAGTACACGCGCTATCTCCATACGCTGGCGCTGTCCGCCTGAGAAATCACGTCCTCCCTCCATGAGCTTATACTGATAGCCTCCGTCACGCTGCATAATGTCTTCATGTAATTGTGCATCACGGGCGGCCAATATCATTTCAAAATCTTCAATAGAACTGTCCCACATTTTTATGTTATTGGCAATCGTATCTTCAAAGAGAATAATATCCTGGTCGACAACGGCAACGGAACCGGTGAACACTTCGCGCCGAATAGCCCGTAATGGTTTTTCGTCAAAACAGATTTCTCCGCTCCATGGCTCATATAACCCGGAAATCAGCTTTGATAGCGTCGATTTTCCGCAGCCTGACGAACCTACAAAGGCAACGCTTTTGCCAGGCTCCAGCTTAAGATTAAAATTTTTTATAATAGGATCGGAAAGACGTGAATAGCCAAAGTTCACATTCTTAATTTCAAGCAAGCCTGTGAGCTTAGCATAATTTTCTTCGCTTTTTTCCGGTTCTTTCTGAATGTCTGCAAGTAACCGGTCTGCCGGATATTTCATTACATCCTCTATCCGTTCCATACTGGTACGCATTTCCTGCATGGATTGCCCTGCAGATATGAACTTATTAACCGGTGACATGAAAGAACTCATAAAGCCTTGAAATGCCAATATCATACCAACCGTAAAGCTGCCCTGCATTGTGAAAAGTACTCCAAGCATCAGTATAATTATATTGACCAGGGAGGATACCATACCCGGCACAGCTCCAAGATATTGGTTAAACTTCATAAATCTTACAGACTGTGTATTAACACTTGCATGATAACCCGCCCATTTGGAAAAATATCCATTTTCCGCACCGCTTGCCTTAATCGTTTCAATCATTTCTATTCCGGAAACCGTTGCAGAAGATAGTTTTCCCGCATCACGCATCTGCACACGGGTTACATTCATACGCTTCTTGGAGATGATCCTTGCAACCAGCAAATTAACAATGATTGATAATAATCCGATGGCTGTCAGAATTGGACTGTAGCGGACCATAACAACCAGATAGAACACCAGCATACCAAAGTCAAATGCCATAGGCGCAAACTTCCTGATGATGGCGGAAGCGATACCCTCATTACTCCCCGCCCGTCCGGAGATATCGCCCGCCATGCGCTGCGAAAAGAATTCCATCGGCAGGCATAACAAGTGCCACATAAAGTTTGCGTTTGCTACTATTGCCATCTTTCCTTCAATTTTTAAGTTATATGTTGTACTGATAACCTGCACGATAAGCGAAACAAATGTCATCGCTGCGAGTGCACCGATAAACGGATAGAGCCAGTCCGGATTTTGTCCTGTCAGCAGCCGATCCATGAAAATACGTGAAAATGCAGGACTTATTATGTTAAAAATTGAATTAATCAGAGTTGTAACAATGACAAAGGCAAATGCCACTCCGGTACCCTGCAGCCGCTCCCTTGCAAAAGTCAGAACAGAACGCGGCTTACCGCCCGGCTCAAAATCTCCGGTTGGTTCAAATAGCATGCATACACCTGTAAAAGCTTCATCAAACTCTTTCATGGTTACTTTAATACTGCCGCGTGCCGGGTCATTCAGATATGCAAAATTACCCTTAAATCCGCACAGTACAACAAAATGATCGAAATTCCAGTGTATAATACATGGAAACTTTCCTTCCTTCTTAAGCAGCTCCGGCTCATAACGATAGCCCTTAGCCGTCATACCATAGCTGCGCGCCGCTTTTAATACATTGCGGGCATTTGATCCGTCGCGTGAAACGCCGCAATCTGCACGTACCCTTTCAAGCGGAAGCCATTTTCCATAATAGGCGAGCACCATAGCAAGAGAAGCCGCGCCGCATTCCAATGCTTCCATCTGCATGATGACAGGTACCTTTGCCACACGTTTTGAAACTGGTTTCATTTCTGCCATGCCACCCACCTCAATTCAAAACAAATGAAATGGGCTTTGCTTTCTCTATGGTAATCTCCATTTCATAAATTCCATCCGAAATACCTGCTATATTTACTGTGACCGGATAGCTGAGCGGTCCTGCCGTAAGTAGTTTTGCCGTATCGGTGTCGTCATATATTTTACTAAGCTCCGTGAGTGAAAGCGGCCTTGTCGAAACCTCACGCACCGTTCCGTTGATTGCACCAATTTTAACTTCCATACCGGGTTTAATTTTAAGTGACGTATCGCTATTTACATAGCAGGTACAAAAGTCATCCTTTACATATGATGTTACCTTTAGCGTCGTAGGCAGTATTCCGAAAATTGACCAGATCAGCACAGAAATCAGTAACACAATAACAGCGCATAAAATAATCCAAACACTGGGATTGGATACTTTTATGTAATCTGTCAGCTGTTCCGGGGAAGCGATACGATCCAGGCTTTTTTTCCTGAATATGTTATTCTCCATGTCATTCACTCCAATATTATTTTAGTGATAAAATATTAACATGGGTTTTTCGATAAAAAAATCACATCAGGGTGAGGTTTTATAAAAATAGTATAAAAAAAGCCTGATTGCCAGCTTCGCTGCTCTCAGACTTTTTTTATTAATTCATACCTTAAAACGATATCCTACTCCCCAGATTGTTTCGATATACTGAGGTTTTGAGGTATTGTATTCGATCTTTTCACGTATTTTCTTAATATGAACGGTAACCGTTGCTATATCACCTACCGATTCCATATCCCATATTTCCCGGAACAACTCGTCCTTCGTATATACATGATTTGGATTTTCCGCCAAGAAGGTTAGAAGGTCAAATTCTTTTGTTGTAAAAATCTTTTCTTCTCCATTTAGGAATACTCTTCTTGCCGTTTTGTCTATTTTAAGGCCCCTGATTTCAAGAATCTCGTTTTCCTTTACTCCTGAGCCTATCAGACGTTCATATCTGGCCAGATGCGCTTTTACCCTTGCGACCAGCTCACTCGGACTAAATGGCTTTGTCATATAATCATCCGCACCAAGACCCAATCCCCTGATCTTATCAATATCATCCTTCTTGGCGGATACCATAATAACTGGAATATTTTTAGTTTCACGCACCTGCTTGCAAATTTCAAAACCATCCACACCTGGCAGCATCAGATCGAGTATAATAAGATCAAATTCCTCCTCCAGCGCCCTCTTAACACCAACATCGCCGGTAGCTTCTGTTGCTACCTCAAAACCGCTCAGTTCCAGGTAATCCTTCTCCAGCTCGGCAATTGCCACTTCATCTTCAATTATTAATATTCTACTCATTCTATTGCTACCTCCTTACGGAATTTATTTCTCTGTATCATTCTTTTTCACAAACTTTTTTAAGGTAAAAAGAATTGTTGTTCCGGCTCCCGGTTCACTTTCGGCCCATATTTTACCACTGTGATCCTCGATTATCTTCCTGGAGATGGAAAGACCTAAGCCACTTCCTCCCTTTTTGGAATTTCTTGAAGAATCAGCTCTGTAAAAGCGGTCGAACACATAGGGTAGATCTGCTTTTGGTATTCCAATTCCGTTATCCTCAATTTCAACTTGTACAAAAGCTCCGTTATCATAAATCCGAATTTGAATAATCCCTTTCTTCTTATCTATATATTTTACCGCATTTCCTATAATATTATTGATTACTCTTTTCAGCTGCTCCGCATCCGCCACCACTAATATTGACGGATCAATCTCATTCTGATATCGGATCTCGATATTCTTGACTTCCAGATCAAATCCAATCTCTTCAATACAGTCCTCAAAGTATTCTCCGATATTAATCTCCTTAAAGCTGTAGGGTATCGTATTACAATCTATTTTCGTATAGAATGCCAGCTCATCAACCAGAATTGACATATCGTTCGCCTTTGTAAATATCGTTTTTAAATATTTTTCCTGCTTTTCCGGTGTATCTGCAACCCCGTCCAGCAACCCCTCCGAATAACCCTTAATTGCAGTTAATGGTGTTTTGAGATCATGAGAAATATTACTGATGAGCTCCTTAATATCCTCCTCATACTGCAGCCGGCTCTCAATCAGTTCCTTCAGTCGAATTCTCATATCCTCGAAGTCCTCACAAAGCTGCCCGATTTCATCCTGCGTCTCCGATTGAACGGAATAATCCAGATCTCCTTCCTTGATCTGATTCATGCCGACTCTTAATCTGTTTAACGGACGGAGCATTCCCCGGTAAATCCACAGAAGTAATATCAACCCGGTGAAGAAAATAATAATCAGAAAGGATATGGCTCCCTGCACAGCCACAGCTTTAATCTGCGGAAACAGCGTATTAAGATCCGTAATTACAAAAATAGTACCTTCCGAGCCATCCGTAAAATAGAAATCCTGTGCTTTGATTAAAAACGGGTGGTCGCCGCCGATATAAACTCCGCCATCTACATTTCCAGTATCATATACCCCAAATTTCTGCAGTTTATCCGAGATTAGTTCCAGTTTTTTATCATTGCCTGCATATATGAATTTATCATTTTTACGTACAGCAATAAAAGAATATTTATTATGAAGCTTATCATCCAGTTTCCGGATATAGACCTCATTTTCAAGCATTTCCGGTGCTTTTAGAGCAGTAAGCTTAATTTCGTTATAAGTTCCCCAGGTCAGTCGATTAAGTATTTGAACTTGATTTGTAATTATCTGCAAGGAATCCGCCTCAACATCATAAGACTCCTGAACAGAATTTGTCTGCAATCTAACAATAGTGCCTGTCGCAATGCAAAGCAGCATTATCGGCATTGCTATCATAATAAAAAATGCTGCAAGCAGCTTATTCTTCAGCTTCAAATTGCTCAACTCTCCTTTATCTTGTTAATTTCTAGTATAGCATGAACGAAGTTTCTTTGCACAGAAAATAACTATGATATTTCTAAAGTTTTCATGAATTATGTTATGTTCACTGGCATGTCATATTAAGAGCAGTGTATCTGATAAGTGCTTTCACATAGGGAGTATTTGCATTTTCCGGTTCTTAGGCTATGTCTTTTAAAGACTATCCCACTCTATTTTCTATTTTATTTCGCTTTAAAAAGTGTCCACGGCTGTGACGGGCGATCCATTAGAAATTTTCTCTGCCACTCCCACTGTGGATGCTCCTGTAAAAACTCATCCACATAGAAGGGTTCACAACATGACCTTCCATATCTCGCCCAAAAAGACATGTCTTTTGCAAGACTGCCGGATGTTACCTTACCATCTACTGCACCCCCGGGATTATAGGGTTTATCTCCTGTTTTACCGGTAAATTTAAAGGGATCTGCATCCGAATGTCCGCATATGGTACGATTACCGGGCTTGTATATTCCCAAATACATATCATAATGATCTTCCAGCAGGAAAGTACCTTTTTCTATATCAATTCTACCATAATTATCCTCCATTAACTGTTTCCACCTTACTCTTCGCGCTCCATTCCCTCTTATATCATTATACTCTGTATCCATGCATTCCAGATTTCTGATTCGCGCATCCTCTGCCTCATTAAAACCGGTAAAATACCCATTTTGCAGTTTATCCAGACTACTGTATTCGAGGCCTAATTCAAAACGCGCAATTTCGTTGGTATTGGTGTCACCAAGAAGCCAGCTGTTCGCAATACCTCCATTGTTCTCCTGCTCCATAATTTGCGCCCATTCATCAATCGTCCCTGCGTATTGCTTCGCTTTTCGTACGCGAGAAAATTCGGGAATTCCACCCTGCTTATATTTATAAAATCCGTTAATGGTAGTTGCCGTACCTATAATTCCAGCACCTGTAAGAAAAAAATCAGACATACTGTGAATGAATCCAGGAATGCATTGCATCATTATCCGATATCCGTCCGTTGGTATGATATCAAGTAATACATAGAAATACTGAGCCAGGAAAAAGTCCCACCAGGTATTATGTCCGATGATAATATCATTGTCTTTTGTGGCATCCCCTGTAGCAATAAAAGCACTGCAGCGCTCTATTTTATCACTTATCCAATTCTTTGTATTACCATTAACACTTGGCCACCAATAATAGAGCAGTTCAATATAACCATTCATTACGAGCAACGCATCAAATGAAATTGCATAACCGGCTGCCCCTGCTCCCGCTATAATTCCATTCAATTCTTCCACATATTCAGGATCAATCTGTGGCAGGAAAAGTGCATGTGCTGCTTCCATGAAATACTTCATATCTTTCCCGGTATTTAAGTATGTGATAGAGGTCAGATTTTTGAATACATTTGAAATATCCTTAGCCAGATGATATCCATGCTGAAATCCTCTTTCATATGGAGCTCCTTCAATATGTAAAAAGGTCCATCCATTTTTTCGGTAGCAATATGAACTGGTCATATTTGTGCCACTTTCATTTTTCATATATACCTCCGCTCCAACGCTCCTTCCGCTAAGCTCCCGCTCCGGAACATTTACTTTTTATAGATACATTTCCTATAATTCTATCGATACAGTATATTCCTGCCTTAGTCAATTGTTCATAATAATAACCATACCCTTATTAAGGTCTGGCTATTTATGCAGCGTACAAATTGCCGTGTGGAAAATTTACTTTAACACTTCTCTATCTACCGCGCATGCGAAATACAAATCTTTCGCAAAAATTGCGGAAGCTTACTGTCTACAGGCAAGCCATATTCCGAGTAATGCATTTGCTGCTATAATATAATTGTAATATTATGCTATACAAATATAGTAAATTCAGGTAATATATATATAACCAACCTAACCTTTTAACTTCTGAAGAGAGATATGGTACTGCTATAAAAATAATTTATTAATCATCGGTTTACTCTTTTTAGGAGTATCTATGATAATAAGCTCTATTTTCTTATCAAATTCCATGCGTACGCTATCCCAGATGAACGGCATTTTAAACGGTTCGTTAACCATGGGTAATTCATATGAGGGTATTAAATCAGATATTCTCCAGCAATATGATGCTCAGACACTGCTTGGCTATGATTCAGACACAGATGGCGGACTAAAACATTTCATCCGGGATATTGAAAATGGCACTTTAGAGGGACTGCCTTATATTAAAATTAACGGAAACTATCTCTTTAGTAAAAAAGCTTTGGAAGAATGGCTCTATCACAGATCCCTGAAACAAATTACTCAGTAATTACCTTATACGAAACCATTACACTGTATTATACATATTATACCTGCTTCCTACATTTGTTGGCCAGCGGTGGATCGGAGATTATTATGGCGGTATGGAATCCCTGGCGAGGATGCCATAAACACAGCGAGGGCTGTGCAAATTGCTACATACACAGAGCAAATTCAAGAAAAGGAATAAATACAGATATTATTTATAAGACAGATGAGTTTTATAAACCCATCGTAAAGAATAAAAAGGGAAACTATAAGATGAAAAGCGGGCAATTGGTATTTCTATGCTTTAACAGCGATTTTTTGATTGAGGAAGCAGATGAATGGAGAAAAGAGGTGTGGGAAATGATAAGAACCCGCCATGATCTTTATTTTCTGTTTTTAACAAAAAGAATTGAACGATTTACGGTAAGTCTGCCCGAGGATTATCCAAAGGGTTATGAACATGTAACTGTCTGCTGCACGGTTGAGAATCAACTTCGTACCGATGCAAGGCTCGCTGTTTTTACACAATTACCAATTCCACATAAAATGATAACTATTCAGCCAATGCTGGAGAGTATTCATCTTTCACCTTATCTTGATGAAAATATAGAGAGCGTTATTGTAGGAGGGGAATCCGGCAGTAATGTCCGGCCGCTTTCCTATGACTGGGTGCTAAGTATCCGGGAACAATGCATTCGTAGCAATGTCAGCTTTGAATTCCGCCAGCTTGGATCCGTGTTTGTAAGAAATGGAAAAACCTATAAAATTCCCAGGCAGCAGCTCTGTGCCCAGGCAAGAAAAGCAGATATTAATTTTCAGAGAGACAAAGGAGTAGCTTATGAAAATTGACCGTTTAATTGGTATCATTGTGCAAAGCCTAAATGTACAAAAACAAATGTAGAAATGGAGAATAAAAAAATGAAAGCTCGAAGAAAAATTGTAACTCTAGTAACCATTATCTCATCAATTATTACTGTCTTTTACTCTGGATTTTATTTTATTTTGCCCTTTTATTTCACGCATTGCCTAAAGCAGGATATTTCCGCTGCCTCCATCGGTATCATAGGAGGTGCTGATGGCCCAACCAGTGTTTTTATTGCCAGTGCACCCAAATCGAATTTCATTCTATTTATATTTTTCTCCTTATCCATAATTGGTATTATTTTTCTTGTAAAAACAAGAAAGGAAAAGAGAGATAACTAAGTCGATCCATAGATGGATAAAAGGCCAATACCTATAATGTTATATAGGTATCGGCCTCTTTTTACTGCTTCTAACAGGGATAAAGGTGAGAATTTGAAATTAAGCGTTAAGCAATATTCATTACTTAGTAATTACTCATAAGGCAACATCTTTTTGATCACTGCAGCATTTGCACTTGAGGCATAAGCCGGCGAATGTAATCTTCGCTTTTGCTTATTCGTTTTACTTCCTGCATTATGCAGCGTATTCGCATGTGTTCTTTTTATCTTTCCGCTGCCGGTTATCTTCACTCTTTTTTGTATCCCTTTATGGGTTTTCAATTTCGGCATTACTGTAAATTAAATTTCATAAAAAAATCTGAGCAGTACTGTAGAGCTTGGGAAAAAAATATGATAAAATCATTATTATCCACGTGGGAAGGATTTTTCAGATGCTTTATCCACAAAATAATCCTGATGTGTGAATAACAAATCGTATTATGTTTACAAAAGAATATAAACAACACAACTCAATTGAATGGTATTCTTTCGGCTAATTTGTGCCTGCGCTGTTCACAGATAAGCCGTCAATAAATCTTCAGGACTGGAAAGCAGCGCAGAAACGGAGAAAAGACATGAAATTAATGATAGCCTCAGATATCCACGGTTCCTATAACTTTTGCAAGCTCATGACGGAAGCATATCACCGGGAAGAAGCCGACAAACTTATTCTACTGGGAGATCTGCTATACCATGGTCCCCGTAATGATCTTCCGCCTGGTTACGCGCCAAAACAGGTTATCCATATTTTAAATGAAATGAAGGATCAAATATTATGTATACGTGGAAATTGTGATACCGAAGTGGATCAGATGGTTTTAGAATTCCCGATTATGGCGGACTACGCTCTCATTATGACAGGCGCACATCAAATTTATGCCACACATGGTCATCAATATAATGAAAGTAATCTTCCCCCTCTTCAAAGCGAAGCTATACTTCTATGCGGACACACTCATGTTCCCAAATGCACAGTGCATGAAAATTATATCTACCTAAACCCCGGTTCCATATCGATACCAAAAGAGAATAGCTGCCATAGCTACATGATATACGATGAAAGTGGTTTCAGTTGGAGAGAACTTAAAACCGGCAGTGAATACGATCATTTTTCCTGCTAAATACAAGGGGGTGTACCAAAAGTTGATTTTCAATAATGACTGCAATATGCTCAGAATAGAGAACTCATTTCTCCGCATATGATAAGACAAGTTGAAAACTTTGATACACCCTACTATAAAGTAACTATTTCATTGTATAAGCTTAGAGGCGCTTACCGTTATGCCTCTTATAAAAGGTATTTGCTCAGCTCGCCTGCTTTATCCGTCTCCTCCCAGGGAAGGTTAAGATCCAGCCTTCCGAAGTGACCATATGCTGCCGTCTGCTTGTAGATCGGTCTTCTAAGATTAAGCATCTTAATTATGCCGGCCGGTCGAAGGTCGAAATGTCTGCGGATAATTGCTACCAGTTCTTCCTCGGATAGCCTGCCGGTTCCAAAAGTATCCACCATAATAGAGGTTGGCTCCGCAACACCGATTGCATAAGAAACCTGTATCTCCAAACGGTCTGCCAATCCAGCCGCCACAAGATTTTTAGCAACATAGCGTGCTGCATAGGAAGCAGAACGATCTACCTTGGTACAGTCCTTTCCGGAAAAAGCTCCGCCGCCATGTCTTGCATATCCACCGTAAGTATCCACTATGATTTTTCTGCCGGTTAATCCGCTATCACCGTTTGGTCCACCAATTACAAAACGACCGGTAGGATTAATAAAGAATTTGGTCTTTTCATCCACCAGCTCAGCCGGAAGAACAGGATCTAGTACATATTTCTTAATATCCTTGCGAAGCTGTTCTATGCTTACCTCATCTCCATGCTGTGTTGAAAGTACTACCGCATTCAGATGGATTGGCTTACCCTCATCATCATATTCAACAGTAACCTGTGATTTACCGTCCGGACGAAGATAATTTAGTATTCCTTCTTTTCTGACGCTTGTAAGCTTTTTTGTAAGCTTATGAGCCAATGAAATCGGGTACGGCATATATTCTTCGGTCTCATTGGTTGCATAGCCAAACATCATACCCTGATCTCCGGCACCAATTTTGGAAAGTTCCTCTTCCTGTGTAAGATGCTCCTTCACTTCAAATGCGGTATCAACACCCATCGCAATATCCCTGGATTGCTCGTCAAGAGCCACGATTACTCCACAGGTATTGGCATCAAATCCATATTCCGATTTATCATAACCGATTTCTCTGATGGTATCTCTTACAATTTTCTGAATATCCACATAACCTTGTGTTGTAATCTCACCCATAACAAGTACTAAACCTGTTGTAATAGCTGTCTCACAAGCAACTCTGCTCATCGGATCTTGCTCTAATAAAGCATCCAATACAGAATCTGAAATCTGATCACATATTTTATCCGGGTGTCCTTCTGTCACTGATTCTGATGTAAATAATCTTTTTTGCATAATATACCTCCTATATTTTTCATTAAGTCGTTACTGTTTAAAGCTGCTTCCTTTGGCCGCTTCAATATTACCTTCCACATCGAACAAAAAAATAAGCCCGCAACTGCGGACTTGATAACTCTTCTAATCAAACCCTCTTATTGCTCGATTACTCGCTCAGGTTGGCACCTTCCGTTCCAGGGGTTGCCGTGACTTCATAGAGCCTTTACTCTCCGTCACTCTGAATAAGAGAAATGGTAATATATAATATTTTTTGTCTAACTTAATATCAATAGAATATAACGAAAACTTTTATTCGTCAAGCGTTTTTTTTCGACCAGAGAAACAGTAGCTTCGATTGATAACCACTTAATCACTATTTACAAAAAACAGTACGGGATAATAAAATATTGTATTAACAAAAATTAGAATTGTGTAAATAGTATATATTTCCCTATAACCGAGATTGACTTTCACACAAATTAACCATATACTCTTCTTATAGAGTTTACTAGCTTGTATGATATCAGTGTAACGTATTCTGGAAAGGAGTTCCGTAGTTGTTTTACGGTAACATATTTTTATGGAACATAGAAATATTTTAATAAAACAAGCCGTACCCGGTATGATTGTTGCTGATGATGTCTATACCAAAGACAACCATCTTGTAATTGTAAAAGGTACAACATTAACTGATAAAATCATTACAAGACTCGAATTTTACTCTATTTTGGATCTCTTCATATTAAATATTCCTACCGAGAACGAGACGGACGTATTTGATAATCAGACATACTACGAGAAGTTAAGAGAGAGTGAAGGTTTTCAGCGTTTTCATCTGGCTTATCAGAATACTGTTAATAATTTCAAAGAATCGATTGATTCCTTCGTGAAAACACAGAAGGATATTGAAACAGAGAGGCTATTGGCTGAAACCCAGGATATTTTACTCAAATGTGATACAGGCATTGAGCTGTTTCATATGCTTCATTGTATCCGGCAGTATGACGATACTACTTATGTTCATAGCCTTAATGTTGCTTTGATTTGTAATGTGATCGGAAAATGGCTGGAATTTTCGAAAAAGGATTTAGAGGTTCTTACCCTTTGTGGTTTAATGCATGATTTAGGAAAACTGATGATTCCCTCCCAGATTATTACGAAGCCTGCAAAGCTATCTGAAGAAGAATTTTCTACCATCAAAACTCACACAATACGAGGCTATAATCTTCTAAAAAGTAAAAAAATCGATGCAAGAATTAAGCATTCTGCACTTATGCATCATGAAAGATGCGATGGCAGCGGATATCCTTACGGTTTTTATAGTGAACAGATTGATCCTTTTGCGAAGCTTGTGGCAATTGCCGATGTATACGATGCAATGACCTGTGCCCGAGTGTATCGAGGACCTTTATGTCCCTTTGAAGTAGTCAGTATCTTTGAGAATGAAGGTTATACGAAATATGACCCTCATTTTATTATGACCTTCCTGGAAGGTATTACTCAGACATATATCCATAATACGGTTAAGCTAAATAATGGTACCAGCGGTGAAATCGTATTTATCAATAAACTGGAATTATCCAGACCTGTTATCAAGTCCGGTGAAACTTACATTGATCTTACCCGGCAACGTGATCTATCTATAACATCTTTGGTATAATCATATAAGCATATAATTATCACTTAGAATATACTTTTCTAACAACAAATAAATAGAAGCTGTCGCAGCTTCTATTTTTATTTACAGAAAAAAACTGCGCCAATCAACCTAATCAGCAGCAGCTTGATCCATATTCCTTTTTTATTCAAATCAGCCCACTTTTAGCTTAAATTTCTTAATCGCCTTCAGATCCTCTGAATCTACCTTAACCATAGCCGCACCCAATTGCTGCATTTTAAATTCCAGCTTCTCATATCCACGCTCTATGAATTCCACATTTTCCACTACAGTATAGCCTTCTGCCATTAAGCCTGCAATCACCAGTGCGGCACCTCCACGTAAATCAGGTGCTGAAACTACTGCTCCCGTAAGCTTATCTACTCCATCAATAATTGCAGTATTACTTTCAACCTTAATATTTGCCCCCATTCGGGAAAGTTCATCTACATATTTGAAACGGTTTTCAAATATACTTTCCGTAACAATACTTGTTCCCTTTGAGACTGCAAGAAGAGTCGTCATCTGAGGCTGCATATCGGTAAGAAATCCTGGATATACCAGAGTTTTCACATGAGAATTACCTAACTTTCCGGATGCCTTTACTCTGACGGCATCGTCAAACTCTTCTACCTCCGCTCCGATTTCCAACAGCTTCGCTGTAAATGCTTCAAGGTGCTTCGGTATCACATTTTTGATTGTAATATCTCCCTTGGAGGCAGCTGCTGCAAACATAAAAGTTCCTGCTTCTATCTGATCCGGAATAATGGAATACTCGCAGCCATGCAGCTTAGGTACACCCTTTATACGAATCACATCCGTACCGGCTCCTTTAATATTTGCTCCCATACTGTTTAAAAAGTTAGCAACATCAACTACATGAGGCTCTTTTGCTGAGTTTTCAAGAATCGTAAGACCATCTGCCAAACATGCAGACAACATTACATTAATTGTTGCTCCAACGCTGGAGACATCAAAATAAATATGTGCCCCATTTAATTGTTCCGCGTTTGCACATATAGAACCATGTTCAATTTTAACAGATGCTCCCAATGCTTCAAAGCCCTTTATATGCTGATCAAATGGTCTGCTGCCGATATTGCAGCCGCCAGGAAGTGCTACCGCAGCTCCTTTATATTTTCCAAGAAGTGCTCCTACCAGATAATAGGAAGCTCGAATCTTTCTTACATAATCAAATTCCACATCAACAGAATTAATTCTACTTCCGTTTATTTTAACCGTACTATAATTGATACGATCAACCTTAGCCCCAATGTCCTCAATCGCCTGTAATAAAACATCTATATCCTTAACATCCGGAACATTCTCTATTTTAACAGTCTCGTCTGTCATAACCGCCGCTGCTATAATCCCAAGTGCCGCGTTTTTATAACCACTTATTGTTACTTCCCCAATAAGCGGCTTACCACCTTTTATAATATATTGCTCCATTGCGCACCTCTATTTTATCGAACCTCAGTTTGTTGATTTTGCATATAAAAACAGTAAATTATTTGTTAAATTCTCATTAGCCAATTTGATTATACCACAATGTGCCGGTTTGTAAATTGTTTTTTCAAATTAGCAGATCATTTTAATTCAATACTTATGAAGTACTTCTCTATAGATATATTTTATATCACTTATCTTATTATATTCATATCTTGCAACATGTTTATATAGGAAATACAAACCAATATACCTTATGGGAGCATTATTTTCTTACATTAATATCACAATTTATATAAATACCAATTATTATTTTCCATATTAATATCCATCATTTTTATTCCTGAAATTATTAAGACATATCAAAAAAACTCCGATATAAATAATAGGTACGAAATAACACTTAATTATTCCATGGATGGAGATGAATGAATGGCTTCTAATTTCATAACGATTGAATCTGTCAGTGGAAATGCGAAAAACCTCGTAAAACAGGATCTTAAATTTAAGACCGGTAGCTTTGTCTGGAGGATTAAATTCACAGCACCTCTTAATCCCTCCACCATTAACAATCGCAACTTATACGTAACTTCTTTAAATCAAATACCACTTCCCACCAATATCCGTTATGATACAATTGAAAATTGTATCGAGATTGAACCGCTGGCTCCTTATACCAAGAATGAATCCTATCTCTTACATGTTACTGCCAATGTAAAATCCAAGCGCGGTCAATCTCTAAAAAATGAAATAACCATACAATTTAAGGTATAAAAATATTTGGGCTGCAAAACTTTGCAGCCCAAACTTTATTCTCTTCTAGCAGGCAGATCTATTCGATGAACAAACAAATCCGTGAGTGGAGAATATTCCCTGGAAAGTCTGATCATGTTATTCTTCCGATCTTCCAGAACTACTGCAAAATCTCCTTTAAAATGAGCTGCCAGCCTTTTCACCCGTTCAATCGTAGTCGGTTTAAGCTTTCCTGCCTCCTCAACTATCATACAACAGCTTCGGAGTGTATTCTTTTTTTCATTCAGATCTATTCTGTTTAATTTTTCAGCAGTGATCTTTGCTACTTTAGATGAGGTAATCTTGCCTGCTTTGCTTAGAAACAGTGCATAGTCCTTTGCCAACTCAATATTTTCTAGGGTTGACGGACCGGTAATGGTTAAAAATACTGCTTTTTCATCCCGCATAACAAGCTTAAGGTCTTTCAGCAGCTGCTCTTTTACAATTGGTAAAAAATCTCCAAATATCTCTGTAATTTCTATTCCAAGCTCCTGCTCCATCTCATATAAAAGCCGGTCCTCTTCTGCCCCATCTTCCTCATACAGCAGTTCCTCCGGTTCTTCCGCTTCTTCTTTCATTGCCACACCTTCATAGTCCTCTTCTGCCTCTGCCGGTTCATGGCCATCTTCCTGATCCATCATGATATCAGCAATCTCCTGACTGAGTCCGTATTCCAGTTCTTCTGACCTATACTCCTCAATCACTTCTGTACCGGTAGTAACAGCCTCCTGGGTATTCTCGGATTCGTTTTCAGCAGGCACGTCATATTTGCTCGGTTCTGTTTCAGTATCCACTTTCTCTGCATTCGTATCATTTGCCGCATCAGACCTGCGTTTCAATTCTTCCATTATCTTTTCCTTATCGGTTTCTCCCATAAAATAGGAACGAAGCATTTTCGCCTTCTCTACATAAACTCCATCTGCAAACCATAAAATAATATCAGAACATTCCTTGACACATTCCTTATCCATTCCTGCCTTATAATATACCTTTGCCAATTCATAAGCCCATTTTTCGGTGTACTCAATTAACTTAATGGCTTCCAGGGACTTTATCATCTGTTCATAGGATGCCCCTTTGATTTTATCTATCCTATAACGAAATATGCAGCTGTCAAAATCGTCGGAAACAATTTTTTGATACTCTTCCAGGTATCTTTCTGCATCCTGTGCATTGCTTCTTTGAATTGAATTATCTACTAGCTTTCCAAGAATTCTTCTTGTTTTCGTGGTTTCATAAATTCTCTCATAAATTTGAGCAGCTTCCTCAAACCTATCATTTTGAGTTAGAACCTCTGCCATAAAACCCAGATCAGATAGGTTCTTTACTTTCTTAATCTCTATTGTATCAAGAATTTTTTGTGCTGACAGCAGGTCGCCCTCTTCCATTTTTCTTCTCATCTCTTCAGTTTTCACTATATACTTATAGTGTCCCATGATTGAACCTCCTCTGTAAAATAACAGCTACTGCCTGCGTAAAAAATCCGGTGCAATTATATACTTATGAACGGATATGATACGTTTCTAAAATAACTTCTTATGCCATCTATTTATATTATAAATTACGATAATAATCAAGTGTTTCAATGAGTTCCGGTGTTAATTTTATCATTTCTTTCTGGAGAAGACGATATCTACCTTCAATTTCACGTATTTTCTTAAGCCTGTCCCGCTGAAATCTTATCATTGCCTCTTCGAATAGTGGCTGCAACTTTAGCTGCTCTCTAAGTTCCTTCGAAAACGGACAATATGTCGCCATAAGTTCTCTCACTATTTTGTTCAATTTTATAGCACCAATTGCCTCATAATTAATCCATTGCTCATAATCCAGAACAAAAATTTCTCTGCTGTTGTTCCGACCTTTTTGAATTTGTAATTTAATTTTTTCCTTTTTCTCTTCAGAAAGTTCTTTATTTTTACGGTAAAATTGCAGATAATCCGAATATTCGGAAGTAAGCGACTTTCGTTTTATGTCATTCCAGGAAGCTCCTTCTATCGTACGGCAAAGTTCCCAACGATAACGTCCAACGATTTGAATCATCAGATTTTTGAGGTTGGCCTCCGAAAAAATCGGAAGCATAAATCTCCCAGCCGTATCTCTTCTTTTCCCTGATATCTCTTGCCACATGATAGCATTGCTGCCGATGTTGGGCATGAGTATAATATCCGGATATACTCTTTTTACGATATATTCCTTAACGATATTCATCTCTTTATTAACATACAGAATTTCTCGGTCAAATACAGAGTAGTCTGTCTTCATGATATCTGAAATAATCTGATTAATCTTTGAAGAAGTAACCAGTATTCGTTCTATGCTGCCCGACCACTGGTCTTTATGCAATACCGGAACAAAGCTTGCAATCTGTCCGCTAGTCGTACGGTTGTTATAACGAAACATATTTTTTATTTCATATTCCAGTCTCTTCTCTGGATCAGCGAGCCATTCCGCAGCTTCCTTATCTGTTAATTTTCCCTGCTTTTTCATGTCACTCAGCATCTCCGAATATTCCTGATCAAATTCATTCTTGGAAGGTTCCCTCTTACCTTCATAGATCAGAGTCAGCCACTCTTTTATATCATACACATTACAGGTATACTGACACTTCTCCTCCTTCAGAAAATACAAGGAAAGCATCTGTTCATTCGTTAATAGCCTGTCATCTGCGAAGCCGTATTTTAGAAAGAGATCAATCATTCTGGAAGGGGTTTTTTCCTTATATGCTCTTAAGAAAACCTGTTTATAGATAAAATAATGATTTTCTGCCAGATTGCGTCGAAGCGTTCTAATTGAATTATCAGCGGAATATTTATCACGCAGTTGAACAAAATCTGACATAATCGTCTTCATAGCTTCTGCTTTGTCCATTTCTATTCCTGCATATTCTAGTATTTTGTCAAATGAATTCTTCAGCTCTGTCAGTGCCTTCTGAGAATCCTCCTTAGAATACCGAAAACGTTCTTCCTCACTAACACTGCCAGTGATACCGCCTGTCAATAATTTGTGATAGCCTTCCTCCATCTTTGCACGATTCGCCTTTAGTATAATTCCCAACATTTTATCCGCAAAATGTTCTGCTTTATTCACTTTATCAATGATATTATCCATAATATCCAATAATTCCATACCTGAAATATTATCTGTTTCTGTTGATGTATCTATAATTAAATGGAAAAGACAGGTTTTGGTCTCATCCACCAGACACTGTGTCATCAAAGCAAATTCACCGGCAAGATCTTTTAATACCTCTATCTGTTGATTAACCACTCCAACCTGATCTTCTATCTGATACATTGTTACCATATTTCCATAAGAATAAAATAACTTCACCGCATCCATGGGAACATCCCTACATTCACAGTAGAAAGCAATCCGGTCACTTATCAGATCCAGATCACTTTCCAAAGGATTTAAGGCATCTATCCGGTCAGATTTTAGTACCTTGAGTTCTCTTTGTTGTGCAGATTCCAGATAATCATGATAAGTCCCTGTAAGAAACTGAAAGATCTCTGATCCCTGCTTCATCAGTCCATGATAAATTTGATCCAGCTCATATATAATTTTGTAAAAAGATGCTACCATAAAACCGTGATAATCTTTATTCACAGATAATATTTTCTCCAGATCTTCCACACGGCTGGCCGGAAAAACATAGATTAATGCATCATCATAAGCCGTATAAGTACTCTGGTATTTCCCCATATATAAATCATGTATACCCAGAAATGTACCGGACGCCAGAATAAGTCTGGCACCATCATTATGTATCATAACCCGGCCTTTTACAATCATGGCAACACTGGAAACAAATTCGCCTTCTGTATAGATATCCGTACCTTTTAGAAATTGATTTACTGCGTTTGGATTTATTTTCACTTCCATACTTACACCGCCTAATAATCCATTTTTATTTTATTATATAGTATATTTAATATTTCAGGAAGATAAATGTGTCGTATTTTCAAGATATAGTACAAAATACTTATTACTATGACGAACTTTCCTATGTAATAAAAAAAAGAAATGCCATAAGCATTTCTCCAATCATTACAATCTATTAAATTCCGTGCGCTCTGCTTTGAATGCTTACCATAAGCGTTACCCTTACAGTTAACTCGGTTCAGGCATCCTTACGGCACACAGGAGATTTTGCTTAGTGCTGCTTCATTCCTGACCTGACACGGTTCACAAATTCCTGTTGCGCAAGACCCAAACGTCAACATCACTTATAAGGGGCGGCCCTACAGTGAGTCACCCTGGGCAGAACATCACCCCTGCTGTAGCGGATTGCAGGTACAGGGCACCGCTATCTCCCCGGCTGCACGGAAACTTTATGACTATTTTTATCAGGCATACTGTTATATCATCGCCTGTTTCATATCAGCTAAAAGCTGTATGCAAAGTATATAATTTTTTAGCCGCAATGTCAAGTACAATGCTTTTCCATTTTGTTACGAATTCTTAAATCTTTAAAAAAAGATTGTAGAACATCACTACATTCCTGTTCAAGTACTCCAATTTGCAGTTCAACCTGATGGTTAAACTCTTTCATCTGCAGAAGGTTTAGAATAGAACCAGCACAACCTGCCTTCGGATTCATCGTTCCTACAACAACCTTCTTTATCCTGGCCTGTACAATTGCACCGGAACACATCTGACAAGGTTCCAGCGTAACATACAAAGTACAATCCTCCAGCCGCCAGTCACCCATTGTTTTACTTGCCTTCTCTATTGCGAGCAGTTCTGCATGCGCCAGCGTTGTTTTTTTTGTATTTCTCTTATTATATCCTCTGCCGATTATTTTATCCTGATAAACAATGACACATCCAATCGGAACCTCTCCGAGCCGATATGCTTTACGGGCTTGTTTCAAAGCTTCTTTCATATATTTTTCATCTGTCATTTTTTTGGTGTTCCTTTTCTGGACTACTCCGGAATAATCTGTTATAGTTACTTATATTATTATTGTAACATAATTAGATAATTCCGTAACTATTAAATTGTATGCGCACAAAGTATATATTCCAGCGCTCCTTGCGCTTACCTTCCGGTCCGGAACATATACTTTCTGTGTACACAATTAATATAATTCTTGCATTCGCTATTACCTAAAGTGGATTCGAATTCCAAAAGCCTAAAAATGATTTGCTGGATGACTATATAAGCACCCGTTTTAATCTACATAACCTTGATCAGTCTTTTGACAATTAGATCCAAAAATAATTATTAATTGGAGGTGACAACATGCAGATACACGGCTTTAACAAGCTTACTCTGCTCGATTATCCGGGACATCTTGCTGCCACAATATTTTTAGGCAGTTGTAATATGCGCTGTCCGTTCTGCCAAAATGCTTCACTGGTCAATGATCCCGCTTCCCAACCGGTAATTTCTTCCAAAGAGGTTCTATCTGTTCTAGCAAGAAGAAAGAATGTATTAGAAGGTGTCTGTATCAGCGGCGGTGAGCCTACGCTATCTCCTGAATTACCTGATTTTATACGAAGTTTGAAAGAACTTGGATATTTCGTGAAGCTAGATACGAACGGTACAAAACCAGACATCATAAAATATCTTTATCAGGAAAAACTGATTGATTATGTTGCTATGGATGTTAAAAATTCCAAAGCAAAATATTCTATGACCGCAGGCATTACGGATCTTAATCTGAAACAGATTGAGGAAAGCATTTCCTTCCTTTTATCCTCTACGCTTACGTATGAATTCCGTACTACGGTTGTCAGGGAATTGCATACTGCGCAGGATATGCTCTCGATCGGAGAGTGGATTAGGGGGGCTAAAGCCTACTATCTGCAAGATTATAAAGATTCCGATGATATCCTGGTTCCAGGACTAAGCAGTCATTCCAAGGAGACTTTAAATGGCTTTGTTGATCTTCTTGTTCCATTTGTGGAACAAGTATCGCTGCGCGGAGTGGAATAAAGGATAGAGTCTACGCCGCAGGCTGTGGCAAGGCACTCTGGTTATCCGCTTGGAATATGCACAGATCCTGCGCAGAAATGGAGAATGAGATGTCGAGAATATATGAAACAGACCGGCTGCTTCTTAAAAATTTACATAAAAATGAAGCAGCCCGGGTGCTGACTTTTTATGAAGAAAACAAGGATCATTTCGAACCATGGGAACCCAAAAGAGAGGAGAATTTTTATTCCTTCTCCTATCAAAAAGCCCTGCTTACCGCAGAGAATAATCTTATGACAGAAGGAAAGCTGATAAGATTCTGGGTATTTGCAAAGGAATTTCCAAATGAAATCCTTGGAAGCATCTGCTTTCAGAATATCCTCCACGAGCCTTACAGAAGCTGTATCCTAGGATACAAATTTGATAGAAAGCACCTGCACCAGGGCTATGCTACCGAAAGTATCAACCGGTGTATTGAAATCATCTTTGAAGAATATCATATGCATCGGATTGAAGCCTATATCATGGAGAACAATAAACCTTCCCTGCGTTTGATAAAACACCTATGCTTCCAGTATGAGGGACTATCCTGCTCTTATGCCCGAGTAAACGGTAATTGGGAAGACCACCGGCGATATGTACTGATTAATCCGATAGACTGTTGATCTAGAAGCAGACCGGCATATACCAGTAACCGAAATCACCCTGCTTCAGTTCTCTTCTTTTAATTGATTTAAAACATTCAAATCCGAACATTCTTGCCATAAATTGTTCTCTGTTATGATATATACCTGGAATTCCAAGTACATACCGAAAGCCGGTATGTGTTTTCATTTTTGCAAAAATCAGGTGATGGTAACAATAGTATCCATGCATCAGAAAACTATTACTGCTGTAAGGCCAGATTTCTTTAGGCAGTAATTCGATATCCTTCGGTTCAATCTTTACACATTGAAGCACTTCATTGTCCTCAAATGGATAAATGCGCTGGTGACTTTCCAGAATTCTTATCGCAATCAGATTCTCTGCTTTGTTTACGTCCTGATCAACAGTATTCAAACCATCCATATCCATTCTATCTAATTCCTGCTCCGTAGAAGAGATTCTATTTTCATCCAGAGATTGTTTTATATTCTCATCTATGTTCTCATCTATCTTTTCTTCTATGCTGCTATTACTATTTACATCAACACTGTCTGCTGACGAATACACCTTATGCTCATGAGGTGTCTTAATTGTCCTATCAAGGTTCATGTCCTGTTCCAGCATCTTTTGTTCTGACCCTGTTTGCTCTGCATTCGTATTATCTGCATCGTGGTTTACCTGGTTTAATATATACTGAAGCAGACTGTTTTGATTTTCCTGTTCTGTATTTCGTACTGTTTCATACTGAAGTCTCTCCACCATCTTCCAACCGCCTGGAAGCTTATACTTTGGAATACTTAATTCTTCTTTCAGCGTCATTTGTTGCGGAGTCTCTTCCAAAGTGCTGGTAGCCCGAAACTTGGAAGAAGCCCCTCCCTGTACCTTCTGCGCTCTTTTATCCCTTGGTTTTAGCGCCTCCAAAACCTCCTGCATTACAATCGGTTTATCATCCCACTCCGTTGCGAAAAAAACATTATCATTCAAAAAGAGCAGAAGTCCCCCCATATCGGATAGTTGAAATCCCGTTCCCATAATATTAGTTTCATCAGCCGTCAGCTTACTATCCATGATCTGATTTTTTAAGACAGCATCTCCCAGGTATATTAATTCTAAATTACTGCCTCCTCTTTGGATTAAGTAGATCGGAAAGATACTGTCCAATTGGCCAAGCATCTGCATATGCAAAGTTATTTTACATTGACCGCCTTTTGCTTCGACTCTGGAAAATCCTACATTTTTCTTCTTTTCGCCACCTTCATATTGATACATATACGAAACCATTCTTTTATAATCAGCCAAAATTCACTCCCTCACTTTCCACCGGTACTACAGGTTGTATCATTTTCCTTTAAATATATTCCGGTGGCAGCTCCTTTATTACTATACATAAGCACTTGTCCCATATTGGTTATAAATTCTCTGTCGGGAGTTCGCACCATTTCTATTTTGTGAGCTTGCTAGAGGGCCTTATGATATTTATAGCGGGAAATCGATTATTGACTTGTATGTTTTCTGAAGTTAAGAGATAAGCAATTGGTTCGCCAGAGCAGCAAACTGTTCCAGCGTTAAGGCTTCGCCTCTGATATTTTCAGAAATATGCAAAGCTTGCAGAGCTTGTACGATTTGCTCCTTGGTAAAATCAAGCTCTGCTGAGTTATTTAGTCCGTTCACTAAAGTTTTGCGTCGCTGGTTAAAGGAAGCGCGGATGATGCGAAACAGCAGTTTTTCATCCGTTATCATGACCGGCGGTTTTTCATGCAGGCTCAAATTAATTACTGCAGATCCTACATTTGGACGAGGCATAAAGCAGTTGGGAGGGACATTTGCCGCAATATATGGTTTCGCATAATACTGCACAGCCAGTGATAAAGCGCCATAATCCTTGCTTCCCGGTGATGCCTGCATTCGGTCTGCAACCTCCTTTTGCACCATTACCGTTACATTAATAAGAGGGAGATGCCGTTCAAACAAATCCATAATAATTGGCGTTGTAATATAATAGGGCAAATTGGCCACTACCTTTATCGGTTTTCCGTTATTTCTTTCCATTACGAATGCATTCAGATCATATTTTAGGATATCTTGATTGATTACTGTGACATTATCATAATCCGATAAAGTATCAGCAAGGATCGGTATCAGCATTTTATCAATCTCAACTGCAACCACTTCTCTCGCATTTTCACATAAATACTGGGTCAGCGTTCCAATTCCCGGACCAATTTCAAGCACGCAATCATCCTTCGTAATATCTGCTGCCTTTATGATTTTCTCCAGTACATGTGTATCAATCAGAAAGTTTTGTCCAAACTTCTTCTGAAAGATAAACTTATATTTATTTAAAATCTCAATTGTATTTTTGGGATTTCCCAAATCAGCCATATTTTCCCTCACATTTCTGCGCAAGCTTAGTATACAGGGAGTAAAAGTGCTTCACTCCTTCTTCACCTTCCTGCATTTATTATTTTTTTCTCATAATTCATATAGTATCAACCATAATATGTCCAATCACAGATCTAAAGCACACTCTCTTGTTTCCTGTGCATAAATCTTATTGAAAAAGTATTCCTTGCTATTATTCCTAATCTCTTGTTCAAAAACCGGATTTCGTACTTATTAGTGATAATTCTTATTCATAGATTCGATAGAATTTTCTGGCATTTTCTTCTGTTACTTTTACAACCATATCATAATCCATGTTCTTAATTCTGGCTATCTCTTTTACTACGTAGATAAGATTTAGCGAGCTGTTTCTCTTGCCCCTGTTCGGTACCGGTGATAGATAAGGGCAATCTGTTTCCAGCACCAGCTGTTCCAGAGGCGCATATTCTACAACTTCCTTCAGCTTTTTTGCATTTGTAAAAGTAACTACCCCTCCAATTCCCAGGTAGAAACCCATGTTCAGATATTGTCTTGCCTGTTCTATTCCATAGCTATAACAATGAATGATTGCTCCAATTGTTTCCGCCTTCGCTTCTTTCATCATTGCATAGGTATCATTTGCCGCATCCCTGCTATGAATGATCAGCGGGAGCTTTCGCTCTCCTGCCAGCTCCATCTGGCGTGCAAACCAAAGCTTTTGTATTTCACGGCTCGGAGTATCCCAGTAATAATCCAGACCAATTTCACCTATGGCTACATTCTTCGGATGTTCTGCCTTTTCCTTCAGCCACCGGAAACATTCTTCACTAAGGTCCGCGGTCTCACTCGGATGAATTCCGACAGCTCCATAAAAATAAGGATATTGATCCGCCAGTGCCAGCACTTTATCCACCGAATGAATGGAGGAGCTAACATCAACAACTGCTCCAATTCCCTGATGGGGTAAATTCATAAGAAGTTCTTCTCTGTCTTCCTCAAAAGCTTCATCATCATAATGTGCATGTGTATCAAAAATCATATTCTACCTCATATCTTCCGGTATATTCAATAGGACATCCTAAAACTTAGTCCGGATAACCCTATGTTACGTATGGCTCTTTCCATCATTTATGGGAACCATTATACAATAGCTTACTCTCCATTTCAACGCTCGAAATACTTTAGCCCATTTAAAGTTAAAATACCAGTTGACACATCATACTACGTATAGTATAGTATACCGTATAAGGAGGTACAATATGGATATTCAACTAAAAAAAGGTATGCTCGAGTTTTGCGTGCTTGCGGTATTGGCTAAATCAGATTCTTATGGTTATCAGATTATTAAAGATATATCAACCTGCATCGATATATCAGAATCAACACTCTATCCGATACTGAAAAGACTTGAATCTGCCTCTTATCTAACAACCTATTCCGTCGAACATAACAGCCGTTTACGAAAATATTATCGAATAACAGAACAGGGGCGGATCTATATGAATGAATTTTTAATGGAGTGGCAGCAGGTAATGAAAATTTATTATTTTATTAAGGGAGCGTGTGATCATGAATAAAACAGAATTTTTAAATAAGTTGTTCTATTACTTAAAAAAAATGGATAGTGCTGAAAAGAATAAATTTATTGTTTATTATGAAGAAATGATAAATGATTATATAGAAAACGGTTTAACAGAAGAGGATGCCATTCATAAAATAGGCACTCCGGAAAAAATTGCCGATGACCTGCTCAATAACTATAATAGCATTAAATTCGAATTTCCCTCCGGCGGAAGTAAAATTCTTAATATGATATTCATCGTAATTGGTTTTCCGCTTTGGGGCAGTTTTCTCCTGGCGTTTCTGCTGCTTGTATTTTCAGCCTATGTAGTAATCTGGTGCGTTCCATTTGTAGCTGGTGCCGGCTGCGTCGGTTTCCTTGCTTCCTCAATTGTTGGAGTAATTGGTACTCCTTTTGTTCTTGCAAAGAATTTGCCCCTCGGTTTGATACAGCTCGGTACTTCCATAGCATCTATCGGAATATCCTTTTTACTGGGAGCCTTAGCTGTTTTATTAACAAAAAAGTTCATCGTTATATCCAGGAATTTTACAGTAAAGTTAGTATCCTTATTTAAAAAGAAAGTGGTGATCAGATGAAGATAAAAAATTATAAAAGAAAATGTACACGCATAAGCTGCATATTAATATTAGCAGGAATTTTAATTTCAGCCGCCGGATTTGGTATTAGCGGATTTGATTATCGAAAACTGCAGGACTACAATGAAAAAGATCCCTGGTATCAGACAGTCCATATAAAAGAAGACCAAGTATGGTATGATGTTGACCTGGGAAATAACATTCATCTGATGAATATCGGATCTGCCAAATAGCAGTCAACTAATTCAACTATCCTTAAAACTTCTTAAAGTGATCTTATGCTTTTGCTATGAAAAATTCGATGTTTTTTAAATTAAAATACCCCCTTTTCCTTTCTATAATAGTGTTATATTAAGAAATAGGGGGTAGTGTATGAAAGAAATTTATACAATTGATGATTTGTCTACGATAACTATGTTATCTGCAAGAACACTTCGGAACTATATTACGTAAGGTATAGAAAACACCTATCCCCTTACAATTATTTTCATTGTAATATCCGCCAGTGCCGCATCCAAATCCCGCTCTTTAGATAAGTTAAAAACAGGTGCCTGATTTTTATCAAAATGTATCCTATGCATTCCCGTACACCGTGTATCCTGGGCTGCAATCTTTACTTCTCCATGATACATAATCATCACACTACCGTCATAATCGGTAAAAAAGGAGTTATGGCCCGGACCATAGACATCTTTGATCGAGTAATAAGACAGTACCGGTGTACTAGCCTTATCCCACGCAGCCGCATCCAGGTAATTGCTGCCCCTAGATATGCTAAGCAGTCCCAGTGCATAGGTATAGCCGCCTGCTGCCCCTCCCGAATAGGTAATATAAACCTTGTCCTTTGTCACTAAGGAATACGGCCCTTCGTTGTTAATGGTTCCCTGAATGTTTTCCCAGCCAAACAGGGGACGTGTCAGCAAAACTGGCTCACTGGTTAAAATAGAAGGATTTTTTTCATCTATTGATGCAATGTAAAGCATCGAACCCGTATCAAGTGCCGTGCCGATATGCTTCCGGTATGACCATACCACATAAGATGCCTGGTCTGCCTTAAAATAAGTCATATCCAGCGTAATTCCATCCTGTGTGAGGAAGGTTCCATCCGCTCTTCTTACACGTACCGGAGCTTCCCAGTCCTGTGCCCGCATGATATTGCCGCCTTTTTTTAACTTCATCATGTGACATTGCGGGCCCCATACTTTACCTCCAACCGCAAAAAGAATATATAGCTCATTCCCTATTACATGAAATTCCGGTGCCCAGAAAGTCTGTATAAAATCCCGGCTCTCGTCCGTATTAAGAATAATACTCTCCAGAAAGCCCTGCTTGAACAAGTCTTCCTTCGTGTTACCCTCCCTTACATAGATTCCGATATCATCCACGTTGTCATTCGTTGCAAGGTAATAGTATTTGTTATCCCATGGTAAAATGACTGGATCAGCATAACCGCAAGCCAGGGGAAAGGGGAATTCCTCCTGTACAACTCTTCCCCTCACAGTATATTCACCGGGTACCTCAAAATTAATTCCTGACAGATCCCATTTTATCTGTTTTTCAAATGTTGATCCATCTGAATAAACAGCGGTAGCCCTGATTGCCAGAAGCTCCTGCGCTGTACTTACTGTTATATTCTCCGGCACCTTAATCTGTGTATTATAAATTGGCAGCCAATGATTTAACAAAGCATCTGCTGTTTGTGTATCAACAGTAATTATATTTCCGGGCCGGATATCCTCTAAATTGACTTTGGCATGACTATTCACCGTTTTATTGGTTTTCACAGGCAATGAGACTTCATCGGTTCTTGATATATCGCAAAGAGTGTTCCTATAGCAATCACCTGCCTCATCCTGCCACAGAAATTCATAGACTTCCTCACTCTTATTATATTCGCAGACTACCTCCTGAACAAAACTATCCGGCTTTAGCTTCACCAGGCCATAATCACAGAAGGTAATCAAATCCCTGGATAACCACAATAAAATATGTCCTTTGCTTTCCGGATCATCCTTTCCTTCGCTGTCAACCCTGACTGCTGCTATACCGTATCCTCCATCTATGGTTCGAAATAGATAAGGATTTATTAATCCTTTTTCCTGAATTACATCCTTCTTATTAATAGTCGCCAGCGCGAATAAAATTCCATAATTTTGATTAAGTGGTATAAACTTATCAGTTTCTGCTTCATATGCTATATGAATACTGTTACTCAGGGACTGTGTATATTCTTCCCGGGGCTTCCTTGTATATATCAAAATTCTGGTATTTTGTTCTTCTTTATACATTCATTGCCTCCTTTGTTTCATACAAATCATTTGCTTATCGGCTTGCTCCTAATACCATCTGTCTTATTTTACAATGACTTTTATCTCTATCTCTGCAAGTTTTTTGTTCAAATCCTTATATTCCGGTAAATCCAGTACAGGATAACCGTCGATATCGAAATGTACACGCCGCAAACCGGAGGATCTGGGCGCTTCTACCCCTGGCCTTGCATGATAGGTATTCCAATAGGTTCCGTTGTCATCTATAACATAGGCATTATGACCGGGGCCATATTCTCCGGGAATACTCCTGGAGGTAAGTATAGGATAATTTGTCTTGCACCAGCTTTCCGGCTTCATTAAGTCAGCCCCTATCTCGGCTGTAAGAAGTCCAACCACATAAGTTTCATCTACCAGTGCTCCGGAGAAGGTCAGAAACAGCTTTCCATCCTTTATAATAGAAAAAGGCCCTTCATCTACAAACACATGGTTATTTTCCCAGCCAAAAACAGGCTTCGCTATTACAACCGGGTCACTGATTAACTTCCAGGGCTCCACCGGATCAACCTTGGCAAGGTAAATCCACGCGCCTTGATCCACCGGCAGGAATTGGCGCTGTGACCATGCGACATAATACTCCCCATTCACCTCAAAATTAGTCATATCAAGGGAAATAGTTTTTCCTGCCTCACATAAAAAAGAACCGTCCTGTTTTATCACTCTGTAGGGCTTTGACCAGTCCTCCCGCACCATTGGGTTTCCACCTCTGGTAAGCTTCATCACATGGGATTCTTCACAGAAAAATTCTCCTGGCGTAGCACCGTGGAATATATATAAATCTTCCTTCACAATATGAAACTCCGGTGCCCATAGCAGACCTCCTATTCCTTCATACATTTCTGAGTCGAGAATTAATGCTTCTTTTGCATCTATTAGCTCGGGAATCGTATCCGCTTCTCTTATGTATAAGGAATGATTTCCGTCAGCGTCATTGGTGGCAATAAAATAATATTTACCCTTCCATTTCGCAATGCAAGGGTCTGCACGGTTGGTAGCAATCGGAAATACATAATGATCCTGATGTACCTTTCCCTTTACCGGATAAGTCCCCTGCTTGTTAAAATCTACCTTTGATAATTCCCAGTCAATTTCTTTATAATCAATCGTTCCGTCACTGTAAACCGCTTTGGCTTTTATCCCTTTTAGATCATCTTTTGATTGAGCAAAAATTCTCTCCGGAAGTTCAATTTTGATATTTTCCGGCACGGAAAGCTTGCAAACCAACCGATGCGCAATTTCCTCGGAGACTGGAATTACATTCCTATGCACTACTCCCTCAATTCCCGCATACACAGGCTCCAGAACAAACGCCTCCGTTTTTTCAGGCTCAGAGGCCTCTGTTAGATGGTTGATATCAGCGATAGAGTTCTTAAAATAATTACCACAGCCGTCACTCCATTTAATTACATAGGTTTTATTCTCCTCCTCATACTGGCAGGATACATCATCTATAAAACAATTGCCTTTCAGATCCAGCAAACCAATCTCCTTATATTGCAATAGATCTGTTGAAGTAAATAAAAGTACTTTTCCCTTGCTCTCCGGATCAATTTCACCATAAGGTTTTGTTCTGACAGCAATTACACCAAAGCTGCCGTCCTCCTGATAGAACAGATATGGATTTTTAAGGCTCTTGGCATTTAAGGTTCCATCCGGATTCTCCGTTGCCGTTGCAAACAGAATACCTGAATTATGATTTAAATCCCGGAAGTATTTCCCATCTCTGCTAAAACCCAGATGCATGCTATAGGCAAGTTTTGGTGCATAAATCACTTCTTCCTGAGGCAGTCTGGTATAGCATAAAACATATCCTGCATTATCCTTTAATCGTTTTTCCATTTAAAATCCTCCTGATGTTATCCATGAAAATTCAACAAGCAATACGTATAAACTTCATTCCTTCTAAGTCTTGCAGATTTTATAACTCTTTCTGAATTATATCGTATTGCCACATGGCAAACAATGATAAATCTTGATGCAATATTGATGTATCTTATTATTTGATATTACAAATAATGGATGTTATATTCATGTAATAAAATTTTAGTGACTTCTAGCACACAATTCATGTACCTTATATTTTTATGTAGATTTATATGGTTTTATGATATAATAAGTAGATTAAGAAACTCTAATATGGGAGGAAGCTCAAAATGGAGCAAGAGAGTAATTTTCTAAAAAAAGCTAATTTTAATGTGTTAACGATTGGATGGATTTTGGGCGTGATTATATCTGCAGCAATGTTATCTGAATATTTAAAAGGTGGAAGATCCCTGTCCTTCACAATCATCGGATTCTCAATTCTGTTTGTAACAATGCTATTGGCCACAGTTTTAAATGCTACTAATATTATGCTAACTATGGTAAGGTATATTGCATTCTCGGGCTTATTTACAGTATGGGTCTTCATATTCTGGTCAAGTAAATATGTCATCACAAGTGTTTTTATTCTTCCCTGGATTCTTGCCATGTCTCTCTATTACAGCAAACGTTATATCGTTGTTCTATCTGCTCTTGCTATTTTCGCCAACATTGCCCAGATTGCCTCTCGAATAGCAGCTGGCTATACCGATCCCGCCTCTACTACAAATTACTCCTTGCAAATAGCAATTCTGGCAACTATGACGGCAACTATTCTCGTATTAGTAAATTCCTCGATAAACTTCAAAAAGGATTCCGAACAAAGTCTCTCCCAGGCTGTTGAAAGTCAAGAACGGCAGCAAAAGATGCTGGACGACCTTGTTAATATCACTCAAGTTCTAAACAGTAATTTACATAGTGTGCATACAACCGTTGATACAATCGTAAAATCCTCCGAAACCGTCGCAAGTGCTGTCTCAGATATCGCGTCCGGTTCAGTCAATACCGCAGAGCAGCTGCAAAAGCAAACCGCTTTGACGGATAAAATACAAAATCAAATTAATATGACCAGTAAGCTATCCGATGATATGAAGGTTTCTGCTGCTATCACCAGCAGCTCGGCGGAGCATGGTATTGAAACTATGCATCAATTAAATGTTACTAACCTGCTCCTTTCACAAAATAATCAAAATGTTCACTCTCTTATGGATGCATTAAAGGAAAAATCAAATGATATAGTTAAAATAATTGATACGATGAAAGCTATCTCAGAGCAAACAAATCTGCTATCCCTGAATGCCGCCATCGAAGCTTCCCGCGCTGGCGAATCCGGAAGAAGTTTTGCTATCGTAGCCACAGAGATAGGTAAGCTGGCAGAGCAGAGCAATACCTCTGCTGCTCATATCGCTTCTATTATAACCCAGCTGCAGCAGGATACAGATACTGCTGTCCGGGCGGTATCGGAGCTAAATACGGTCAGCGCGCAACAAGATGCTCTTGTTCAGAAAACCGGCCTCGCATTCCAGGATATCAGCAATAACATTACCGAAGTTTCTGCAAAAATTAATAATACACATGAAAAAATCAGCGCAATCTCTCAATCAAATGAAAAAATAATGGACGCAATTACACAGCTTTCTGCAACCTCCGAGCAAACCATGTCCACAACACAGGAAGCAGCAGCCATTACCCAGGAACATATCCAACAACTACAGGCCGTTAAGGGATATGTAAATGAAATGCTTGGTACATCAGACAGACTAAAGAACTATTATGTAAATGAAGCATAGGCAGGCTAAAAACAAGCACAGCAAGATAATTAGTCTTTCCTGATCCGATTAACTGCCCAACTCTCCGGACAAGATCATTGGGCAGTTATATCTATACTGATTGTTAAATTTATATAGGATAAATAAAGTCCTTAATTAGAACCTAATCACTCTGACCAGTTCTTTTTCGAAAGCAGGTATCGATAAGTAACCTGATTTACTGTTGTAAATCCTATCTATCTTATAACCATTTCCATATGGTTCAAGCTCCATTCTTTCAACACAATCCAGATCGGGCAGATACAGGACACTTTGCCCGGAATTACTGCTCTCCTTAATCTCACAATAGAAGGTTTTCTCTCTATAGTCATAGTGGTAACACAAAATTTCTCCGGCCGCCTTCATCGGATATGCTCGGATCAGAACCTTTGTGATCAGGTTGTTATAAATATGAGAAAAATCAAAATAAGTATCGCTTGCCAGATATTTTTCAAAAATATTAACAAGATAAGCTGCCTGCGGCAGCTGCTCCTGTGTTGCATTGGGGTAGCACCCCCATTCACTTACAAGCAACGGCATATTAAGCTCCTCCCAGACTTCCCTATGGGTTTCAAATATTACATCAATCCTGGCATCACAGGATTGGTCATACATTTTTGTATCAACCAGTATATCATAGCCATGAGGAGTAAAGACCTGATTTTCATCCCGAATACCCTTCTCGTCTGTTACAGGACATATCCCAGACCGCATACCCGCATTACTGAAATAGTTTGTTTCCAGAAAAAGCATCGTATTTTCATCTTCTTTACGAATAGCTCTTGCCGCTTTCTCGTATAATTCCTTCAAGCAGGTTTTTTCAAAACTCTGTGGAAGCTCTTGCGCACTTTGCACAAGTTTCTTATACAATTGCTTATCTGACAGTAAATTGATCAGTTCCATTTTCTGTGAAGGATCCATCCATACTGATATCAGCTTCTCCAGATCCGCAGCCTGTTCTTGGTGCAGCACCTCTCCCATTGCTTTGAAAAGAGCTTCCCATATAGCATTTGCTCCGGAACCGATAAAAGGTTCATTCATAATATCATAACCGATTATGTTCTCATTGTCTTTATACCTGGCTGCAATATGACTCCACATTCGAATGTAATGATCTTGTATTCCAATTCCGTCAACAGCCTTTTTATTATCCCAGAAGTTATCAAAGGCCTTCTGGACTGCTCCGCTAAGCAAATAGGCTTCACTCCATAACTCTGTCTTAACATGCTCCGCACCATCCGTCAGTGTAGCCCATGCCGGTGCACCATCCGCATATTGGCAACCAAACAGATCCTGATGCATGTCCAGAAATACATATATTCCATACCTTCCTGCCATTTCTATCATCCTGTCAATTTCGGACAGATACCGGTCATCATAGTAACCGGGCCTGGGTTCTACTCCATCCCAGAAAATTCCCAGCCGGATGACATTAAACCCCCATCTTCTAAGGTTATCAAAATCTTCCTCCCTATAATCACCAATGTAATTTTTCTCTTTTTCCTTACAAACCATATTTATCCCGTGCAGCAGCACATGCCTGCCCTGTAAGTCAATAAATTTTTTACCTTCCACGCTAATTAATTTTTTCTTCATCTCTGCTACCTTTTCTTTCTATAAAAATGTTATGCACCATATTTAGAGATCAAATTGCATATTACTGTATCTATTCATTTGTCCAATTTTCACAGCCTCTTCTTTGCTTTTCACTATACTCTGAAATAAGTATTTCACGCTTTCTGTCAATGGGGAACAAAAGAAGTGGAATAATTCCGATAAGCCCCATAATAATTGGTACAAGACCTGCACCTATCCTTATGCCCCTTACTGCTTTTGCCGTCTGAACAGCCGCCTCGGTGTTATATCCGAAGCTGCTTATAATATTTGTAAAAATGATCGATTGAACGCTGGTTAAGGTTGTTGTAAACAATGCAAAAATTCCATTATACAAGCCGGTTTTTCTTATCCCTGTTGTCATCTCATTATCATCAATCAATGCTCCGTTAATTGCAACACCTGCCGTCTGTATCATATTTAAGCTGATTACAATAAATGTATAGCATATCACTGCATGCCATGGATTTTGAATCACCAGCAATCCGCCAAATCCCACAAAAGCCGGAATATAGGATAGGATAATAATATTCTTACTGCCAATCTTTTTGATATAGCTCCCAACCGTCGGTAAAACAGCCAGCATAATAAGCCCCGGCACAACATCGGCAATTGTAGCAACCAAACCACTGGTTTTCACAACCTTGTCCATGAAAAATAAGAAGGGTGTAAAATAATATGCAATCGCTCCTCTTGCACTAATAAAAAATATCAGATAGGTTAAAAATGGCTTAGATTTTATTATTCCAAGCGCTTCCTTCCAGATCTCTTTATTATTATGGTTCGTCTGTGATATATCGGAATATAGCTCCGCCTTATCCTTTAGTGTTCTGAGTGCTATGATATACATTAGGGCATTCACTCCGACTACTGCCGTAAAAACAGGTATAATTAACATTCTATTCCCATTTCCAACCAGTAAAAGCGTTGGTATAATCGTAGTTAGAAAACCAACTGCATTCCCTATATATGATCGGATTACTTCTACGTCAATTCTCTCCTCCTTCGTGGGTGCGGCTATAAAAAAATAGGATTGATACGCCACGCTGTACACAGTGTATGCGGTATCAAACACAAACAACTCTACCAAAAGAACCAAAAATATAATCCAGTCGCTCCATGCCGGACTTGAAAAAATCATCCCGAGAACAGAAAGCAGCATAGCCGGAGCAGTGACACGCATCAGATAAACATATTTGCCACGTTTCGGATGATATTTCATTTTATCAATATATACCCCAAGAAGGGGGTCATTGATCGCATTCCATATATTATAGATAAAATAGATCCAACCAATATATACCGGGTCAATTTTTATGATATCAGTATAATACTTCATCAGGGTATTATGAATGATAATCGGTCCAATTACCGATGCCGGGCCCGGAAGTGCAAGCGTCAGCTTTTCCTTAAAAGACAGTCCCCCTTTCCTTAACTGGTTTTGATCTTTTCGCTTTTTTAATACAGAGAGTTGCATTATTTCACACCACATCCTTATCCCGTTTATTTATTATTGTTTTATGTCATGATTATAAACCTTGGAGCTTCTCCAAGGTCAATATCAAACAAGAACGATTATGAACATGGTTGTGAAAACGAGGTAGCGCTAATGATGTAAGTTCTCGAAGCTGATATGAGGGTGTATTTTTTGACTAAAAAGACTAGTAAAATATGGTAGATTATAGTATAATTATCGCTATAAATTATTATAGCTTCTTATCATGATTAATATGAAAATCGAGCAAAAAATGCATGGAGAGAATACTACTACTAGTATGAGAAGATTATTTTCAATTATGTTTCTTGCCTTTTTATTATTTACTATTTCTGGTTGCAATGCTAGTAAAAATTTAGAATCATCCGCTTTACTGTCAAAAACTCAAAGTCAATTAACTCAAAAAGAAAAAATCGATGACTTTGAGTATTTGTATAAAATATTAAAAGAAAACTATACTTTTATTAATGTTAATAAAAGGATTAATGGGATAGATTGGCTCAATAATAAGGATAAATATATGAAAAAAGTCAAGGCAACCAAAAGCGATGAAGATTTTTATAAAACTTTAAACGCTATACTAAAAGAATTACATAATGGACACACTGAAATTCTTAATATTCAAGAATATATATACTTTAAAAATCTTTATAGTCAGGATATTCCTTGGGCGAATCAACTAAACAATAGTAAAGCAATAAGTAGGTATAGTAAAGGAGATAGTTCCGAAAGTTCAAAGAAGCCACTAAATTCATATGAAAAAATTAATGTTAATTTTATAAAAGTTCTACGTGCTGAAAACAAAAACAATTCTATCTCGAAAAAGATTAGCACATATAACGTAAAAACTAAAATTTTATCAAAAGAAAGAAAGATTGCATATATCAAAATTAGTAGTTTTGATGCGTTCAAAATAAATGAAGATATGAATATAATAAAGCCTTTTTTTAATAGTATCAATGATTATAAAACACTAATTATTGATATAAGAGGAAACGGCGGAGGAGCAGATGCCTATTGGGAAGATAATATAGTTCCTATGCTTATAAATAAACCGCTTAAGATTAAGTATTATTATGCCTTTAGAGGAGGAGATTTTGAAGAGGATTTTATTAAGTTTAAACTTAACGTAGGTTATCAGGGACTAAATAAAATAAATTTAATTATATCTGAGAAATTAAAAAATTTGCCCTCAGAGTTAACTAAAAAATTTGAATATTATTACATATATGAGCAAACTATAAATCCTTGTAATTCGATTAATTTTAGCGGAAAAGTTTTTCTACTTACTGATAAAGGAGTCGGTTCATCTGCTGATGGATTTGCATCGTTTTCAAAAAGTACAGGATTTGCCACACTTGTAGGCGAAAAGACCTTTGGGGGAGGCATAGGCCTTGACCCTTTAGTTTGTGTTCTGCCTAATAGCGGATATGTTTTTAGATTTCCTATGGCTATGGGACTAACTTCTGATGGTACGTGCAATGAAGAGTATAAGACTGTTCCAGATATTGAAATATCCCAAGCTTGGTATTCAAATGTTTTTGATGATAAAGCTGTTAAATATATTCTAGTCGGTAAAACAGAAATTATATCCATTAAAGAAGTGATAGCCTTCAGTCTTATTATATTGTTAATTGTTGGAATTATATATTTCAAACGTAGGTTAAAATATAGAAAAAAGTATTTTACTAAGACATATTAACGTGGGATATCCATGAAGCTTTTAACTTACAAATTTTTTGATTTGAATAAACATTTTGTATAACATTAAAGCCCCATATTTTAAGTGTTTTCAAAATCTTCCTCCCTATAATCACCGATATAATTCTTCTCTTTTTCCTTGCTAACCATATTGATTCGGTGCAACAGCGTATGCTCCTAATACAGGTATGTATATTTTAAAATATAAAATAGGATCTTTTTCTTTTTCATCATATAAGTCCAGTACATTTCTTTCTATTGCGTCTCCGCAGACAGTATAATTATATTGTTTGATATAGCTCATCATTTTATTGTAGATCCGGTCAATATCGATATGATCAATTCTGGTCACCTTTGCATTAGCGCATACACACAGTCTGCTTTCAATAATTCTCAGCAAATCTTTACGATCTGTATCACATGGATATTCGGATAGATATCCATACTCCTTATAGGTATGGTAATCCCCTGCCAGCAGCGTCTCCTTATCAATCGTAGAAATGATATTTGCAAAAGAAACCCAATCTTCCTTCGCTGAATGATTTGCATTCACAATTTCGCTGATATCCAGCTCATCATTATCCGCTTCAAATTCCTTTAATAGCAGCCAGAACTGCGGCAGCATTCGTACCGATATCCCTTCATCATAACAGGTGTCCTTGAGATTGTCATGAAGCAGGTTAACTTTCTCTTTCAAGCATTGGAGCTCCTTCATTTTCATATCAAGCTCCTGCGTATAACGAGATAATTCAGCTTCAATCAAGCTGGTATCCTTATGGTGCAGTATCTTAAAAAGCTTCTCGATCGGAGTTCCTATGGACCGTAATAGCAGGATAGTTGATATCATCTCAAACTGAGCTTTGGAATAATACCGATATCCATTGCTGCCGACCATCCACGGCTTAATCAGGTTGATATCATCATAAAACCTTAAGGTATCTGCTGATACCTTGAATATCTTACCCACCTCACCAACCGTATAGTATTCTTTCATATTGATCCACACTCCTTTCCTCTTACAAAACTTACCAATGAATTATTTCTAATGCATCCTTAATATTAGTTTGATCCTATATAATTAAGTCCTTCATTCATATAATTAATAAATTGGGTTCCTTTTTTCCTGTTGCACTACACTTTTTTATTATCTGATATAAAATGCGTCACACTTTTTCATCTTCTCTAATTCTTTTTTTTTGTACTTATTACGTTCTAGCAGCCCAACAATCAGCAAACAAGTCGATACAACTAAAAATGGTACTAAATTGTTTAAATTTATACCTACATCCGATCTTACTAAATAGACCATCCCTCCCAATAATGATGTTATTGGTAAAATTAATAGAACAATAAATTGTTTTCTTTTACTTAACACATACTGTGCTCCTAGGATTATGATACATACAATCATTCTTATCAAATATTCCTTCATATTTTTCCTCATTTCTGCGCTGCTTAGTGTAAAGATTTTTTCTATAAAAACTAATTTTAAATTCTTTTCATATAAATCTACTTTACTTTTTTGTATTCGGTTATTATAATTTTAGCCGTTTCAATATCAATTTTATCATTAATAGATAATCGTTTAATTAATGCTATGAATTGATCATTCTCCGTTTCCTCAACCAGTTTAATTTTTTGTATGAGTTTATCAAGCCGAAGTCGAACTGTGGGGTAAGTGACTCCATATTGCTTTGCTATCTCTTTGAGAGATCCTGATGCCAAAAGAAATTTTTTTATAAAGCTTATGTCTTCATCATCAAAATTTATCATCCAATCCGGAATAATCTGTATTGCCACAACGGCACCTCCTTTAATATAATTAATTATATACTTTAACATTATTAATGTCAAAACAATTTTATTACTTAATATAATTTTTACTATAATTATAGCAAAGTATAGTATTGTTATAAATGAATAGTTGCATTAATAATTTAATCTTTCAAAGTAATGGCACACATAATAATGAAGAATATTCATATGCGAATATTCTTCATTTTATTATTTTATATATTTATTTTTTAATGACCGCTTTCATATACAGGTTAAAATATCTACGTACCTGCTTTATATCTTACTACAATCATCCAACTACCTGCCCTTATTTCTTATTCCACCGTAACCGCCTTAGCCAGGTTTCTCGGCTGGTCTACATTAAAACCACGGTGCAAACAGGAATAATAAGCAAGCAGCTGTAATACGATCGCAGTGGTAAACGGGGCTAAATAGTCCGGTATTTTCGGCAAACGAATATGGTAATCGTAAGCTGATTTCTCTATCTCTGCCTCGCCATTTGTAATCATGATAACAAACGCACCTCTTGCTCGTACCTCACGAATGTTAGAAATCATCTTGGTAAATACCTTAGTCTGTGTAGCCAGAGCAACTACAGGAACACCTTCCGTAATCAGAGAAAGCGTACCATGCTTTAACTCACCCGCCGCGTATGCTTCCGAATGTATATAGCTGATTTCCTTCAGCTTAATGGAGCCTTCCCAGCAAAGCGGATAATCAAGTCCTCTGCCAATGAAGAACAAATCCTCTTTATCCGTCAGATTCTTACACATTTCATTAATAAAACTGTCGTATTGTAATGCTTCTTCCACCGCAGCTGTTACCTCTTTTAAGGCCTTAAGATAATTAGCACAGGCATCCTCTGTGATGGCTCCCCTTACCAGGGCAAATTTATAAGCAAGCAAATACAGGCAGGATAGCTGGGCCGTATATGCCTTTGTACTTGCTACGGCAATTTCCGGGCCGGCCTGGGTATAGAGAACATAATCGCTCTCCCGGTCAATCGTGGAGCCCTTCACATTAACAACAGACAATGTAGTCGCCCCTTCTTCCTTCGCAAGTCTTAATGCCGCCAATGTATCTGCCGTCTCTCCCGACTGGGAAATGGTAATAACCAGAGTATTTTTATCCATAATCGGTTCCTGATAGCGGAACTCGGAAGCAATTTCAACTGTTACCGGAATTCGGAGCAGCTTTTCAATCATAACCTTTCCGACCATACCAGCATGCATTGCTGTACCGCAAGCAGTGATGATCACTCTGTTTATATTTTCAAATATAGAATCCGGAATATGATCCACTGTAAAGTCCACTACACCGTCTTTTCCCACTCTCGGTAAAATAGTCGAACGAATGGTATCCGGCTGCTCATGGATTTCTTTCAGCATAAAATGAGGGTAACCGTTCTTCTGCGCTGCCGTAATATCCCAGTTAACATGGAGCATTTTCGGCTCAATTACCTCATCCTCAAAATTCGTTATCACAATATTCTCTTTGGTCAGCTTTGCAATATGATGCTCCGGAAGCACAAAATAATCCTTGGAATATCCGATTAAAGCAACCATATCAGATGCCACGATAGATCCTTGTGCAACATGGCAAGCCAACAGCGGGCTCGCGTTACGAAGGCAGTAAACCACCTCCGGTTGATCTGCAAAGAGAATACAAAAAGCATACGCTCCCTCAATTCTTTGCGCCGCTTTCTTTATGGCATCAGCTGCATCACCCTCATACAGACTGTCAATCAGCATTGCTGCAATTTCCGTATCCGTCTGTGAGACAGGGTATCTTCCCGTTTCAGCCAGCTCCACCTCTAGTTCATGGTAATTCTCAATAATTCCGTTATGAATCAGGGTGACTCTTCCAAAGGCATGTGGATGTGCATTACCATCCGTCACTCCGCCATGGGTTGCCCATCTCGTATGCCCGATTCCGCAGGTACCTGTTATTGCCTCTGTCATATTTACCTTATCAATCAATTCTGATACTTTTCCGATGGTCTTAACTGTTTCAATATTCCCTTCATGAAACAGTGAAATCCCCGCACTGTCGTATCCTCTGTATTCCAAAGCCGAGAGGCCCGAAAGTAGTATATTTTTAGCCTCAAGGCTTCCTGTATAACCAATAATTCCGCACATACTTCTCTCCATTTCTGCCGCGCAACACGACATATTTATTTCGTTTTCAAAGTGGTATGAATTCACAGCCTTAATAAGCTTCTAAGAATTCTCTCGAAGTCAGACTACAGCCTAATTCATTTACTTGGTTATGCCGCTGTTGTACTACGGTTACCCATAGGTTTTTTCGACATATCACATGCCCAAGTGCACGAGAGAGCATCCGCCGAATATTCGCTGACTCTCTACCTCGTTAACCTCCGTATGTCTTCCCAAGAGAGGTACATGGCGCTAATTTAAACATTTCTGTTAAACAGATCCCTGGTTGATCCGGTTTCTAGTTCCATTACCACAATTACATTTTATTCTATGCTGCTGACCTCCTTTTTGTTCATATTTCAAAAATGCTGTAAACCTCTTGCCCTCGCTGATTTTTGACTGAATAAAAACTCTTTCATTTATGTATAAAATGTAAACTGCGATGAAGTCATATTACCATCCACATAATAAAATGTCAATATTGATATCAATACTATGGAATAATTATCCATATACCATTATTTATAGAATTTCTTTACTTAGATTCCTTGATCTGCGCTTAGTTCAACACATCACACAGTAAAAGGAGATATTCCTGAAAGAAATATCTCCTGCATATTGTATTATTTTTGAGGATAAAAAACTTCCTCCGATAATCATTAAATCTTATACTTACCAAGATCCTCCTGAAAGTTTTTGATCATCAAGTCGAATACGTTAATCTGATGTGTCAGTTCGTTGATCTGATCCATATAAACTGCTACGTTGGAGCTTGCTTCCTCAGTTGCCGCTGAATTTTCTTCCGCAATTGCTGCAAGGCTATGCATATTCTCAAACAAGGACGAGATATTGTCTGCCTCCACTTTTAATTCTCTGGAGGTCTGTATCATTAATTCAGATACGGTTTTCAGATTACTATTCGACTTACTAGAGATATCCACCGCATGAGTAAGCTTGTTGCCTTCCGTCTCCAGAACATTATATTGTACATCAATATCACTTACCACACCACCAATACTGTCCACAAACTCTGTCAGGCTTCCATTTATTTCAGATACCGCTTTATTGGTTTCATCAGAAAGTCTTCTAACCTCCTCCGCTACTACTGCAAAACCTTTTCCGGCATCCCCTGCTCTTGCTGCTTCAATTGATGCGTTGAGGGCAAGAAGATTTATCTGTTTTGCAATCGCAGATACGATGGAAACAATTTCTGTAATACCGGCAGCATTCTTCTTCAATTGATTGCTGTTATTCCTGATCTGGTTGAATTTATTCAAAACCTTATTGATCTCCATCGTTGTATTATTCACATTATGGAAGCTGTCTTCAAGGCTTTTCATAGCTGCCTCGATCTTATCTTTATTCGACTGGCTGTCATCGGAGATACGGGTAACATTATTAATACTGTCATTTAGAACAGTTACGGAATTTTCTGTATCAACTGCCTGTGTTGTAGCTGCTACAGCTACCTGATCAAGTACTCCTGTTATATCATTGGAGGTAGACTGCATGGTTTGTGCAATTCCCGTTACAGAGTGATTGAACGTATACATTTCATCTACAATTGCATTAAAGCCAATGAAATCCTTCTGCACACTTCTTTTCACCTCATTAATCAGTTCAAAAATTCTTTCGTATTCATCACCGGATTTTACGGTCAGATATTCAACAAAATCATTGCTTCCCAGCTTCTCCAGTTCGCTTAACAGAAGCTTCTTCGGCCTGTGAAGCAGATAAGAGGATATAATTGATGTAAGCAGCACAGCTCCTCCAACCGGAAGCACCATTAATTTATCACTCAACAAAACCGCTGATACCAGAGATACTATAGCAGTATTAAATATGGCGGCCTTGGCAGTTGCATTCTTGATGAAGCCCAGGGATAATATTCTGTTAATGCCGTATTTCTTTATATATTGGATTTCTTTTTCAAATGTAAGTTTCAGCTTTACTTCATTTTGTACCTGGTCTAAAATCTCTATCTGAATATTTTCATGAAAATACTCAGCGACCCCCTTAATCAGACCAAATAAATAATGCTGCATTCCCCGTTTAGAACGATAAGTAAAATATATCTCATGGGACGATATCGGTTTTACATCTAAGATGGGCGGAACAGCACCTGCAAAACGCTTCATAACTATAATATGTACATCATTCATGGATTTCAGGAATTGATAGGCTGATAAGTGTCTGAAAAATCCGGGATAGATTTTGCTGAAGGTCTTGATATTCTGTTCTCCCATTATCCTCCATATTTCCTGATGATCCTTCCCTACTAACTTTCCAACCTGGTCTACTATCCCTGTTGCTACTTTATCCTCTACATCCTGAAGAGGTGTAAATACAACATCGGATGGCAGCTGGTAAGTGCTTAATGCCTGCGTTACTATCTCTTTCCCAAATAATTCTCTGCAAGATTCAATCCAAGATGATACCACTGTGCCTTTCATAAGTTCCTGCCTCCTTCGTACTATTTCGCTATTACTTTCTTTTGCTATCATAATCCTTTTTATAAAATAATTCAATATTAATAATCATTATTATTTGTTTTAAATTATAATATTTGTACTCCTTTTGTCGAATTATTCTTTCATAACTCTATATTAATTCTACTATAAAGTCATATTAAAAGCTATTTATATTATAAGATATCGAAAAAAGTTTTTGTTACTGTAACGTTTTTTAACTATTGATAAAGAAACTGATTGAGATTGATGTAAATATCCCGGCAGTTTCCTTACCAACAGATATGAAACCAGATTATTGTAAATGCCCACTTCGCTTATTTCAAATTTCTAATCCCGGTATTTATTATTCTGTCTTCCGACACCTTCTTTTCTTACATTATGATTTTGATTTTGGTTTTCAGGCTTTGTAGAGTTTGTAACAGCATTAAACTTCTCCTGTTCATTTTTTTGCCTGATTTTTTCTTCTTTATTCTTTTCCATTATCTCTATCCCTTCCTGTATATTTTTTTACCTTATCCGCTTAATTCATAATTTGTACTATTAACTTATTATTCAAGATAATTTATCAGATAAGATAATATTTAAGATAATATTTCATTTCTAGTATTTCATGATATGATGAATTATATCCGAAGCTTAGTTGTTGTTTTTGGTAACTTAGGTAAAGAAACTTGATAAATATTGGTAAAATAAGTATAGTAAATTTGTTGGTATGATCGTAAGGGAATGGAGGTAACAACGAGTGAAGTTACATATCAATGAAGATCCAAAGCTTCATGAAACAGAGATTACAATTAACTGTAATAAAATCAGTACCGACATTGAGAAAATCATATCCATGCTCCGTGTTATGGATCTGAAGCTTACCGGAAGAAAAGGTGATCAGACTTATATCTTGGATGCTGCGAAAGTACTTTATATTGATACGGTTGATAAGAAAACCTTCTTCTATACAAAAAATGATGTATTTGAAACAGATTTAAAATTATATGAATTAGAAGAGCAGCTGTCTGCACTCGATTATATGCGCGCAAACAAATCCTGTATCATAAATTTTAATCAGATTAACTCCATTAGGGCTGATATTGATGGAAAGCTGCTGGTTACGATGAGTAATTCAGAGCGGCTGTTTGTATCCAGACAGTATGCGCAGGCTGTAAAAAAGAAATTGGGGGTGAACTAATGGAACATCAAAATCATAATAAACTAAGTTTTATCACACAGGTTCTAGTCCTATTCGCCGTTAATATATTATTTTTATGTTTGATTGCAAGTGTAGTTGGGGATGATGCCGGAAAAATATCTACAATGTACCAACTTGGTTCAAAGGGGCTGCCAATCAAAACTATACTTGAATTTTTACTGAGTTCCTTTGCTATTATTACGCTGAAAACCCTGTTCTTTTCCGAGAAACTTTTCAAATCCATGCTGACTTTATGGCGTACCGTATTATTGCTTTTTAGTGTTCTTGTGTGCATGGTTCTCTTCATTATTGTGTTTGATTGGTTTCCCCTTGACAACCTCTATTCCTGGACCGGTTTTTTTGTCTGCTTTGGAGGTGGTTTTATATCCTGCTCTGCTTTTATGATTATCAAAACAAAAATTGAAAATAGTATCTATGACCAGCAGCTTTCTCATTATAAAAATGAACATGGAGGTAAGGATGATAATGAATCGCATTGAAATCCATCAAGTATCAAAAACCTTTGGACAGAAGGAAGTATTAAAGGATCTCTCCTTTACTGTATCTGAGGGTGAATTATTTGGCTTACTGGGGCCCTCCGGTGCCGGTAAAACCACCTTAATCAAAATATTAACCGGCCAGCTTTCTTATCAAGGTACAGCCAAGATATTGGGAAAAAACTGCAGCAGCCCCGGCAGAGAGCTTTATAACAATATCGGTATGGTTCTGGATGATTGCGGAATTTATGAACGTCTTTCCTGTTATGATAATATGCTGCTGTTTGCTAAGGTATTTGGACGTAGCCGTAAAGAGATCGAATATATTCTTGCTCGCGTCGGCCTGTCGGATTGGAAGCAGTCTGCAGGTAAGCTGTCAAAAGGTATGAAACAACGGCTGCTTCTTGCCAGAGCTCTTTTGCATAAACCCAAAATCCTCTTTCTGGATGAGCCGACAAGCGGACTTGATCCCTCAACTGCAGCGCGTATTCATAAGCTTTTACTCGAGGTAAAAGAGGAAGGCACCTCAATTTTTTTGACAACACATAATATGGAGGAGGCTTATCGGTTATGCGATAATATAGCACTTCTGAATGAGGGAGTAATTGCCGAGTATGGCGTACCAGAGGATATCTGCCGAAAATATAATACCACGAATACTATTTGCATTCTATGCAGAGACGGCAGCACACTAACCTGTAATAACAAACCAGAGTCAGCTGCAATGATAGCTGCATGCATCGCAGCTGACAATGTCCTGACGATACATTCCTCCGAACCAAACCTGGAAACCGTTTTTATGGCCTTAACCGGAAGGGAGCTTAATATATGATCAGAATTGAGAATATAAATGCACTGTTTATGAAGCAGGTCAAAAATACATTAAAAAATATGCCTGTACTGATTTTATTTATCATTTATCCATGCATTTCTCTGATAATGACAAAAGCATTGCCTGCGCAAGCCGGTTCTTCTGACTTTTTTCTCATGATTTTTGCCTGTATGCATTGCGTGTTTACTCCTATTATTGCAGCAGCGAGTACTTTGGCCGAAGAAAAGGAAACAAATACCTTACGAGTACTTGTGATGTCCAACGTTACTCTACGGGAATATTTTCTTAGTAACGGCAGTTTTATCCTGTTTGCCGATTTAATAACCGGAAGTACTTTTCTTTTATCTGTAAATAAAACAGTTGCTGGAGGCCTTTTATTTCTTCTTCATTTAGGAATTGGCTGCCTGATCTCCATTGTACTTGGTCTTTGTATCGGACTATATGCCAAAAATGCTGCTGCCGCCAGCGGTTTAGCCGTTCCCATCGGTATGGTATTTTCCTTTATGCCAATGCTTTCATCCTTTAACAAAAGTATCGAGAATGTATCCAGGTTTACTTACGGACAACAAATCAGTTATTTATTAGCCGGAAAGCAGCTTTCTGCAGCCGGAATTATCATTATGCTTGTTAACGCGGCTATTCTAATTGCATTATATTCCTTTTTATATAAAAGAACCTTAATCGAAGAGAACTAATGCTTATGATGATAAGATTAGCCCGGCTAAAGTCAGATTAAAGTGTTGAGCTGATAATAATAGCTATATTCCATTATTTTTATCGTTATGGAATTTTATCAGGCTAGTCACATTAACAATTACCCTCATAAACGTATTTCAAATATCGTCTGGCTATCTTAGCCAGACGATATATTTTTTCTACCGGAGTTGCTTCCTTATCCTGCATCTGCCATCGAGGAAAGAACCTGGAAATATGGAGCGGTATTTCCGGATTTACCCCTGCAAGCCATGTACCTAAGCACTCCATTTCCTGCTCACTGTCATTTTCATCCGGTACGATTAATGTGGTAACTTCTACGTGACATTTTTCAGAAGCAGCTACAATCGTGCGCTTCACCGTTTCCAGATCGCCGCCCAATTTATGATAATGTTCCTCTGTGAATCCTTTCAGATCAATATTAAGGGCATCCAGAAGCGGTAAAAGCTCCCGCAGCGGTTCTTCACAGATATATCCATTGGTTACGGCAACATTCTTCAACTGCTGCTGCCTTGCAAGAATAGAACAGTCTCTGACAAATTCATAGCCGATCAAGGGCTCATTGTAGGTATAGGCAATACCGATGTTTCCCCGGTCGCGAAGATTTACCGCCTTTAGCACCAGTTCCTTGCAGGATATTTGTTCTGTTTCAATATCCTCTCCACAAGTCATTGAAATATCACTGTTCTGGCAGAATGGACAGCGCAGATTGCAGCCATAGCTTCCTACTGATAATATCTTGCTTCCCGGATAGAAATGATACAACGGTTTTTTCTCAACCGGGTCCAACGCTACGGCAGTCAATTTCCCGTAATTATCACTAACAATTTTTCCGTCCCTGTTTTTTCTTCCTCTGCATAAACCGGTATGACCTTCCTCTATTTTGCAATGATGGGGACAGATGGTACATTCTACTCTCATTTATGTCTCACCACCTCAAAGCGTTCCATCGAAAATGTCTCATTATCATATATTCCGGCTTTTTTCTTAGCAATCTCTATCTGCTGCTCTACTGTATCGACCCCCTCCAGGTTCGGTAACAAAAGTCCTCTTTTCCTTCCCGCTGCTACAATAACCCCATAACGTCTTACATCCAGTTCAGACTTATCACGAATAGGCTCCGGATCAGCCAGCACATCCACACTGTAAATCAGTTCCGGTAGCTCATTTTCCGTAACAGGAGGAAATCTGGGGTCTTCCGTACCGGAGCTGACGGCATTCCGGTAGATCTCTTCCGCAATACTGCCGGTAACCGGTGAAATGGTTCCGATACAGCCTCTTAAACTCCCATGCTTTTTGAGTGAAACAAATACCCCGGCCCTTCGTCCGGTTAATTCCTCTGGCAGCTTGTCCGGAAGCTTTGCATATTCTCCGCTTGCAACATAAGTCTCCAGAGATATCCTGGCCAGATGAATATAGGGGTCTTCCTTCTTTTGCTGCTCCCTTGCCAGTTCTCTTTGCTTCTCCATAAATATCTCATCAAATTGCCTCTTATTATCTTCACCTTCACCTGTAATTTTAAATTCACAGACGGCATAGCCTACACCGAAGGTTCCCTCATAGGAAAGGAAATCCGCAGTTACCGATTTCCCGCTCAGTGCACCTGCCATGATAATAAAAGATCTCAAGCCGCATTCTCCAGCCGCATCGCATAAATCAGGTGATAATTCCAAAAGCTTTAGAAAATCACTATTTCTCATAACAGTCGTAATCTCCTGGTCAAATTGCGGTCCCTCTTTGGCAAATCCGTAGGGCCCATCCTCCTTTAGTTTATGAGATAGGTCTCCGCTCGCCACAAATACGATTCTGCGCCCCAGCTTCTGTGCTGTCTTTGCAACACATTTTCCAAGACGGTAATGCTCGGTAAGCGCCAGCCCTGATAATCCGATCCTGACCAGCTTGTAATCCTTCAGATACTGGTTAATAAAATAAAGCGGTACCATCGTTCCATGGTCAAGTGATGGGTCTTTCTCTCCCAGTGTTCCCGCTTCCACACCATCGCGCTCAGCGCAGGCCTCAAGTCCCTCAACAAACTCTTCGTCATAATCTACCTTGATACTAACCTTTTTTACCCCAAAACGTGCAAAGTCCCCTTCGGCCGAATTTCCAGGTGAAATATGAAAATAGTCGGAATACATTATGGTATGGGGAGAGGTTAGGATGATGGTATCGGGTTTCACAGCGGCAATCCTCTTCGCCGCCTCATGATAACTATTAATCGTATCACTAACCTTCTGTTCCGTCCCTTTCCCTACCTCCGGAATGATAAGGGGCGGATGCGGAACAATAAATGCTCCTAAAATAGCCATAGATATTACCTCCTAGTACAATAATAATATAACCATTATCGTTATATAATATATAAATACGGAAACTCTTTCGAATACTTTGACTTTTTGCACTACCTCCAGCTTTCATTTCAATCGTTTTTGATGTCTCTATTGATCTTCTCATCCATTGCCTTAATCATAAATGCACACAGAGAACGACCCAAACTTTCCGCATACACTTTTATCAATCCAGTTTAAAATCTAAGGGTACACGTTTTTATCTGTGTATCTATTTGATAATTGCTTTCTTTTGATTTCTGAATAAGGCAAGATATCACTTTCTTTCAAAAAGATTATAGCATGAAACAATATAAATTTCTACTCAGGTGCAAGAACGAACTGAGTTTGGCTGTAACAAAATGTTACAGTTCACTGCAATTACTCCTATTTCGGAAGCTCTACTGATGCACAGATATGACCTGCCTGTGAGCAGTAACAAACTGATAAACACAACCGTACTCTCTTAATTTTGACATATGAAATAATTCCGTAACATAAAATAGAATAAACGCGGGAAGGGAGATCAGGCACATGAAATTCCTGATCTATGTATCGGATTATATCATTCCGTTTTTGTTTTTCTATATCATAGGAATGGGTCTTTTAATGAAGCAAAATGTCTTCGATGATTTTATCACCGGAGCTAAGGACGGGTTTAAGGTTGTTATTGATATCCTTCCAACCTTGATTGGCCTAATGGTAGCAATCGGAATTCTTCGTGCCTCCGGGTTACTTGGAATACTCTCCGCCTTGCTGCAGCCGGTTACAGATAAACTTAAATTTCCATCAGAACTTGTACCGTTAGTCATCATAAAAATGTTCTCTTCCTCCGCTGCAACGAGTCTGCTGCTTGATATTTTTAAGGAACATGGTCCAGATTCGTACCTCGGAAGGCTGGCCAGTATTATCATGAGCAGCACAGAAACAATTTTCTATACACTTGCTGTATATTTTATGGCTGCAGGAGTAAAGAAAACAAGATATACCCTGGCCGGCTGCCTGCTTGCGACCCTGACCGGTATAATAGCCAGCGTAATTGTTACAAACCTGGTATTTTAGGCTCTTCCCAATAAATTTATAAGCCCATAAAGGATAGTGCAGTCAATAAAATCGAAGAATACTTTTCTTTCAACCTAACCAATCATAATACCGTAAAGCTGTATTACAAATAAACAGAAAAGACCTCTGGAATGAACATCTTTATGTTCAATCCAGAGGTCCTCTTGGTGTGTAAATGTTTTCCTTACACTTTCAATCATGATACCTCAAAGCGGCATCTCAATTATTTGGTAAAGCGAAAAATAAGTATCTGCCCGATGCAGTCCTAGCTGAATACTTTCCGCCTGGCAATTATTTTGTATTAATTAGTATTCCTTATCTGAGATATTGCTTCTTGCTTCCTTCAAGGATTCAAATTCCTTATTCTGTATCATCTGACAAATCAGATTACCAATAGCAGTCGCTTCGGACGGTCCCGGTATTACCTTCCGGCCGGTATACTTAGCCGTCAGTTCATTTAAGTAAACCGCATTGGAACCTCCTCCAATAATATGAATGCTGTCATAATGCCTGCCTGTCAGTTTTTCAATTTCTTCCGTCGTCTGTGCATAGCATTTTGCAAGACTGTTATAGATCACAGCAGCCAGTTCAGAAAGACTCTGTGGTTTCTGCTGGTCTGTCTTCTCACAGTAATTTCTTACTGCCTCCACCATACTATCCGGTGACAAAAAGCTGTTGTCATTACAATCAACAATCGAAGGAATTGTCTCCTTAGATGCCTTCTCACAGAGTTCCCCGTAAGAAATTCCTGCCCCGATTTCCTTGCGTACAGACTGTATCATCCAAAGTCCCATAATATTTTTGATAAAGCGGTAGGTATTCTGATATCCGCCTTCATTGGTAAATCCGGCAAGCCTGCAATCCTGCGTACAATTTGGTTCCTCTGACTCTATTCCCATAAGCGACCAGGTTCCCGAGCTGATATAAAGGTTATCCTTTTTTAAACTGGGTACTGCCGCAACCGCTGAAGCAGTATCATGGGATGCCGGAGCAACCACCTGGCAGTCATAGCCGATATATTCTCTTACCTCCGGCTTCAGATTACCAACCGGAGTACCCGGTAACTGAAGCTTTTTAAACAGCTTCTTTGGAAAACCAAGCTTCTCGATTACCTCATAGTCCCAGTCCCTGGCTGCTGCATTTACCAGCTGACTGGTAGATGCTATTGTATACTCCTGCCTCTTTACCCCAGTTAATAGAAAATGGTAAAAATCCGGTGTAAACAGTAAACTGTCTGCCTGATCAAGATACTCCGGATGCTTCTTCTTAATTGCCATCAGCTGATAAATGGTATTATAGAGCTGACTTTGGATACCGGTTCTTTCATACAATTCTTGTGCGGAAAATATTTTCTCAACTTCCTGCGGCATATCATCCGTACGGTGATCGCGATAACCTACCGTATCACCGATAATATTATTCTCCGAATCTACCAGTACAAAATCAACACCCCAGGTATCAATACCGACGCTGACAGGGATTTTACCGGCATCGCCGCATTTTTTCATTCCCTCTAATATTTCATAAAATATTTTGTCCGTATTCCAGCAAAGGGAACCATTTCTTCTCTCCATACCGTTTTCAAAGCGGTAAATCTCTTCGAGACATATCTTCCCGTCCACAACGCTTCCAAGAATATGTCTGCCGCCGGATGCACCGATATCAACCGCAAGATAATAATTTTGCATAAAAACCTCCAAATGCCGTTTTAGCGGAATACAAATTTTTATATAATACATTAATCACTTTTTACCGGCTGAAAACACTTTTCTTATCAGCCTATACCAATTTTTTTATTTATATAGTGGTCCATACGCCTGACATGCTCTGTAATCCTGTCCTTCCTTGTCCATACCGAAGGCATTCCATGCGGCCGGTCTGAAGATCTTCTCTTCCGGTACATTATGCATAGAAACCGGAATACGAAGCATGGAACAAAGCGTAATTAAATCAGCACCTACATGGCCATAGGAAATTGCGCCGTGATTAGCACCCCAGTTATTCATAACATCATAAGCTGTCTTAAATGCACCTGTTCCGGTTGTTCTTGGTGCAAACCAGGTACACGGCCAGGTATAATCTGTTCTCTTCCAAAGAGCATCTGAAACCTTCTCCGGAAGATCAACTGTCCAGCCTTCCGCAATCTGCAGAACCGGTCCCAGTCCCTTCACGAGATTAAGACGGATCATAGTTACGGGCATCTCTGCCTTTGTATAATATCTGGAGGAATAACCGCCGCCTCTAAAATATCCGTTATCCGCCGCGCACCAGGTAGTAGCCTCAAGCATTGCTGCCTGATCTTTTTCGGTTACATCATACCAGGGCTTCATAACTCCCTTGCCATTTGCATCGGTTGATACACCGCTGCCGTCAAGGCATGCAGCACCGGAGTTAATCAGATGTATAAAACCGCCAGCATTCTTTGCAACACCCTCCAGCTCATAACCGGTCGCTTTCTCAACTGCCTCAGGGCTCCAATAAGTACGAACATCTGCAAAAATCTGCGCACTGTTTGTGAGGAGCTTCATAAACATCATTCCAAGACCGTTTAATACATCATTCTCTGTTGCCAGAACATAAGGCTCTCTTGCACCGTTCCAGTCGAAGGAGGTATTTAAAAGTGCCTCTGCAAAATCGGCATTCGGATAGAAATCCGTCCACTGTCTCTGTCCCTGGAAGCCTGCTGCAATTGCATTATGACCTACCATTTCTTCCTCACAGCCCTCCGGAAGATTGGAATTACCATTCATTAAATCCTTGATGATTACCATCATCTTAACAACAAATTCCCAGTCTGCATCCTTTTGCTCTTTGCTCTTCTGAAGATATTTTGGATTCTTGTCAAAGCCTTCCTTGCAGTGTTCTTTTGTCCATGCAAGCGCTTTCTTAAATTCTGCCTCGTCGTAAATGCCTTCGGTCATTCTTCTGATGATTTCCACCTCATCAACTGATTCTACACGCATGCCAAGATATTCTTCTATAAATGCGGGATCAATAATAGATCCGCCAATACCCATACAGATGGAGCCAATCTGCAGCCAGGACTTTCCTCTCATTGTTGCGGCAGCAACAGCAGCACGTCCGAAACGAAGAAGCTTCTCCTCAACATCCTCCGGAATGGAAGCATCATCTGCGTCCCTGACATCGTGTCCGTAGATACCAAAAGCCGGAAGGCCCTTCTGCGCATGTGTAGCGAGCACAGAGGCAAGATAAACCGCACCTGGTCTTTCTGTACCATTGAAGCCCCAAACGCCCTTAATGGTCATAGGATCCATGTCCATCGTTTCTGCACCGTAGCACCAGCAGGGTGTTACCGTTAAGGTAATATCAACGCCTTCTTTTCTAAACTTTGCGGCACAGGCAGCACTTTCCCCAACGCGTCCGATGGTTGTGTCTGCAATAACGACCTTAACCGGTTCGCCATTAGAGTATTTTAGATTTTCTTCAAATAATTTTGCGGCAGCCTTTGCCATATCCATTGTCTGATCTTCCAAAGATTCACGTACCTTCAGTGCGCCTCTTCTTCCATCAATGGTAGGACGAATACCAATGACCGGATAATCCCCAATTAATCTGTTTTTTGCCATAAAAATACCTCCTTATGTTAATAAGATGCTTCATAACTATTATTATAATACATTATCAGTTGTTATAATTGTATTATATAATTGAAAGATAGATAAAGCTTGTGTTATAATAACAAAATATATAACAATATTCACTTTTTATATGTGGGAGGTTATCTTTGAAATATCTCGATTACAGAGAAGAAAAACAACAGGGAACCTTTGATTTTCCATTAGCTTTCTATCATGTAGATGAAAATCATCCTCGTTATCAGATGCCGTATCATTGGCATCCGGAATATGAGTTATTTCGTATTTTGAAAGGTTCCTTCCAGCTCACGGTGGATGGGCAGCTGCTTACTGCAGCAGATGGAGACATTTTGTTTATTCAGGGAGGCAGATTGCATGGCGGAATTCCGGAAAACTGCATCTATGAATGCATTGTTTTCGATATGAAGCTGCTGCTTGGCAATAACAAAATATGCAGCAAGGAAATACAGCAGCTCATTCGACTGGAAGCCACCCACCTATTAAAGCTGCCTGAGACTTCAGCCCCTTTGCAAAGAATTATACTAGAATTATTCGCCGCAGTACAGGAAAGGAAACCAGGTTATGAATTTATCGTCCAGGGGACTCTCTATCTGCTGCTTGGGTATATTTTTGAAAATAATTTGCTGCGTATGAATACGGAAGGCCCCAGCGCTGTTTCCTTACAAATAAACCGTTTTAAGGATGTCCTAAACTATATCGAAGAGCATTATGCCGAGTCAATCTCATTGGAGACCATGGCAAGTATTGCAGGCTTCAGTCCAAGATATTTCTGCCGGTTTTTTCGGAAGATGACGCAAAGCACTCCAACGGAATATTTGAATTATTTCCGTATTGAATGCGCCTGCGAACAGCTTATTGACACCTCCGGCAGTATTACTGAGATTGCCTTAAACTGCGGCTTTAATGATATCAGTTACTTTATTAAAACTTTTCATAGGGCCAAAGGTATGACGCCGAAGCAATATCGAGATGCACAGATGCGACGGATTTAAAGGGAGGCTTTGCATCATTTTCTGCAGGCAGCCTTCCTGGCCAGTACGGAAAAGATTACTCCGACACAGGTGGAACAGGTCGTTGCGATCAGTCCTGCTGCCAGAATTTCAGCCGGATTAACGGATCCATACTGGCTGCGGTAAGCTATAATATTTACGGGGATTAGCTGCAGAGACGATATATTAATAATAAGAAGAGTGCACATACTGCAGCTGGCCACCTCCGAGTTATGATTAAGTGTCTTCAGCTCCTTCATAGCCATTAAGCCCATCGGTGTAGCAGCCCACCCTAGTCCCAATATATTGGCAATCATATTAGACGCAATGTGTTCGTTTACAATATGATCCTTTGGGATTTCCGGATAGAGAAAACGTATTACAGGACGCAGCACATTAGTAAAAGCCGCCATAAGACCGCATTTTTTTGCAACCTGCATAATTCCCGTCCACATAGCCATAATTCCCAACATTGCGATACAAAGCATAACTGCTTCCTTCGATGAATTAATAGTAGCCTTACTCACCGCTCCTATCTTACCGCTTAGCACTCCGACTGTTACCCCAAGCACAATCATCGCTCCCCAAAGATAATTAAGCATATTAATTACCATATCCTTTCCATAGTCTAGCAATTTGTGCATCGCATAAATTGCCGTGTGAAAATTTATTTTTCACACTAACTTCCATCCGCCGCGTAACCGGCATACCGAATTCAGTCCAAAGTAGCACTCCAGCTTATAATGAGATTAATTTTCCGCAAAAGTTAATGCACCGGAGCAGAAGAAGTATACCTCTTTCGGAACAATATTTCTTATCATAACATTATACGATTTCATCTGAAATTTATGCTATTTTATTTTTATATACCGTTTTCGACTTCATTTCTCTATAAAATTCCCCTTATTTTACGGTTTTTAGTATTTAAAGTATCCCTTTTACATTTATTGTTTAAATTGTGCTATCATATGACAATTAATTTAGTTGACTATTAAAAAAACCTATGCTATTTTATTTACTGATATATACAAAAAATGTAATTTGTTTGTATATGCCTAAACATTTATTCCCCAATATATATGAGAAAAAGGAGGACTACCATGAAAAGTACTGGTATTGTCAGAAGACTTGATGAATTGGGAAGAATTACACTTCCAATCGAGTTAAGAAGAACTTTAGACGTTAGTGAAAGAGATCCCTTAGAGATTTTTGTTGATGAGGGAAGAATTATCCTTCAAAAATATGAGCCCACTGATATCTTCAATGGAAGTAAGGATAATCTGTTGGAATATCAGGGTAAGAAAATTTCTAAAGATACAATCGTTGAGCTTGCTAAACTTGCTGGAATAATCGAATAGTATATTCCGAATTTTTATCCCTTTTACATATGCTCCCACTCAGATGCTAGGGCTTTATACTTCATGCTAGTAATTTACTAGTTTTACACCGGTTAGTGGGAGATTACAAAACAGTCATATAACGATTAAAAATCAACACCTCATTTCCCGATTTCGTGGATATGAGGTGTTTTTTAATTAGTGTATTATATTACATTATTCTTCCTCTATCAGTTCTTGATAAATATCTCTTTTACTGACCCCTCGGTCCTTCGCTACCACCTTCATCGCGTCTTTCTTACTAAGGCCCTGATCCAGATAAAGCTTCATATGATCACTAAGAGAGACTGCTTCCCATTGCACTATTTTTTCTTCTTCCAGCTCTTTTATGGATTTGCCTTCCAGAACAATCACGTATTCCCCTCTTGCTTCCTCTTCCTCATAGAAACGGACCGCCTCTGAAAGTGTAGTACAGCGAACAGTTTCATGCTTCTTAGTCAGTTCCTTAATAATTGTTAAGTTCCGGTCCCCAAGTAAGTCCGCAAGCTCATTTAAGGTCTTACTAATCCTGTGAGGTGCTTCATATATTATAATCGTCCTTGTCTCATTCTTTAATTCATTTAAAACCCTCTGACGTTCTTTCTTATCGGACGGCAAAAATGCTTCAAAGCAAAATCTTCTGGTAGCCATTCCTGATAAAGTCAGCCCGGTAATCGCAGCACAAGGTCCCGGTAAAGAAGTTACTATTATTCCGGCTGCATAAGCCTGTCTTACTAGTTCTTCCCCGGGATCCGATATTCCCGGTGTTCCGGCATCCGTAATCAAGGCAATGTTCTGGCCGGAGAGTAATTGCTCCACCAGATATTTTGCTTTTTCCACTTTATTAAATTCATGATAGCTGGTCATTGGTGTCTTTATCTCAAAATGATTTAGCAGCTTAATACTGTGTCTCGTATCCTCTGCGGCAATCAAATCCACTTCTTTCAAGGTTCTTATCACCCGAAAAGTAATATCCTCCAGATTACCGATTGGTGTTGCACATAAATATAATATTCCGGACATTATTGTAAGTCCTTTCCGTTACTGTATAATTCATTAATACCCATAAATATCATAAATTTCGTCAGTATATACCTTCGGTGCCTTATATACAATTAAAGGGGCTTCCACCTTAATCATCGACTTTGCTCCCTTAATACATTCCAGCAGCACCATATTAGGCTCCTTGTCGACATAAGGATATACCAGCTTCATTCGTTTTGGCTCCAGCTTATAATCCGTCAGTGTCTTCATAATTTCGACCAATCGGAAGGGACGGTGCACCAGATAAAATCTTCCTCCTGGTTTTAAAACCCTGGAGGCTTCTCTCACAACATCCTCAAGGGAACATAGAATTTCGTGCCTTGCAATTGCTTTTGCCTCACCAGGATTAACAATCCCGTGGTTGTGGTTCATATAAGGGGGATTGCTGGTCACAACATCAAAGGAAGCCAGTCCAAACAAGGCCGAGGCTTCCTTGATATCACCGATCACTATATCAACTTTATCTTCCAGCTTATTCATAGCAACGCTGCGGCTTGCCATATCTGCACTCTCTTCTTGTATCTCAAGACCGGTAAAATGCTTTCCCGCAGTCTTTGCTTCCAGTAGAATGGGTATAATACCGGTTCCGCTTCCCAGATCCAACACATTTTCACCGGGCATTACCTTCGCAAAACCGGATAGCAGTACAGCATCCATCCCAAAACAGAACCTCTTAACATCCTGAATAATTTTGTATTGATTTCTATGAAGGTCATCTACCCGCTCGCCAGGTTTCAAGATCACCTCTGGTTTCGCCACGTCATTCATCATCGAGCAGAGATTTCCCTTCCTTCCTCTCTAAAAGCTCCAATACCCTTAATTCTTCATCATCAATCGGAGCCGTCTTTTCCTTACGTTTTTTCCTGTTAAACCGAAGCTCATCGACTTTATACTCCCGAACTTCCTTCTCATCATTTTCCAGTGTCACAATTACCTTAACCAATTGCTTTAAGACACTGACACTCTGTACCTCACCCTTCAGATTATCCTTGGTAGTAACATAATCACCGACACTTGGAAGCTTGCTGTTAAGTTCCTCATAGGCTTCTTCTTCATTTTTCAGACAACACATAAGCCTGCCGCAGACTCCGGATATTTTGGTCGGATTTAGGGAAAGATTCTGTTCTTTCGCCATCTTAATAGACACCGGCGCAAACTCTGACAAATGTGTATGGCAGCAAAGTGGTCTTCCGCAGATACCAATACCGCCGACAATCTTAGTCTCATCTCTTACGCCGATCTGACGCAGCTCAATACGTGTCTTAAATACAGAGGCTAGATCCTTAACAAGCTCGCGGAAATCAATTCTTCCATCTGCTGTAAAGTAAAACAAAACCTTATTATTATCAAAGGTATATTCTGAATCAATCAGCTTCATTTCCAATCCATGCTTTTGGATTTTCTCGAGGCAAATGACAAATGCTTCTTTTTCCTTCTCCTTATTTCTCTTCTCTATCGCATTATCTTCCTCTGTGGCCTGCCGGATTACCGGTTTGAGCGGCTGTATAATCTTATCTTCCTCAACATCCCTGGGACCAAGTACAACATGTCCATATTCAATTCCCCTGGCTGTCTCCACGATAACATTGTCACCCTGTTTCATATCATAACCGGCGGGATCAAAGAAATATACCTTACCGGCACTGCGAAATCTTACTCCGATTACATTAACCATTACTGCTCTCCTTTATTGTAAGTATCATAAGCTCAATTGCGATATCAAAGTTCACATTTGCCTTTAGTCTGATCTTTGCCTTCTCCATCGCTTTCACAATTTTATCTATCCCTTCATAACTTCTGATACTGGCCTGTTTCTTAATAAATGTAAGCTCCTCCCGGTATAATAAAAGATCCGGGTCTAAGGTCGCTTTATACATCAATACATCACGGTACCACAATATCATTAAATCAATATAATCATCTATATTATTTTTATCCGCTGTCAGGAATTTCAGACCTGAGATTACCTCATAGAGCTCCATATCATCTATATATTTTAAAATATGAAGTATATTACCCTTCATTTGATCAAAATCCTCGCTGGAAGCATACTTAATCGCTTTTCCGACATTTCCGCCCGAAAAGGCAGAAGCTACCTTTGCTTTATAATCAGGAAGCTGATAATTTGTCATAAGAAATTCTCTGATTGCCTGTTTATCTACCGGCTTAAGATTTAATAAAACACATCTGGATAGTATGGTTGGCAGCAACACACCGATATTACTGGTTAATAATAGTATAACCGCATATTCAGGCGGTTCTTCAATTGTTTTTAAAAGAGCATTCTGCGCTTGTTCGGTCAGCTTGTCCGCATCATCTATAATGTAAATTTTATAGGGACTATTATATGGCTTTACATGAATATCCGCATTGACCTGAATTCTGATATCATCCACACCAATACTTAATTTTTCATGTGTTACCCGAATAATATCCGGGTGATTGGAACTATCTGCCTGCATACAGGATTTGCAATGATTACAGGGTATAATTCCCTTTTCTTCACATTGCAGCGTTTTTGCAAATACAGATGCCAGCAGCTTTTTTCCCATACCTTCTTCCCCATGTAAAATATAAGCATGAGAAACCTTATTAGAGGTTATTGCATTCTGTAGATGCTGTATTATGCTTTCATGTCCGATAATTTGTCCAAATCCTTGCATTCTATCACCAGTGCCTTTCTAAAAATCAGAAATTTTGTATCCTGTAAATAATTTTCCAGGACTAAAATTATAAGCACGCATAATCATCAGGTTAAGATATCAAGCAGCAGTCCTCTGATTTCGTCAATTTTATTCAGTATTGCTATATGGTCCATCTCATCCTTAATCAGTTCTGCCGCCAGTTCATCCAGATTTTTATCTACCAGCTTGATCATAGCATACACCCTGTGTCTGCCCTTTTTGTCCAGAAAATTTTCTCTTGAAAACACATGGGAGCGGTTAACAATCTCATTCATAAATCCTTTAATCAGCTCGCGATAATGCCTCATGTCCTTAACATCCATGTGCTTTGCTATTTTCTTACCCTGTCCGGAAATCTCCTCGAGCATCATATTCAGTCGGGCCTGTAGTTCCTGTTCTTCTATATTGGAAATCAAAGTAAACTTAAAAGAACCATCTGCCTGTACAGCCGATGCCTTTTGCTCAACCTGGTTAACAGGCTGCATTTGGTTCACCTTTATATCCATGCTCAAACCTCCTACAAGATTTACCGCTAAACCAATTCACCTGTCCTAAACAACGGTTTTTACCTGCGTATTATAATCTATAGATTTATCATATCATAAAATAAAAATAAAAGCTAGCTTTCAACTTTAATTCCATTTCTGTTAAAAGCAGTAAAGTTACAGTACACAGGCTAGTCAAACCCCCTTGCTGTGCATCCTGTTTTTTTAATTATATCATTCTTTATCTCTTCGATGCAGCTATCAATCTCACTGTTTTTATAACGCTTTGTTATTCCGCATCTTTTAATGTTTTCCTCGGAAAAATCTTCTTCGTCGGCAAGATATCGTCTGCACATCTCCGCGTATTTGGGTTGTTCCTGCGCCTGCTCCCTTTGTAACGCACGCATCAGACGAACACCGTCCTCCACTTCAATATAAACCGGCACTACTTTATCTCTTCCGAAATACTCCCTTATCTGCTGAAAAGCTTCCAGGGTTCCAAGCATAAGATAATCCGCTTCTTCCAGATTAATCTGTCCATCATTTACCGTAAAGTAATGCCATACCCCATGAACCGTGTTATAAGCCCGGTGTTCGATAACCTTACCCTGTTCTCGAAACCGGTCTAGTGCTGCTTCCTCAACAAAATGATATTCCACACCTTCCTGCTCTGCATTTCTGATTGGTCTTGTTGTATATATTACGGCTGTCTTTAAAATGAGCGCTTCCTCTTCCAACAGCCTTTTGTATATAGTATCCTTACCCGTTGCACTTTTTCCCATTATGATATATATCCTAGCCATGTTAGTCCTTTCCTGCTCCGGCGCCTTGGCACACTACTTCTATTTCATCCTTTTGCGGACCGCACAATCCGGTAACTGTTATTCCTTCCTGTTTCATCTTCTTAATATAGCAAAGCATATCCGCCTCCATCCGTTCTCCCGGTACCAGAAGCGGTGAGCCGGGCGGATACATACAAATAAATGCTGCGGATATTCTGCCGCAGCTGGTGTCCAGTTTTATTTTTTCGATCGGATGTTCCTGCACCGCTTCGCTTGGCAGCAAAACTTTCTCCGGACAGGAAGAACCTGATTGCATGGTAATTTTATGTGAATATATCCTATCACTATCCCGTTTCGGGTGTTCCCGATTTGCCTCCCTGTTTTTAAGTTCTTCCCTTACAATTTCCTGATCAATTGCAAGAAGTGCTTCTGATAAGCGTTTAAATCCCTCTTCCGTATCAAAAATACTTGTCATCGCCAGAACATACTCCGGCGTCTCCATCTCCATAATAATCCGATATCTTTCACGCAGTATTGTTTGGAGCTGATGTCCTGTCAATGAGGTTTTCTGTACAGAAATTGTTATTTTCGACCTGTCAAAATCATAGATAGCGGATTTCCCGATCAGTTCCGGCGTAAGCAGCGTTATCCTCTGCAATGCACGCATAGACCGGTAAAAATCCCTCAACCTCCGCTCATAAGACGTAAATAGTTCCTCTGACTGTTCCTCCAGGATACTGACACAGCGGTCAATTCCAGCCAACAGAAGATAAGAGGGGCTGCTGCTCTGATAAATTGCGAGATATTTTTCTATTTTATTTTGTACAGCAGGTAGATTGCAATGTAATACAGCTGTCTGCGTAAATGAAGGTAACGTCTTATGGAGACTTTGAATGACTATATCTGCTCCTAAGGTAACCGCACTTTCCGGAAAGCTTTTCTGAAATCCAAAATGTGCTCCATGTGCTTCATCCACCAGCAAAACCGCTCCCCTCTTATGAACTATCTCAGAAATCTTGCGAATGTCGGAGACAATTCCCTCATAGGTTGGAGATGTAATCACCACCAGCTTGATCTCTTTCTCCTTTATCAACGCCTCTTCTATTTTATCGGGAAGAATTCCACCGTTTATTGGAAATTCCTCTACCTGCCGGGGATAACAATATACCGGAACCAAACCGTTCAGAATTACGGCATGAAATACTGATTTATGGCAATTTCGTGCAATCAGCACCTTATCACCGCGATGTACCAGGGCAGAAATACCCGCCAGAATTCCGACCGTACTTCCATTAACTAACGCATAGGATCTCCCGGCATGATACAATCGCCCAAGGCGCTCCATCAAATCCATCAGAATTCCCTGTGCCTCATGAAGGTTATCAAATCCATCAATCTCCGTGATATCAAGCAGATAAGGATTTTCCATCTGCAGCCTGCTATTACGTTTGTGTCCCGGCATATGCATGGGATAGTATTCTTCCCTGTGATACCTGCTTAATTTATCGTAAAGACTTTCCAAAATACCGTGCCTTTCCTTCCTGCGATATTCTTCAATCCTTTGCCCGCTAAACTCCTCCTGAGAGTACCCCACTGCAGCACCTCAAACCAAAGGATTTATTCTCAGCTGATCAAATTTGCTTTTACACTTTTCGATGTCTTTTCATACTTTTGCTGATACATGAGTGCATCTGCAGCACTTAAACAGCTTTCAATTGTTGTCCCGTCCTCCGGACAAATCAAATGATAACCATAGCTTACATATACACTGAAATCATAATCCTTTACAAAATTAAATTTATTTAATTCCTCCACAAAGCGATTTATAAATTTATTCATGCGGATCTCATCATAATCCATTCCAATCGCCATAAATTCGTCACCCCCAAGACGGATACAGATTTCATCATCGTCCGCCGCGTACGAGAGTGCATTTGCCACCACCCTTATTGCAATATCGCCATAAAAATGACCAAATTTATCATTTATATATTTTAGCTTATCCATATCAGCTGTAAAAACCATCATATTGGTGTGCTCAAGAAGACAGTGTTTCAGGTATTTCTTGCCAAGTGTAACCAGTACACGCCTGTTATATAATCCCGTCAAGTCATCCCGGACAGACATATCCTCCAGCTTATAAACCAGTCTGTTTAATTCTCCATGTATTCGTACATTCTCAAGTGCATTGCTGACATTAATCAGCCACATCTGAAATGTTCTCATATAGGTCTGTATTTTATCAAAACTTACTCCAACATACCCAAAGTAATTCTCCTGGTGATGCAGGAGTGCGAAAAAATATGCCATCGGACAATCTTGCGAAAGCTCAAGTGGAATTAATTCCTTTCTGGAACATTTTAATTTCATAAATCGGATGTTGTTTTTAAGACCGATTTCCATTGTTAATTCATTTCTGTCACGTTGAATTTCTTCCTCTTTAAACCGCTCTTCTTCCTCCCGCGCACGGTAAAGATCCCATCCATTCTCCAGACACATACAAAAATGTGATAAATTCTCATTCTGAGCTATATAATTCCACATTCTGGCTAAAATATCCTCTAACCTTGTCAATCCGGTAAGATCAATGGACATATAGGAATTGCGCGCAATCTCAAGCTGAAGAGTCTCCCTTGCCTGAATATGGTTTCTTCTGCGGATATTACTTTCATGGTACCAGTTTCTCTTGCAGCCACAGGATGCACGGTACATTGTTACGGTTTTCATTAATGACGTCTTGGGCTGTCCTATTCCCCGGTTATGTCTGTCTATTATATCCACTGCCTCAATACCCATCTCAAATATGGGCATTCTTGCTGTAGTAATAGACGGTGAGAACTCCGCGGCATCTTCAATATCGTCACAGCCTGTGACAGCAATTTGATCAGGCACAGAAATTCCTCGCTCCGCCAATGCTCTGCAAACCGTAATAGCCATATTATCATTCGCACATACAATTGCCTGCGGTCTCTCCTTGTCACTGTTCAGCCAATATTCCACCGCATTATTACCTGTCACTCTCATTAAGTCCCCATAATAAATCCGTTCTTCCTCAACCGGTATATTATATTCCTTTAATATTCTCTTATAATTCGCAAGCCTTTTTTCAGTATCAGGAAATCCTACCGGTCCTGACAGGAAATTAATTCTTGTATATCCATGCTGAAGAATAAAATGTCTGATTATCTCATCCAACACAGTATCATCATTAATTAATACATTATAATATTCTTTAATTTCTCTTCGAACACTCACCGCCGGACAATGGCTTTCGCATCTGATTTTATCCTTGTATTTATTAAGCAGATTAGGAACATGCATAACATCCGGTGTAATAATAATTCCATCCAGCTCCTTATAGTTTGGAAGCTCTGTAATATATGCCTCTCCCAAATCATATTCTGCCTGTCCAAGTCCTCCAAAATTAGTGAAGAAAGCGACATTATAATCAAGTTCACGCGCCCGTGTTATTATCCCCTTGCAGAGTACATCGGGGAATTCCTCATTCACCTGTGATACAAACACACCTATTGATTTTCTATGATTTCCAAACATGCACTCTCCCCCAGTCTCATGCAAGCGAACCCCACAAAAGTGAAAATAACGTTTAATTATAATATAAACCATTTTCAGAGGAAACACAACAATTCCTTCAAATATTTAGCAATTTTTGTGTAAAACATGATCCTTTGTCCTTCATTTTCGATGGTGTTTTCGTAATAATGCAGAATTTCATAAGATAATATACAAAGAATTTTGCTAATTTTCCAGCATGAAAATGAGATCAAAAGTGTGCTTCGCGTACTCTCTCTTTCATAAATTTATAATCCACAGCTTTTATTGTACGCACGTAGCAGCGCATTCTCCGGAGGGTTTTTTATAGGAAGAACTTTACTATGAAACAAAAAACATAGACTTTTCCGGTGAAGTATCTTCTATAAGGTGTTTATAAACAGCCGCCTTACAGAGAATTCCGATACCGGCAAACTCTATGTTTTTTAACTAATACAGGATGCTCTTATCAATCACAAGTCTATGCGAGTATAATTATAGCAGAACTTTACCCTTATTACTTCACACGGGACATAACTAGCTTAATATCATACGGTCATTCGCAAATTCTCCGCCGCTTGCCTTTTCGAACTTCTCCAGCAAGTCATTAACATGAAGGCTTTTCTTAGCATCTCCCGCCACATCATAGATGATTTTACCATTATACATCATTATTAATCTATTACCGCATTGTATCGCATTTTTCATGTTATGCGTTACCATTAATGCGGTAAGTGAATTAGCATTTATTATTTGTTCGGATAGTTCCAGCACCTTGGCGGCAGTTTTCGGATCAAGCGCGGCTGTATGCTCATCAAGCAGCAGAAGTTTTGGCTGCCGAAGTGTTGCCATAAGAAGGGTAAGCGCCTGTCTTTGTCCGCCCGATAAAAGACCCACTTTGGTACTTAGTCTTGTTTCCAGTCCCAAATCAAGCATTTTTAATTTCTCAATATAGATTTCTTTCTCTTCTTTTGTGATTCCCCAGCCAAAACCCCTGCTTTTTCCCCTGCGGTATGCGAGAGCCAGGTTTTCTTCTATTTCCATATTCGCTGCGGTTCCCATCATAGGATCTTGAAATACCCTTCCCAGGTGCTTTGCCCGGACGTGCTCTGGGAGTCTTGTAATATCTTCATTGTCAAGAATAATACTGCCCATATCCGGCAAATGTACTCCTGCTATCATATTCAGCATCGTGGATTTACCGGCTCCGTTACCACCGATCACCGTTACAAAATCCCCATCATTCAGATTGAGATTTAGTCCGTTCAATACCAGTTTTTCATTCACCGTATTCGGATTAAAGGTTTTATAAATATTATTCAAAGTAAGCATATTATTTAACCCCCTTCCGTACATAGCTTCTGTTCATTCGTCTGTTCTTTAAAAGGACAGGAATCGACAAAGCCAATGCCACAACAATTGCCGTTAGAAGCTTTAAATCATTTGTATTCAGACCCATCCGAAGTACAATTGCTATGATAACGCGGTAAATAACAGATCCCAGAATAATAGTAAACAGTTTAAAAGCAAAATTTTTCGTTTTCATAAAGATCACTTCTCCGATTACAATGGATGCCAGACCAATTACAATAGAGCCTACTCCCATTCCGACATCCGCATAGCCCTGGCTTTGTGTTACAATCGCTCCGGATAATGCTATGATACCATTACTGAGAATCAGACCGAGGATTTTCATTTTGTCTGTATTAACACCCTGTGCTCTTACCATTGCAGCATTATTACCGGTTGCACGAACACAGCAGCCAATTTCCGTACCGAAAAACCAGTACAGAATAACTATAACCAGTCCAGTAAAAGCCAAACCGATCAAACCTGTAACCAAATTCTGAAGTGCGGAATCACTCATCCCCAATTCCTTCGCTACCGGAAAGAGTCCCTTGATCATGGTTACCATCGTATTTTTCCCAATCAGTGAAGTATTTGCTTGCCCCATTACTCTCAGGTTCACAGAATATAAGCCTACCATAGTAAGAATACCGGCTAATATCGCAGGAATCTTTAATTTGGTATGTAAAAATCCTGTGACAGCACCTGCAAGCATACCGGCAAGAGTAGCCAGTATCAGTGTAAGTAATGGATTCCAATTTAAATTGACCATTAGCACCGCACTGACACTTCCTCCAAGAGCAAAGCTTCCTTCACAGGACATATCGGGGAAATCTAAAATACGAAAGGTAATATAGACTCCTAGGGCCAGTATTGCCCAGATTAGTCCCTGCGGGATAGCTGTAATGATTGTCATCAATAAATTCATGTAATACCTGTCCTTTCATAAATATATATTAATAAAAATTCAAATCACTTTCTGCAATATTATAACGCATAGAACAGAAAGAAAAAAGACTTTGCAATGCAAAATCTTTTTCTTTTTCATAGAAATATTTATACAAATTGGAAATAAATATTAATATAGAGATAATTGTCCTATCCATGCAAAATAATCGTCATTGATTGGTATTTATGCTATTTACTTTGCGCATCCAATTCCTTTTGTAACTCATCCGGAATAGTAATTCCTATCTGCTTTGCCACCTCTGCATTAATCTTCAGCTGGCACTTTTCATCGGGTAAATATCCAATTGGCATCTTATCAGTCGTCGCTTCCCCCTTAATGATCTTAACAGCCTGCTCTCCGGTTAATCTGCCTAATTGGTAGTAATCTATACCATAGGTTGCAAGTCCGCCTTTATCTACCATTCCGCCTTCCCCGCAAATAACCGGAATGCCGTTCTGGTTAGCAACCTGGGATACCGTTGGCATACCTGATGCGATGGTATTATCGGTTGGCACATAGATCGCATCTGTTTTGTCCACAAGAGACTGAACCACTTGCTGAATCTCGTTTGTATTGGATACTGTTACTTCTGTTGCAGTTATTCCGATCTCTTTTGCTACTGAGATTGCTGTTTCAGCCTGGATTTTTGAGTTTGTCTCGCTGGAACAGTAAAGAACCGTTATATTTTTTGCATTCGGTACTAATTGTTTTAATAATTCGATCTGCTTCTTAACCGGTGTTAAATCAGAGGTACCCGAGACATTTCCACCAGGTGCATCATTGGATGCAACAAGTCCGGAGCCAGCAGGATCTGTAACAGCTGTCACCAAGATCGGAATATCCTTTGTCGCATTCGCACATGCCTGTGCAGACGGTGTAGCGATCGCAAGGATTAAATCATTTTTGTCGTTTACTAATTGTGTTGCGATTGTATTCGCCGTTGACTGATCCCCGTTCGCATTCTGATAATCAAGCTTTATATTCTTGCCATCCTCATAACCGGCATCCTTCAGTGCATCTACAAAGCCCTTATAGCTTGCATCCAGCGCCGCATGTGTAACCAGCTGGTTTACACCAATCTTAAATATTTTACTCTGTGTTGAAACTTTAGTACCACAGCCTGTAAGCATAGATGCTGCCATTACTAACACAAGCAGGCAAGCAATTAATCTCTTCTGTTTCATAACTTATCCTCCCTTAATCACATTTCAAAAGCACTACTTCACTTTAATGCTTTAAAGCTTTTAATAGTCAAAGTGTACTATTAAAAATTCATTTCGTCAATACTAAATATTTGTAAATTACCCCTTTCAATCCGGTACACAATGTCGGCAAGATTTTCAGTTAATTTTCTGTCATGACTAACAATGAGAAGAGTACCATCATAGCTTTTCAATAATTTTTCCAGCCCTTCCATCGTATAGATATCCATATGGTTTGTCGGTTCATCCAGGATAAGAAAATTACAATCCGATACCAGCACTTTTGCCAGAGCAGTCTTTACTCTTTCTCCTCCTGATAAAACCGATACTTTTTTGAAAATATCATTTTCTTTCATATACAAATTCATAAGAACTGCCCTGCAAATATGCTCCGGAACAGCTGCTGTTGACATCACATTTTCCAAAACAGTTTTATTAAAATCAAGATTTTCCTGTTGTTGAGAAAAGTAACCTATTCTAGCATCCTCTGTTATAAAAGTATGCTCATAATGGTCTAGCAGGCATTGGATTAAGGTACTTTTCCCTGCACCGTTACTCCCTGTCAGGAAGGTCTTCTTTCCGGATTGAACCGTAAAATTAATATGATCCAGCACCAGATGAGTATCATAGCACACTGTCAGTTCCTCCGCCTTTGCGGCAGTTTTCGCTTTTATCTTATTATACTCTCCGAGTTTCATAGAGATTTCAGGTATTTCAACCGGTTTTTCCTTTTTTTCCAGATGGCTTAACCGGCTTACCAGGGCGCCTGCACGCTTCTCCACATGTCCCTGGCGAATGCTGGCCCCTCCTTTATACAACATCCATTCACTGGATGACATATTTTTGGGCGGCTTGCCAAATCTTTTTGCCTCCTGCCTGACATCTGTAATAGACTTCTCCAATCTTCTCTTTTCGGCACGGTATTGTTCGTATTCAAACGATTGGAATTCCCTTTCCCTATTTCTCTGTTCAAACCATGCCGTATAATTTCCCTGAAAGCATCGAAGCTTCCCATCCTCCAGCTCCCATATCTGGTTACAAACCTGATCTAACAACGCTCTGTCATGTGATATGAGTAAGACTGCTCCATTATAACCGATCAGCATTTTTTGAAGCAGAAAAATACCTTCCTGATCCAGATTGGTTGTGGGTTCATCTGCAAAAAGCAGCGGTGCATGCTTTGAAAAGGCAGCTGCTATAGCAAATCGTGTCTTTTCACCTCCGCTTTTCACCGCACTGTCCCTGAGATTCATGTGGCTTAAATACCTGCTGTCTGAGGTTGTGTCTGCATCTCCATTCTGTAAAATTTCTGCTATCTCATATTTACAGGTTATTGTTCCTTCTTCACAGGGAATACGTCCGTTTAGTATTCCAAGCAAAGTACTTTTTCCCGCACCGTTTCTGCCCACAAGGCCAATCCGGTCGTTTTCATTAATTTCTATTTTATCAATTGCAAGAATGTTCTGTATTCCATATTCTTTTTTAATATTCTGTCCTTTTAACAACATAAAAAAATCCCTCCCAAACCTTTTGTTCAGAACGGATTTCGCATAACAAATATGCACAGATAGTCTCTGTGTAGATTGATCGGAATACTCAATTGTTCGTATTTTCATACAATTTCATAAATACAAAGAGGTATCCTTCCTATGCTAAAATAACAACTGAACAAAATGGTATAAAAATAAGGCCTTATTCATAAGGCATTCATTGTCATATCCAAAAAACCTGTTCAATCGTTACATTCTCATATTTACGGATCACACCTTCCTTCCATACGAGTATATTAAATGTTTTCCAAACTGTCAAATATATTTTAACACCCTAGTATTACAAGCCGCTTTATGTTACTGTTTTCTGCTCCTCTAAATTCCGAACGGAACATCCCGTAAGTACTTCAGAAGCAGAGCTGTCCAACTGTATTAGTTCTGGTAATCTTCTGAATACTGTATTGCCTTTCCTGCCTTAAATCCAAATAATATTGTCTCAATTGCCTGAGCCGTAATAACTCTGTACTGCAGAAAATACATCATATTATCAACAAAATCGATATAGTCCGATTTCTTTTCATCCAGTATAAACGTATTAATATTCTCATTATTTAAGCATCTTAGCAAGTAACCGGTAACAAACCGCTCATTCGCAAAGGTCAGATTGTAATCCTCCAGATTATCCTTAATAATCATAAGCGGCTTTCGTTTGATCAGCCAGAATGCTGTATAGGAATATATCTTCGTGGTACTTATTCTTTCAATTCCATGAAATTGCTTTAGCCGGTCGATATCTACAAAGTAATCAATAATCATCTGACTCAACGCATTTTTTGATATAAAAAGATTCTCCTCATAATGATGTCTTTGTATAAATTCCGTCATATAATCCCACAGCGTTGCGTATCGGTTGTTGATTTTTTCCTCTCCAAAGGTTTCAATCAATCTTTGATAAGTTTTACTGTTAAAATTCTTATAATTATAATTGTCCATTGTATGCTACCATCCTATTATCTACATAATTATAGTAAGACATGGTTTTCAAATATTTTTTATAATTTTGAAAATCTATATTCTCGAATTCTGCCGTATAATCTTCATAGTTATTCGGCAGAACATGCTTGGACAGTGTTCCATTTTTTAAAGCGTTTATAAATTCTTCTGCAGCATTTTGCGCTTCTTCACTGTGATTGATTCTCATTTTCTTCCTCATTTCGAATAAAATTTATACTGGTATTGCCAGCTTACCTATTGCTTACTATTACAAAGATATTTCCGAGATAGTATTATTACAAAATACGTAAATTACATCCTTGGTTTAATACAGATCATTAATATCCCCTACTGACTTTGAAGTAACACTTCTGCTATGCAAATTATAGTATTTTCTATTTTCCGGAATAACACTAGGCTGCTTTTCTTTTTTTTCCTCATTGGTTTTCGTGCTTTCTATTTTATCATTCGGAACAGAAAAAATCGATTCATCATAATAATCATGCATAAACATACTTAATTCATCCGCAACCTCTGCCACCTTACTTAACAAGTTGGAAGTACGGTTGAGTACCAGCTTTTTATTTCCCGCATAAAGTTTGTATACAAAATCATGATCATTTTCGCTCCAGGCTTCATCAAATAAGGTTCTTACCTGAAGTTCAATATAAGTTCCATAATAATTGATAATATAATGGTTGCTGCTGTATCCCGGGTTATTTTTCTCAAAATCAAAGGTATCTCTGCCCTTTAGCTCATAGCATTTCGTATTCTCTTCATAACGGTAAAACACCTTTGGTCTCTCCGCTAGAAACGCTTCCTTACCATCACCTGCATAATCCTCAATGCGGTTCTTCACATATTTCTCCGTACCTTTAAAATACAGATGCCATATCAAATCGTGTATTTCCTCCCACTGATAACGATGCCGTATTAGAATTCTTGCTCCAAGCAAATCCATGATAACCTTACCATAGGTATCCTTAGTAATGTTCGCATAATCCATATCTGTAAAGTCGCTGCACTTTTTATGAATAATTTTTACAATCAGGCTTTCCGGACTCTTGATCCGATAACGCATAGAATGCATAGCAAGCGGTGTTCCTAATTCTTCTATAAAAGCAGTGATTATTTTCTTTAAACTTCCATTCTGCAATCTTAATGTATAATCATCATATATTTCCTGTATAATATCCCACAAATCCGGATTGAACTTTTCCAATTCGTAAAACTTATCTGCTATTCTATTTTTTCGAAGGAATTCCTCTTTGTTTTCCATACATAACCATTCCCTTCTTCAAAACCTGTATATTCAGAAAATAAGCAAAGACCGGAACCTCATTGACCAGCTTTGCTTATTTACAAGTATTATAACATGCTGTAATAGAAATGTTAAGCTAAACTTTATTATTTTGTCAGAAAACCTCTTAATATGGTTTCTGATTATAGACTAGATAAAGCCTTTTATTTTATCATTACTTTGTAACAGATTCAATTGCTACGCTTCCGCCTCTTACAATTTCTATTCTGTTCACAAATAACTGATTTAATAGCTTTATTAAATCATTATTTTTCTCTTCTGTCTGAACACATTGCAGCAGAATGGTATTTTTAGCATAATCTGCAATGGTGAGTCCAAAAATATTCGCAATCCGGAAAACTTCTGTTTTATCCGCTTCGCTGCAGTGCAAAACCTTTACAAACAATAGTTCCCTCATATGAATCGGAATATCCGTATAATCCACTACCTTAATAACCTCCACTGCCCGGTTTAACTGTTTCTTTACCTGTTCAAAGGTCATATCATCACTCGTCAGACTGATTGTCATTCGGGAAATTGATTCATCCTCTGTTTCTCCAACCGTAAGACTATCCAGATTATATGATTTACTGGAGAACAAGCCCGCTATTCTGGCAAGTACACCTATCTCATTTTCTACAAACAAACAAATCCATCTCTTTTTCATAGATACCTCCAAAGCCGCCAAGCGGCATCCTAATTATATAATATACTCTACAGCAAATGACAACGAAGTCCGGTTCTGCCTGCATTTCCTATATATGAATTAGCAGTCCATGATCATTTCCCCTAATGGTTTACCGCCCGGTACAATTGGAAGTACATTCGCTTCTCTCTCAATAATAAATTCAATTACGGTAGGTGCATATTTGTTCTCCCTTGCTTCCAGAAATGCTTTTTCAATGTCTTCTTCCCGTTCTACCCTTATCCCTTTTGCTTCATAGCTTTCCGCCAGCTTTACAAAATCCGGTGTATATTTCGGGCAGCACGCATCCCTGTTTTCACAGTTTCTCGCACAGCTTCTCCGGTATCTCAGGCAGGTACTGGAATAATGATTCTGATAAAACATCTCCTGCCACTGACGAACATTTCCCAGATAACCGTTATTCATAACACAGATAATAAGCGGCAATTCCAGTACTACGGCCGTTGCAAGCTCCTGTATATTCATCTGCATTCCACCATCTCCCGAGATGCAGATTACCTCCTTGTGCGGATTGGCAAGCTTTGCACCGATGGCTGCCGGAAAACCGTAACCCATCGTTCCCAGTCCTCCGGAGGTGATTAATTGACGGTTCTCATCCAGCTCAATATACTGCGTTGTCCAAAGCTGATTTTGTCCAACATCTGTTGTGATAATCGCATTATGAAACATCTGGTTAATTTGTCTTATAATCTTCTCCGGTGTCAGTCCCTGGTATTTATTCATCTGGATTGGATATTCCTTTTTCCATTCATTAATCTCATCCGTCCATGTACCGATCTCTAATTTGGGTGCATCCTTAAGCATCGTTTTCAGGGCACTTTTTGCATCTGCTACAATCGGTATATCAACTTTAATATTTCTGGATATGGAGGCCGAGTCAATATCGATGTGAATGATCTTCGCATTCTTGGCAAATTCACTGATCTTACCGGTTATTCTGTCATTGAAACGTGTTCCGATGGAGCACAGTACATCACACTCGCTGATTGCGCGGTTAGAAGCATAATTACCATGTATTCCGATGTTTCCGACATAATTTTGATGGTTCGTTGCTATAGCTCCTTTTCCCATAATTGTTGTAATTACCGGGAGTCCGGTATTTTCTACGAATTTTGTTAATTCCTTGCCTGCCTTGGCAATATTAACTCCTCCTCCTATTAATAAAACAGGTCTTTTAGCGGATTTTAATACCTCCATAACTCTTTTAATCTGGCCGGCATGTACGCTGTTATTTGGCTTATAACCTCTTATCGTAATGTTATCCGGATATTCATCTGTACCGAACGCCTGCTGGATATCCTTTGGAATATCTATTACAACCGGACCCGGTTTTCCGCTTTTCGCAATATAAAAAGCTTTTTTAATAATATTACCGAGTTCTTTTCTATCACGCACTGTAACAGCGTATTTGCAGATACTTCTCGTTATACCTACAATATCTACCTCCTGAAACGCATCGTTACCAATCAAATTTGTCGGAACCTGTCCTGTAAAGCATACCAGCGGCACGCTGTCATAGTTGGCGGTAGCAATTCCTGTTACAAGATTTGTAGCACCTGGTCCGCTCGTAACTAGGCAAACTCCAGTTTTTCCTGTAGAGCGCGCATAACCGTCTGCTGCATGAATAAGTGCCTGCTCATGTCTGGGCAAAATAACGTCAATATCCTGCACGCCGTAAAGAGCATCAAACAAATCAATTGCCTGGCCTCCCGGATAGGCAAATAATGTCTCTACTCCTTCTTCCCTTAATGCCTTTACAAACAAATCTGCTCCTTTTATTTCCATAATAACCTCCATCTGCCGTCATCCGGCTTATTTGTTATACTTAACAATATTTATGAATGCATGATTTCCTAATTCTATTGCTTGAAAAAAGGTATAAAAAAGCCCTAAGCTAAATCACTTTAGCTTAGGGCGAATATACAATCCGTGTTACCACCTAAATTCAGGAGAAATATCTGGTATTCCTGCCTGCACTCTGCCAGTACGGATACTAACTCTTTCCTGACAAAAAATCTATCAGTACAGACATTACGATCGATACCGCTTTCCTTTTAACGGTGGAAATTCCGTTGAAGCCTACTTAAAAGATTTCTCTTGTTCGGTTCACTGCTCGGAGGCTACTTCAATATTTTCTGAATAAAGATTCGCACCAACCATCTTCTCTCTGAAATCCGACAAATATCTACTTCTCCTCGTCATCGCTTTTTTCAATATGTTCTTTATTTTTGAACATTGTAGCACCTAACAATCTATTTGTCAACTTGATTTTTCGAGCCGTTCTGTAGCTAAAAAGAATATTCTGTTAAATTCAAAAAGTAATTTATTGTTTTCCTGTATTTTATACTGTAGTTTGAGCTCTTCCAGCAGTGCAGTTAAAAATCTATCCTTGCCTTTATCGTCCAGTCTGTTTAAATACGGTCTTAAACCCGTACTTTTATAGAACTCCAAAATCTCTTCATGGCTATTCATAATGTGATAATAACTTGTTTGCCATAGGTCAATTTTCCGAAAATATTTTGTCAGCTGCGTATAATAGAATTCAACTCCATGGCAGATACATATCTCCTTTTCCATTCCTTCCAGTTCTACTCCTACCCATTGATCAACGATCTTTTGAATACTAAGATTAATTGCCATATCCGTTAAATTGGGAATCTGCATGGCAAGTATTCCATTTTGGTTAAGAATGTTGCTTAGGTTTCCTATTACATAAGCCTGGTCTTTAAGCCACTGAAGTGCCGCATTTGAAAAAACCAAATCAAATTTTCCCAAATTATTGATCGGTTTATTACAATCCCATTTCAGCCACTTAATTTGTTGGTTTAGTTCTCTTGCTTTTTCTAACATGCTGTCCGAATTATCCACTCCGATAATTTCAGCATTCTCCCAGTTATTTTTTAATGGTATTGTACTCATTCCGGTTCCGCACCCGATATCAATAATTCTTCTGATATTTTTACTTTTATCAATCCGATTCACCAGATCAATTGCCGGCTGCTTTCTTTCTTTACCGAAACGGTTATATAAGTCCGCATTCCAATCATTCATACTCTTCACACCTTCAATATAATACCAAGGAATTAATTTCCAAGCTTAAAATTTCGATATCAATTTGCATATGATTAATTATAGATATAGACATCATCATTTTACCAGTCTTGTTACTTAGACCAATCCTTATAAATTTATTATTACACATGTTCTACTATATGTAAAATATATAATATTCATATATAACATAACTACTTATTATATCTATAAATCAGTTACCTAATATAATTCCTTCTACATTAGCATGAAATTTTTATTATTACGTTATTCTCCAGTTGACACGTCTTCTATGGTAACGGTATTTCATTCGTATCAGGCAGTAAAAGATAGTGCGTTGCATAGTAACAATAATTAATAATTACTCTTATTACTTCATCAATAAAAATAGTAATATAAACAGCTATTATTTCAAAATGAAGTATATTTATTAATATACAGGAAAATAAAATCACAAATGCAGAACCAATTATCTGTGAATAAAACATCCATTTTGTATCACCATAGGCTCTTATACCATTCCCCAGAACAGCGTTGAAAGACTTTGGGAGCAATATAAGGCCGGTAAAACCAAGAAACGGAACTGCTTCTTGTATTATTTTGTTATCTTTCGTAAATAAGCCTAATATTTGTGCCGGAAAAATGCGAAAAACAAGGATTGACAATATCACAATTAATATATTTAGCAACAAACAATTGTTCAGTAATTGATCGGCTTGTTTTTTCTGTTTTGCACCGATACTTTGTCCCATTAGTGTCATTGTTGCCTTGGAAGACGCATTTAAAAAGGCATAGAATACCACCTCGATTCCAAAAGTCAGCGTATAAATAGCGGTAGCTTTATAGCTAAAGCCATTCAAAAACCGCACTAATACCAAATTGGATGCATTCCAAAGAAAAAACTCCATTCCGGTTGGTACTCCAAGACGGAAAATTTTATGAAATGCTTTGATATTTTTCCATCCCGTTTTGTCTGCAAGAAGTCCATATTCCTCTTTTTTATAAAAAAAACAATAAGCCATCAAATACAGACAAGATAGAATATTTGCAATTAAAGTTCCTATTGCTGCACCGGTAATAAATAAGGCTGGAAATCCCATATGTCCGAATATAAGAATATAAGAAAGTAAAATATTACTTACTACTTTTATTATTCCTGCTATCATGATAGGCTTTGTATTTCCATACCCTTGAAGCATTGCCTGAAGCGATGCGTCAACACCAAGAAAGAGAAAATATACCGAACATATCCTAACATATTGTATACTATATTTTATTATTTCTTTATCAACTGAAAGTAAGTGAAAAATATTTTCAGAAAATATACTCCAAATGACAAATAGTAAACTTGATATTATCCATAAGTAAAACATAGCGCTTTTCATGTATTTATTGATATCCTGTCTATTGCCCATTCCGTATAACTGTGAGACAATTATTACTATTCCTGTACATATGGCTACCAGACTATCCAGGGTAGTATTAAACGGTAATTGAGCTGCCCCAAGTGCTGATATATAAACCAAATCAATATTTCCTAAAAACGCCTTATCTGTTAATGATTGTAACTGAAATACAATTCCCTGCACTAATATGGGAAATGCAATTGCTATTATTCTGCACATCAGACTTTTACTAATTATACTATTTTTTTCATTATCATACATATAAATCCCCTCATTCAACTTTTAGACTATATTTTAGGAAAGCAGCATCAATGTTCCATGCAATATTCCATTGCAATATTAAGAAGTCCCCGGTAATAAAGCTCATCTGCATTCTTAATAAAGTGTATCTTCGGAATACATCTGTTTGACAGCCTCTTCTCTAATTTCATATTCAACTCTTTTATCATTAAATCATCCAGTTCTGTTCCTGATATCGCAATATCTTCCACATCAACAACGCAAGTAATTGCAATAATCCCCTGTGTCAGGATTTCAACTGTACTTCCCCTCATGTTACAAAGTAATTCCAGTTCACCTGCATTCCCGTGCGCTCCATTAATCAATTGTCCATTAATGATAATTCCGCTTCCAATACACCCTTGGTTTAAAATGATATGCGCTATATTCTTATAGTTATACTTTTCCGCCAATGTAATTGCATTAATATCATTTTCAAGAAAGGTATGCACCTGTAATTTCTCATCAAAATACTTAACAAAATTAAATTCCTCAAGTGCCGGGTAAATGGGTAAATATTGAATTATTCCGTCTAATACGACTCCTGGTATCCCAAATGCAATTACAGATAAAGCGGGATATTTTACTTTTATTTCATAAAAAATCTTATAGAGCGTAGACGGTTTGGCAGATACCGTTAACTCATAGTTCATCTGTTCACATTGCATTCCAACGACATTATAAATTCTTACGTATAATGTATAAGCATTAATATAGGCACATGCGATATACCGGTAATTTTCATTTATTTTATATACCGCTCCCGGCCTTCCTCCTTTTGATATTTCATTCATTTTTATCACTTCTTTTGATAAGAGCATATCTTTTATTGCACTTGATACGGTTGGAAAGGTAAGACCTGATAAAACTGCCAGTTCACTCTTATCAATTCCTGGGTTTTCTTTCATGATATTCCTTATCCTTTTTCTATTCTGCTCTTTCACTAAATCAAAATGGGCTGCGCTTTGTGATTCCAAATTTTATTCCCCCTTTAATATTAAAGATACTTTTAAAAGTATCTTTAATATTAAGGTATATTTTACCATATGTCAACTTAAGTTTTACAAATTCCTTAAAATATTTAGCAATAGCAAAGCTCTTTTCTATTTCCGCTTTATTATACTGAAAAAAGCGGTATCTAAATAGCAGACACCGCTTTTTTCTAATACTTATATTTACTCATAAAAACTTTAATTTTAACTACTTTATTTTATTTTCTTTCCTGTATTCTTAATCCATCTGAACCGGCATATGTACTTCCGATTTAGAAGATTTTTTATACTTCACTGCAGACAATGCTATAGTAGCTACCATGAATGCTACAAGTAATGCAGACAATATTCCGACATTATAGACTACTTCTTTGCCATCTGTCTGTGTAATTGCCTGTTTAAACAATGCTACCGAATAAGTCATGGGCATGTATGGATATAGATCGTTAAATATCTTCGGTACCAGTTCCATCGGGAAAGTACCACCGCAGGAGGTAAGCTGAAGGATCAATAAAACTATGGATACCAGTTTTCCAGCACTCTTTAAATGAACCATGAAGAACTGTATCATTGCAATAAAAACCATTGATACCAGGCAAATAGATGCATAGTAAAGCGGTACGTTATCAACCTTAAGTCCCAAACCATCCTTTACAATTACAGCCAGTGCAATGGCCTGCAGGAAGCCGATTAGCAGATAAGAAAAGCTTCTGATTACAACATGTTCTGACTCACGGGATAATAATTTAAATTTCCCTTCTGTATCCAGATAAATACCTACGAATAAGATTAGTGCTCCAACCCATAAGGATAAGGACATGAAATATGGTGCAAAAGCTGTTCCGTAATTTGGAATAGATGTTACATTCTGCTGATCAATGCTTACGGGAGCTGATGCAAATTCAGCCAGACCGTCCAGGTTATTAACTTGATCATTTGCATCCTTAACGGATGTATCAACACCGGATTTTGCTGTTGCAATACCATCGTTTAATTGGGATGCTCCGCTGTTTAGATCCTTCGCTCCCTTATTTAAATCCGATACTCCGTCTTTCAGGTCATTTGCTCCACCATCCAATGTCTTTATACCGTCGTTTAATTGGGATGCTCCGCTATTTAAATCCTTTGCGCCATTATTCAGATTAATAGCACCGTTATTCAGATCCTTTGCTCCGCTGCTCAGTGCAGCTGCTCCGTCTGCAATACTGCCGGCTGCAGTATATAATTGCCCGGTTGCTTTATTTAATGATGTTACTCCGTTATTTAATGTATCCGCTCCCTGTGCAAGACTGGTTGAACCTTGCTGAAGTTGAGTTACTCCGGCGGAGAGAGACTTCAGTGCCGTATTCAGTGCGGGTAGATTCTGTGCACCTGCGGATACCTGTGTGGACCCCTGTACCAGCTGGCTGGATGCTGTCTGCAGCTTTGTTCCTGCTGCCTGTAATGTTTGAATGCTTTGTGCGGCTGCAGGATCTGCAAGCTTTGCCATAAATGCTGCAAAGGCAGGGTCCTTCATGATGCTTGGATTGGCTTTTGCGTATTGTGCTAAGAATGCTGCTGTATCACTAACATTGGTAATCAGACTGTTTACACCTGTTGTATACTGTGTAAGACCTGTATCAAAGGTTTTTGTTCCCTCCGCAAGCATTTGCGCACCAGTCGAAAGCATACTGATATTACTGGTTTTACTAATTATCTGATCTGTTCCGGCTTTTACCTGACCCATACCACTTTGTAAAGCAGACGCACCATCAGAAAGCTTCTCGGATCCTGCAGCTACACTGGAAACACCTGCCTGGTATTCTTTGAACTTACTATAGAAGGTTTGTGTCCCTGTGGCAAGCTTATCTGCTCCTACTGCAAGGCTGCCTGTTCCATTTGACAGTTTATTTGTTCCGTCCAGTAAAGTTCCGGTACCTGTTGCAAGTTTATTGCTTCCATCGAGTAATTTACCGGTTCCTGCTGTTAGTGTTTTTGTTCCGTCGAATAATTTACCGGTTCCGTCCAGTAAGGTTCCGGTTCCGTCTAATAATTTTGATGAACCGTCTTCGAGCTTGCCAAGTCCATCCTGAAGCTCTGTTAACTTATTCGGAACTCCCTTCACATTGTCCGCTAATTCTTTTACGATTTCCTTATCAATATTGGAACGTGTCTCTTCTTCTATCTGAAGTACCGCTCTGCTAAGAATCTGACTTGCAAGAAAATTACGTTTTTCATTCGGTGAATAGGTAATGGTTGCAGTTTTCTTATCCGCTGAACTTGCTGATGCAATATTTTCCGAGAAATTCTCCGGAATAGTAATTGTTGCGTAGTAGTCCTTGCCTTCTGTGCCCTCTTTGGCGGTCTGTTCATCTGTAAATATAAACCTGAGAGAACCATCGTCCTTTAAGCGGTCACACATTTCCTTACCCAAGTTACGATCGGAACCGTTAACCTCTGCTCCCTTATCATTATTAACTACTGCTACCGGGAGATTTTCTAATTTCGAATAGGGATCCCAGAATGCTCCTAAATAGAAATAGCTATAAAGAAAAGGGACGATAATTACGGCCAAAATTACAGCGCCGCAAAAAATCCTTCTCTTTGTTAATACCTCTTTCATAATGCCTCCATTCTGCCGTATTGGACGGCTTCATCTTTGTTTCATTGTGGGGAGTATAGCACGCATTTCAAAAGATGTAATTAGACATTCGATTTTCATTGTATGATTTTTTGACACAAAATAAAATCTGCCTAATTTTTAGACAGATTTGCTTTTTTGTCTATTTCATGTATAAACATCTGACGTTATACTTATCATAAGCAAGAAATTACAGGAAATCTGATCATGGATTTTGAAGTTATAGTTTGAGCTAAAAAGCAGTTCACCAGTTATAAATTTAATCTGCATGGGTTTTATATTAGAGGCCTGGCAGCAAACGGAGGTTATTACTAATGCTTATAGATGGAAAAGTGAAAAAGGTCGCTCTAATGGCAGCGGTAGATTTCTGTTTAAAAAAAACTAGTCAATCCCCAAAACGATGTGCAAGAAATCTAATTGAACTTGGTATTTCTGCTTATCCGGGTAGGATTGACAAATCAGAACAAAACGAATTATATCAAAAATTTTTAGATTTCTTTGAAAATAATGATATATCCTCTGCAAGAGGCTTGTTTACTTCTGTTTTCTTATAATTAAGTTTCAGTTAACTATTGAATTACTTACTTTTAATCGTATTGTCATGAATGAAAGAACCGGAAAACAAATACACCCTTTCCTGTATCTGTTTTCCGGTTCTTTCTCTATATCCTATCTTATCTTTATTCTTCTTTATTCTTCATCATATAGCGGGCTGCCGCAAACCTTTCTGTACCGTAGATAAGATTTTTAAGCTGCGTAACAATATATTCCGGTGATTCCCTCATCCCGCGTAAAGCCCATGATATTATGGTTCCTGTCATTCCAAAGGCGTAGAAATCAGCGATAAATCTTATTTCATCTTCCTCCATTTTCGTATCCTTTGCAATTTTTGTTATTATTTCAAAGAATAACTCTCCGACTATCTTAAGCAAATATTCCTCAAATTCATTTTTTACCGAGGCCTTCAACGTATTTATATAAAAATAATCCTCAGATTTCATTTTCATTAGCATCTGCAGAACTTTGTCAACACAATTTTCATAAGAAAGTCCTTCTATGACAATCATGATAATATCATTATAATAAATCCAGTTAACCAGCTCAAATTTGTCCTGAAAATGATAATAAAAGGTCTGGCGGTTTAGACCGCATATCTGCGTGATATCGGAAACAGTAATCTTATCAAAGCTTTTCTTCCTGGTAAGCTCCTTCATTCCTTCCGCTATCGCTTTCTTCGTAATCAAAGATTCTGACATAAATGTCACTGCCTTTCGTATTTTATCCTGCTGTCTTTCCCTCAAATGACTGGCCTCATCTTTTTTATTTCTGCTAAATGTTACAATACTCAGCAGAAAAAGTAAAGTAAAATTTAATGTGTTGATTATTGCCATGCATAGATGCGCTGTTACAAAGCATCAATATCTCTATCACAATTCTTTTTATCAGGTCAATACTGTTTGTATTTCATATTGCGAGTTAATAACCAGCCACATTTGCGGGTAATATTCCATGATAGTCCATACTCCTATCCCATTTGCCATATAATACATAACCAAATCCATGACTGATTCAATCGTCCTCGCATCAACAAACCACACGATATGCTGCTTAGGAATACCTCCTCTTTCGTCCAGATATCGAAAATAAGGTGTTTGTGATACTTCATCAAACATAATCGATGCTCCTGTTTCTTTTGCAAGGGAGATCGACGAAGCCAAAGTCAGCGAATTAGCTCTGTTTATTCCAATGATATATGGCAGCTCCCAATCATATCCAATCACTGGCACTCCTATATCAATTTTATCATTCGGAATGATCGTACTGACATAGTCCAAGAAATCCTTTACCAAATATACGGAAGTTACCGGTCCGGGTGGTCCAAGGGAATAGCTCCAATTAAAATTCAAAACGGTAACACCATCTGTTAACCTGCCAATTTCTGAGAAGTTGATCTTATCAAAAGTTAATTTATCTGCATTAATAATATAATTTTCTGAAATCGTTATAAAAACAACAAATCCTTCCTGATGCAGACGCGAAACCAGCTTATGTGTATAATTTTCATAGGCCAGCCTGCTATCTTCCGTAATAAACTGATAAGTCAGATTAACCCCGTAGTATCCTTTTTTTCTTAGAATAAAAAGTATGTTTTCAATATGCTTATCTATGAGTTTCTGATTGTATAATAATTTATACGATATCTCTAAGCTTCCTCTTCCCTCCGATGTCAAGGTTGATAGAAGCATAATCGGAGCAACCTTATATTGCTTTGCAAGACAAATTACTTCATCATCGTCTATACCAATAATATCCGCGTTTTCTGTCGACCTATAACCAAATACCGAAAGATAGCTCAAGAACGGCAAGGTTTTCCTCAGTATTTCTAAATCAACAAATACATTCACAAATCCATTTGTTGCAATCTTTCCTTTGTGATTGTCATAGCTGATCACTAAAACTTCACCTGGATAAATATAATCCCTATCTGAAAGATATGGATTATTGCGAAGCAGCTGTATCAAGGAAATGCCCTGACTGTCCGCTATGCCTGACAAAGTGTCCCCTTCCTGAACCATATAAGTTTTCTTTGGGTATGCAATAACAATGGTTTCTCCGGGAACTAAATTGCCTGGTTCCTCTATTCCGTTATCAAGCGCTAGCCTTGTAGCCGATACCTTAAACTGGTCTGCAATTGAGGAAATTGTATCTCCCTTTTGAACAACATATATGATCATAGGAGCCTCTTTTCATTTAATCAATATTATAATATGTTGTAATCATCCTTTTATAACCTGATCGCTCCTCTAATTTATGATCTATGACTTTATTGTATCTATCTTTTCCAAGTGTTTTTTATAGGACGAACCTTCTCTCATAGGAAGGAAAAAACATCTCAATATATCCTGTATGATACACAGATATATTGAGATGTCATAATTATAGCTAAGCTTCCATGAACATTATTTAATCAGTGTGATATAAATACCTGTAAGTATTGCGGTTGTAATAACACCGCAGATGTTCGCGCTAAGTGCATATTCCATAACGAAACTCATTTTATTTACTTTTGTAACTTCCTTCTGCGCGACCTTAGCAGTTGTCGGAACACAGGATACACCGGCAATACCAATAACCGGGTTAAAATTCTTATTTGTTAAGAAATAAACAATATAACCTCCAATGATACCGCCAATACCTGATAACAGCAATGCCAGCATACCAAGCAGTAATAAGAGTAAAATCTTAGGATTTAAAATAGTCTGAGCATCACATAAAACACCAAGCATCAAGCCAAGGAAGAAAGTCGATGCATATAAGAATACATTTTCAATCAATTGAATGTATTTATCCAGTCCGGATTCACGAATTGCAATACCAAGGAAGAAGCTTAAAAATAATGGTGCCGCAACCGGGAAGAGTAAACACAATACTGTGTTAGCTATTACCGCAAAAATCAGTTTGTCCTTCGAAGAGATATTACTTACCTTTTTATTTTTATTAAGTACAACCTTACCCCTTAGCTCCTTCGGAATAAGAAATCTTATAAGGAATGGATATCCGCCGTAGGTTAAACTTAAGTATAGGTATGCAACAATCGTAATGGGAACAAATAAATTAGGTGATAACATTAAAGAGGTAAATAATACCATCGGACCATCCGCACCACCGATAATGGATACAGCTGCAGCTTCTCCATTCGATAAACCAAGCAGTCTTGCAATCGGAAAGGTTGCAACTGTACCAAGCTCAGCACACATTGCCAGAAACATTCCGATAAACGGATGGGATAAAACCATTCCGATATCACAGATAACACCAATACCCATGAATACCAGACAAGCAATAAGACCATTACTGAACGTGAACGTATAAATAGGCTGCAGGAAATCAATCTGCAAGATGTTCATCAGCTTATTCGTATCTGTAGCCATCGGATCAATAAAGAGGTTGCCAACCTGACCGGCCCCCATAAACAAAACTCCGGCATTAATTGCCGACATACCAAAGCCCATTGGAATCATAATCAGCGGTTCCAATACATGCTTTGCTCCTAAGTAAACTAACAAGAAGCCTAAGAAGATAAGAAGTACTCTAAAAATTGCAATGATCGGCTCCTGCGTAAACATTGTACCAATTCCCTGAAAAAACTGTAAAATATTTATGACAAACACCTGTCTTTCTTAATATATTTTTGTTATAATATTGCTGGTTCCCGAAAATTACTCCTTTGCACTTTTATTAAAATGCTTAATTGCATCCATCAACAGTTTAATAAGCACGGCCATACACATGGAAATTGCAAAGCCGATTCCGAAAACCTGCAGTGGAATTAATATTGCATCCGACATAAATATTCACCTCCATAGTACTAAATCAACTTTTCACTCATTGTACAGTATACACGAATATATAGAATTATCTAATATATTATATAAATCGAACCCATAAACATAAGTATAGTATATGGACATTTTTTACGGAAAGGGAAATTTATGGATTTGCATTATTTGGAATTATTTAATACTATAGCTGAATGTTTGAGCTACCGCAAAGCCTCAGAAATTCTCCATATCAGCCAGCCTGCAATATCCATACAGATAAAGAAGCTGGAAAGTCAGACCTCTCTTAAATTATTTTATAAATGCGGGAATAAAATATATTTAACTGAGGGTGGTCTGATTCTATATGGCTACACCCGTAAAATTTTCTCCATCATAAAAGAGATGGAAAGCAGTATATCAAATATCAGCGAATATATAGGAGGAACGATTAATCTGGGTGGCAGCAATACACCCGGTACCTATATTCTTCCTGCCGTTGTTGGGGAGATGAAAAAGCATTTTCCTTCTGTTACTATAAACCTACATATCGCCAATACCTCTGAAATCACAACACTGATTGATAACGGAACTCTTGATGTTGCAATCAATGGAGGTAATTGTAATTACAACCCTTATATTTCTGTGGAGAAATTATTTGATGACAGGTTGGTGATAATCGCGGCACTGGATAATAAGCTTTGTGCAAAAGAATGTATCACGATTGAAGATTTATCAGAGGAAAGCTTTATTGTTCATGAAAAGACCTCTCAACTATATACGTGCTATAAAATATTAATTGATGAATTGAAAATATCAAAAAATATTGGTATGTTCTTAGGAAGTATCGATGCCATCAAGCATGCTGTCAGTGCAAATCTTGGTATTTCCTTTATTCCTTATTGTGCCGTTCAATTTGAGATTGAAAAGGGTATGCTAAAAGAATTAAAGCTGGAATCTTTAAAATTTGATTATCCTTATAATATTATTTACAATAAAAACAAAAATATTTCTTTTACAACACAAAAATTTATCGAGGTACTGAAAGATATGTATACTATTTCTTAATTACACACAGCAAATAATAAGGATCCCATTAATAAACATTGCAAAAATGTCGGAGGTATACTATGTATTGTCCAAAATGCAAAAAGGAATATTCGCAAGATGATAAGACCTGTCCGGATTGTCAGCTGGAATTAAACAATATTTCCCCATATGAAGGGAACGAAGAAGACCTGTTAAAAGCTGTTAAGTTAGATACCGCTTCCAATGAAATAGAAGCCGGACTTATCATGAATTTACTTCTGAATAACCAAATTCCATGCTATAAGAAAAGCAAGGGTGCCGGAGGATATTTAAATATTTACATGGGATATTCTGTATTTGGGGAGGAAATCTATGTAACTGAAAAAGATTACCAGAGGGCCAAAGCCTTACTGGATGAATTGAAAGAGGCCCCGGAGGAAGGGGAAGCCCAAGAAGAGGAACCGAATGATACGGCAGTGGATTCTGTACCGTTTTACAGGAATCCCAGAATTACCGCTCGTATCATCTTAATTCTATTCCTTGCAACTGTAATAATGACTTATCTGTTTCATAAATATTTTTAAATAATATAAAGATACCAGATTGTTGCTTAGAGGTGTTTTCGTCTTATTATCGTTAAACTATGACTAGCTTATTTTAATGGTTTCATATACATTATTTCAGTCCATTACTTTTATTTTATAACTTACGAAAATTGTCCGGCTTCCACCTGCATTTCCAAAGCCGATGCATCCATTCTTGTAACATGCAGCTAACTCTTTATTAATAAGACACTTATCCTCTATGAATACCTCAATGTGATTATCTATTGTCCTTATTCTAAGACAATAGCTTACACCGAGTTCCCAATGATAATCGGCTTCTTCTAAAATCTGATATTCTCCCTCCTTCTTATATAGCCGGATGGTTTGGTTTTCAGCTAATCCAACTGCAAGGCATCTTTGTCCTCCCTGCACCCGAACTAATATATTGTGTCTTGTTCCTTTTATCGGAATTAATTCTGTAATCAGTTCATAGTTCTTCCAATAAAGATTACCGGTATAACATTCCGCCGGCTTACCACTTCCGCTGATGGAAACCCCTTGATCTTCTATCCGAAGCATTCCTCTGAGATAGCTAAAATGTGCCGGCTGAATATGCTGATAATTCCATTTCTCAAGTGGCAGATTCCCTAATATCATTTCATAATCTGCCTGGTGAAATACCTCAAGTTCATCCAGATATATTGTTTGGCTATACTGGGCTTCCTTCTTGTCTCCTTCTATAAAATTAATATAAAAGCCAACTTCTTCCATAATCTGCGTATATCCTGCTGGAATTCGAAATTCAACCACCTCCCACTTAACAGACAAAAAATGTGCCTGCTCCAAAAGATAATTATATTCTCCATTTACTCTGTCCTTATAATATGGTATCAGTTTGATGCGATTTGGCTTCCAGTCATATTCTTTCACCTTCAGACAAGCTCTGATTTTATCCCCCGGATAGATGGTTGGCGAAAAATCCGGATCGTAACGGCTGTCATCAAAATCCTCCGGCCGGTAATACGGTTTATAAAATAAATAAAATGAATCTCCGTTTTCTGTCCATGGTGCTACAATTTTGAGAGAATGTTCGCCCTGATAGGCTTCTTCTCTTGTATTTGACAGAAGAATCTTTTTTCCCTCCCTGCTTCTGACGCGCATACTATGGGTTGCCGTTGGAAATTCAAAATGAAAATAGGAACCCTCTTCCTTTTCAAATACTTTACTCCAAATATGGCTGACTTCTAAATTATAAATATGTGCGGTAATTTTCGCACAGTATGCAGCAATCTGAGACACTGTTTGGATGTTGAGAAATCCAATCGAGCAGGAAGCACAGATAAAATCATTAACCTGAGGAATCCATTTATTCTCTATTGCTTCTATCCCTTTACATACGCCCAAAATAGTACCCACATTACCTACATTGCAATCCGTATCCCAGCCACACATATTGGCAATATTAATTGTCAATCCATACTTTCCCTTTCCATGAAGCATTGCCAAAACTACAACTGCAGCATTAGGTATTATATGGCAGCTGCCTTCGTAATGCTGGTATCCAAAGTGTTCTTTCACATAGAGAAAGCTTTTTTCCCAGTCATCACCATTTTGTTTGCAGATGGAAATTACCTGCTCGGCCATTCTGGCGTATTCACTTTCCTTCGGGATCATAGACAAGCCTACTGCTATAATTGTATCTATATCATCTGTTAAAAAAGCCTGCGAAATGCAGGCCGCTATAAATCTTGCTCCGTAAATACCATTCCGGTCGTGTGTCACCGATGCCATTTTCCCTGCTATTGCAGCTGCTTCCTCCGGTCTTCCCGGATATACAAGTCCCCAGCAGTCTGCAAAAATCTGCCCTCCAATCTGCTCTGCCGTCGCACTTCCGTTTTGAGCAATGGAACCACTTTCTGGCGCCGGAATTCCTGCCATCAAATTTTCATAAGCCGTATGCTCGGTCGAAACTCCATATCCGCCCCACCAGAAAAAGCCATGCCCGTCTCCCACATAATTTAGCATATTATCGGCTAATTCCTGCTCCGTTATCGCTTGATCCATGTGATAATGATCCAATGCCCGAAGATAAAATAAGGGTCCATTGATATCATCATCCGCGCAGAAGTTTTTAAAAGTAACTGGATAACAGTCTATTTTCCCAAAGCTATCTTTAATTCTTTCATATGACCAGCCTTCAATATTAGCACCATGAATAACCCCGATTACCTTACCCATCCAGCCGCCATACAGTTTATTATAATACCCTTCATCGAATATCATATTGCTTCCTCATCCTGATCGGATTCCTTTCCTCTATAGGATTAATTTAATAGGATTTGAGTGTCAAAAACCTAAAAATGATTCTTTCTTTATCCCTTTACGGCTCCAATAATAATACCTTTAATAAAATACCTCTGAAAGAACGGATACACAATTAAAATGGGCACTGCTCCCATAACAGCAATTGCCATTTTAATCCCGGTGGAAGGTAAAACAATATTTTGATTGATAGCGGCACTGCTTTGTGTATTAGAAACCAGAAATTGAACATCCATAAGCATTTTATTTAGAAGTGTCTGAATACTAAGCATGGTGTCTTTATTAATATAATAAAGACCATTCATCCAGTCATTCCAATACGCTAACCCAACCAGAAGGGTAACTGTTGCCACAATGGGTACAGACATGGGCAGTACAATTCTTGTTAATATATATAGTTCACCAGCTCCATCCATCTTTGCCGCTTCTAAAACAGCATCCGGAATACTATTGCAAAAATATGTTCTCATCATAATAACATAAAATGCACTCATCATTAAACCCGGTAGCAGATATGCATACCATGTATTCTTAATATGAAAGGTCTGTGTCCACATAATATAGGATGGCACCAACCCTCCATTAAACAGCATGGTAAAAAATATAAAGAAAGAAAAAATCTGCCGCCCCGGTAAGTCCTTTCTGGACAACGGATAGGCAAAGAGAACGGTTAAAAATAAATTTGCAAGCGTTCCCGCTATTGTTACACCGGCCGATATAGTATATCCCTTTATAATGCTTGTAGAATCCACTAATAAATATTTATATGCATCCAAGGAAATCTTGGCAGGAAAAAAGCTATATCCATTCCTGGTTAATGTTAATTCATCCGTAAAGGAAGAAATAATCAGCAACAAAAAGGGAAGCAGACAAAAAAGTGCTAATGTCATCAATACTATATTTGCCAATATTTGAAAACCTTTTCTTTTTTCAACCATTTTATCTTATCTCCTTTAGAATAATGCATTTTCTTCACTAACTTTCTTTACAATTAAGTTAGCCGTCAAAACCAGTAGGAAGCCTACAATGGACTGAAAAAATCCCGCGGCAGAAGCCATACTTACGTTATTTAATGTTATCAGGCCACGATATACATAGGTATCAATTGTATTAGTAGCATCAATTAACAATCCGCTATTCATTGGTACCTGATAGAATAATCCAAAGTCCGAGTAAAAAATACGTCCGATCGACATAAGCGTCAGAATAATAATCGTCGGTTTTAAAAATGGTAAAGTAATATGCCTGATCTGCCGCCATTTTGAAGCACCATCAATAGCTGCTGCCTCAAAATATCCCTTATCAACTGAAACCAGAGCTGCAAAGTAAATAATACTGGTGTATCCAAACCCCTTCCATAAGTGAACCAGGACCAGGATAACGGGCCAATATTGCGGCGAGGAATACCACGAAATCGCGTTCAGCCCAAGAGGCTTCAAAATACTATTATTAATAAAGCCTGTGTCGGTATTTAAGAACGCATACACTAAGTAGCTGACAACTACCATTGATATCAAGAAAGGAATTAGGATTATTGTCTGATAGAATTTCTTTAGCATAACTCTTCTGATTTCATTGAGCAAAATTGCAACTGTAATAGCAAGTACCGTACCCAAAAGAATAAATACGGCATTATAGCATAAGGTGTTTCTGGTAATCACAAAAGCATCCTTGGTGGTAAACAGGAATTCAAAATTTTTAAAACCAACAAATTTACTTCCAGTAATTCCTTTTGCATAATTATATTTTTTAAAGGCGATTCGCAAACCCAGCATCGGAATGTAGTTATTAATAATTACATAGATTATTCCCGGTAACATCATAAAATATAGTGGAATAAACTGCTTAATCTTTCTTCGCTTTTTATTTGTTTTCCGTTTCATTACAAATCCTCCGGTATAATAAATGGAGGGGGAGTTTTTCCTGCATAACATTACACAATCTTCTCCCCCTGTTATTTATTATTTATTTCTTATTAGCAGTTATCCATGCATCCAATTGCTTCTGCTTTTCCTGGATAATTCTATCCACACCTGCATCCTTTAACTCTTTAATAAATTGTGGCAGTGCAACCTCAGGATCTACAGATCCGCAATCAAGTGCATTTGCATATTTATTTCTTACATTATTACATGCTGTAACCTCATTAATTACATTTTCATTATTCCATCCAAATCCCTTCGCAGGAGAAACAATAGCTGTTTTATTAAATTCAGTGGTCTCATCCCAAAGTGACAGAGGCGCTCCTTCCCATACAGGAGTAATCATTTCGTTCAGCCATGCCCATGGATAACTGGGATATCCGGTATTGCTTCCGTCCACACCATCCGGATAATTTACCATTGTCTTATCACTGTTTACATATTTATAATGCTTTCCTTCTACACCATTTACTAAAATATTCTGTAATTCCGGATTTGTATAGATCTCATTCATAACCTGAACCGCTCTTTCCGGTTTCTCGCTGTTTTGAGCAACAAACCACAAAATATCCAGCCGGGTTGTAGTCGTATAAGCATCTGTCATTTGCAGTACTACCATTTCCTTGCCGGTAGCTTTCTGCTGTTCTGCGGCTATTCCCGGTTTTACATTACAAAAACGTCCGAATGCTTTTCCGGAGTTAACCATAGTTGCCCACGCTTCTGTATTTGATGCTGCATCTGGCATAATCAGTCCTTTTTTTGACCATTCATATCTTCTCTTGGCAATATCACGGTATTGATCTGTTTCATACCAATCAACTACCTTTGTATTATCCGCATTCGTACAATCCTCTAAAACACCAAAATCATATCCTAAATCATCCGAGGTAGTCATCGTATTCATTGATCCGCCATTCGATATAACAGGATACATGTCCGGATACTTCTCTTTTACTGCCTGTAAAAGCGGAACCAATTCCTCTTCTGTTTTAATGCTGGAATAATCAATTCCCACTTCATCCGCAATTGATTTTACAAAGGTAAATCCCCATGCAACAGCTTTTTCTTTATTTGCAGGAACTGCATAAATTCCGTTATTTACGGTTGTACAGGCCCAGTCTTCTTTACTGATCTGCGCTTTCATCTCCGGTGCATATTCATCTAAGTATTGTCCGATTTCTACAATCTGCCCATTACTTACAGCAGAAGCAAAAATATCACGGTTATTATACAGAAGATCCAGTTTCTCTCCTGAGGAAAACATAAGATTGACTTCCTGTGCATAGGTTCCAAATCCCACACGTACAATTTCAAGTGTTGTATTAAACTTTTTCTTTAAGATATCCGTAGCTAATGCAGACACCGCTTCACAATCTTCGGTTACCGCTGTTCCGGGAAGCATCAGCTTAACGGTATAAGGTTCCTGTTTGCTATAATCTTTCCCCTCCGACGCGGCATCTTCCATTTTTGAAGAATTTCCTTCTGACTTTTCAGCTGTTGCAGAATTCGTTTCCTTCTCGCTCGGTTTACTCTCTGTTTTAGCACATCCTGTCAGTAATGTACCAAGCATTGTAATGATAAGTAAACATGTTACTAATTTTTTCATATTCTATTCCTCCTCCTTCTTTATCCGGTAAGCTACTTCGCTTACCTGTAACTAAATTATATCGAATTAGATCTCCTGCATACTACCCGTATCATGACAAAAAGTATTCAAATCATGACCAATGATCTGAATACTTTGTACTTACTTATAATGATTTTAAATCACCAATTAGATTTCGTTATTAAGTTGAACACAGCTGCCATCAGCTTTTGCAATGATTGCTTCCTTTTGATATTGAAATAATATTATCTTATTTCACTCGGGGATACTCCAAATATACGTTTAAAGGACTGTGCGAAATGCGAAAAATTACTATATCCGACTTTCGAAGCAATGATACTGATAGAAAAATTGGTTGTTTCGAGTAGGAGCTTTGCAATGTTCATCTTCTCCTTCAAAATATAGTCTGATATTGTAATCCCCTTTTCCTTCTTGAACAGTCTGGATAAGTACTCCGGATTAAGATAGGCCGCCTCTGCAATATCTTTCCTAGTTATATTCTTTTGGATATTCTTATGAATATAGTCCATAATATCATTCATTCGGGATAAGCTGACATCTTCCTGTTTTTCCATACTCTTCAAATAATTCACCGTAAATAAAATCATACTTTTCATACGTGCCACGGACGAGTAAGAATTCATTAATGCTTCATAATTATAATCGTACTCTACCTCTAAATAGAGATTGCTTTTTAAGTTTACGCAGCCCTTTATTCTATCCAGGAATAAATAGATATAATCCTGATGGAATTTACGCAAGATCTCCTCATTCATCCTGCCTGACTGCGTCATACGGTCCAGATATTGATATGCCTCCTTTTTCAGCAAATCGAAATATCCATCTTTAATATATTGGGTCCATTTATTACAATCCGGAACAATATATTCATAACCCGTCTCGGCAGTCTTCTCTGCTTCCAGTATACCATCTCTTTTTATTACATTTTGCCGGCTTCTTTTTATCAGGCTTTTCACTTTAGCAGGCAATTCAGAAAATAACGTACTATTCCCTGGATACAAAGCAATTTTACATTGGAACAATTTTTGTGCATTTTGAAGAAATAACAGCATTTTATGTTTTAAATCAAGCATTTCCCGCTGTTTTTCATAAAGAAGAATAAAGTGCTCATTATCCAGGCAAGCAACAATTACTTTGTCTGTCAGGTTTGCAAGTAATTCATTCCATATATTGTTCATAGAGTAAAGGAGTAAATTATTCTCCCATTTTTCTCCCTCTCCCTCGAATAATTGGATCATCATTATTTCACAAAGGCTATTTGCTTTCATCGAATAAGATAGAACCGATAGATATTGAACAACCTCCTCCACATTGCATTGGAGCTCCAGTAAATAGTCTCTTAGAAGACTGCCGGCTGTCTCTTTTTCCATTTTCTTTAAATCTAATGCATAATGATAATAATTATTTAATAGAGAATCTAGTTTTAACTGATCAATCGCTTTTAGCAGAGAATCTTCAATTTCTTTATATGTTACCGGCTGGAGCAAATAATCAAAGCCCTGCAATTGAACGGCTTTCTGTGCATAGTTAAAATCCGAATGTGCCGTAAGAAAGATGCATTTTATATTGTATTTCTGCTTTGTTACCCATTCATATAGTTCCAGTCCGCTGCCTAATGGCATTTCGATATCACAAAGCAGCAGATCAATTTGATGAGTCTTAATAATATCCTTTGCTTCTACAATATTGTAAGCCGTAAATTTTTGATCAATATTGACTTTTTCCCAATTAACCCCGATTAAAATTCCTTCCACTACAGTATGCTGATCATCCACGATTAACAGATTCATCCTATTCCCCCTCTCTTTATGTATCCCTTTATATATTAGAGTATCAAGCACCTAAAAATGATTTGCCCAATAGAAATGAATATAGATGCATTCCTATTCATTTCCATAACCTGGATCAGGCTTTTTACTCTCGAACCGGTAAAATAATTTCACTATGCGCCCCTTCCGTCAGATTATTACATTGTAAAACTGCTTCTTCTCCATAGATCAGGAATAATCTTTGACGTATATTTGCAATTCCTACGTTGTTTTCTGTGTACTGGTAAGGTGTTTGCGCATTCAATTGTTCCAGCACTTTCTCATTGAAACCATTCCCATTATCTGTAATGATAATATCCAACATATTTTGATCTTCCATTGCCAATTCAAAAATTCGTATTGTTATTTGCAACGTCTGATTTACTTTTCTTCCATATTTTACGGAGTTCTCAACAAAAGGCTGTATGAGCAGCACCGGGATGATGCAGGCTTTCAAGTGCTCCTCGATTTCTATCACACATTCCACATCCTGCTCCAGACTATCCTTTTGCAAGGAAATATAATTGCTTATATGGTTTATCTCATCCTCTATGGTAACTAGGGACATATTGTCTTTAAAAAAATATCTCATATAGCTGGATATTTGAATAATCATATTCTGTATTTTTTCGTAACGCTTCAGCTCTGCCATACCATAAAGATGCTTTAAGCAATTAAGAAAGAAATGCGGTTTCAACTGAAGCTGAAGATACTGTAATTCTGCACGGTTTTTCTGCAATTTCCGCTCAAGGGATTCTATTTTAAGATTTTTTATTTCCTGCATCATCTGATTAAAAGTGACATTTACCTCTTGGAATTCCTTGATTTTATAATTGGATTTCACTTTTTCATCAAGATTACCATCTCGTATTTTCTTCATGGTATGAATTAAGTTTTCCATAGGTCGAAAATAAGACTTTGAAATCATTCCATAACAAACCGGAATTAGCAGCAGCATAAAAAATGATAAAAACAAAAATAATCTCTGCATCCAATCCATATAGAAAAAATATCCTTTATACGGAATAAAGTAGAAAATGCGTACATGTAATGCATCTGAATATTGGTTAATCACCATATATTTAGGTATATTTTGGGTGATATAATATTCACGGCTGAATTTCTCCGGTATAAGATCCTTCGTATTAATCCCTTTCTGACGGGATAGCATATCTCCCTCTTTTGTTGCATAATAGAGAAAACCTTCTCTCTTCGACCGGCTTACTAATTGATTATTAATTGTAGCTTTTAAATCTACAAATAAAAATGTATATCCGCCATTGTATCCTAACAGTCGCACTAAAAATCCCTCATTGTTTATTAAGAATGGTTGCCAGCCCTTTGATGCATTTTCTTTCGCATTCATAAGCCATACCTGTGTAAGCTGCATCAAACCATCCTTCGTCTTCATAGAATATTTATTTTCCTGGTAAAAAAACCGGTTGATATCATTTTTCTGGGATACTAATAATATGGCACCAAGATTTCGGTTATTACTTAACATCGTTTTATATTTAACTCCGATTTCATACCCTGACAGAAATCTTGTTAATTCATCAACTTTGTGTATCATATTGGCATGGTCATAGTCATTCGCCCAATAATCCGCAATAATCTGACTGACCTTTTTCAAATCATATTCTGTTTGTGACTGGTATAATGTAATTGTTTGCTTTCCGCTATTGGCCACCCCATTGTAGAGAGCTTTGATGGAATAATAGTTATAAAGCAACAGACAAAAAATCATTGGAAATACAAATATGCCCAGTACAAAAACTAGCTGTTTTTTTGCCGATGTCGTCTTAAATCTCATTATTTTTAACCACTCTTTAAATTTATTTTCTTATTATGTTACAGATATAATGCTGCAAATTGTAGTATCTGAAAATTGCGTTTTCTGCAAATATATAAATTTGTATTCTAAAAAACTATGCTGCACTATATAAGTCATAATTACACACATTATTGTAGTCCAGCCATTCTCCATCTCTGTAATCCAGTAACTGCATATATTATCAGTATAAAAAAATATTGCTGAAAATTCCACTCTTTCTATGATATGAGATATCATAATAATGACTTTTTATATATCAACTATGATTATCTTTCTAATCTCTATTGACCTCTTTAGCATATTCTGCTAGTTTTTGCGTATACCTTAAACACTCGTATTTGAAAAATATTTGCGCTGCGCACACAAGCTTATGATCTTGCAAGACAGCACAGAAACGAGGTAAAAATGAATAAATTTTTCATAAGACAGCTACTTGAGGCACTTGCTGTAGGTGACAGCTTTGCAAAATCTACCGAATTTGCATCAAGAGAGCAAATCAAACGCTCATTTCAATCTATAGATAACCTTCTCTCCCCTTCTGAAGCGTTATCTCATAAGGATATGAATTACGCTCAGGTAACCGACGACACGGAGCAAAATATTTTCTTACTTGAGGATTACTGCAAGAGTTCCTGCATCTCGCCGGAAATTGCCGCAAGAAGCCTGCTTCGCTGGTATGATTTATCCTCAGAGCCAGAGAAATATATCGGACCCAGCTCTCGAAAGGCTATTTTATCTATTAAAAAAGGGGTTGATTTACACCTTACCGGATCCTCGGGAACCTCCTGCGGAGGAATTATGCGAGTACCGTCCGCTTTTTTATGCAGTATAGACTTAGATAGTCTTCATAATAATATTGTCAGTACTCTATTTCCAACCCACTATACCAATCCTGCTCTGGAGGCGGCTTTTGGTTATGCTTATGCCCTTTTCGCCGCTACTGTTAACAACAATATTGATTATATCATACAAGAAGCTCAAAAAGGCTGTGAGATAGGTCATAGAATAAAAAAAGAAGAACCGGATACGACCTGCCTTCCTTCCTGTACGGCACGCCTTCCTGTTCTTGTGCATTATCTTGTGCAATTCAAATCGGATGATGAATTACTGGATTTCTTATTTTATGTTTTTGGAACTACCATATCCTCCTGCGATGTTTTTACCGCAGCTTTATCACTTTTCTTATGGTGCCGTGAAGATGTTTTTAAATCCATCCGTATGTCTGCCATGCTGGGAGGGGATACCGATACCATAGGCTGCCTGGCCGCTGTTCTCTGCTGCTGTTATGCCAAAGGGCACAATATACCCGAGCAGATCGTTCACACCGTGGTATTCTCCAATCATCTGCAGTTAGAGGATTTATCCGGACAAATCGTTCAATTTAGAGAAAGACAACTACAATATAAGCTGCGCAAAAGTGAGGAGGAGCTACAATGAATCTAAAATATTTAGGTACCGCTGCCGCAGAAGGTTATCCAGGAATTTTTTGCAACTGTAATTATTGCAAAACGGCCTGGCAATTGGGAGGCAAGAATATACGTACACGATCTCAGTGTATTCTGGATGACCTCCTGTTAATAGATTTTCCTGCTGATACCTATGCTCATGTATTACAGCATCAGATTGATCTTCCCAATATCCATAGTATTCTTATAACGCATACCCATCAGGATCATTTATATTTAGAAGACCTGGGACTTCGTTGTAATGGCTTTTCCCATCAGATAAATGGCACACTGACCTTATATGGAAATTCTTCACTCTCCGATAAGTTCAATCTATTCTATAAGCAAAATGCCGCTGATACTCATCTGTCAGAAACGCTTGCTTGTGTTGAACTAACCGAATTTATTCCAGTCGTTATTGAAAATTATATCGTTACTCCTTTGCTTGCTAATCATGATAAAAATGAAAAATGTTATATTTATTTAATTCAAAAGGATGGTAAAACCTTGCTCTATGGAAATGATACGGGCTGGTTTCCCCAGGCTACCTGGAATTATCTTATCGGCAAAGAAATTGACTGCCTCTCTCTGGATTGTACCCATATGAAATATAAAGAAGGAAGTAACCACATGGGATTTCCTGATATTCCACCCCTTCTTAAGCAGCTCGAAACACTGAATTGTATGAAGAAGAGTACACAAATAGTATTAACTCATTTTTCACATAACGGTCATTTATTGCATCATGATATGGAGGAACTCTCCAAGCCATATGGAATTCAAGTCGCATATGATGGACTTGAGATTGAATTTTAAAAACAGGATATTACTGCGCTACGGCATTCCGCACAGTAATATCCTGTTTTTCAGACTGGAATCTTCAATTCCATTATTGTGCCTATTCCAACTTCACTGACACAGAGAATGCTGCCTCCTAACAGATCTATAATCCTTTTTACAATTGATAAACCAAGTCCGCTTCCTGATTTTTATGGAATTCCTCACATTGGTAGAATTTTTCAAAAATCTTAGATTGTTTTTCTGTGCTGATACCATTCCTTCATCCATATTAGGCATCATAACATCACAAATAATTAAATCTATGTGCTCACTATCCATTACCAGTAGGGCTTCTTTCCCGTCGAAGGCCTGAAATACCTTAAAATTCTCCTGCTTTAATTTTGCTCCGATCATTTTGTTAATTGTCTCGTCATCTTCTATAACCAGTACGGAAAACATGTTCATCTTGCTTTCTTTATATTTTTTTATTTATCTGACCATACCAAAAACTGCACCCGATATATATGGAATTAACCATATAAACCACACTACAAGGCTGAATTTGTGAAAATTGGCCCTGGCTTCTTTCTTATTCATAACAATAACAATGGTAGCCCATATGGCATGAAAAACCATTAATGAGATAGCAAGCAACCCTGTAATTCCATGAAAATTAAGCTCAAAACCATTTGAAGCTATTTTTCCCATTAATGCTGTCCCTGTGGTATCAAAGGCCAAACCAAGCCAGAATATGACAAGATGCCATTTTTTCAGTTGGCTCTGAATTCGTTCCCCCCATACGCCTATTGTATAAAAGATCAGTGCTAAAGTAATTGCTATAATTGCATAAACTAACATATAAATCCTCCTTTTTGTTAACTACTGTCAAATAGCTTGTTAATAGATTTTGTAACGTTAGTTTACACTTCCTTTATGACGCCAATATGACCAAAAAAGGAAGCTATTGCTAATATGATCGGAATACAAGCCTTATATAGCTTCTATATTTCGTCATTATTATACGATCGCTCCCTGTTTTTATTCAACTAAATCCAGACAAAAAAAAGCACCGCCCCAGCAGCTCCTACGTCTGCCAAACCGATACCTTTTGTAAGTGCGCCTCCAGGGGCTCGAACCCTGGACACCCTGATTAAGAGGGATGATAAAAAATTTATCAAATGATTAACACAATAGAAAAAATAAAATTTATACGATATGTATCTCATAGTCTTTCCTGATCCGGGAAGCTCCGGAAGATCTATTTGAAATATCGAGATACGGAAAGGTTCATATGAAGTTATACTATAAAAGTTTTGTTATTTTGATTTTATGTCAAATAATTTGGATATATATAGGATTTAGAGTAAACGTAATGACTGGAATTATTTTTATAATTTTTATTCTCTTTATTAAAATACCTGTTTGTATTTTCATATGCAAAAGAGACAATGTAACAAAATAGTTATAAAGTTACATTATTTATAGAAAATCATCCCTATATAATTACAATATATGTTATAATTTGTTTATTACATATGTTAAGGGGAAATATATGGATCGTAGACAAAAGAAATGGAAAAAAGAAGTTAATAAAGGGATAAAATTATATGAAAAGAGGTTTCATAACGAATACGATTATTATGGTAAATTAAGTAAAAGAGGGCATTTATTCTACGAAGAAGAAAAACCTAAAAATGGCTGTTTAGAGTTCTTCATCGGCTTAATAAAATTCATATTTGCATTAACTGCAATAGCCATTCTATTTTTTATAATTTATCTATATATGACATATTAGTTGATACTTTTATTTTTTTATATTATAATCGAAATGCAATCAGTTACAAGGTAGTGATGCCTCCTATTAGAGAGGAGGTGATGCTTATGAGTACATACGAATCTATATCGCTAATGATATCATTCGGGATCTTACTTATAGCTCTTATCTCCTATTTGGATAAGGACAAAAAGCATAAAAAATAACTACCCTCTGTATCTTGGCCTGATCTTAGGGTAGTCATTCTCACCATATGAGGCTAAGTTACTATGTAACTGATTGCCTTTGTTAATATAATAATACAATATAAATATCTTAAAGTCAATGTCAATTATGTATCTCAAAAATCATTCAAGGCAGATCCTGCAGCATGATAACATGAGATACTATTTTTTTTCCTTTTATTATGTATTAACCAATTCTGGATGTAGGAAAGTTTCCCTCATTTGTTGATGCATTATTTTGATTTGCATAACAAAAAAGTATAAAGTTTAATATCTGTTCTTTTGTTTTATTATCACATAATCGATAATATTGTATAATTTGATATTCGTCATCAGTAAATATGTTTTCATCTTTTACACCAGTTAATAACCAATTTATATCTATATTATATGAGTCATTTAAAGCTATTAAAGCATTGCTTCCAATAGCTTTTTTATTATTTTCATAATCTGATATTGCAGATTGTGATATGCCTGTTTTTTCTGATATATCAATAGTTGTATATTTATTTTCTTTTCTCCATTGTTTAAGTCTTTCTCCTATAGTCATAAACGCCTCCAAAATTACCTTTATAACGATATTATTATTGACACATTATCGCTATAGTGGTATAATTATCTTATAGAAATCTTTGACACATTATAATTACTAAATATTTCAATTATAACATGTAAAATCGCAAATTGATAGACGGCATTTTTTAGAATGTCGCATCAGGAAAGGTGAGAAAATTATGAGAATAGAGGAATTTGCTGAAAAGAATGATATGTTTAATGATTATTTCAAAGATATGAAACAAAGCAAAAATGAAGAGAAATTAGCGATGGAAGCCGGAGAGTATATTATTAAAGATATACGCAGACATGAAAAATTGCGTCATTGTAGTTATTGTCATGGATATTTGAATGCTTTATATGAGAATAAAATACTTTTAGAGAATGATTATTTTGCTTTAAAAGAGGAATTATATTCAATTTGTAGAGCTTAATAGTTATTTTAACATAGATTGATACTCATTCGGGGCTTCCCATGCCGGAAGCTCCTACTCCCCCGAAATGTATCTCAAAATCTCCGGCCCTGGAGCCGGCAGCTGATGTATATCGAGATACACTAACTTTTAATACTGATAGAATTTATATAAATTTCGCGAATTGATAGACGGCATTTTTTAAGATGTCGCGTCAGGAAAGGTGAGGAAATTATGAGGTTAAAAGAATTTACTGAAAAGCAATACATGTTCAATGAGTATTTTAATGAGATGAAGGAATACCAAATTAAAAAGAAATTAGCAATGGATTTTAAAGATTATATTCGTGTTGATATGTGCAGAACAGAAATACATCGTACCTATAGTTTTTGTAGTGGATATTTAAATGCTTTATATAATAATAAATTTCTTTTAAAGGATGAATATGAAGCTATTAGAGAGGAATTATTTTCTATTTATATGGCTAAATAGTTATTTTACATAGATTGTTATTCATTCGGGGCTTCCAAAACCGGAAGCTCCTACTCCCCCGAAATGTATCTCAAGTTCTCCGGTCCTGGCGCCGGCAGCTGAAGTATATCGAGATACACTAACCTCAAAAGCTCAAGGTATATATATAAATTAAGAGCTGTTCCGGGGGTCATGTTACTAATGGCCCCCAAATTATTCCCCAATAGTGGTTGTGAGTTCAGCGATTAAAAGTAATCGGGATGCATAAAAAGCATGTAGGCATGGATTGATTACTCTCACAATTCCCCAATGGATGGTCAGCGTCAGAAAAAGAGGCACTTAGAAAAACGGTTAAACAGACAGGTGGACGCACTGCTGATGATGTCTATAAAGTCTCTCCCATCCTTATGTATCTCAAAATCTCCGGCCGGCGCGTTGCCCTGGAATGCATTTTGAGATACACCGATAGTTTATGGCACGTCCAACAGACGGTCATTGATTATAACATATCACACAAAACAATTTTAAGGTATTGGCATTGACCAAACCAGAAAGAGAGGAACTACAAATGGACAATAACATGATGGATGCCATGATGGCAACCAAAGCACCAATTATCGTATTAAGTGCAGATGCTATTCAGAGTGACACAAAGGATGGAAAGATCTCCGGCATGAGTGTATTTTATACATTCAACACAACATTTGATAGTGTTTATAATAACCCCAACAGTTTCGGTCAGAAACCGGGCAAAATATGGATGGATCATGACCGCATCGAAAAAATAGTTTCAGCTCCCGGCAAATACATTGGCAGCTTCGGAATGAAAGTAGGCTCAGACGGAAAGCCTACCCTTGTTCTAAAAGATTTAGATTATATCTGCGATGTAAAGCTGGCAGAGATCATAATGCCATCCCCGGAAGATGATCCCAACTATCCGAAGTATATGCCGGCACCAGAAGCAGCCTCCGCAACAGCTGGAGCAGAGAAGAACGGCAAGAAGTAAAGAGTATTTGAGCCGGGTCAAGGAAAATCGGACAAGCCCGGCGCAGTCTGCCGGGCTTGCGGTTTCTATTTTACTTGAGGCGGAGCAAATACGGCACACAATGGCTGCCGGGGGTGCGATAGTGCCTTTCCTATCGCATCCCCTTAACTACAATATATACCTGGGGCAGGTGATCCCTCCGCCTAGCTCGAAATGTGGAGCAGCCGATCCCCGCATTTTCTTAATTACTATCCGTTCCATTGAAGTTGGTCATTGCGCAGCAGAATAAGAGGGGGCGCGTTTTGCAGCTGCAGACCCCCGATCGATGAAGTGGAGAGATAACCCCGGCACTTGATACATTAAGTTAGGAAGTCGGGAGTGGAACATACATATTGAAGCGCGTTTTTGACTTTGTTTTTGCTTTTTGACCCTAGATGTCTGAACGGAGCGCCTTTTGCGAAGTGAGTTGATCTTACATGCCGAGAAAGCTTTTAAAAAAATATTTTAAAACTAATCCAGATTATTGGCTGCAAGTACTATAAAAATTAACGGAGAGCATATGACCTTAGATTGCTATTAGGCTATTAGACCTGAAATAACGGAGCGAATGCCAGGAGATGCTCTCCTATATAAAATAAAAATAGTCAAAATGAACATAACCTAATGAAGCGCTTTTGACTTTGATTTTGTTCTTTGACCCTAGATGTCTGAACGGAGCGCCTTTTGCGAAGTGAGTTGATCTTGCGCGCCGAATAATCTTTTAAGAAAGTATCTCAAACCTATTCAGGACCGCCGGCGGCAGCTGCGATAAACGAGATACAGCAAGGAGGAAATTAAAAATGGGCATCATCATACAGGAACAAATAACAGCTCATATAAAGAAAATCATGACAAAAATGAGTAACTTTACATATCCCGATATTGCACAGCTTAACGCAGACACAAACAAGGTACAGGGCATGCTAGAAATGGCTAAGGATTTAAAACTCATTAGCAAGAGCAAAGAAATAGACCTGGAGGCAGACCTTGATATCATATATATCAATCTGAGGGAGAAAATATTAACAGAAAGTTTACCATTTCCAGAGGTATATGTACCTCAAAAATAAAACCTGCAGTTCCTGATCGGAAAAGCAGCTATAAAAGAATGAGATACAAAAGGAGGAAAATCGCATGGCAAAAATTGCAAAAAGCATCCGAGTGGACCAAGAAATTTTCGCATATATAGAGAGATACAAAGGAGAAGGCTTTAATGAAAAATTTGAGAACATCATCCGGGACGCGATGGAATCAGAGAAGAAACGTCTGGAACATATCAAACAGCTCGATAAGCAAATCAGAGAACAAGAGCAAAAGCTTCAAAAAATAATGAACGAAGTTCGTAAAGTGAGTGATATTTCTTATCAAGTTAATAATATAATGCGCTGCTTCACAGATATCGAAAAGAAGCTTGCAGGATAACGTATCTCAAAATTACCGGCCAACCAGGAGATCCGGAGCACATTCTGAGATACAACAAACTAAGAGGCAAATCCAAAATGAAAAAATTAATAATTATTATTATTTTAGCAATCGCACTAATGAAGCCAGTACCAGCTTATGCTGTTACAGTTACACCAATCCCGGCAGCCGTAGAAAATACATATACCGTTGAATTAACCGCTGACGAAAAAGTCATATTATTAGACAGCATTCAAACCATAAGAGCAATCCTGGTATTCTTCGTTTTTGTTTTAATCATAGTAGTCATATTAAAATTTTTCTCATTATTCTTTTAAGGAGGTGTTAGCGTGAAAAAGACTTTAATTACATTACTGATTATTGCAGGTATAGTTGCAACCGTTCTTATGATTGTATTTCTTGATTTAACCATACCTCAAATAATCCTGAATGGAAGCTGCATAGTAATCTTAGTAGCCGTTCTGATCCGGCAGATTATTATTGCATCAAAGAAAACAGTCTTACCTGAAAAAGGGGTGAAATAATGTTAGGCTGGATCTATTTTATTGCAAGCTGCTATATTGTATCCTTTGTGGCTAAATGCATCTACAAAAGCATAAACCATATTATTGAAAAAATATTGAAGGCATTCAAAAGCCTAAAATACTTTGAAATCAAAAAAAGGGATGTTACAAGCGAAGCAGCTCCTCCTCAGGAGGTGACGGAACATGTTCACTGACATAGCAAGCAATGACTTGATGATTATGCTCAATAATGTATTTACACTTGTCCCTGTCGTAATGCCTGTATGTTTATCCATCATGGGACTTAAAGTAGCTTTAAAATGGCTCAAAGAGTTCATTTTAGGAATATAAAATCAAAGAGAGGAGAAATAACTATGACACTACTTACATATCAGTTAGCAGATCTATTCAAGGGAGAAAATGCCTTAAACATCAACACAGTTTATAGCCAGGTATATGCATTAATCCCTTACGTAATGCCCGCAGTACTTGGTTTTGTCGGTTTCCGTAAAGGATTAAGCTGGTTAATGATGCAAATTCAGGGTGCTTAAATCCCTGCAAAGGCAAACGCTTATAGAGGGATATTGCATGTTATGCAGTATCCCTTTATTGCTGAAAGGAGTTAAAGTGTCAATAAGAAAAAGAATAACAGCTGTTGCCATGATAGTATGCTTATCATTTTGTATTGTAAATACAAATTATAAGACTGCTGAAGCTTCCGGTCTTGAAGCTCTCTTACCCTTTGTAGAAAGTGCTGCCGGAGGACTTGCTGGATTAAGTCTCGGAGGATTAATAGCCATTGTATTAAGTATGACAGCTGTAGGATATGGAACAGAATTAGCAATAGATAAATGGAATGATCCTGCTAGTCAATTCCAGGCACAGCTAAAATCAGAAACAAATTCAGTTGTATCCGGATGGTTCAACAGACTAAAAGATAATTTTGTATCTGTTAAGGATGGTGTAACAACACTTGGTGATGTAATTAAAAAAGGCTTAGATTATAATATTTGGGATTTTGTTTTACCAGCAGACAAGAATGTTACTGTTGATCTTCCAGTTGATATTCAAGCATATACGAAAGCTTTTCTTGAAAAATACACTGGAACAAAATTAGCACCAGGTACATATTCTTCAAATTCTTTTGTTATGGAAGAAATTGCAAAGAAATATAATGTAGAATTATATCAATATTGTGTTGATAATCCTTGGAAAGCTTATAAATATATAATACTAGAAAGTATGGATTATGATAGTAATTATGGGATTCAACATAGTTTAAGTATATTAGCATCAAATAATGTATTCGGTACAGATATATATCAAAATGGTTATGATTATTTTGTAAAAGCAACAAATACTGATTCGGCTTTTTATAGTGCAGTTGGTTCACCAAATTATCCTAAACCTATGTCGTTAGTTAATGGTCATATGAATTTAATAAAAGATTATAAAATAGCGTTATCTACAGGTTGTAGTAATTTATCAGCATTAACGGACATAAGAATGTGTTTTGGTAAAATATTATATGCGAATTGTGCAATTACATATAATGGTGTAACAAGACCTTCAGATGAAACGGTAATAACAATTCCGGAGAGTGGTTATAAATTTAAAGACACAACATTAGGAATACCAAAACAAAATGCACTTAAAGTAAATGACTATTTAATTGATACTGTAAAAGATATCGATTTAAATAATGTCAAATCAACCGATACTGTTGTAAAAGCTATTAAAGATGCTGATGAGGTGGCACAAGCAAATTACAGTAATGTGATAGCTACGGATATAGCTCCTACAAAGGTTACAGATATACCTGACATTTATGGATTAGTTGATACACTACCTGTTCGCATAGCAAAAAGTATAGATTTGTCAAAAGGTCTTACAGATGCATTCTCACCTACAGCTAATTTTCCAAGTCTTAATAATTTAGGTGCCAAACTAGGAAATTTCTTCGACTTCACAATTTTATACGAATATCATGAGATGATAGAAACTTTTTTTACTGAACGTATCAATAACAATTCTCCTCCGGTATTTAAGATCTATTTAAAACAAAGTGGATTTAGTTATTATAAAAACTTACCGGATTCTATTACCGTTATCAATTTCGATTTTATGGAAAAGGAAATATTCACATGGGGTATTAGTATCAGATACTTTATAAGAAGCCTTCTAACCTTCTTTGTTGTCGGTGTATGGCTCAACAGAACAATCAAGAAATTACCTGGTGTAGTTGGAGGTTCGTAAAATGAATTATTTATCAATATATTTATTCATTCTATTTAATATTTTCCTTTTTGATATAACAGAACTTTATTACTGCTTTAGGAACTATAAAAAGAATTTTTATCATTGTAAAGCGTGGCACTGTAAGAAATGCCGTAACTGTCAATATTCAGTATATTTTAACGGAAAGGAAATATGGCTATGATCTGGGATAATATCATGAATGTGTTTTCGTCCTATACAAGTGATTTATTTGATGGATTACCGCAAATTAAAATGCAGTTTCTTGTAGAATGGAGACCTCAATTTCAGCAAGTTTTGAATACTGTCGGCCGGGTATTTGACAATATAAATTATTTTATTCCTTTAGATGTTTTTTTAGGATTGGAAGCCATTACATACAGTTTTATTTTGTTTAAGGTTTCCTATGCAATGATACTTAGAATTAAATCTTTTATACCAACTATGGGTCATTAATGTATCTCATATTTAAGCAGCTGCTTTTCCGATCCGGAATCTGCAGCGTGAAAATCGAGATACAAAAGAGAGGATAATCATGTGGAATGTATTATTTAAAATTATTGAAATCTTATGTTTCCTAATCGGTCCCTTTGTAATAATGACAGGAATTTTTATTTTCATAGGATTACTGAAAGGTAAACGCTTCAAAAAAGGTGTATCCAAAAAGCCAAAAACAAGAAGTACATTTTTAAGACTGTTATATGACTTCCCTAAACAATATGCAAATGACTTATTTAATCGAGATCCGGATTACTTCCGGGAATATGGTGTTCATGTAGTTGCTGGCAAACAAGGAGCTGGTAAAACTGTTACTGTTTCCTTTTTACTCCGGTACTATAAACAATGGTATCCAAATCTTAGAATTAAAACAAACTTTGGTTATCGATATGAAGACGGATCAATAGAGCATTGGACTGATATGGTTGCATCCAATAATGGAATATACGGAGAGATTGATAGTATTGATGAAGTGCAAAACTGGTTCAACAGCTTAGCATCAAAAGATTTCCCTCCGGAAATGATGACTGAAATAACTCAGCAAAGAAAACAGAGGAAAACTATCTTATGTACTTCTCAGGTGTTTTCCCGTATTGCAAAGGCTATCAGGGAACAGACTTATCTTTTATACGAGCCTATAACTGCCTTTGGCTGCCTGACAATTGTCAGAGTATTTTCTGTATTACTCAATGCTGAAGGTTTATCTGAAAAGAAAAAGTTACGAAGGATATTCTTCTTTGTACATGATGAAGATCTACGAACATCATTTGATACATTCAAAAAAATCGAAAAAATGATACAGATCGGATTCAAAGATGAAACACAGCAGATCAGAAATATAGAAAATCAACAAATTCAAATATCTCAAAAAGGTAAAAACATAAAGATTAAAAAGTAAATGTATCTCAATCCAACCCGGATCTTCCAGGCTGCAGCTGCAAAAATGAGATACAAGCTTATCCTGGGGGACCGGGGGCAAAGTCCTTGCCAAAGCGCAGCAGGCAAGGCGCGCCCCCGGCCCAGGAAAAGCTATTTTTTTGCGCGCCACGTGCTTGTAATACGTGGTCTCAAAATACAAGGTCAATCACCCTCAAAGCACCGTATATTAAGGAAAAACTGCCATTTTTAAAATTTGCTCAAAGTGGGGGTCTGAGCAAATACTTTACTAAACTAAAGTGTATGAAAAGAGGTGTTGTATTGCTTGATATTAATGCCTTAAAAAGCAAATTATTTAGCGAATTTTCACAAGAAAATTGTAAATACTGGTTTGATATAAAAAAAGACAAGTTCCTGCATAATATTGATACCTTTTATTACAGCATAAAGCTCCAGAATGACTTTACAGCCGATTCAACTGATCTATCCTATAAGCGTACTATAAGATACTTTCAAAAGGCCATGGAAGATATATTTGAATACGGTGGCAGTAAACCATTTACTTTATTACAAGACGTACAATTAAACCTTCGGCCTTTTACATTTTCAAGATTTTATAATATCTGCATAGAATGTCCTGATCTGTATGATATCTTCATTGCATCAAAAGTTCCGGATGGTGCTGGCGGTGAAAGCGTAACATCTGAAATTGTGGTTCAGATCAGATCTTATATGCTCTGGATGTATGGTATTCATGAAAGCTTCGAACGCAGCTTCCATGTCGTCCAAAAAATATGTGATTATTTTAAACTTGAAATATCAGAAGTGAAAGAAAACCGCGTGGATTATTGTTGGCATTCAAATTATCTGCAAAACCCAGAAGACTTCTTCCGGATCGACCGATTTACAAAAATGCAAGTTTCCCGGTTCAAGCGCGTTCATATGGAATACGCATTCAAACCAAACGATGAATATGAATGCGATTATGTTGCCCTGGGGAAACGTTCGGATAAATGCTTTGTCCGCATTTACCTCAAAAGTAAGGAAGTAGTCGAACAGGGATATAAACCATGGTTCTTTAAATTCTGGCTCTTTAATGGGTTAATTAACCGCTATGACAATTATGTCTATGAGGAATGTTTCCGAATGCAGAAATGGCATTACGTTGACATGGCCCGAATTAAGTTCTATTCCGAATACGGTACTAATCAAGAAGATATTAGATGGTGTAAGCAGATCTTAAATGGAGAAAAAGAAGTCAGTCCTGACGTTCTTAACCGCCAGGCAAATAAGCTCACGCCAAAGATTACGCTCATAACGAATGTCGAATTTCAGACCATGCGAAAAATGAGTAAGTCCTTTCCTCTACTACCTCTCAAAGATAATAGTAAGTACGACGTGGCCCGGAGAGTTTACGACTACATAGATAACCGGTTGCTAATAACGGATTACCTGACACATAGTACCTTAAGATTAGTACAGCCGGAAGGCGATATTAATAAAACCCGAAGGGAATACGTAGCATTCTGGGAAGCACTACGGAAAACAAAAATGATAGACTGTAAACTTCCGAATAAACGACTAAAACTAATCCGGGAATACAACCGAAACCTATGTAAAGATATCGTCAAAAGGAAAATGCTAAACAATGCGATTACTCTCGGTTTCTATACCAGAGGATTAAATGAAGATGATGTACTGATAGATTGTACAGAGGCTTTACTAAGATTAAACGACAACGATATACATCAGATGAAAGTATCAAAAATAAAAAAATCCAGACAGTACAATGCCGATGAACTGTCTGGGCTAATAGAAGAAAATACTTTAAAAACTTATCAAATCGTTGATAGTAACGGATTAGTCTATAACAATTATAATCTGCAAAGTATCATTTGTCAAAATAAAATAAAAGGTAAAGGTGAAAAGAACGATGCCAAATCTAACATTAAAACAGGCGGTTGATGATTTCATATTCATGAAGTCCGCTACCTGTGTTCAAAAAACGATAGAGTATTATGAACAAAACTTAGGTTATTTTATATCCTGGTATTCAAATGAAAAACAAATTCTACCAAATGAAATCATGTTAAAAGATATAACCGTTAAGGATCTGAACGATTACCTTATTAATTTACGAAATCGAACAGCCTTTGAAAATCATCCTATTCATAATAAAAATGAAAATAAACTTTCTAATAACACTATTCGAACATATCAACGAGCTTTAAGAGTATTCCTAAAATACTGCTTCGAAGAAAACTACATTGAAAACGATATTGGAAGGAAATTCAAATTCATTAGAGAATTAAAGAATTTAGTGTTACCATTATATGAGTATGAGGTTGACGATATAGATGCCATGTTTAATCCAAAATGCGCCCAGGGTAATAGAAATCTATGTATTGTACACCTCATGCTAGACGCAGGCCTACGTTCCGGTGAAGTGGTGGAGCTAACCGTCAATGATGTTGATTTCAGTAAAGGTATAATATATATTCGCGACAGTAAATTTAATAAATCCAGAGTAGTTCCAATGTGTCTAAAATTAAAGCAATATATGCATAAATATTATATCCTACATCGGGGTATTTCTGAAGATCAGACATATACGAGTAATATTAAAAATGAACGCTTTTTCCTTGAAGTGAGAACCCGGAAGCCGATAACCAGTGATGTAATACGTTGCCTGTTCTCCCGGATCAAAAGGACTACAGAAATCAGCCGGATATATCCTCACCTGCTCCGGCACACCTTCGCGACAAGTTACATCTTAGGCGGTGGTAATTTGGAAAGCCTTCGTATCCTTCTAGGCCATAGTGATATCGTAACGACTCAGAAGTATGTCCATCTAGCACAGACCTATCAGATCATGCATTCAGAGGTCTACAAACTTGATAGGATGTTTTTCAAGACATATTATTAGTAATTGGTATACATATACATTTACATATTGATAATAAAATGAAAATCATCTAATATAGTTTTATCAAATAATAGGAGATGATTTCATGCCAATTGATTCAAAAAGCCCTTTTTGGGGAATTGCATTACAACAAAATGCATTAATAGATTATGAATATTTTAGAAGATGGATTAATGATAATGAAATTAAGAAAGCCGATAATAGTAAAATTACATATATTATAAAAAATATAATTATTAATAGTGAAAAAAATTATTTTGACACTATTTTAAATGAAGGTATCAAATTATATAGAGCCAGACCAATAAGCTATTTTGAATTTGAACATATACGAAAAATAGGAATTTCAATATCAGAAGATAATAAAATTCTTGGCTGCAATTATGAAAATTCTAAAGAAGCTCCAAGTACTAACGAAGGAAGATGTAATAAAAAGGGTGAATGTGTTGTTTATTTTGCAGAAGATGAATATACCGCTTGTTGTGAGGTAAAGCCAATATTAGGACAATTAATATCTTTATCAGAATTTCGTGTTTTAGAAAATTTAAGATTATTAGATTTAAATAAAGAACTTAAGATTAAAAACTACAGCAAAGCAATAGAATACCAAGAAACAAATATTATTTCAATAAATAAAGTAATAGAACAAATAATGAGCGAGTTTGCAATATCTGTAATTAATACAGATGAATACAAGGTTTCACAATATATTGCATCTATAGCAAAAGAATGTGGTTACAATGGATTAAGATATCAAAGTTCACTAACTGGACAGTCTAATATTGTTATTTTCAATGGAACTGAATTTAATCATTTAGAATTTGTTCAAAGTAGAATTACTTGTTTACACTCTTTAAAAAATTGTTTTGTAGATTTTAATATGAATAATATATTAGAATGTACAAATGAATATAATGAACCTGATAGCATTATTATCGATAAAATGAAAAATGATTTAATTATATCATTTAAATCAGAATTAACTAATAATTTTTACAACTCATAATATTGTACCTCAAACTTCACGCTGCAGTTTTCCGATCCGGATTGCTGCAGTTTTTAATTGAGATACAGAAAGGAGAAAAATATGCAAGTTGGTAGAGTAGTCCTTATACTCCCTGATACCCAGATTGACACACTTTTACAGGTTCTTAGGGATGCAAAGAAAACAGATTTAATTAAGAGTATTGAAAGCGCCAGAAAGACAGTATTCATTGATGATTTTAGAACAGAAAAAATAACTGCTTTTAATAAAAATTCTTAACATGTTTCTGCGACATATTTTTTTAGTATCCCTTTTATATCAGGATCATGCATAATAAAGGTATCAATAAAGGAAAATAAGCCAAAGCCTTATAAATCCAGACAAAAAAAAGCACCGCCCCAGCAGCTCCTACGTCTGCCAAACCGATACCTTTTGTAAGTGCGCCTCCAGGGGCTCGAACCCTGGACACCCTGATTAAGAGTCAGGTGCTCTACCAACTGAGCTAGAAGCGCTTACGTTTTATTTCTTAACGCAAAAGTTATTATATATAATATGAAGACAAATTGCAAGCATTTTTTTTATTTTTTTTAAAAAAATATTAAAATTAATAAAATAATTGTAAATGAGGTAAGAAAAACCTGATTTCAGGTATTTTCCCACCTCTTATTTTCCATCAATATGCATTATATTCCAGATTATTCCTGGAAGCACATTTTCACAACATTCTATGAAAAAGAATAAATCTTTTTCTGCATATATAAAGCATAAGGAAAAAATAACACTGAAGTATTATGTGGAGCGGGAAATCTTTTGTTACTTATAAGCCTCCATTTTATCCTGTAATACTTTCTTTGGTACTGCTCCGACAACAGTATCTACTGCCGTCCCATTTTTGAAAATCATTAATGTCGGAATGGACATAACACGATATTTGGAAGCTGTTTCTGAAGCTTCATCCACATTTAATTTGCCAACTTTTATTTTACCGGTATATTCATCTGCCAGCTCTGCAACAATTGGTGCTACCATTTTGCAGGGTCCACACCAATCTGCATAAAAATCTACTAATACTGGAATATCTGATTCTAAAACCTCTGTTTGAAAATTTGCGTCTGTAAATTGTAAAGCCATCTGTTTTCCTCCTTTTTTAATTGAGATGACGGTGTTTGACCGTCTTTCCTCATTTTTTTATCACGCTGTAAATTAGTATCCCACTTCTTCTGTCATATATGTGTATATAAAATGACGATGCTGTTTTCAGCTTATTATCTGCAGCTATTTTCTCTTTTTTTTCGCTGAGCCGTTTAACATTCCTTCCACAACATCCCAGGAAGACTTCATTTTCATGATTTTTCTATCAAAACCACGATATCCTCCCGTAAACTTGGCTGCCTTCCTTTTCCAATCTGATTTCAATAGGACATCACCTATGTGATCTTTCTCTATCATATTATGATAGGCCGCCTATTTTAGGACTATTTTCAAGTTATTTTGCTGCAATTAATTATTTCCTGTCTTTCGTCACTTCTTATTCCATTTCTCTAAATGCAATCATACGGCAGATCGGATTTCCTTTTGCTACAAATTTTTCTTCATATTCTGTCATCACGTTACCATCTACAAATTCACTGTGATGAAGATCATACGTAACTTCCTTCCGCTTCCACCCGGCAAGCCTTGTTTCTTCCAATGAAAAATCAAATAAATCACGATTATCTGTTTTAAAAATTACTTCCCCATCCATTTTCAGACATCCGTTATATCTTTGCAGAAATTCTTTTGATGTCAGTCTTCTCCTTGCATGACGATCTTTTGGCCAGGGATCGGAAAAATTCAGATATATTCTGGATATTTCATCTTTACCGAAAATATTTAATAAATATTCCGCATCAAATCGAATAAAATATAAATTAGTAAGCTCCGTCTCTTCTCTTTTTTCCAAAGCTCGTAAAAGCACAGTGGAATACTTTTCTATTCCAATATAATTAATCTTCGGATTTAATGCTGCCAGCTGCATAATAAACTTACCTTTACCCATTCCTATTTCTACATGGATCGGGCGGTCATTATCAAATAGGGTATTCCACTTTCCTTTATATGATTCAGGTTCCTGAACAACATACTCATTTGAAGCCACGGTTTCTCTAGAGCCGGTTACATTTCTCAGTCTCATTCCTATTCTCCTTACCGTTAACATTTCTTACTCTATTATAATTTCTATCCTTTATTTCGTCAATTGTTCTTGCAGATAAAATCGGATTAACCGTAACACCAGCAATGGATAATCATGACTTTCCTTTGAATAGTAACCAATTAAGATGTCCCTATCAAAGATTTCACAGTTTCCCTATTCCAAAAGAACCCAGTATGTAGTATACTATAAGAAATTTTATTACTAATTGTAAAAATAATAATTCTGGTGTTTTTATATAAAAGCCATGGAATATCCAAGGTTTTTGATAAAATCCTGCTTCTAGGAAAACTTGCATTTCCAATACAACTAGTTTTTACTGCCCATAGAATTATGCGGCAGATAGGAGGATTAATATGAAAGTAATCGCAATTAACGGAAGTCCCAAATCAAAGGGCAATACATTTCTGGCGCTTAAGACTGTCTGTGATGAGCTCCAGCTTCAGAATATAGACACAGAAATACTTCATATCGGTAATATGGATATAAAGGGCTGTATCTCCTGTAACCGCTGTATGGATGGCCATTGTCGGTTTTCTGATGATAATTTCAAAGCAATTGTGGAGAAAATATATGAGGCTGACGGACTTCTTCTGGGATGTCCTGTCTACTATTCCGGTATTTCCGGTACTATGAAATGTTTTCTTGACCATTTGTTTTATCCAAGCAACGGAAGATTACGTTTAAAGGTAGGTGCTGCTGTTACCGTACTTAGACGCTCCGGTGGTGTTACCACCTTTGATCAGTTAAATCACTATTTCTTAATCACTGAAATGATGATAGCCCCCTCTTTCTATTGGAATGTAGTTCACGGAGCTGCTCCCGGTGAGGTATTACAGGATAATGAAGGTATCAGTGTTATGAAGAATCTTGCAAATAACATGGGTTGGATGCTGAAAATCAAAGAATATAGTCATGAGGCTCTACCGGTTCCGAAACAGGTTGAAAAAATCCGCACCAATTTTATACGTTAATTTCTTTCGTACACTTAAGAGAAATATTACTTTTGTTAAATTTACCGAACCTCGGCAAAATTAATCTTGCTCTTAGAAATAGTAACTTTCAGATTTTTAGATATTTACAAGCTATTTTCCCTATAGTACAATAATAAAGTCTGTTTCTTTACACGATTTGAAGCAGATATTTGATGCTGTTTGACAGATATTTTGATATAGATTTAGAAATAATAATGGATGGGTCAAGCCTTATGGTATTGGCTTTTAATTGTTGCGGATACTGATCCGCAGGATATTGGCAGAATGGAGATATTTATGAAAAAACAATGGATAGCTGTAATCAGTATTATGATATTGTTGCTATCCCAATTCTTTGGGATTACTCAGACTACGGCTGCTGCAGCCAAGAATATTGTTAAAAATAACTGGCCAGAAGGTCCAAGTATTAATGCAGAAGCGGCTATTGTTATGGAAGCTTCCACAGGTCTTATTTTATATCAAAAGAACATTGATACAAAGCATTTTCCTGCCAGCATCACCAAAATCATGACTGTTTTACTTGCCCTGGAGAATTCTTCTCTTGGAGATACCGTTACTTTCTCTAAAAATGCGGTTTATGATGTAGATCCAAAAAGTAGCCGGATCTGGGTAGCAGAGGGTGAACAGATGACAATGCAGCAATGTCTCTATGCTATTTTGTTAGAATCGGCGAATGATGTTGCTTATGGTGTAGCAGAACATATAGCGGGGAATATAGATAGTTTTGCAAGGCTTATGAATGAGAAGGCGAAAAGTTTAGGCTGTAAAAATACTCATTTTGTAAATCCTCATGGTCTTCCTGATGATAACCATTATACAACTGCATATGATATGGCATTGATAACAAGAGAAGCTCTGAAAAATGATTCGTTCCGTAAGATTTTTGATACCAGTTCTTATCAGTTACCTCCTACTAATCTTCAGTCTGAGACAAGATATTTCCACAATCATCATGATTTTGTGAAAGGACAGGGTTATCTCTATAAGGACTGTATAGGAGGTAAAACAGGCTATACAAGAATTGCAAGATATACACTGGTATCTGTAGCCAAAAGAGGCGATTTGGAATTAATTACGGTTATTATGAAAGATGATTCAAATGAGCATCAGTATAAGGATACTCAGAAATTATTTGATTTTGCTTTTGATAATTTTTCTATCTATCCGATTGCTGATATTGAAGATTCTAATACATTTAATGAATCACCTTTGTTTACAAAATACAATGCACTACTCAGTAATACAGATTCTCCCATAACCACTGATAAAAACGGATATCTGGTATTACCAAACACCGCATCGTCTAAAGATGCCAAGAAAGAAGTTTCTTTCTATACGGATGAAAAATCTGCAGCTTTTAATAAGGCAAGCAAGGTGATCGGCAAGATCTCCTACACATATGACGGAAAGTATGTAGGTGGTGCAAATATCTTATATAATAGTAAAGAAACATTAACATTGAATAAGACTGTATCCGATAAAAATATTAGCCCTACTGTTACACCAAATGATAAACCGGTTACAAAATCAAGTGGTCATCTGCGTCCGATTATCATTGGTGGTATTGTGGGATTAATCATACTTTCAATTATTCTTTATTATGTGTTAATTGAAAGACCCCGCTTAAAACGAAGGAATGCTTATTATAGAAAAAGAGCACTTCATAAACATTTTAAAGATAATAATTTTCTGGATTTATAACTGTTATCCAAGGGGTAGCTCTATTTACCTGCTGAGGCAAATAGAGCTGCTATTTCTTCTGCTGTTAATTTCTTATTCGACTCCGGATATAAAGGAACAACTTTATTATCTTCTCCATCCATCAGTCCATTATCCTTTTCGTTAGTTGATATATCATACTCTTCAAGAATCCCCTCTGAATTTTCCTTATTTCCTACCTCTACCTTTGTATGCATATCGACAGATGAATCTATTAAATTATTTCTTTCTGCATATTCTTCTGCTCTTATCGTTTCCTTTTCCTCTGTATATTCTGCTGTTTTTACACGTTCCTTTTTATCCGCATATTCCTCTGTTTCCATATTTACCTGAAGAATACCCATATAATCATTATTTTCTATCTCAAAAGCATCATTTTCTGTTTCTTCTGCTATAAAATAATCATTCTTATCCTGTATAAAGCTATTATATTCATCCTCAGTATCGGTTACTTGATTTATCTTCATACTGCTCAGATCATCTATGGTGGAAAAACATTTCTCGTCCTCTTCCTTCCTTTCCCTACCATGATTGTATCTTTCTGCAGATGCCTTTTCCAATTCAGTTAAGAATTCTTTACCCTCACTAAATATATCCTTTATTGTATTATCAAAGACAGACTGCTTCTGATCCATACCAGCAAGCAAGGTTTCATTTACCTCTAGATGTTTCTTTATCTCTTTCATATTATCCGGAATATTTTCCAGATAGTTTCCCCATAATTTCAACTGCTCATTATTCTCATGCAATATAAGAATAACTTGCTCTAATTGATGAAGATTCTCGGATTTATGATTATCCTGGTATACTTTAACCATCTGCCTGGTATTTTCTCTGTTATAGTTCACACTCATTTGCAACGCTTTTTTCATGCCCTCCATTGTTTTCTCCTGCAGGATAATAATTTTTTGCAATTCTTCAATATTCCTGTTTTCTATGGTTTCCATTCTGCGAAGCATTTCCTCTGACTGTTTTAAAAACATCTCCTGATGCTTTTTGCTTACAGTATAAGACGCCTTTTGCAAATTAGTAATTTCTGTATATTTTTCATTCCATTTCTGCATTTCATCCCTAGCGAAATGATCCAGATAAAACCTAAACATTTCACTTTGTGTTTTCAGTGTACTCCGTATAGAATCAAGCAGCAGATAACCGTTAATTAAAACAACGATACCAATTCCGGCCGAACTGATTAGTTCTCCTTTTAAAATCAGAAAACAATACGCTTCCGCCATAATAGAGGCTATAAAGCAAATGCTAAAAAATATGATATTCATTCGTTTATTCACACCTGGTTACTCCTATCTTTCAAGTAAGTATTTATACCAAATTTATAGATTCCCTCTTCCGCTTAAGTGAAATCACTGGAAAATCTAATAAATATTACAGTATCATAATATATATCGGCGTTTTTTAAACGAATATTATGATTTCTTATATTTCTTCCTGTTTAATTGGTAATCTGACCGTAAATCTTGTTCCTTCCATCAGCTTGCTCTCCAATTCAATACTGCCATTGTAATACCCAACAATATGTTTCACGATAGAAAGACCAAGGCCAGTGCCCCCAACCTTTTTACTACGCCCCTTATCAACGCGGTAAAAGCGTTCGAATACTCTCTGTTTTGCATCTTCCGGTATTCCAACTCCCGTGTCTTCTACTACAATAATTATCTCCTTCGCTTCCGAGGTAACAATAACGTTTACCTTACCATATGGCTTATTATATTTAATAGCATTTATAATTAAATTGTTAAACAGCTCTCTTAACTGCTGAACATTCGCATTCATACTAAGCGGTCTGCAATTCATACTTAACGTAACCTGATATTCTTTCGCAAGTGGTTCGAGAGATTTGCATACCTCCTTCACCAAGGGACATATTCTTACCTCTGATAATATAACTTCCGCTTCCTTTGTTTCAAGACGAGAAATCATTAGAATATCATTGATCAGGTTTGTCATGTTGACTGTTTCCTTCTTGATTCTTAATAAAAACTCTTTCTTCATATCTTCATTGGCAGCCATGCCATTCTCTAGGAGTTCAACATAACCGCGCACCGATGTTAACGGTGTTTTTAGTTCATGAGATGCATTGGAGAAGAATTCCTGCCGGACCATTCTCTCAAATTCAATACGATTAATTGATTCCTTCACCGCTTTCGCCATCTGCATAGTAGTATCTGAAATAACATTCATTTCCTCATATTGATAATGCTTAAAATGAAATTCCGGATTATCATCTTTTAATTTAGTCATCTCTTCCGCAATTTCCTTCAATGGCTTCGTAACAGATCTGGCAAAACGATTGGCCAATATCATGGAAATTATTAATGTTATTCCAATACTGATCATAATCGCAGGTATAAAAGACCATCTATAATGTTCTATTCCAGAGAACGGAACTGCCATTCGTACAATATAGTTTCCATTTTCTGAACGACTTGCAACATAAAACATGTATTCTTTTAAGGTATGAGAATATCTTTTTGCATAACCGATACCATCGTGTATTGCCTCACTGATTTCCTCCCGGTTTAAATGGTTTTCCATCGAAAAACTGTTAGCTACATCACTGTCAGCAATCACATCGCCATTTATATCAATAATTGTAAATCGAGTTGTTTCATTTCCCTTAATTTCTTTTAATTCATCAATCTGCACTTTCAGATCTTTATCATATTCCAGACCATAATCTGCAATTCGAACGGAGTAAAGCATATCTTTTTCTGTTCTTTCCAGAAGAATCTTACTTATTGCCATACCAAAAATGCTGCCACTTAAAATAAGCGCCAGCGATAAAATCACAATAAACCTTTGTAATATTGCTTTTTTCATAAATAACTACCCCTAACCTTCTGTCATAAAACGGTTCATTTTTTTACCGTCAGCTATAACAAAAAGGCACTGCTGCACTGTTCATAAGAAACAATTTTTTCAACAGAACCTTTCGTATGAAATCTCAAGTTTTCACAAAACGGTATCCTACACTTCTTACTGTTTTAATACAATCCGTACCAACTCTTCCCAGCTTTTGCCGTAAGGTACGAATATGGCTGTCAAGTGTTCTTGTTTCGCCGTCATAATCATAACCCCATATCTGGTTTAGTAATTCATCTCTGTTCACAACACGGGAATCATGTTCTATCAGATAAAGGAGCAGTTCATATTCCTTAAAGGTAAGTTCAATTAAGTCACCATCACATCTTACTTCTCTGGTCTGTGTATTGATTGTAACATTTTTTATAATAATATAATCAGCGCTATCTTCCTTCACCGATCTTCTTAACAAGGATCTTATTCTGGCCGCCAGCTCCAGCACTCCAAATGGCTTTGTAATATAATCATCCGCTCCAACATCAAGTCCCATGACCTTATCCAGTTCCTTATCTTTCGCCGTAAGACATATCACCGGAACGTTCTTCAACTGAGAATCCTGTCTGATCAGACGAATTGCAGAAAGTCCGTCCATTCCCGGCAGCATCAGGTCAAAGATAGCCAGATCCGGTTTATCATCCTTCATATCCAGAAGAGCGGGCTCGGCAGATTCATATGATTTAATACTATATCCGAAGCCTTCCAGTGCAACCTTTAAAAGCTCTCGAATACTCTCATCATCCTCAATGACATATATTTTATCCAAACAGTGTCCCCCTCCCATCTTTACAATATTCGGATATTATTTAACGTTCCTGTTTCGTGGAATTCCGCCCATTCACAGATATTTACAGCATGGTCTCCAATTCGTTCAAAATATTTTGCTATCATCAAAATATCCACGCATTGATCTACATGTTCACTGGATGTACGCAGAATAGACGCAACTTCATCTTTCACCTTATCAAACAGATCATCTACAATATCATCCATTTTTTCTATGTCTTTTGCTTTTTCTATGTCAAGACTGGTAAAAGCGGTTACCGCGTCATGTACCATCTCTTTCGCCACTTTTCCCATTTCAGGTATATGTTTTACCAGATTATAAATTGGTTCTCTCTTCTCTCGAATAATTAATTCCGCAATATCCGCAGCATGATCTCCGATACGCTCCATATCTGTAACAACCTTAAGTGCTGCTGTAACAATTCTTAAATCTCTCGCTACCGGCTGCTGTTTTAAAATCAAGGATAAACATCTGGATTCTATTGTTTTTTCAATATCATTCACATTACGGTCACCCATAATTATCTCTTTTGCTGACTCCTCGTTCTGCGTTTCAAAAGCCTCTAAGGTCTTCTCAATCGCAATCTCAATCAGAGTTCCCATTTCATTCAGATTATCCTTTAATACCTGTAATTCATGTTCAAAGCTTAATCTAGCCGTCATATTGATACCTCCTAAATTAATTATAGTTGATGATACAATTTATGTCAAACATGTCACATCAGCCGAATCTTCCTGTGATATAATCTTCTGTACGTTTATCTACCGGTCTGGTAAATAAGGTATCCGTTGCAGCAAATTCAATTACCTCACCCACAAGGAAAAAAGCTGTATAATCGGAAATACGTGCCGCTTGCTGCATATTATGCGTTACGATAGCTACTGTATATTTTTCCTTTAACTCTGACATGAGATCCTCAATTTTTAAAGTTGAAATGGGATCCAATGCAGATGTCGGTTCATCCATCAAAATAACTTCCGGCTCCACTGCCAAAGCTCTGGCAATGCATAATCTTTGCTGCTGTCCTCCGGAGAGGCTTAGTGCAGATTTCTTTAATCTATCCTTCACTTCTTCAAATAATGCAGCTCCCTTTAAGCTCTCTTCTACAATTTCATCCAGCTTGCCTTTTGATTTAATTCCATGAATTCTTGGTCCATATGCAATATTATCGTATATAGACATCGGAAATGGATTAGGCTGTTGAAATACCATACCTATTTTCTTACGAAGTAAGGTTGTGTCTACTCTGGTGTCATATATATTTTCTCCGTCCAATGTTACTTCTCCTTCAATTAACACTCCCGGTACTAAATCGTTCATTCTGTTCAGGGTTTTTAAGAAAGTAGACTTACCACAGCCGGAAGGGCCGATAAATGCTGTAATCGCCTTCTCCTTAATATTCATATTAATACTTTTTAATGCATGATTTGCACCATAATGCAGATTCAAATCTTTTGTGATTATTTTATCCTTATTCATATATCCTCCATCTATGCGCCAAAACACATTTTATTTATGAAACAGAATAGATTAGTATATTATTGCGTATTACTTATTATTTACATCAAATCTATGCGATAAATATTTTGTCAGCATATTTATACCAAATACAATCATAAGGAGCACTAATGCTATTCCAAATGCGTCATTATATTTTGCTTTTTCCATACTTAAAAATAATTGGATGGTTAAAGTTCCACCTGGCTGCATTACTTTTTCAACTAAGCCTTCTCCGAATTCCCCCATCTTTGGAAGCAAATATCCGCTTCCTGCCGTAAATAATAATGCAGCTGATTCGCCTACAATACGCCCTATAGAAAGTATTATGCCAGTAATAATTCCCGGCATGGCAGAAGGTAATAAAATTGTACGGATCATATACCATTTCGTAGCTCCTATTCCAAGTGCACCACTACGGTAACTAACCGGTACTGTTTTTAAAGCTTCCTGTGTATTTCTTGTAATAAGCGGAAGAACCATAATTGCCAGCGTTAATGATCCGGTAAGTACAGAATATCCAAGTTTTAACGAAATTCCAAAAAAAACATAACCAAATAGTCCGTATATAATAGAAGGTATTCCGGCTAAAGTTTCTGTTGTAAATTCAATCAGGCGTATTAATTTTCCGGGCTTTGCATATTCATTTAAGTAAATTGCCGCACCTACACCGAAAGGTACTGCTATAATCAATGTAATAATAATAATGTATAGTGTATTAACAATATTTCCCGCTATACCAAAGGTCCCCTTAATCGCACTTGGTACTGTTGTCAAAAAGGCCCAATTAATGCTTGAAATACCTCGGAAAGCTACATAACCAACAATTGCTGTAAGAATTATTATTGATATAGAAGCACAAATATAAATGATGCAATAAGCCAATCCATCCAGAAGTCTTGGTCGTTTGTCATAAATACTCTTAGCTGTCGGCATTCTTCTTTCCTCCCTTCATGACATTATTTAGTACTAGATTTATTATCATAATAAATGCAAATAAAACAAGTCCAATTGTAAATAGTACTTGTTTATGTGTACCGGAAGCATAAGACATTTCATTAACAACTGCGGTTGTTAAGAACCGAACGGAATTAAACGGCAAAGGAATATTGGCGCCATTTCCGGCTACCAGACTGATTGCCATTGCCTCACCGATTGCTCTTCCGACTCCAAGAACAATAGCTGTTACGATACCTGATTTTGCAGCAGGAAGTATTACCTTAAAGATCGTCTGAATGTGGGTAGCTCCCAAGGCCAATGACGCGTGCTTATAATGACTTGGAACCGATTTTAATGCCACTTCACTAATATTAATTACAGTTGGTAAAATCATTATCGCTAAAACGATAACTGCTGAAATAAGGTTTGAGCCCCCGGTAAACTGATGCTCCGGATTATTCCGGTAAACATACAGTTCAAGCTTGTAAATAATCGGATTTAAAAGTAAAATTCCTAATAATCCATAAACAACTGAAGGAATACCAGCTAATAATTCAACTGCGGGCTTTACTATGCCTGCTAATGATTTTGGTGCTGTTTCTGCTAAGAACACTGCTGTCATAACCCCCACCGGCACACCTATTAATATTGCCAGAGCAGTGCCTAGAATCGATGTAAGTATAACATATAGGATACCATAACTTGGCACATCTGCGGTTGGCTTCCACACGGTACCAAATAAAATATCCTTTAAACCGACCTTAAAGATAGCCGGAGTTCCACTGATAATCATATATAATGTAATTGAAAATACCGCAATAACCGCAAAAAAAGCGCATGTAGTAAAAATTACTGCAGCTACCTTTTCTATAGAGTTTTTATTTTTAAAATTACCTATGATTGAAAAATTCTTATCACTCATACGGGCTCCTTATATATTACTTTTTGAACAGTTTTAGGAAGAGTTCCGTCGCTTTGGTTAACTCTTCCTAAAACTCACGTTATCTTTTTTATTAATCTGGAATGATTAAACCTACACTTTTAATTAATTCTTTTCCTTCATCTGATTTCAAATAAGAGAAGAATTCCTGAACCAAGCTGCTCTGTGCTGAGATATCACCCTTCGTTGCCATAACAAATGGACGGCTTAAAGCATATTTTCCTGCTTTTATATTCTCTTCCGTAGGGTCTGAACCATCAAGTTTAAGTGCTTTTACAGTGTCATCCAATACATCGAGTGATACATATCCGATTGATCCCGGAGTAGATGCAACTTTAGCCATTACACCACCTGTACTGCTTATTTCATTGGAATACTTACATGCATCCTTTATTTCAAGTAATTCCTCAAAAGCACCTCTTGTACCTGAGCCTGATTCTCTTCCGATTACAACGATTGGCTGATCAGCTCCCCCTAAATCCTTCCAGTTTGTCACTTCACCTTTGTAAATTTTAACCAACTGATCTTTTGTAAGGTCTTCTACCTTGTTCGCCGTATCAACAACAACTGCAATACCATCGATCGCTATAATATTCTCGGTAAGTCCCTTGCTCTTTTCATCATCTGTCAGGCTTCTTGAAGAATTACCGATATTAACAGTACCTGCTGTCACGGCTTCAATACCAGCACCGGATCCTGTGAATTCTGCGGTTACAGTTACATTTGGATTTTTTGCCATAAATGCTTCAGCTGCTGCATTTGCTAACTTCTCCATTGATGTGGAACCTGCCATTGTAATAGTTCCGCTTAAATCATTTGATGCTGTTCCGGCCTCTGTAGGAGCCGCTGTTGTATCTGTTGGAGATGTGTCTGTATTCTCCGATGTTGTATTATTGGATTTATCTGTGCTCTTACTTCCACATGCACTTAATGTACCTGCCATAAATAAACAAACAATTAATAATGTTATAATCCCTTTTAAATTTCTTCTCATTCTCTTATCTCCTTCTTTTCTCTTCTCTTCTTTTCTTCATCTTACAATATTAAAATAACAAAATTTATGTTGATCAAATACCATGATTTTGTACTGTTTATGTGAAATTCATGTAAAATCATAACTTTTCAGTAATTTTACGAATATTTCTTTAGATTAATATGTATAATAACTCGTATTTATATTCATGGAATAAAATGAATGGAAGAGGAATGATATGTAATTATAAATAGAAGAATTATGATCTTTAGAGGAATAATTTGATGAACTATGATTTATAGGCAGAACTATTCTATGAAATAAAAAAACTGAAAGCCACTAATCAGACTTTCAGTAACGTTCCCACCCAGAGTCGAACTGGGGACTGAGACTTAGGAGGTCCCTGTTATATCCACTTAACTATGAGAACAAAATTTATATAAAAATTTTAAACATTTAATAAGGCATAATTATTCTACTATTAACTATCGAATTAGTCAATAACAATCTAACATATAATTTTTTTATTACAAATAAATGGTAACGGTTCAGCGTTTGTGCGATACCGTTACCATAATATCATAAAATATCTCATATATTCATAAGAACACTTGAAGAATCTTCTTTCCTACAAGCTAATACAAACCAATAAATTTATTCTATTTCAATCCTTGACCTGTTCGGAAAATACTACACATCCTTGCATCCATATATTTCCTTTAAATCTTCTGCCAACGAAAGGCTCACCCAGTAAATCCTGTTTATTAATACATAAGCGGAAATTAATATCATTGCATACTAATTGCATGTCATACACTTCTTCTTTTGTTTGTGTATTCTCTATCAGGCTGCATTCCGTAATAGTTGCAATTACGCTATAATTATCCGATTCTGATCCAAATGGTATAAAGGAGGTATCAACTATAGAATAAATATCTTCCTTTTTAGCTCTTCTTGATACCATTGCAAATGTATCAATATCATCAATCGTTAAACTATCAATTGCATCCTGATTTCCTTTTTTTGCTTCTGCGATTAAATTATTTCGATATTTTGTTTCTGCGCTGATGTTACGAACCTGCACTTCATCCTTCTCAATTGGAAGAAGAATCCTTCCTTCTAAAGATAAAGCTGCAAGCATAATCGAAAATGGTGTATTCATCGGCATATTCTGCTTTTTCTTCTCTAAGTATTCGATTACATTTTGTAAATAAAAAATTAATGATACCCCAAGGCGAAAATCATCGCACATGCCTGTATAAGCTTCGGTATCCACTCTTTTGTTTATTCCAACTTCTTCTCTCGTACTATTATTTTGTCCGCTAAGACACGGAAAATAATGTTCCATATGGAAATGATTATTTTCGTCCATTTCTCCTCGAAGAGTGATTCCCATTCCTTCCCCATATTCCATGGTCATCTCTGTAAGCATACCAGATGCACCGGTTTGTACACTTCGAATCTTGCCCGGCTGCTCAATTATATTCTCAATAAGATTGTTTAAATCCATTCTATTATTAATATTACCAAATCCAATTGCTCTCAAATAACTATGCATAATTATCACTTCCATTCATTGCAAGGTAGCTTACTATATTCTACGTTGTTCTAATTAAAAATCATGTAATAATTATTTATATCATATTTTATTACTACTGGCAAGAGTTCCGTTAAAAACTCTCCAAACCGAAATAGCTATATTGTTTCACAGTTGCCTAATTTATAATCGGAAATGGTATCTGTTATCCGCATTGTTAGTTCACTTGACAGATCCTTCTCTAACCAGGTATTCACTTTTATTCCTTCCACATTCTGTAATATACGAATTACAGGACGTGTCGGGAACTTTACATTCTGTCTCAGCACAATTCCAAATTCGCCTTCATTCGTTTCAACAATAGAACCTGTCGGATACACAGCCACAGAATCTATAAATACATTCACTACATGTAAATCAAATAAGCGGCCTGGACCTGCATGAGTTACAATAAAATCAATTGCCTCATGTACCTTCATCTTACCAACCAGATTACCATAAACTCTACTATCAAATTCATCACAAACTGCAACAATCTTTGCTTCTAATTTTATATGATTTTCTTTCAGATGAAAGGGATATCCCGATCCATCTATACGCTCATGATGACTTATTATCATATTCCGTGATATTTTCGATAGCCAGCTTTGATTTTCAACTGCACTATATCCGTATATTGTATGCCTTATTATTTCTTTCAGTTCATTTTCCGAACATTTTTCTGTATTAATTTCATTGTAATTTATTGTGGTAAAGCATAATCCGATATCATGCAATAATGCTCCGATTGCAATATCAAGAATTTTTGATTTAGACAATTTTAGTTTTAAGGCAACAATAACAGAAAGAGCACAGACATTTAAAGAATGTGCGTAGATTTGTTCACTATTTTCTCGAATACTATATAAATTATATATGGTCTTTGGATTAGATAGAATGATATTAATAATATCATTTGCTATTTTTATCACTTCTTCATTAGGAATATTATTTTCTAAATCATGTATTGTGAGCATTTTTTTAATATTAGCTAAACAGAGATCCTTTATCTGCCATTCCAGGCTATTCTTAAGAATTACTCCTTTAGCAATATCGTCTTCTACATAAATATGATCAATTCCCAAATCCTTTAATTTATGTACGTATTCTTGTTTTACTATATTACCCGCTGTCATTAATGTTGTATTATTTTTTGTTATTTCCTTGGCAAGTAATTCGTCCCCCGTTATTAAATCTAATGAGATTATTCTCATTTTATACCCCTTTCATCAAGTAAGTCATCATGATGAGATTTATAAGATTAATGAAAGATTATACTTACTATTAATTAACTAGCAAATTACCTTATATCTTCACATACACATATTATTTTAAATTATCAAATATATGTGTATGATTTATTTTATTTTAACATACAACTAATAATGTTGTATATATTAATCAAATAGTGAAAAAGTCACCATTATGATATAATTTTCATTCGTAATACATGTAAAATTTATACATTCGAGTTTCGTAGTCATTCATTATAAATGGTGTACTTTCTTTATTAACAAATTTGAAGGAGAATACTTATGTCAAAATCAATACCGCAGCCCAGTGCGAAAGATCATGTTAATGGATTAGTTCAGAATGCACTTACAGCACTAAAGGAATTTTTATTATTGGATCAAACTACTATTGATAATATTGTGCATGATATGGCTTTGGCCGGACTTGCAAAGCAACAGCTACTTGCTAAAATGGCAGTTGAAGAGACTGGAAGAGGAATTTACGAAGATAAAATTATTAAAAATATATTTGCTACAGAATATGTGTGGCATTCCATAAAGTATCAGAGAACGGTCGGAATAATCGAAGATAACGATGAAGAGGATTATATGATTGTTGCAGAACCTGTTGGTATCGTAGCAGGTGTTACTCCTGTTACAAATCCTACCTCTACTACAATGTTTAAATGCTTAACCTGTATCAAGACAAGGAATCCAATCATTTTTGGTTTTCACCCCAATTCACAGCAATGCTCCGTTGCTGCTGCAAAAACTTTATATGAGGCAGCTATCAAAGCCGGTGCACCTGCTAATTGTATTCAATGGATTGAATATCCTTCTATCGATGCCACCAGGGAATTGATGAATCATCCAAATGTCTCAATGATTTTAGCAACAGGCGGTTCCGGCATGGTGAAACAGGCATACTCCTGTGGTAAACCTGCTCTTGGTGTTGGACCTGGTAATGTTCCTTGCTTTATAGAGAAATCTGCAAATCTAAAAAGAGCAGTTAATGATCTCGTATTGTCCAAATCCTTTGATCATGGCATGATTTGTGCGTCTGAGCAGGCAGCAATCATTGAAGCACCTGTATATGATGAGGTCATTAATCTTATGAAAAAAGCAGGCTGCTATTTTGCGACCAATGAGGAGATTAAAATGCTTGAACCGATTGTAATTAACAAAGATACCGGAGCCGTAAATCCTGCTATTGTGGGACAAGCTCCAGTAAAAATTGCTGCTTCCGCTGGTTTTACAATCCCCTCCGAGACAAAAATATTATGTACTGAATTAGAGGGTGTTGGACCTGATTATCCTCTGTCAAAGGAAAAATTATCCCCTGTATTGGCAGTAATTCGTGCAAAGGATTTGGAAACAGGATTTGATTTTTGTGAAAAGATGATAGAACTGGGTGGTCTGGGACATTCTTCTGTTATTCATTCCACAAATGATTCTGTAATCAAGGAATTTTCCGCGCGAATGAGAACGGGACGTATTCTTGTTAATTCTCCTTCAACCCATGGTGCTATTGGAGATTTATATAACACTAATATGCCATCCCTTACCTTAGGCTGCGGTTCCTATGGAGGAAATTCAACCACACATAATGTATCGGCTGTAGATTTAGTTAACTACAAGAGAGTTGCTAAGAGGAGAGTTAATATGCAGTGGTTTAAGGTTCCAAATAAAATTTATTTTGAAGCAGGATCAACTGCATATTTATCTAAAATGCCAGGAATTACAAAAGCTTTTATCGTAACAGATCCTTCCATGACACAATTAGGATATGTAAATAAAGTACTATATCAGTTAAGAAAAAGATCCGACTATGTCCATTGTGAGATTTTTGATCAAGTTGAACCGGACCCCAGTTTGGACACAATCTTAAAGGGTACACAAGAGATGAATAAATTCAAACCGGATGTTATCATTGCTCTTGGTGGTGGTTCAGCAATTGATGCAGCAAAAGGTATGTGGTTATTTTATGAGGACCCCAATGCAGATTTTAAAAATATGTCCTTAAAATTCTTAGATATTAGAAAACGAACCTATAAGTTTCCTATATTAGGTAAAAAGGCACAATTTGTTGCTATTCCTACGACCTCCGGTACCGGTTCAGAGGTAACTTCATTCGCTGTAATTTCTGACACCGCTGAAAATAAAAAATACCCTCTAGCTGATTATGAATTAACTCCTGATGTAGCTATTATTGACCCTGAATTTGTAATGAGTGTTCCTAAAAAATCAACAGCATGGACCGGCATGGATGTTCTGACACATGCTTTCGAAGCTTATGTCTCTATTCTCGCTTCTGATTATACCGATGCCTTGGCAATTCATGCAATTGATATGGTATTTAAGTATCTAAAAACCTCTTATGAACAAGGTGCAGCCAACCCAACGGCTCGTGAAAAGATGCACAATGCCTCAACCATTGCCGGTATGGCATTTACAAATGCTTTTTTAGGTGTTAACCACTCTTTAGCGCATAAACTCGGTGGTGAATATCATGTAGCACATGGATGTGCAAATGCAATTTTATTACCGCATGTTATTCGTTATAACGGTGTCGAATGTCCTACTAAATTTGCTTCGTGGCCGAAATATGAAAGTTATATTGTTCCTGAAAAAATTTATGAATTAATGAAAAAATTAGGCAAGAATCCAATGAGTAATGAAAATGCTGTTGAAATGTTAGCTAAAGCTGTAGAAGATCTTAACCATGATCTTAATATACCTGCAACCTTAAAGGAACTCGGAATTGAGGAAAAAGATTTTCTTACCAAATTACCAGTACTCGCTGATCTTGCATTTAGTGATCAGTGTACCACTGCCAATCCAAGGCTCCCTCTTGTTTCAGAATTAGAAAATCTTTATTTACTGGCTTACTATGGTAATGGTAATGTTCCAAATAAAAAATAATTCAATACATTCTGATAACTTATATCATATAAACGGATTGTTTCAATAAATTCTTATACTAACAAGAATCTTTAATCATTATAATATAAATATATTTGTATAGCTAAAGTTATGGTAGAAAACAAGCTTCACGAACTTTCTATTGTCAGTAATTTAATTACAAATGGTGAGACTTCTTACATCTCACCATTTGTTATATTTCTATTATTCCATAAAATTATTACTTTTCATTGCTTGTTCAAGCGCTTTCTTTTCTTCTTCAGAGAGTTCCAGAAAAGATTCTCCTTTGATGATTTCTTTCAGATAAGTATAACACCCTTCCCTGCTGCTATGAACAGAATTCAGAATAATTCCATTATTGCTTTTATCCAAAAGAGCTAATACAAAGCTTAGCTTTCCTCCCATCTCTTTAAAAGCATCATACTTTACAACCCCTATTTTCTGATAAGTAATAAGTAGATTTTCATTTATTTTATTGATTTCTTCATTAATCGTTCTAGAATCTGCTTTCAAACTATCAATATCTGAAAATCTTGTTAAAACCAATTCTTCTAAATTACCTCCACTGGCACCGGACATGAATTTTTTATATTTCGTATTTAACTTTCTTTGTTTTATAGATAGTACCATAAAAAAAACGAGCAAAATTAATGAAAATAGTAATAATCCGAAACAAAAATATACTATATTACTATTTATTATATCATATAAGTTCATTACATAACCTCCCAAGTATCCTATCAAATATCAAGGTATCTTAACCCATTGTTTCAAATAATTCAATTATTCGCTCCAACTCATCGTTTGAATAATATTCTATTTCAATTAATCCTTTATTATTGTTTTTCTTGTGTATTGATACTTTTGACCCTATAATATTTCTTATTTTATCTTCAAGATTCCGATATATAAATTCATCATCCTCTGTAGCGGCTACCTCTTTCTTTGGCTTATCAGTCATAATTTTTTTTACCAATTTTTCTGTTTCTCTCACGCTAAGTTTTTCATCAAAAATTTTACTTGCAAGTATATATTGTGTTTCATTATCTTCAATTGAAAGTAGTGCTCTAGCATGTCCACTAGATAACATATCATCAATCAGCATTTGCTGTACTCTTTTGTCAAGTTTTAACAATCTCATAGAGTTTGTAACTGCTGCTCTACTCTTAGATACCCTTTCTGCAACTTCATCCTGCTTTAAATCAAATTCCTGAATTAATCGGTAATAAGTTTGTGCTTCTTCTATGGGATTTAAGTCTTCTCTTTGTATATTCTCAATTAGAGCAATTTCCACAGCTTCACGCGGACTATAGTCCTTTATAATGGCCGGAACTTCTTTTAATCCTGCAATTCTAGCTGCTCTCCAACGTCTTTCTCCAGCTATTATCTCGTAATATTTAACTTTTTTTTGTAATATTAATGGCTGAATAATTCCATATTGTTTAATAGAATCTGCTAATTCTTGTAAAGAATCTTCATCAAAGAATTTTCTTGGTTGTGATTTATTTGGTTCTATTTCGCTAATATGTATTAATGTTTCACGTGAAACATTAGAAGAATTTCCCGAATTATTGTCAATAATTTTTTCCGGGATCATACTGTCTAAACCTTTCCCCAATCCCTTTTTCATTGCCATATATTTCTCCTTTATTTTTTCTTCTTTTTAGGATGTTTAGTTTTTACATTATCACTTTTGGATAGTGTTTCTTCTTCCCTTTCAATTACTTCCATTGCTAATTGTCGATAACCTTCTGCTCCTGCCGATTTTGAATCGTATAGGTTTATTGGTAATCCATGACTAGGCGCTTCTGCCAGTCGAACATTTCTTGGTATTATTGTTTTATATATATTCTGCTTTAAATTACTTTTAACATTCTCAACCACTTGTAGTGACAGGTTTGTTCTTGCATCAAACATTGTAAAAACTACACCTTCCATTTCTAATTGCGTATTTAATCTTTGTTTTACTAGATTTATTGTATGTATTAATTGTGTTAACCCTTCTAAAGCATAAAATTCACATTGAATTGGTACTAAAACAGTATCTGCAGTGGTCATAGCGTTGACAGTTAGTGTATTTAAAGATGGAGGACAATCAATTATAATAAAATCATATTCATCTCTTATTTTATCTACTTCTTTTTTTAGTATAAATTCTCTTCCTTCAACACCTATCAGTTCTATTTCAGCACCCGCCAAATTAACATTTGAAGGAAGTATATCCAGCTTATCGATGGATGTTTTTATTTTGCATTCATCCAATGAACATTCACCAATAATCATTTGATATATTGAATTCTTAAGTCTATTTTTATCTATTCCCAGTCCACTTGACGTATTTCCCTGAGGATCAATATCAATTGTTAATACTTTTTTGTTCATCTCTGCCAAACATGCCGAAAGATTTATCGCTGTCGTTGTTTTTCCCACTCCGCCCTTTTGATTTGCAATTGCAATTATTCGCGCCATATTACTCACATCCTTTCGGAGTTTTTAAATATTTTCTTTAAAACTTCGCATTGAAAATATTATATCATTATTTACATTCGATATCTACCTTAAATTAATTATTCGTATTAATATTACTTTTACTGCTATATATACCACATATTTCTTGAAATGTTTCACGTGAAACATGTAGTAAAAAGAATTTTTACGTTAACTGAAAAAATGCTTTTTAATTCTAAAAACATCAATTTATTATATTCTTATGTTTAACTAATGAATTTTTACACTTTATTGAAAATAATAATATTTTCATTTCGGTGATAAGAATTTATGTATTCCTTTATGAAGAGAAAACTAGGGTTGCTTCCTAGTATTATACTAACACACTTATTAAGTTTTAATAGCTTACTGAAAATACATTTCTGAATTTAGGAATATAAAACTTTTCTTTCCTTTGACTATAGTATTCATGACACGTATTCGTAGCATTTGTAAATCATTCATTTTATGTATTAAAAATTCTTCTGTAATACGAACCGAGCTTTCTATCCAAAAACTAGACCTCATATAATTGTTAAATAATATATTAAGTGTTTACTAGAAATACAGTATCTGATTATTAGAATAGCACAATAGCTTTTTATTGTGCACTTTATTCTTTGTTACCTTATCGAGCGATTGACTTACTTTCCTACATTCTTCCTGCTCTACGTTATCTGCTCTGTGTAGAGTATTCTGTAATAGATAAACCATCAATGCTACTTCGCACTGCTGATGCCGTAAGGCATTGACAAATACTCCATTCCAAGATAAGAAGTAATTACTCAGGAGTAATATGATTTCCGTCAAGCGAAAGACCGCTTTCTATTTTGCAGGTATTTTTATTTTAGACAGTAAAAATATTCATGTACAGTTTGACTTTTTATTTGCATATTATTATACTTATTGACTAAAAAACAATTTAATCTCCCTGAGTATTTATATCTTAATCTTTTCATACGTGTTTTATAAACTATACTTTATTTCGAGTAGTAATTATACTTAACCTAATTAGCAAATTTTCACTCAAGTAAAGACTGATTATTTCAACTAACCAGATCAGTTTCTCTATTACTGATTATTATGATCCCCATATCTAACTTCCTGTTGATTCAGAGAAATAGTACTCTACTATTAACACAAAGCCCCTTTTAATCGAGTAGGAGGGAAATTAAAATTTCCCGACCTCTCACACCACCGTACGTACGGTTCCGTATACGGCGATTCAATCAATTTAACAAGTAACAAACCTTTCGGTGTAGTAGTCTAACATTGAGAGTAACCTTAAACAAGCTAGTCTCTCGTTAGTTATCGCATTATGCATGGCTCCACCATGACAAACTCTAGCTATATGTTCACCATAGTATGCCATAGACCATGCTAATCCTTTGTTTACTCCTAGTTTTATCAAGTTCTTTGCTCTATTCTGCGGAGTTTTCCAATGTTTCATATGCACATGCGTAGGTGATAGCGAATATTTCTATCTAACTTTGCACAAAGAGATTTTATGCTACCTGTTTTGAAGTAGTTCATCCAACCTCTGATAACTTCATTGAGTTTCTTTATCTTATAATCATTACCTACTCTCCAACTTCTGCAAGTTAACTGTTTCATTCTAACTTTGAACTTCACTACTGATTTTGTATGTGATTTTGCCTTGTACTGGTGCGCTCTGCTATCAAAGTAAAATCCAAATCCAAGGTATTTAAGACCGCTTGGTCTGTCTACCTTACTCTTTGTCATATTTACTTTTAGTCCCAGTTTCTCTTCAATAAACTTTATGAGATTTCTCATTACTCGCCTTGCCGACATTTCACTTCCAATGCCTTAATGGTAGCTTGCTGTGCGCATCTGTTAGGTCTGAATCCATAACTATGCTCATGGAACTGTTCCTCATAGATTGATGTTATCACCTGCGCTATTGCTTGTTGTTCAAATCGGTCTGTAACTGTTGGTACTCATTTTCCTGATTGGTTATAGCAGATGTTATCATTTCTGCAATACGAGACCAACTTCAACTGATTGATTGTTTACCCCCTCGCTCCATTTCCATTACTGAAACTTCTTCACTACTATGGGTTCGGCTGACTTCTCACAGTTCGTTGTTACTCGGCTAATGAAACCGCTGTGAGACCTCCACGCTTAAGGTGCACGCTCTTTCCCTCCATATTCCGCTGCATTTACTCTGTTTTTACGAATGGAGTAGTAATTAGACTTTGTTGCTTCAAGCCAACTTATCTCTCGAAACCTAGCCTTGTATGCGATTTTTGTTCGTCGAACCAGAGATTTGCTTACAGCTTCCTTCAGATTCCACCTTACGATGGACATCCTTGCTGTTCGTCCACACATACTCATCCAGCTGTATAAATCTCTTATTTGAATTCCCATGCTCGAAGTAATTACGCCATCCCTTAATAAGCGGATTTAAGCGTTGTATCTTACTATCTAAGCTTTCATATGCTGACTTTCTGCAAGTCATTTCCCTAATTGCATCCTTTACCTTACCCAATGCTTTAGAACTCGGCATCATATATGGAAG
>JAEZZO010000009.1 GCA_023418475.1 Bacillota bacterium
AGAACGCCACTTTCTGTCTTGGATTCATTCATAATATAGTCCAAAGCATGTTTCAGATGATTTGTGATTTTCCCCTTCTTTCCAGCTCCTATATTCATAATCTTGGTTATCGCCATAACTGAATCAACTCCTTTAACAAACCTAAAATCACGCCTAATTGTATACACATCTGATCAATTCTGCTCTGTGGAATATATTTATTTTCATTTGCCCACTTTGCATTCTGATTTACATTCGTAGCAATTCCTGTTATCTGTCGTATAATGTTCTGTCTGTCACGAATATAATCTGCGTCAACACCACCATGCAGTATTAAGTGTCTGACATATTCACTTTCCGACATGCCAGCCGCCTTTGCACCTTCGGCTAATCTTTGTAGCTCCGATTCCGATAATCGAATGGTTCTATTTTGTCTTGCCATACCTACTTTTCTCTTCCCCATAATTGTATTCTCCTTCTTGAAATATTTCTTTACGCGCTTTACAACCTGACACTTTTCTCAATGTAAGATAAGTGCTGAGATTTTTTGCAAGATACGGATTTCGCATTGCGAAATCCTGTCGGGCACTGACGCACCCTTATCTTGTTAGGGATTCCATCCCTAAGACCCTGGTATATTTACAGCCAACGTCTGTAAAAAAAGGCGCAAAAAAAGACAGAACAGCACGAAATTTGCCTTCTGTCTCTTTTGCAACCAATGAGGTAAATATGGCTACAAATCTATATTCATTTGTAACCATATCCGTTCTATTATCTTTCCTTAAAATATCTGCTACCAAAATAACTACTAAGTGTAGCTATTCTTCCATTTCGAGTAACACTCTTGTAACCAAACCTATCCCATCATTCCAAAATCAAGGAATTCATTTTCCTCAATCTCAAAATCAGATTTCTTACTAAAATCACTAGAATCAAATCCAACTTCTACTCTCGATGGATTTATTTCACTTACAGCATTATCAGTAGGAAACATTCCTGTGGCATTCATTACCGCTGACTGCCCTATCGCCAGATTATTCTGCAAAGGAATCTGTTGCATACACATCACATAATTCCCGATCAGAGCTGGAAGATTACTGAGCATCCTCTCTTCCACTGACTTAACGATTCTGTCTGAAAAAGCATCTTCCTTTTCCCTTGTCTCAAAGTACGGATCTTTCTCCTGCTTCATGCATTTTTCATAATAATCTAGTATCGCAAGCACAACGAATTTGCTCTGGGACTTGAATTGCCTCTTATCAAGGGCATGTAAAATTTCCCATGCCCTTTTATCTTCCTCTTCTTCCTCGTAGAATCGGATATTCGTATTCCTAATCATTGAAAACTCCTTTCTCGCAAGATTTTAACCATATCAATTTATCAAAAACATTTCTGATTAACGATTCTGGTTTTGTCTGCGAAGTCCCATATAACAGTAATACTCGTACCCTTTTGCCGTTGCACAGATATCTGTGATGAAGAAGGTCTTATCTGGATTATACTCTCCAACGGTTTCCACCAGTTTATGACCACCACCCATAATATGCAGATTCATAAGCTTGTCGTTATATTCATAATCTTTCAACTTCGCAAATATTTCAGCCACATAATCTGCTGCTGCGTTTATGATCAAGGAATTATACGGTTCATCTACTTTTGTTACTCCCGTTCTTAGAAAACGCTCAATCACATCATCCATAAGATTGGTGCCTGTCTCATCCAGTACCTTGTTGCGAATTCGAATTGCACATTGATTGACTCCAAATTTCTCTGTCCAAGATTTATTCTCCATTGCCCTTCTATCATTGAGATACATGATGTTCATGGTTCCATTTCCAATATCAACGAGCATATTAATTCCAGTAAATTCTATTAATGTCTCTGCCACAGCAGAATAGCACTGTGGCATTACGGTGCAATCGACAATCTCTACCAGATATTTCTTCTCACGATATTCAAAATCCACATAGCGATTGCGAAGCAGATACGTCTTAAACGATTCTCTTTGTGCCTTTACCCATTTCAGCGGAAGTCCTACTGCCAGATGAATCTTTGCCTCATGCAATCCTCGAAGTTCCAGTTCTTTCGCAATCGCAGCCAGCGTCAGGATATAATAATCATCGTCCGCAATCTTGTCTGCCAAAAAGCTTTTATGCCCTTCTGATATTACATAATATTTATCTTCATATTTCACATAATCTTTGCTAAAAATCGGCGCTGTTTCACTTGCTTCGGCGGATGCTTTGAAGCAAAAATGCGCTGTCTTAATGTTGCCGTAACCGTGGTCACAGCCAATAATTAAAGTTCCATTCATATTATAATCTCTCATTCGTTCTTCTCCTTTACCATTTAGTGTTGTTGTAGTTTCTGTTTGCTTTGGTATTCCCATAAAATAATTCTGATTTCCCGCTATTCTTGCGTTGCCACTCATAAAAAATCCCTCCCATTAGTGAAACTGATTTACAATGTCTTGAAATATAACTTCTTCCGCTATTCGTTTGGCTTCTTCCCGAAGTCTCCACATTTCCATGGTGGAACTGCAATCTTTAGGCGGATGGCTCTTTAAATACTTCTCAGTAATCGAATCCAGCAATTGATATGCTTCCTCATCAATCTCAATTGCTTTTGTCATTAATTTTCCAAATCGATATAAATGACGATACCGAGCTGAATGATTCTCTTTCATAAAATTCATCCAAAGATGTCCATACTTTCCTACATGAATTGGTTCTTGTATTTCTACCTCTGCAATTACTGGATATAATAATCCTTCTCGTTCTTCATAACGAACTCCCATGGAATCAAATAATGATTTCTCTTCACTCATAATAATTACCTTCCCTACTTCTCCATTGTCTTTGCTTTATTTAGGCTCCATTCTTTCACAAGCTTTTCAATCAGTTCCACTTTCTGTTTTGGTGTAAAATCAGATGGAAAATAACCTTCTAATGAATCAGCGTAAATCTTTAGCTTTTCCCTCTGATTTGGTTTTTCTTCCCCAAGAATTTCATAAAGCATATCCATATCTAATTTTCCTGACTGGCTCATCCGTTTCATTCGATTTGCTTGCGATAATGATGGAATGACCTGCTCCAGTTCCATAACTGCATGAAGCTCATACTGTTCTTCTTCTGACAGATAAGACAGTTCTACTGCGGACCGAAATGCCAGTTTTTCTTCATCCACCATATCCAAAATCCTTGGTATCAGATTGGTAAGGCGAATATATCTGGCGATCTGATTTCTGCTTTCTCCAATCTGACTCGCTAGCATTTCATCTGCCCGTCCTCTTGGTTGTTCTTGTGTCAAGGGTTGACTTCCTAATTGCCATTTACCTGAATCATCATAAGAACAAACCAACTGATTCAATTCCAAAGTAGGATTTTCTAACTTCGTCCCCACTGGGGACAAAGTTCCATCTTGAAACAAATCATTTCTCTTTCCCTGTTGCTTCATTGCCTCCAACTTCATTTTATAAGCAAATGCCTTTTCACTAGGTCTGATATGCTCTCTTTGCAAATTACTATCGATCATAGCAATTGTGGCTTCTGCATCATCCATCTGCATAACCATGACAGGAACCGTATCAACACCAGCCCATTCACAGGCAGCTTTTCTCCTATGACCTGCAATAATCTCATACCCTTCTCCATCAGGATTAGGTCTAACAATCAGCGGAACCAATACTCCCTTTTCTTCAATACTTTTGGATAATTCAAACAACTGCATATCATGCTCCACCCGAAACGGATGTCCTTTAAACTCATTCAATTCACTAATTTTGACGTTTCCCGTCTGTAATTCCTGTTCGTTGTTCCATAATGAACACAATTCCTTTGATTTCTTCATCTTCTCATTCCTCCTATTGTCGTAGGTGTCATGTGAAAACTGGCAAAAAAAGAAGACCGCCTGCCTTCACATCAAAGATGTTGAAAACAAGCGGTCTTTCGACTTTTTCTTATGAAGTTGTTGATGGTTTATTTTACTGAAATAATCAAATTTATGAACGATATATTTTTGTGTCCACTCATACCAGTTCTATAACTACTGAGACTTTAATCTCGTTCGAAATCTCTTTTTTTCTTCCAAAATTCGATTTCCCAGTGAACTTAAAAACCCTCGCAAAGTGCGTAAATTCAAGGATTTCTACAAATTCACCCTTTGTAGACAACAGACGGTCTCGACGTGTACCGTCTCCGGAAACATATCCACCGCGCACACCTTTTCCACCTCATACCCTCTAGCTTGCAATACCTCCAAATCGCGTACAAGCGAAGTCGGTTTACAAGAAATATACACAATCCTGTCAACACCAAAGTTAATTATCTTATCCAATGCCTTCGGATGTATCCCATCTCTTGGCGGATCGAGTACAATGATATCCGGTTTCTCCTCCAGAGAATCAATCACCTTAAGGACATCACCTGCAATAAATTCACAATTACACAGACCGTTTAAGGCTGCATTTTCTCTGGCGGCGGCAACTGCTTCCTCAACTATCTCTACTCCTGTTACCCTGCTTGCGACCGGTGCCAGTAACTGCGCAATTGTACCTGTGCCGCTGTATAGATCGAAAATCCGTTTCTGATTGGTATCTCCCACATACTCTCTCACCTTGGAATATAATACCTCCGCGCCGAGGGAATTCGTCTGAAAGAAAGAGAAAGTTGATATTTTGAATCTCAGACCAAGTAATTCTTCATAAATATAATCTCTTCCATAAAGTATCTCCATATGGTCACTTTTTACAACATCCGCCGGACTGTCATTATAGGTATGAAGGATACCGGTTATTCTTCCATTCAAAGGAAGCTGCAGTAATTGCGCTGCCAGCTTTGTAAAAATATCTCCCTGAAGAATACTTTCTGATGCACTTTCTTCTAAATCCACCACTTGCCCCTGCGTATCATTCACTATCGTTTCTTTATTGATACCATCATCCATCCTACCGCATTCGGAACTAGCCTTCGTGTACCCTGCTGCCTCGATCGCTTCCTCTTGCGTCGTTGTAATAATATTAATCAGAATTTCCTGTGACTTCACAGCCTTCCGGACAAGTAAATGACGCAAATATCCCTTGTGCGTTAGCTTATGAAAATAATCCGCTCCCAGCTCAGTGCAATAGGTCAATACGTTTTCCAGTATCAGATTGTAATCTGTATCTACAATGTGGCAGTCGTCCACTGTGATAATATCATGAAAACTTCCCTTTTTGTGCAATCCTAATGCCAATGGACCATTCTTATATTCATCTCCGAAGGAGAATTCCATCTTATTGCGATAGCCCCATTCTACAGGACTTTCCAAAATTCCTTCGAAATCATATTCTGAGCACACCTGATCTACAAGCCTTTTTACCTGGTCACGCTTCATTTCAAGCTGACTTTGATATGACATAGTCTGATAGCTGCAGCCTCCACATTTACCGAAGCTTTTACAGGCAGACTCCCTGTTCTCAAGAGGTGATTTTTCTAATACCTTTATCAGTTTTCCTTCTGATTTTCCGCTTCTGGCCTTATTGATGGAAAAGCTTATCTTCTGTCCGGGCATACAGTTCTTGATCACTGCTTTCTCATAGTCGATTTCTACAATTCCCTTATTGGGAAAATCTATTCTGTTTACAATACCTTCATAAATTTGTCCTTTTTTCATCCATTCCTTGGGCTGTGTGAAAACTCCCCATCCTCCTATCAAATCTTAATAATTTAAACTTTTTAATACTATGATTAGATCGACAAAAAACTAAATTCATTTACCGTATATATAAATATATCTATCTTCATTTAGCGCAGACCGGGCCTCTTCTGTTTGCCTGTATTTGGTAATCAGGAGAGATTAAAGGTAAATTCAAATGAAGATAGATGCACTCATATCCATTTTCATATCCCAACTCAGGCTTTGGTCGGCTAATTCATATTATAAAACAATCTATATCTTGTCTATTTCTGTTAATCACTAATAAAATTCTCAACTAATCCATGATAAATTTTATTAACCCGCTACTATGATACCTCATAGCTCTTTAACTCACAGTTTTTTAAACTGAACGCCGCAAAAACCTCGTTTTCAACATCCGAGAAATAGGTATTTATAACCCTGCAGATACCATTATGGGTTACAATCAGGATCGTTCTGTCAGGATATTTTTCCTGTATTTCATCCAATAAATTATAGACCCTCTGTGCCACCTTAAGAAAAGATTCACCCTCCGGATAACGGCTGAAGAACTTCCTCTTCTCCGCCTGGTATGTCGCATTACCTCTGTCAATTCCTTCATAGATACCAAAGTTCATTTCTATGAGCCTATTATCATACATCAATTCGATTTCATTTTTCTCAGCAATTATTTCTGCCGTCCTGGCTGCTCTCATAAGCGGTGAAGCGATGATTAAATCAATCTCTTGCGGTAGTTCGGCTGCGATGCTTTCCGCCTGTCGGATACCCTTCTCATTTAAAGGAATATCTGTCGTCCCAAGAATTCTGTTTTCTCTATTCCATTCTGTCTCGCCGTGGCGTGTAACATATAGCTTCATATAATTTCCTCCGTAAGCTTGTATCATCGACATGAAACAAACGATCTATTCCTAATCACTATTCATAATGTTCTGGTCGATTATAACATCCCCAAGGAAACTATTCAATCTCTTAATGAGTTTCGGGCGATAAATTAAAAGGAAAGCATATAATAAATTAATACTACATAATGGCTTCTCCGGAGTGTCTTATCGTTAATGAATAGTCCGGCGTCTCTATGCCATACCAGTATGTGAGACTGAAATAATGCCGCATAAAATCATGCACCTTTCAAGATTATGAAATAAAAGGGAGAATTAATTCAAAAAGGATATGCAACAAAGCCTAGAGGCTGTTATAACCTATCAAAGCAGATTTGAAAATACAAAAGAAGGATTAAGCAACAATGACCTGGAAGCCGCCTTTACTCTTTCAAAAGAACCACAGGATTCCATGGTGATTGCAACTCCACTTTATCAAAGCAAAAAGAATTTTAATATAGCCAGAAAATAATTGGAATGACCGCAGAAGGTAATGTGCAAATTCATGGCCGTAACACTGTGTTCTCACCACTTAATTCCTTTGGTCTTCTGGATTGGGAGCGGGGTATCTGGCCCTATAAAACAACCTGGTACTGGAGTGCCTGCCAGGGTATATGCCGTTCTGGATGACGGCACAATAATTTATCTTAAAGATTGATATCCAATAATTTCAGCAAGATGTTTCATGTTTGGCATATCAATGCCAAAAGAAGTGCCGCTCTCATAAATCTCTTTAAAATTATCTACCATCTCATCAATACTATCCACTGCATGGGAAGTATATCTCTTCATCACAGGATTTTTGGCAAAATTAAGCCGAAACATAGGATAAAGAAGAAACAGGGGCATTGACATCATTTTTACATCATCATAGCTTTTTAAATCCACACCTCTTCTTTCACATATTTTGTAGCACTCCCTCATCGCTTTGAACGATACTTTCACAAGCTTTTTATCCTTCAGCAGAAGATCCATATCATGGTACTTTTGAAGAGCTGCGCCAAGCGGTGCCGAGCCAACATTATGCACCCATAGCCAATGGAGAGGGTTTTCTTCTATCTTTGGAATAATGTCACAGCTTCGAAATGTATTATTCACACTTTCTAGTAGTGTCTGCTGTTCTGGACAGACTGCCCCCAGCATTATATCATCCCCCAAATTAGCCCACAGCTGATTTTCACGAAAGGTTCCTCCACCTCCTGCATATCCCAGAATGTAATGGCTTTTACCAAGTATTTTCTCAAATTCATCAGACATGTTCCAGTCTAGCGTCATAATAAGGTAATTTGCACTTGGAGCCTGCATTGACAGCGTTTTTAACACCCCCAGAAGCTGAAGGCTTTTGACGGGAACTATAATTAAATCATAGTCAGCAGCCGCTTTTGCAACGCAGTGGTAGGTATAGTTACCGTTTGTATTCCGCTGTTTTTTTTCTTTTCGCTCATCGATGATGTCAAGTGAAATCATCTTTTGATCCATAAGCTTTAGCTTCTCCTCACGCACATAATGAAAAACATTATGCTTTTGTGATAGCGCATAACCATACAAAGATCCAATTATTCCTGTACCAACTACTAAAATCTTCATATAATAACCTTCCTTTCTGTAAAACCTGCCAGCTATATGCCACAGGTATAAAATAATTTGTAAAATTGATTATTGCACTTAACTATATGTAAACTTAAGTCTCAATCTTGTCTAACTCTTAATATTTTAGAACACTACCTTCTTAATTTACTGTTAAGAATGAGAAAAAGTCAGTTCTAGCATTTAATGCATTTGTTATAAATTCCATGAATGCATTTATTTTTACAGGCATATTCTGGGGTTGCCAGCCAAATAAATCTGCATCAAAATAGAAGTTAGTCAAAGTAAGTATCATCTGTGCAGTTTCCAGCGGAAATTCTACTTTGAAAATCTTTTCTTCAACTCCCTGTGTAATTACCTTTTCATACAAGGGTGCTAATACTATTACAAAGGACGCCATTAACTTCTGATGAAAGATAGCATTTGATGCGGTATTAATATTTTCCATGCTATGTTCATTTGTATGAAACAATTCAGAGCAAGCTACAATTAATCGCTGAAACTTAACCTCAACTGAAGCATTCTCCTCTATTTGAACTTCGACCTTTTGAAAACAATCCTCTGCGAACAGAGCAACGGCGGCATCTGCACATGCTTCTTTCGTAGAAAAATAATGATAAAATGCTCCTTTTGATATACCTAGCTTTTTTATGATTAGTGAAAGTGTTGTATTCTCATATCCATCTTCCATAAAGATATTAAATATATTTCTTGCAAGTTCATCTCGCTTCTTCTCATAATTAATATTAGATCTTGACATTTTAGTCCTCCATCACATAATTAAACCGACCGACGGTTTAATTATATGCCTGGTAACATTATATGTCAACGAATATTTTCTTCATTTATTTTAAAACATTTTTGAGGTAGTGAACTAAAATTGACAAAGAAATGACTATACTACCATTTAGTATACTGAACTAACCCCCATAAGTTGGATTTTTTCAATCTATACTTATGGGGGTCAGTTCATACTATAGTTTTTTGCATTAACCTATTTTTTCCCATCTCAGTTTACCTATTACATTTTATCTGTATTGTATTAGTCTATTTCATTACTTGTCATCACATTTACTCATTTCTACTATTACTTGTTCTTTCATTACTTAAATTGTATTAACCAAATTTAGTATTATTTGCATCTGGAGTATCTGTTTAGCCAAATGAATATATATGCAGCCATATTCAATTCAATAACTAAATCTGACTTTTAACACTCAAATCATCATTAATTACTTTACACTTATATCTTACTACCGGCTTGCCCCGGTAATCAGTTCCTTCATTTCCCTTTCCAGTCCTTCCAGCTTACCGTTCACCTCATTTTCCATACGGCTTAATTTTTCCAGTACCTGCTCTACCTTACTTTTTGTACCAGCCACACTTCCCTGTGCATCATGGATTCTTGACTGCATACACCAGTCAGCAATCAGACCGTCAAAAAAGAAATCTGTAAACTTACCGAAACCATCTGTTTCGATGTAAATATCACCGCTTATCTTAACATCGGCCAGTTCCGTCCGAAACCGAGACAAGGCCCTTTGTGTTTCTTCTACCTCATACTTTGCATCATCTATTTTAGAATGCTTTGCAAGATCCGTCAGTAAGCCACCGCCCAACAAATCCCAGGTTCCCCAACCCTCTGCGCTATCAAGGTTCGCAGCAGCATTATTAAGGTGGGTAACAGCTCCCTTCCCTGCACGAATTGCCTCCTGAATTTCCTTTCGAAGATTCGTAAGCTTATTCGTCTGATCCGTTATGTCCAGCATTCTTTCTGCTGTCTCTGAATTCGAAGCAAGCAGGAGCTCCTTTTTTCTAGAATATAATTCCTTATATGTAATTTCAGCATTCCTGTACTTTTCTTTTTCTGTAGTCAAACCGGATATATCATAATTGACCTGATCCAGTTCACGAATTGCCTGGTCATATTTAAGGCGGACGGCCAATGCCTCCTTACGTTCCTTTTCAAGATGTTCCTCCAGATTGCCAAGCATGGAATAAAACACATGAGCAAGACCTTTCGATTCCAGCTTCTCTACATCCAGATCCTCTTTCGCTAAGCTTCTCTTTTGTTCTTCTAATTTTTCAGTTAGTGTTTCTTTTTGTTTCTTCAATTCTTCTAGCATCGAATTAACCTTTTGTAACCGCATTACATCCTGTTGCGCTTGTTGAAGCTCTTGATTTAATTTCTCATACATTATTTTCTTCTCCCATCTTATTAGAAATCAATGGCTATTTCCGTGTAAATGCTTGTCGATTAACCCCAAAATTGATATTAGAATTACTGCCGACAAGATTGTGATATCAAAATAGAAATAGCATTTTTTATTAGGGTACCTATCCCTGATCTTTCTTAATTATAGCATAAGATCTCTTTCCCGTTTATTAGATTTCTTCTCATAATTTTGGAATCTCATTAAAATGCATCACTATTCACACAGCAAGGAATTCAATTGATAGATGAACATTTTCTAAGAATATCATTTATTATCTAAGGTGGCCATTTTTTTTGGGACGGGGTAATTCACTTATTTTCTGGATTTTTGAAGTAAACGGATCCCCGATTAAGATTTGCCGTTTGAAAAGCCTTTTTCGTGCATTGTAAACGGATCAGCTTCCTTATATTTTAATTCTGGCGAGTGCATCAGAATATTATCTAGTGAGCTTTCATAGGTTATTTTACTCCCATCCTGCATTGAAGTTATAACACCGACTCTAAAGGAAGAATTATCAAAATGAATTATAGTTTTGACCTTAGCTCAGTCAGTGTACCATGTAGAAAATACACAATCTGTACCATCAGTTGCATATGTTTCAACAATATCCATATTACATTTTTTATTCGGAAATACCAGCTTATATATACTCAGTAATGTTCCCTGGCAACATCTGCACCATGTTTTTGTTGGTGGTTTTTGCCATCCTCCTTTAATCACATAACAAACGCAGGAATTTCCAAATCCAAAGTATGAATAAATTTTTCCCTCTCTATATTCAACCTTTTTTCCACATCGACCACGACCGTTTAAAAATTCTGCAATAGCCTTTAAATAATCATCATCATTTTCATATTTCACGCGTATTTCATTAAAATATTTGACATAAGGAGAATATTTATTCGCTTTAATACACGCGCATTCTTCTCTGATTTTAATTAGCGTATCCGGATTGATTTGGTCTTCTAAACGTTGATTTATTTTGTTAGCCCAAGTCGCACATTGTTCAGGCGTTTCCTCTCCAGTGAGCTCATCGAGTCCACGAAGTATTTCATTAGCCCGTCCCTTCCCCATATATTGGTCAATATATTTTTTTAATTTCTCACAATGTTTTTTTGCATTATCCATAAAGTCACCTCTTATTTTATTTCAAATATACATATTGTTTACTCTCGTAGTTCCATCCTTAATTTTTACCCATAACTCCATTCTGGAAGCTTCCGGAGATGTGTCATAATATAACTCTGCCATAAACGGTTCAAAAACTATATTGTGGTTTGGAAGCCACACCCTAAACATATAGTCACGGGCTTTGTTAAGGGCACTTGTTGTAAGGAGATAGAAATTCTCGGCTTCAAAGGAACAGACAATATAATTACCCATAGGCATAACCCATGCTAAATAGTCTATTGGAATATCATCCATATTACTGACTTCTGCCCCTGCAAAATATGTAAAGTTACCCGGCATTTCCCCTGGTGATGAAACACCTATTTCCTGCCCTGGTTGTATCAAATTACTTAAAAATGGTTTCTGATCATGTACTCTGTCCCATAATTCACCCAGTAAGTCAATACATGGATTATCTCCCATTGGATTTTGTATATTTAAACCCAAAAATATACGTGGAGTATTGATATGTTTTCGACTGACCTCCAATAAGATATCGCTGGTAATTAATGGCACATTTTCATCTACAAGCCGATAATTTAAAGAAATATCGGGTATATGAAAATGAGATAGCGGACGTGGATAAGAGCGATATTTCTCCGGTGTCATACCATAAGTTGATTTAAAAGACCTTGTGAATGTTTCATGGTTCTCAAAACCGAAACAAAATGCCACATCAATGATTCTGCTATCTCTGTTAGTAATCATATATTCGGCTGCATTAGCCAGTCTCCGAAGTTTTATATATTCCATAACGGGTTTTCCAACCAATCTGCTAAAAAGCCTTTGAAAATAAAACACGGAAAGATTGGATTGTTTAGACAATTCATCAATTTCCATTCTGGCAGTTAAATTTTTTTCAATATAGAATAAGGTATTTTGTATAGATTCCCATGCGTTCAATATTACACCTCCTTTGCATTATTTAATATTTTAACACAATGGAAAACATTTCATTTGACGCTCAATGCCCTCTTATAACGAACAACCCACTGTAAAGACACAGTGGGTTGTTCGTTTATAAAATTTTCTTCTTTCTGCAAGTTTCCTTCAGCCGCCCACAATCATTAAGATGCACAATCTGATGCCTGGTAATCGGCATCAAAAACAATCCTGCCACATTCTTCCTACCCCAGAAATCAAGTAACCATATTGACCCCGGATGGTCTAATACACCATGTGCATCTGCAATTTTCTGCAATTCCTCTTTGGCAACCTTTCGTTTCATATCCTCCGGTTTCAGGTTGTCAATAATTTCTTTCGTTCTATAACCAACCGCATTACGGTATTCAAAAAGAGCATCTCTATTGATCTCATTACTGAAAGCTATTATTTCTGGATCGGTCATTGCATTACCGGTATCACATACATCCGTACCAAGACGCTCCTGCCATTTTTCATCCCATATCTGACCCTGCTTTGTAATCAGGAAATTAGCAGTTAAATCCTCTATTCTGGTAATATGCCAGATATTCCAGGCAATTGTATCGTCCTTTATTGTAGGCATAATCCGAAATACCGTATCGGAAAGACCATCCCATATCCCATCCATAACGGTTGTACCTTTTCCATCATATACAACTGCTGCATGTACCAGAGAATGCATATGATGCAGTAGTCTTTGAGCCTCCTCAAATCTGTCCTTCTTTAAAATAATCTCCTTTAGCAAGGCTTGAAGTTTATTCCAATCACTCCCTGCCTGAAGCTTCATCCACTCGTCACCAGCCTGAAGATTAGCATCCTTCTCCATTACCATAACCCCGCCTTCCGTTAAATACCAAGCTTGCTTTTCTTAATGGGTATCCAGATCTCACTGATATAATCTTTTGCACTGCTATCTCCCTCGGAATACCATTCAGTTACTGCTTTGCCGGCATGACTTCCTTATAATCAATTTCACCTGCCAAATTCTCTTCTATATAATCGACCGAACGGTTCATTCTTTCAAGCCAATCCATATGATAACCATCCCACAATTAAAGTTTACTATATTTTGTTTACAGGTTTCTCTCATTCCATGGTATAAAATGAGAGGAATTCTATTCTCTGATGAGGTTATGACCTGCAAAGTAATATTTGTGATTGAATATCTGAGAAGATCTCCATCCCCTCCGTTTTCAACACCCTGATAATATTTTCTGCTACTACTTCATTTGGAAGAATGGAGCTAATGATATTTTCTTGTTCCATTATCCAATCCGGATGAAATACCACATCCTTTTGTCCGTCAAAAATAGCTGCATAAAAAATATCTGCTTCCACAAGATCCTGAAAGAAATGACTGCCATAAGACAGCTCCGGTGCAAAGCCCTCCGTTGCCGATGCAACCTCACAGATGACTGTCATATTGCACAGTTCTGTAAAATGCACCGGAACACCGAGAGAAGGTGTTGTCGTTCCCCATCTCCCAGGACCGATTAGAATGATATTCTTGCCCTTTAGCAGTGAATTGATTTTTCCTATTCTCCGGGCTACCGCATATTTATCCTGTTCCTTTAATTTAAGGTAGGCTGCTGCCGGTACATAAACCACATATTCAATATTCAGGTGGATATTGCCACCCATAAAATTCCCCTTCATATAGAACAAGCATTCCTGTTCATTCTCAATTTTCGGAATACTGACTGATTTCCCCAGTCCTTTCGTCTGTAAGGGACGGCATTGCAACAGGTTCACCTTAAACTCTCCCTCCTTGTTACTATTAACTGTAAATTCAATATCCACAGGATAATTATATGACTTCGAAAGCAGTGCCAGCATCCTCTTCATTACCACCGGAAATACCGTTGTCTTCAGCAGGCCATCGAAATTCAGGATATACGGTGTCTTATGACGCGTCATTCCCCGTTCTCTGAGCCTGTCAAGTGTTTGTTCATCAACTGCGGCAAACAATTCCTTCCTGACCTTAATATCTTCTCCGATAATATCATTTACAGCCCTGCTTACCAAAGCATTTTCCTTAAGAGACAGCAAATCAACAAAATGCTGAGAAAACTTCTTCTGATCCTCATAATTCATCAGCGGTATCCGAAGCGGATCATCCAGACTGACAATCCGAACATAGTCTCCTTCTGTCCGGTCCACGGCACGGGTTCCCATTCCGAACACCAGCCGGAGCATCCCCGCATTCATATCCACGCTTTTATCCCAAACATATAAATTAGAAGAATTACCCACACCTGCGGCATGCGGAAAGAAGTAATCCCCGTAATAATCTCCGGAAACACGCTGCACCAGGATCGCCATCTGCTCGTCCTGATCAGCCAGTCCGCGGTTCGTACGGTAAGCCAGAGCATCCTCATTCATTGTGCTTGCATATACCGTGCGCACTGCCTGTTCAAATGCCTCATATCGTTCCTCCGGTGTTCCCTGGTTGACACAAAACACACTCTCGTACTTTCCTGCAAAAGCATTTCCGTAATTGTCCTCCAGAAGAGAACTTGATCTAACTATAATCGGTGACTGACCGAAATATTCCAGCATTTGTACAAACTGTTCCTGTATCTTCTCCGGGAACTTCCCTTTCAACAGTTTTTTCTTTAGCTCGGGCGCATATTTAAAATAGCCTTTCTTTGTTTTTTGCCGTGTACGCAGCTTCCACCAGCCGTTTTGTACAATATAGGTATAATAAATATCCGAACCAAGATAATAAGAATCATGGGACTCCAGGAATGGAGCTATCTGATCCTTAGCTTCTGTAACAATTATCTTTCTGGCTAGCAGCATGCCAATACTCTTCCCTCCGATAAATCCGCTGCCAATTTCCCGGGAAGCAATCTGGAGAATATCTGACAATGTAAAATACCGTTTGCATAACGTCAGCATTTTAGATTCACTGCCAATTAACAAAGTCATAAGCCGATTGGCTAACGCTTCCTGCTGCTCTTTTGAGCTTGCTAAAGCTTCTCTTGCATTCCCAAACAGAACATTCCAGAAATCCGGTCGCTCCTCGCACCGGTAAATACCGGAGAATAATTCTGTTGCTTGCGCACTGGCTGTAATGCAAATAGCTTCCTCTCCCTGAATCAGATGCGGGATGAACATTGTAGAGGAATACCGTTGCCATACCTTAAGCGGATGGATATATATTTTCTGGTTTACTTCATATAGATCCAGGAGCAGCTGTGTCGTTTCACGTATTCCCGCGATTGTGCTGAAGGTATGAACATTTCTGATCACTGCAAAATATGCAATGGTATTCAGCTCATATAGATAGGGACAGGTTACCCGGAAGAAATTGCCGATCATCAGATCGGAATACCAATATTGCAATAACTCAGTAAGGCAGTCGAATACATAGAAAACTTTTTTTCCCATTTGTTTTACAATATGATGTATTTCTGTCGCAAAGCTCTCAAAACCTCTCGTGGCATCAATTGTACAGATCTTCAGATCGGGTCTGGCTGCCAGCAGTGCTTCCTGTCTGCCAAAACGAATATATACAAGCTTTCGCTGCTCAGAAGCTGCCTGCCAGGCATAAGCTTCCACCATTTTTTTATAAGCGGCAATACTGTCAACCTGCCATACTACATTATCGCCAAGTCTTAAGTGATCAATCACCTGATCAAAGCCTTTCAATCCCGTACTTACCTTGTCATATCGTTCCATAAGATACCTGCCTTCCATAGATACTTACTACAATTCACCGCCAAGCCAAATTCGTCGCTGTATATCCGATGCTATTACTGTCCACTGATATCCAGGTTCCGATAGTTACTGATCACCGGTACAGCTACCGTTTACGCCCATGCAATTTCTGCTTGGTACATCCGGTAAGTACTTCCGAAAAGGAGTATTTGCATTTGCCGGTACTTGGGTCCTGTGTTATAGGACCTAATGTACCACTGCGTAATGCAATAAGCGAGAATGGCTCCGCTTCGAAAGTATTTACCGGATATGCCACAATGGAATTTGCATGGGCTTGAACGGCAGCCAGGTAAGTGTTTCCGAAATGGAGTATTTGCAAAAACGCTTTACTTTACAACTGCATAGTGTTAAAATGTACAGTGTGAAACACAACAGATGAAAGGAGTCCTACCGATGAGTAAGAATATTAGAACAACTGCTGTTGACCATCTATTTGAAGCTATATTAAGCTTAAAAGATTCGGAGGAATGTTATATATTTTTTGAAGATATCTGTACTGTGAATGAATTGCTTTCTCTTTCACAGCGCTTTGAAGTAGCAAGAATGCTGCGTAACCATAACACCTATCTCGAGATTGCAGAAAAAACGGGTGCCTCAACTGCTACGATCAGCAGGGTTAATCGTTCCTTAAACTATGGTAATGATGGCTATGACATGGTATTTGCCAGGATGAAAGATGCTGTACCGAAAAAGGACAGCGGTGAGTTGGCTTAATAATACCCTTCATTCATCACAAGCATTTTTTAGAATTCCGTAAAACTAGGAGGAAGCATATCCTTAAGTCCGGATTGAGAATTTCATCTCCGAATAAGGTTATCACTTCCTCTTTTTATTTTATATGTCTTATCGTATTGTCAGATTATCATATTTACTATAAAGTTACAAAGCTATGAATTTAATCTGTTAGGCCATTATCAGCCTACTAAGCAACCTATCTATCCGTAGTCGGTGTGGACTTCTGGCTTTCCTTCTTTCCTTCAGCTTTTTTATTTGCCGATTTTGATTTACCGACACTATCTCCCATTAAGCTGTCATCTATCATTTTCTCGATCATATGCTTTCTCATATAAACATCAAAACACAGCATACAGATATAAGAAAACGTGGTCAGGAAATCACGATCCTCCGAATCTGTGATATCTGCAAAGGATTCCTTCGCTTTGGTCATCTTTCGTATCATATCTTTAGTTAACGCATCCGTCTGCTCTTTCTCCAGGCGGAAGATTTCTTCATATATTTTCTCCAGCTTCACACTGGAATCCTCGCCGTAATATTTCTCGGTTAATGGATTAAAGATACTTTGTATATCATTAATTGACAGAATATTTTTAAAATAATAAATAAATATAAGAAGAAACATATGCTCCTTGGTGTATTTTTTCTTACTCGGCGGAGGTAGTAATTCATTTTTCGTATAGTTATTTATCATTGTTTTGGTCAGAAGTTTGTCCTCGCTGTAACGTTTGGACGATTTTAAATGCTTGTCCATAAAGGTTGTAACCTGATCCATATATAAATCAATATTAGGAATATCATCCGGCATGATATATTTAACATCCTTTAAGCTGTCAATCAACCCTCTGATATATTCTTCCTTCGTCGTATCCAATTAAATCACCTCAAATTTATTATATAGTATTAGATACTAGATGTCAAAGCAAAAATAATCAGATGAGTAATCCCTTTCACGACAATGGGTTACTGTTCGCAGGCTTGTCAAATTCCGAATTATGCTTCCGATAAGTGCTTCCGAAAAAGAATTTGTATACGCGCTGCGTAATGCAATGAAGCGAGAGCGGCTCCACTTCGGAAGTACTAATTGCATGCACAACAATGGAATTTGACTAGCCTGTGAACAGTAATCAACAATGAACTAAAATGCAGGATTGAATCTACTATATCTGCATGCTATAATAAACATATGTTTGCGGTCAGATGGTGAAATGCAGAAAGAGAGAATTTATATGCGGCCCTTAAAAGCTGGTTTATCCTATTGCTTTCCTATATATACTATACTTCAAACATATTACATAGACAGGCAGGTAAACAATGATGAGTATTTATGATACCTTAAATTCCGAGCAGAAACGAGCAGTATTCCATGACAAGGGTCCTCTTCTTATTCTGGCAGGCGCCGGATCGGGAAAGACACGCGTTCTTACCCACCGTATCGCCTATCTGATTGAAGAAAGAGCTGTTAATCCATATAACATTTTAGCGATAACCTTTACCAACAAGGCTGCCAGAGAAATGAGAGAAAGGGTGGATAAAATTGTAGGCTATGGTTCCGAAAATGTCTGGGTCAGCACCTTCCATTCCACCTGCGTGCGCATCTTAAGACGGTATGCTGATACGATAGGTTTTACCAGGAGCTTTACCATATATGATACGGATGACCAGAAAACCCTGATGCGTGAAATATGTAAATATCTTGGTATTGATACAAAAAAAACAAGTGAACGCAGTATTCTGTCCGTAATATCAAAATCCAAGGATGAGCTGCTCTCTCCGGAACAGTTTGCTCAGAATGCACATGGCGATTATCAGCAGAATAAATATGCAAAGGCTTATCTGGAATACCAGAAGCGTCTGAAGGCAAGCAATGCAATGGATTTTGATGATCTGATTGTAAAAACCGTGGAGTTGTTTCAAACCAATCCGGAAGCACTTAATTATTATCAAAACCGTTTCCGTTATATCATGGTTGATGAATACCAGGACACCAATACCGTTCAGTTCCAGCTGGTTCATCTGCTGGCTTCCGGTGTTAATATGTATGGCGAACGGGAGTACAATCTCTGTGTAGTAGGGGATGATGACCAGTCCATCTATAAATTCCGCGGTGCGAATATTTATAATATTCTAAACTTTGAGAAGGCCTTTCCAAATACGAATGTTATAAAACTGGAACAGAATTACCGTTCTACGAAAAGCATTTTAAATGCAGCGAATGAAGTAATTGGCAATAATATAGGCCGAAAGGAAAAATATCTTTGGACGGATAATGAAGATGGTGACCCGGTAAGCTTCACGCAATTTGATACGGATTTTGATGAAGCAGAGTATATTACCAGCGAGATTAAAAATATCGTAGAAAATGGTGATGTAAACTATCATGATTTTGCTGTTTTGTATCGTACCAATGCGCAGTCAAGACTTTTCGAAGAAAAACTGGTCAAAAAAAGTATTCCTTATAAGATTATCGGCAGTATTAATTTCTATGCACGGAAAGAAATTAAAGATATCCTTGCTTATCTGAAAACAATCGACAATGGAATGGATAACATTGCCATCAAGCGTATTATCAATGTTCCAAAACGCGGTATTGGTCTGACTACCGTTGATAAGGTGAATGATTATGCCATACAAAATGATATCAGCTTCTATGATGCCTTAACCCGGGCACACTATATTCCCGGTATGGGACGTACCGCTTCGAAGCTTACTCCTTTTATCAGTTTGATCGAAGGGCTGAAAACAAAAATAAGAAGTGAAGGCTATGCCCTTCATGAATTAATTGATGATATTCTTGATGCAACCGGTTACTTAAAAGAACTGGAGGGAGAAAGCGACGAGGATGCACAGGACCGTATCGGTAATATTAACGAACTTGTTAACAAGCTGGTAACCTATGAGGAGAATTCTCCGGAACCGCCAACCTTAAGCGGTTTTCTGGAAGAGGTTGCTCTTGTATCAGATATTGATAATCTGAATGAAGCTGCGGATAATATCGTATTAATGACTCTTCACAGTGCTAAAGGTCTGGAATTCCCCTATGTGTATCTGTGTGGTATGGAAGAAGGTGTCTTTCCCGGATATCTATCGCTATTTTCTGATAATCCGAAGGAGGAAATCGAAGAAGAACGTCGTCTTTGTTATGTTGGTTTCACCAGAGCCATGAAGCGCTTATCCCTGACTGCTGCAAAACAACGTATGCTTCGTGGTGAAACACAGTATAATAAACCTTCCCGTTTTATTCATGAAATACCAAGGTATCTGCTGAAAATGTCAGCTTCTCCTCCGAAAAAATCCAAGTATTCCTTCCTTGATGATTTTTCTGAGGATGGAGATAATAAGAGAAACAAACAGTCCGGCTTGCCTTTTTCCGCCAACAATTCGTCCGGTACTGACAGACTGAATTTTGACAAGCCAAGTACCGGGAATTACTCGCCAAATAATGATTCCTACAAGTCCTATTTTCCCCAGGCGAGCAAACAATTTACCGGCAGCAATATGGGAACTCTTAATTATAGTATCGGGGATACGGTAAAACATGTCAAGTTCGGTGTCGGAATTGTGATTGATATTACGCAGGGAGGAAAGGACTACGAAGTAACCGTAGATTTCCCGTCCTTTGGTGTAAAAAAACTTCTATCTACCTTTGCTAAATTACAAAAAGTTGGTAATTAATAATAAATTTTCTACTTTTTCCAAATAATATAGTAAAAAAACACGTATTGTGTTATACTATCTTTGGCATATTAAGTATAATGAATTGAAATAATTCGAATTTCAATACAGTTTACTTGTTAAAAGCAAGAAAACAGATAGCCTGTTTTACTTGTTATGAATAAAATGAAGGGAAGTGTCATTATGGGCAATAAGATTGATGATTTATTAGAAGCTATTAAGTCAGGAGAATTAATTCGCAAAAAAGAGGATCCGGCAGAGAAAAGAAGACATGTCATTCTGTGTATTCTTTCCATAATCGGTGCAGTTGCAGCTGTGGCAGGTATCGCTTATGCCGTATACAGGTATATGAATCCCGATTATCTTGAAGATTTTGAAGATGATTTTGATGATTATGAAGATGATACAGAGGAAGAAGCTTCCGAGGAAGATAATTCTGCAGATACAACTGAAGAATAACAAACAAAATAAGGACACGCCGTACACTTTCTTTTATAAGGTACGACGTGTCCTTTTCTATGTCTGTTATTTTGCTGCTTTTAGTGCAAACTCTGTAGTCACAATTTTATCATAGGGCACCCTGGCCTTAAGCTCACCGGAAGAAGCCAGTATATCCTGAAGAAGGGTAAGACTATCCTCCTGAAATACAAGATTATCTTTCCAGGTATTCTGTTCATAATATCTGGTTACTATCTTAACAAGGGTATCTTTGTCTGTTTCTGCGAACTGTGGCTGAATAACCTTTGCGATCTCCTCCGGAGTATGACCGGCAACATAATTCAGACCTTTTTGAATGGCATTCGTGAAACTTTGAATAATTTCCGGGTTCTTCTCAATATAGCTCTTTTTTGCGGCAAATGCAGTATACGGAACTTTACCACTCTCTACACCAAGAGAAGCTGCTACCTTACCCGCTCCCTGCAGTTCCAGTGCTGTTGCAGCTGGCTCGAATTCGATTGTATAATCTCCTTTACCGGAAGTAAATGCTTGAGCGGTCAACCCAAAATCAATGTTTTGGATGATTGTAAGATCTTTCTTCGGATCAATCCCGTTCTTCTTTAAAATATACTCAAAAACCATTTCCGGCATACCACCTGCCCTGCCGCCGATTACTGTTTTTCCTTTTATATTATTCCAGGTGAATTTTTCATTCTTATCTCTGGTAACCAGAAAGTTGCCGGCTCTCTGTGTCAGTTGCGCGAAATTCACCACATAATCGTCTGCGCCCTCATTATAAACGTAGATAGATGCTTCGGCTCCCATAAAACCTATATCGCAGTTTCCGCTTAGAACTGCAGTCATTGTTTTATCCGCCCCAAGTCCATTTACCAGCTTAACCTTCAAACCTTCCTCTTTAAAATAACCTTTTTCAAAGGCTACATACATTGGTGCATAGAAAATAGAATGGGCTACTTCATTTAATGTAATTTCCTTCAATCCCCCGCTGCTTGTGCAACCGGCAAGTATGGATGTTATCATTGTTATGATAACCAGTACGCCTATTAATTTTTTCTTCATACAACCTCCCATTTGCCGCTTCGGTGGCACAAATCATAAGCATAAAAATATGCTCCCTGCTTTTAGTCAGATGAAAAACAGATTACTATTTGGCCGATCCGCCGGAATAATAGATTACCTTATAATATATCCTATGCAAGTTTTGTATGTGCATGTATCTTCTCCTCATCTGATCCAAAAAAAGCAGCCATAACTGACATAATGTGATCTGCCTTTGCTATAAGATTTGTCCCACTGGAGTGTTTTATATTCCAGGAGTATGTTAAAGTATTTCTGGACACAACCTATGAAACGATTGCCATGAGCTTACCCTCATGAAGAAAAGCTGTCTGATATATACGATATATCAGACAGCTTTTTCATTATCTCTTCTTTTTTGCTAATTATTTCTTTCCTAATGATACATTCAGTGTCTTATCCTGGTATGCTCCACTTACTTTCACTTTAACCTTCAGATCAATCTTCTGTCCTGCTTTCTTATAAGTTAATGCGTTAGCAAGTTCATCCAGTGTCTTAACAGTTACCCCATCCACACCGGTTATTACATCACCGCGCTCTAAGCCTGCTTTATCAGCCGGAGAACCGGAGATTACATCATTTATATAAATTCCAACCGGAATACCATATGCATCCGACACTTCCTGCGTTACATTCTGCGCTGTGGAAGCATCAATTCCCAGATAGCCCTGCTGACTTTTTGAAATTGCATGACGATTCATTAATTCATTTATCATCGGAATTGCACTGGAGATTGGAATTGCATATCCCATTCCTTCTACTTCATCTGATGCATATTTGACAGAATTAATACCAATTACCTGTCCTTTCGTATTCAATAAAGCTCCTCCACTGTTACCGGGATTAATCGCTGCATCTGTCTGGAGAAGTGTCATTGTGTTATTATTAATAGTAACTTCTCTGTTCACGGCACTAACGTATCCTACTGTAACAGATTGCCCATAACCAAGTGCATTACCGATTGCAATTGCCATATCTCCTGCTTTTACGGAATTTGAATTTCCAAGTGTTGCTACTTTAATCGTATTTACGGTTGATTTTTTCAAGGTAGACATATCTACGGATAATACTGCAAGGTCTGCATTTGCATCGGAACCCTTGACAACAGCAGTCGCTTTAGACTCATCTGAAAATACGATTTCAACCGTCGTAGCACCCTGGATAACATGATTATTGGTTACGATCAATAGTTGTGCACTGTTCTGACCGATTATAATACCGGAGCCGCTTCCTTTCACCTGCTGGCTAAACTCTCTTCCGAAGAAATCAGTTGTGGTCTGGGTTCCTGTGGAATTAATCGCCACAACGGAAGGCATTACCTTTGTAACAATATCTGATACATCCGTTACAACAGCATCTGAGGTTGACGTAGTCTCAGGAACAATGGTATCCTTACTATCTACATTCTCATTTATCTTAATACTGTTCGAGGCTCCTCTATCTGCTAAGCTCCCGGTAGTTTTCATCACAAAATAATAACCCTGAAAAACCACCCCTGCAATTAAGCCGAATGCTACAGCAGCAGCTGTCAATTTTAATACACCAAGGCCTCTTCTCTTCTTTTTAACCTTAGCCTTCTTTTTCTCATTCACCTGAGGTATTGGATACACGGTATAAGGATCGCTATTACCGGTCTGATAATTCGTCTGCGCTGCATTCGTAAAGTTCTGGTTTGCATTACTCGCGTAGTTATTATTTTGATAGCCTTGGTTTGCATTATATTGGTAACTTTGATTTCCATTATATTGGTAACTCTGGTTTTCGCCATTACCGTAATAATAACTCTGGTCACTGCTTTGGTTATTATTTTGTACATCTGACTGACTATAATTTTCTGCACTGCCCTGATAACCCTGGCTGTATTGCTTATGATTACTATCAAAACTATTATCGTTTTGATATTCATTACTGCGATTGTAAGTACCGGCATCCCTGCTGTCTTGTTCACCGGACGAATTAATGTTATTCATGTCATTCTTATTTAAATCGCCGGATGTATTGTTATTCAATTCTTCACTCATTTGAAAACTCTCCTTTCAAAAATGTAACTTCGATGTTTATATTCAGATATTCCTGTTCCATATCGGAATATCTGTTATCTCCTTTTGATAAGAACAGTTTAACAGTAAATTATGTTCACTTTGTGTTTAGAATTTGAAAAAACTTTGAAGAAATACAATATTTAAATTGCTCATCAGGCGTGTACTGTGATATAGCTGCCAAGTATTTTCATTTCAATGGCTTCTTCCTGAATGCAATGAAGAGCGTTCTTAACAGACGGTTCATCCAGACCTCCTTCAATGTCTACAAAGAATCTGTAGGCAAATGCTTTTCCTGTAATCGGTCTTGATTCTATCTTCGTCATATTTATATTATTATAGATAAAATGGGATAATGCATGATAAAGAGAACCACTCTTATGCGGGAGTGCAAAACAGATACTTGTCCGCTCCGCTCCCTTTAAATACATCTTCTTATTTGAGATAATAATAAATCTGGTGGTATTATTCGCTTCATTATGGATTTTCTCCTGTAACAGGTTTAATCCATGATACTCTCCTGCCCTGTCACTGGCAATTGCGGCCTGTGTTATATCATTCTCCTCCAGTACAAGGCGGGCACAGCCGGCAGTACTCCCCCATTCAATTTGCTCTATCTCCGGATATTTTTTCAGAAAATCTGAGCATTGCAAAAGTCCCTGTCTATGTGAATACACCTTTTTAATATCCGATATCGATGCTCCCGGCAAGCCCCATAGATTATGCTCTATCTTAACCAGATGTTCCCCGATAATAAAATTGTCATATTCAGAAAGAAGATCAAATATGTCGGATAAAGTTCCCGTAGAGGAGTTTTCAATTGGTAGAACTCCAAACTCTGCTTTCCCGTCTTTAATCGTCTGCATTACCTCTTTGAAGGTTGATATTGGTATTCCGGTTACTGTGTCATGAAAATATTCGAGCATCGCCTTTTCACAGTAAGAACCCTTCTCCCCAAAAAAAGCAACCTTTGTATCAGTATCTGTCTTAAGCTCATCTACTTCAGCAAGTCCAAGACTTTCCATATTATCCAGCAGCATATACTGCAGTCTTCTGCTCATTGACATGATCTGTTTAAACAGGTCAGCAATTGCCTTTTTATTAAATTCATTCTCGGTTAAGGCCTTCAGCATGCTAAGCTTTTCCTCTTCCCGTGCCGCATCATATATGGGCTTACCAACACTGCGCTTATAATCCGCAACATCCATAGCAAGCTTCATACGACTTTCGAACAGTTCTACAATTTTCTGGTCTACTTCGTCTATCTTCCTTCGACTGTCCTGTAAATCTATCATAAAACCTCCATTCCGTCACATGCCCGGACTTCCAAGCGACGGCACACGTTGCCTAGTGAACGGTATTCTATTATAATTAACTGGCTGTAAAATACCACTATTCTTTCGCAGTATTTTGAATCATTATACTATCTAATCGCAGCATATGCAACCAGGAACTGCTGCAATTGGTCCACTAACTGTTCACGGGCAGATCATCTTCCTAGTGGTGTATCCGGTAAGTGCTTCCGAAAAAGAAGTATTTGCATTATGCAGCGGTACATGTTACTTATTGCATAATTAATTTCATCGAGATATAATAATAGAAGCCTAGCTGTTTTGTGCCTGATGATCCGTAATGCTTATCCACAGTACGTAACAGAAGGCATAAACATATGACATAAAACAGGTAATTTTTTACAAGGAGGTAACTATGCTGTCATCCGTGAAACGTGTACTCTTAGTCCTTACTATCTTAACCATGGCGGCAATACTGGGGTTATATTTCTATTCCAAGGACAGAACTTATTATAATCGTAACAATGTAACAGGAAATACAACCGCAAATATCTACAATGGAGGATTATTCTGTGAAAAAGATAATGTTATCTATTTCAGCAATGACTACGATAACGGCAGTCTGTATTCCATGAGTTCTCTTATGGATAATATACATAAAATATCAAACGACCAGGCTGTTTATATCAATGCAGACAATCATTATCTTTATTATGCACATGCTGTTGATATTACCCAGAAGCTTAACGATGTATATTCTCTCTTCCATAACACCGGAATTCGCCGGATCAGCCATAATGGTTCCAATTTGAAGGTGATAACCGAAAAACCCAGTGCTTATCTCACTTTGAGAAATAATTATCTTTATTTTAACAGTTATGATGCTGATTCCGGCTTTAATCTATACCGATATAATATAGATGGCACGATGGATCGACTTCTTGAGAAGAAATTGGTAATTCCGACCGCTATAACAGATAAAAATTTTCATTTTGTAGATCCGGAGAGTGATTATCGTATTCGTACTACGAATTTAGAGAGTTTTACTTCCCGTACGCAGAACAAAGGGTCCTTTGCTTATCCAGTTTATAAGGACGATTATATCTATTATATTGATCTTTCGAATCATAATCGGATCAGCCGGATGAATAAGGATGGTTCTAATCCAACCGTTTTGGTAAAATCCTCCTGCAGCACGTATAATATAACGACCTCCGGGAAGTATCTTTATTATCAGGTAAATAACGGTAAGCAGAAATATCTTGGAAGAATTAATCTTGCGACATTAAAAAAGGAAGTTGTGAAGAAGGGGAATTATAAACAAATACACATAACAAAGTATTATGTGTTTTTTAAGGACTATAATAATAAAAACATATATGTACTAGCTGCTGATGATAAGGGCACTCCGGCTGTTTTTGATACAACTCCCCCAGTCACCGTCACTCCGGGCATCACACCTTCCTCTGCACCTACGACACCACCTGCTGCTTCCGTTGCACCTACGACTCCACCCACTCCTACCGGAGCTCCGTAAGGTGTTTGCAAAGTTCACCAAGATAGGACAGGGAGCCAAAAGCCAGTATAACATCCTCCTGATCCGCTTTTTCATAAGCTGTTTTCAGTGCCTTGCTTACTGTAACTGTATCAATTACTTCTCCGTCCGTATATTTTTCTGCCTCTTTGGCTAACAAATGAGAATCAAGGCTCCTGCTGTTCTGAGGTCTTACGGTTAGTATGATCTTAGCATAAGGGGCTGTTATTTTTAAAATTTTATGGTAATCCTTATCAGCAAGTACTCCCAGAATGAATATCAGCTTCCGGTTTGGGAAATAGCGCTTTATGGATTTTTCCAGTTCATATGCCGCAGCCTCATTATGTGCCCCGTCAATAATAAAGTAAGGATTTTTCGCCAGCAATTCAAAACGTCCCTTCCACCTTGTCTTATTAAGTCCATAAACAATACTGCTATCTTTGATACCATACCCTAAGGCTCTTAACACCTTCGCGGTCTGTATTGCTAAGATTGCATTATCTATCTGATATTCTCCAAGCAGACCTATCGTATACCTCTGATTCTGATAGGTGAAGCTTGTTTCATACGGCGAATACCTGATCTCTTTGGCTTCCTCCGTAATAGTAATCAGTTTACTGTCAAGCTCATCGCAAACCCTCTCTAATACTCTACATACCTGAGAATTACGGTTACCAGTCACAGCCGGAGAAGCTTTCTTAATAATCCCTGCCTTTTCGCCGGCTATCTGTTCCAGCGTATCACCAAGAAACTGCATATGATCCATACTGACAGAAGTAATTACGGAACAGACCGGTTTACGTATGACGTTCGTAGCATCCAGTCGGCCGCCCATACCCACCTCGATCACTGCAAAATCCACCTGTTCACAAACCATATATAAGAAAGCCATCGCCGTTTCGATCTCAAATGACGTAGGGTGAGAATAGCCGTCTCTGGCCATTGCTTCGCAGATTGGTTGTATTCTCTCCACGGCAGCGGCAACTCCTCTTTCCGTTATATAGTCAGTGATAATTGAATCGGAAGTACTGTCACTTTCTAAGTTTCTATCCATGTATTCCTGGTTTTTTGATACAGCCATATTAACTATTCTGCCTAAGTCTTCTCTTATTTCATCTGCAATACAGATGGGTCCTGTCGCTGTATTATCCTTCCTTGTATGCCTGCTGATTTGAACACGTTCCCGATATGTAAAAACAGCCGGTGAGATATATCTTCCGACAAGATAACCTTCTTCTGCTAAAATAGTAGAAAGAAAAGCCGCAGTGGAACCTTTGCCATTGGTTCCAGCCACATGAATAACTTTCAAATGATCTTGCGGATTATCCAGTCTTTTTAATAGTTCGGTAATCACCTCAAGTCCCAGTTTACTTCCATATTGGTTTGAGCTGTCTATAAATTCTCTTGCTTCTTCGTAAGTCATATATTATTTCATCTTCCTTTTGCATCTATTCTTAAGACCTTTCTGCTGCTTTGGCTATGCGATTAAACACTTCCAAACAGGATGCCGCAAAGCGGGCATCTCAAATAATCAGTGAAGAAGCCTGGAATTAGCACCCTGTGTTCATTCCGGGGTTCTTCTTAGTGTGAAGATGCTTTTTCTCCACACTTATTTCTCATTTACCACCTGAAAAATGAAAAATTTTAAGTAATAGGATTCATCTGCTGCCCACAAAATAGGATGATCCGGGGCTTGTGTACGATATTCCACCTGACGAATTCTCTTCTTAACATTCCTTGCTGCCTGGCCGATTGTCTCTGTAAAAAGCTCCGGTGTCATAAAATGTGAACAAGAACAGGTAGCCAGATAGCCCCCGTCCTTCACAAGCTTCATGGCTCTCAGATTAATCTCACGATAACCCTTTATAGCATTTTTGACAGAATTCTTTGATTTTGTAAAAGCAGGTGGATCAAGAATAACCACGTCAAACAATTCCCCCTGTCTCTCATATTCCGGCAAAAGCTCAAATACATCCGCGCCAAGGAAACGGACTGTATCGGATAATCCGTTCAGTGCTGCATTCTCTGTTGCCTGAGCTACTCCAAGCTCTGAGGCATCCACACCGATGACTTCCTTCGCTCCGGCCTTACCCGCATTAAGGGCAAAGGATCCCGTATGGGTAAAGCAGTCAAGAACTCTGGCTTCCTTACAAAGTCTGGCTACCGCTGCGCGGTTATACTTTTGATCTAAGAAAAATCCGGTTTTTTGTCCTTCTGCGATATCCACATAATATTTTACACCATTTTCGATGATTTCCACCTTGGTATCAAAAGGTTCTCCCAGAAAACCCTTCACCCGCTCCATTCCTTCATTGGTACGTACCTTGGCATCACTTCGTTCGTAAACGCCTCTGATATTAATATGATCCTTCGCAAGAAGGTCTTTTAATAAATCAAGGATTTCTTCCTTTCTTCGGTCTATTCCCAGTGCAAGAGACTGCACTACTAATACATCGGAGAATTTATCAACCACTAATCCGGGAAGAAAATCGGCTTCACCAAATATTATTCTGCAGCTGTCCGTATCCACTGTTTTCTTTCTGTATTCCCAGGCTGTCTTAACTCTTTCCTTTAGAAAAGCATGGTCTATCTCCTGTCCCTTCACTCTGGACATAATTCTTACAGTAATTTTCGAATTCGTATTAATAAAACCGCAGCCCAGATAATAATCGTCAAAATCATGTACATAAACCAGATCCCCATTTTCATATGTTCCGGTTATCGTATCAATTTCATTATCGTATATCCAAAGGCCTCCGCTTTTTAGGGAACGACCCTCCCCTTTTTTTATTTTTACTACTGCCTTTTCTCTATTCATGAACATTATTCTCCTTTTCCTAAAGTAAATAGAACAATTACACAACATAATAATTATCAAAATTGTGCACGCAGAAGGTACATATTCCCCCGCTCCTTCCGCTTATGATTCGCTTCGTAGCGTATACCTTCTGTGTACACAATGATATTGATTACCGAATTTCTCAATAATGTAACCCGCATAATTGAATTATTTATGTTTTACTGTATCTGTTCCCTGCGTAAATACATAGAGCTTACTAAGTATATAATTAAGTATAATCACGACAACTGCCAGAATTGCCTTGACCACCAGGTTATTATAGCCGCATATCTCCACAAAAACAAGAATACCCAATTCTTCTACTAAGAAGGTTACAATTCTTGCTCCAAAGAATTTCGTGATTTTAATCGCTTCCCCCTTAACCGTCTCCTTCTCCTGCAGAAATACCAGCTTTGCATTGATTACATACGCAAAAGCTACTGCCAGAACCCAGGCAATGGCATTCGCGATCAGATCTTCTACCCCCATTATATTACAGATGATATGAAAACTGATATAGTTTACCAGGGTTGTAAGTACACCTGCAATTGTATAAGCAATAAATTCACGACTGAATACAATCCGTATCATTTTCTTTGTAAAAGCTTTGAGTGAATTCTTCATGTAAATCTCCGTTCTGTCACAGTCCCTTATCACCGGGTGTTTTACATATCTTCTAAAGTGTTTCTACGATCTTCACTTATCATCAGAATACGTAAAGCAATCCTTAGTCTAGCCGGAACATGCTCCTTCTTAGTAATTTTACTGATGTGGACGCCTTCTCGGTATCAGAAACCTTCGCGGTAATCGTTATATCCCTGCTGCTTAAGCTATTTATAACAGATGCGGGAATACTTATATAATAGCTGCCGTTTGCAACAGTCTTCTCCCCTGGCTTATAGCCTGGTTCTGCCTCTTCCTCCGTAGTCGTGGCAGGATATATCCTGTCATTTTTTATACTGATACTGTTTCCATCTGCATCCGTTATCTGGATTGTGCATACGTCAGATACATGCTCCACTTTAAACTGTAGTTTTATATTCTCTGCAGCTGCAAGATAATTTGCTTCCTTTCCCGGACGATCTGTTTCATCATAATCAATATCAATATATAGATATTGTAACCCATTGTCAACATTTTTAACAAGATCTTCATTGATAATAGATATTGCAACCGGATCGGGAGCATAATTAATCATGGTATCTTGCATTGTCTGCTTTCTTTCTTTGTTCTTTGCATTGATGGTAAGCTTATGGCTGCCTATTAATTCAGTAACCGGTATTTTGACCGCATAGCTTCCGTTGCTTATGTTCGACAGATCAGTAACCCTCGTCAGTTCTCCCAAAGAGGATACTTTATAAATTTCTTTATTCCAATTGCCTGTCGTTGAAGTGCTGCCATTCCATAACAATGATAAATCCATATGCGAAGAGCTGCTTGTAATCTCAAAAATAAAGGGTATTTCTGTCTTTGTTCCTACATCGGTTTTTGTTAAGGTGATTACATTGCCAACCGGAGGAGGGTTCTTCATTGCGATCACCGGAGCCTTGGCAAGAATACGCCCCGAGGTCTTATAGGTAGCAATAATCGTATTAATGAATAATTTAATCTCACTGTCATTACCAGCTATATCCGCTTGTTTTAACTGTATTCCTGTAAAATATATTTTACCCATATTAAACAGATAATAATTATTCTTTGTGTCATTTGGAGAAGTACTGTAGATACCGGTATAGGTATTTGCTGTCGTATCCATAACCAATCCTTGTGAACGCACGATGGGACTTCTCTCATCGGATAGTGCATACCATCCTATCAACGGAGCATCCGATGTGATGCGGCTGTAGTCTATTGTTGCATCCTCCTCATAGGAATTATCCGAAATCCGGATAGCTTTTCCAATTTTATAAGGATACTGGGTATCCGGCCCTTCATTTGTTTTTGTCAAGAAGGTTGTTTGATAGGTTGCTTCCTGGTTGAGTACACTAATTAGGCCACCTGGCTTAAAGTCAAAAATGTAATAAGGAAAGGTTGTATCCGGTGAGGTTATCCTGCATAATTTTGGATAGGTCTTTAGATTTACAAACAGGTTCGTGCTAAAATACGAAGACTGATTACTTTGGTTAACCGCACCTTTGGTAAATACGATACCCAAGCCTTTGGCTATTTCAGCCTTTATATTCTTTAATGCACCATTTTCATTCGTAATCTGGTCTGACTGGTTATCCAATATTAATACATGATAATCTGCCAGTCTGTTTGCCGTTGCTGCCGTTGCGTCTGTATAAGGTTGGCTCTTATACTGCTCCAGAAAATCCTTCACGGACATCGTATGAAACACAAGATCATAATCCATGAGCTTTCCTGCTTCCGCACCGGTAAAAAGTGGTTCACTTCCATAACCCGCATACTTTCTGATCAGACTCGCACTGTCATTCACTTTATTCTCCAGAGAATATGCGTTTGTATCCGTAGTGGGATTATCTGTAATCTGAAGGATATTAATTGCCTCACGCCTTGTACAGGCCGCGTATCCTGTTATCTCACTTCTAATCTCCGTATCATGCAATTCTCCGTCAGCATCTTCGTACTGCCTGACTACCTTCACCTGCCACTGGTATACACCATTATACTTGGACATATCATAACTGTATAAGTACGCTTTAAACTTACTTTCTGTCAACCCCGTATTGGAGGAACCATCCGAGGGAACAGCCGTTAATTCTTCACCACTGCTAAAAATTCCATCCTCATTATAATCAAGGTAAAGATAAGCGTTATATTTTATGGTTCTGTCCGCAACCAGATCTCTGGGCAATATGGCAAATTCAATATTTAAAATATCGGTTGCAGGATCGACATAGATATAATTATATTCGGAGCCTGCTGTCAGAATAGGCTGCACCATACGGATCATCGGCCGGACGATATCAATTGCAGCCATTAAATTAGCCATAAATTGTATACGGCTATCGGTATCTTTTTTGTAATTATAATAGTTTAGAACATTTCTGGGCGGTGTGCTGCCTATCGCTGTCTGAAGAAAGCGGTATAAGTTCGTATCATTCCTGACACAAGTAAGCGTATAGATACTGTTTTCTAGGACGATAGGGTATCCTGCTTTCAGGAAGTTCTTCATTTCGTTCTGTTTTTGCTGCGAAATATCATTCCCTGCGCTGTAAAGGGGGCCCTTTATATTGTCTCCCTTATTGTAATAGCTTCCGTTGTATGCGCTATTATTAAATAAAGTTTTATAAGTTTTTATACCATCTAGATCAGTTGAGGTTTCTTCAGCACGATTAAATCTTCCGACACCTCCTCCGATGTAAATCATATCATAATGCGTATTAATATCGAGGATACTGCTGTTAAATTCCGCACTGGTCATACTTGTGATCTCTACACTCTTACTATATCCTGCCATGATAGTTTTAATATTACTCTCTGAGACAGCATAATCCGCCGTAGGCTCAATATTAAGCACACTAATGTAGGTTCTTAAGTTACTGCCGCTTGTTCCATTCTCACCACCAGGATTGGAAGAGCCTCCACTGCCGGAATTCCCATATCCGGTTCCTTTGTTGGTAATCAACTGGAGGCAATTTGCTATACTGATAGAGGCAGGAACCACTCCGCCATTTTGAGATGCTGCGTAGATTTTGGCAGCTTCAATTGCATCCGGTGGTAATTGACTTAATGCCGTCATATACTTATCCGTAAAGATATCCTGGCCGTTAATCGTTAGAACATTTGCTATGATATCCGTGGGGGTTGCAGTTACATTAAAATTTGGTATATTTTTCTTTAAAAGGGCCTGGCCCTCATCCGTCCAAGCCTTCAGAGTAGTAATTAGTTTACCGCTGTCATCATACATATACGGACAGAAAGTATTACCATTCCAGAAGGTATATTCAATCGCAGCGGTTTCACCTGTTGCAGTACTGTCAGGTCGTCTAAAACTGCCTGTCGTTCCTGTTGAATTGTAAGAACTACTTACTGTATCAATATGATAGGGGGCTCCTTCTTTTAAAAACATTTTATAAAACTGTACCGGATCTCTCTGGTATACCATAATAAATAGCTTCGCCATATTTACAACCGTCGCAGAAGAATTGCTCCAACTAAAGCTTACTGTAACGTTCTTTCTATATGGCGCATAAAAAATTGCGTTTGGATCATTCGGATCGATTACACTATTTATTGCCCTTGAAAAGAATTTATAATCAAATAATATTGCTGCCCGGTAACCGCCAAGTGATCCGTCCGCTTTCACTCCGACTACACGGTTGAATATTTTCATGGTGCTGCTCCAGCTAAGGTCATCGGTAGCAAAGTTAAGCTTTGATTTCACAGTATCAAACTTTTGCTCCGGGTGCAGTCTCAGATAATCGATCATCTTCTGATTCTTCGTCTCATACAAATTCATATAGGCATAATTGTGACCATAATTGTCATTGATATAGAACATATTCGCCCTGCTAAGCAGTGATTGATTTTCCGCCTTATTTAACTCCGAAGGGGTCATGGTGATAACCTTAACCTTATAATTCCTACAGTTATCCGCTGAAATCCCCAGTGTAAAGCGTTTGAAAAATTCATTGTTCACTAAGGTAACATTATAATTCATTTCATAATATTTCTCAAATTTCTGTCCCTTCACCCAGATCTTCTCATTACTCGTACCAGCATTTTCAACATAAAAATTAAATGGTTTACGGAGTGCTTCTGTCTCAGCATCCACCCATACATAGGTATATTGATCTCCAGTACCTTTACTAAAGGTCATTCCGTTTGCTGCTTTGTTGTAATTACCACCTGAAGCTGCAGTATATTCCACACTCCAGGAATAGTGGCCCGTAAAATCATCGACAATCTGATAGTCCGACTGCATATAATATAGTCTTGCTCCGGTAAGCGAGCGACTGAAAAGGACATCATACTCACCCTTCCCCTTATTCAAAGAAAATATTTTCGTTTCTACATTATAATCATAGTCACCCTTATTCTCTGTATTTCTCGTAACACTGCAGGGTTCATAGCCGGCAGTCGTCGGCGCATTCGAGTCTGGTTTTCCATATAGAAAATAAGCATTTACATTCTTCTCATTCGTCGTAAGCCAGCTATTTAAGTCATAAATGGCGGTGTTTTCCGTTTTCAGCTTCGCCTTATAGCTTCCTGTTCCATTCGCAACACGTTCAAAAACTGCCTGCCCCGTTACTGGCTGGTATTGCCCGCCATTATTACTTCCAACGTATTTAAAATATCCATTTTTCGTATAATAAGTTGTTCGTGGCTTATAATTTGTATCGACATGACTCGTATCGACAATCGGTTTCTCCACGTAGGAATCATAGGGTGTAATGGCTCCGCCCAAAAAGCTCAGCTCACCGGGTGCATTATATTTATTAAAAAGCTGCTGCTCAATCGGTTCCTCTCCCGCAACCAGATAACTTATCTCTGTCATTGCTTTATTCGGCACGATTTCCAGAACGATAAACGGATCCTTCGTAGTCCCAGTCGGTGTAGTCTCGGGATCTCCTCCGATCTCTGTTTCCTTCCAGCCGGCATTATCTGCTTTTGCCTCGGTTCCAAACAAATCCACGCTGTCCATGAAAACCGGAAGAATGATCGTAATCACAATAATAAATAATATCAGCAGTATACTTTTCAATCCCTTTTTCATGCCAGCACCTCCTTTAAACCTTTCTAATCAGACAGTTACGAAACTATATTGTTCTTCAAATTGGATACATAGTAAGTATATATTTATTAATCCCAAGCATATACTTTCTATGGTTTACAAATAATTATCCATTACTTGGCTTTTACATCCGGATCCTAACTTTTCAATCAGAAATCCGGTCTTAGTAGTGTTCCGATTAAAGTCATATTCCTTAGCCGTACCTCCGGTAATCTCATGGATAATTTCGCAGATTTACTGTCTGGGTACTCAAAAAGTCATTATTGCCCAGCTGTAACTTCATACTGATTTTCTTAATATTGTTCTTACCGGCTTGTGCATTTTCTATCGAAAATTCAGCCACATATTCTGCAAGCAGATTATCTGTCTCGCTGTAAGTTACTGTTTTATATTCCTCACTGGAGGTTGCAGCCAGTGTTACCAGATATATCTTTTGTTGATCTGCATCATAAATCAGAGCGAAATCGCAATTAGAGGCCACATCCGGATGATCAATCTTATACCGGTATATATTACCAAGTTGATAAAAGTCTGAAGCTTCTTTGGCTTCCATCACGACATTTATGATCTGATTCATGGCCGTTTGCGCTTCCATCTGCAGATTAACATCATCATTTGTTTTTCTAAAAATCCGTAAAGCTGCACTGATAAAGGTAACTATCATAAATATTATAATTGCCGATATCGTCATGGAAATAATCAGTTCGAATAAAGACATACCTTTATTGTCTAACCTTGTATGCATGGCTCACTCCCCATCATTCAATGTAATGCTTACCGGTTGCTGCAACCAGGTAAATGGTATTGGTTCTACCCGCAGCACTTACCAGAATACGTCTTATATATGTAAGCTCACTGCCTGCGGGCGCTCCCGGTTCCTGAATTTTTTCGAGTGCACCTGATTCCTTAAGAAAACTTAACTTCAAGGAATTAGACGGACTGACATCGGCATCCACAGTAAAGGATTTATCTGCGACAGGATTGGTACCAGGGTTACATATGTATGTGATATTACCCTTTTTTAGTTTTAACTTCTCTTTTAAAATCGACTTTGTTATACCAACGGTGCCCACATCATAAACAACCTCTGCATAGAAAGCTCCACTTTCCTCTTCTAGAAGCAGATAATAGCTTTTATCCTTACTCATGTTCTGGACACGCACATAATCCAGTAATGCGTTGATCCGTTTGACACTGCTTAAGGCATTTCCAGCATCAAGGTTTTGAATGCCTATGGTAGCTCCTCCGGCTAATACAGAAATAATAAAAAGGATAATTATTATTTCAATTAAAGTCACTCCCTGATTATCATTTTTCAATAATCTTCATTTCCTCCATTCCCCTGACATCACTTCGCAGTAGATATCCGAAGATAATGTCTTTTGCACTTCCTCTATTACTTCTTATTGCCTCTTATTTCTTCTTATTGCTTTTTAATTCTTTTTACTTCTTCTTATTACTTTTTTCTATTCATTAAATTTATTCTTTCTCCAATTTTCATAAGAAACCAGCTTGTTTATATTTACCAGATCCAATGCGGAGCTTGTTGAGCTGATATTAACTGTCACTTCCGGATTAATAAATAATTTCCATAGAAGCTGTCCATCCAAATCAAACATATTTTTCAGAAAGGTATTAACCGGTAAGCTTGTATCAAAGGTTGTATTACCGGTGCAATCAACGACGCAACTTTCATGAAGGCATACATCCCCCGATGCAATCAGCCTGCCATACACTCTCGCATTTTTATACATCTCTATTTTTCCTGTCCCTGATGAATTTCCTGCCGCAAGGATAATTCCATTTACAACAGCTCCCTCTCCAATAGTAATACTTCCTGATGCCATCAGGAAACCGTTAAAATAACTGTTAGACGCTATTTGAGCATCTCCGTTAATAATAACGATCGATTTTTTTGCCGGATCCATATTGGATAACGGATCTCCTGTTATTGAGTTGTAATAGGTAAATCCTGCACTTTTCAAGAGATAGCCTGCCGGAAATTGTGCAGTTACCGGTAAGATCGCACTTTTTAAAACCGTAGTTGCTACTACCTGGTCCTTCTCCTGTAATTTTCTTACCATCCCCGTTGGTCTGAGATAATGTGTGATATTAAAGAACAGTGCGGATAAATCGCTCACTTTTTTTGGATAGAGGAAAGAAGTATCATCAATGAAATCTCCAAAAACTGATTTTAATTCCAGTCCGGATACTGCTGCGTCCATAGCTGCATCATCTGCATAACCTGCGCTTTTACCACGAAGAAATCTGATTTTCTTCGTGGTATCCGTAATCGAAGAAGCATTATACATCAGGTTGCCTACGCTGATAGTTTTACCAGCATCAGCCGGGAGGGTAATACTTCCAAGCTTAAAATTTTCCAATGTCTGTAATGCCTTGGTATTCTTCGCAGTATAATCTGCAAGAAACTGATCAGCCTGCTTGCCACCTGCAAAATTAAGATAATAATAACGAAGAGTATCCGTTCCTCCTGTTACGGTTTGCTTTGCAACAATTTTAAACTGATTGGGGCTGGGTTTAATGTAATGATAATAATTGATACCTGTCACGGACGGATCTGTCTTATCCTTGATATCAACAATTGGTGTTCCCTTTTCAATATCTTTCATAGTCAGCGGATTATGATAGGCCGCCTTACCGTCATCCAGATAGATATCCTCACCCGACACCAGGTAAATACGCTGATTACACTTGAATGCCAGAGATTCTCCAGTCATAATATTTATATTAGGTTCTGCAACATGCATGCCGCTTAAGATACTGTCTTCTATAGAAATATGGGCTCTTCCCGCCAGTACTAGGGACGAAAGTCCGGATAAATTCAGACTGGAACCCGAACCATTGAGCATGATCGCACTTCCCTTTGCAGTATGCTCTCCGCTATAGCCTGTATATCCACCTGTGAAAACAACGTTGCTGTTACGTCCATTCAGGGCAAGATCATCTTTGAGCAGAGATATTGCATGGATATTCAAATCCGTACTTTGCGTATCATTTATTACAGTACCGGCAGTTAGCTCTGTCATGATATTATTCGCCCACAGAGTAGGAAGAGATGCATTACCGATGATAAGCTTTGCCGTATCCTGGGCTGTAATATTCCCTCTTGTGGAAATATAGGTTCCATTCAAGGTAAGCTTGTGAAAATGTGCCAGTGCAGGCTCCGTATTCCGGACAGTAATTCCTTTTCCGGAATATAGATTACCGGTAACCGTATTCTCACCACTGCTGTTCTCCGAGAGAATGTTTCCATCCGCAACCAGCGCATAGCCTTCATAGGGCTGCGCCATACTGTAGGATATGGTATCAGAGCCCGGTTGAAAGGTGAAGGAGGGAAGGGTTATTCTTAGGTCAGTCGTAATATTGGTTTTATAATCATTCTCCTGATAGAATATTTTCACATCCTTCAGTACAATGGAATAAGGCAGAGAATCTCGCTCTGCCGTTACTGATTCCACTTTAATTTTGTATTGATCAGGTTTTGATAGGTATAATTTCAAAACCGCTGCATATTCTTCCTTTGTACTGCCAAGTCTTGGAATCAGCTTTGCGAACACTTCCTCCTGAATTTTAACATTGCGGGAGTTGTCATCTAATACCGTATAAATCACATAATTCTTAAGTATTTCTTCATAGGTTTCTTTTATTGTAGCTGCAGTTAATTCCTCCAGTCCCGCACGCATTTCCTCCAGTGCATTTTCACAGGCATAAAAGTTTTTCCTGCTTTTGCTCTCTACAGTTTTCATCTGAAGATTAAGCAAGGATACCGATAGCATCAAGGATCCCAGTATGCCAAGAAAGGCCAGGCAGATAATAACCATTAGCAGAGTAGAGCCCTTATGATTTAATTTTACCGGTAATTTACCCATTCTGCCCACTCCTTCCCTAACTTGGCCTGTTAGAATTCAACTCGCCCAGAAGTTCTCGATATTTTTGGGTAGCCGCACCCTCCACATGTTTATAGATCTCTACTTTTATCGTAAATATTCTGTTTTCCGGAGCGGAGGTAGCAACAACATTATTTTCCACCTCTTCCGAAGCATCCTCAAGGTTAACCTTAGCGTCTGCCAGATTCGTGTAAATAGAAATTCCGTTACTGCCGCTATGTTTTAATGAAATGGAGGGGTCCGAAGCATCCTCCTGCTTCACAACATAGAAGTTAAGTGTTTTTCCGCAATTATTGGTAACACTTATAATATCAGGGTGTGCTGGATAGTTCTTCTGAAACCATGACATTTCATAGAATAAATATACGTTATTTAACAGCGTATCATACAATTTATATTCTATGGAATAGGTGATCGAATTGTTGATTTCTAGACCGGGGGGCCAGCTGCACTGATAGGTGATCTGATACTGTATCACAGTAGCGAATTTTCCGGAAGATACCTCCATATCATCAATCCGGATGTCTGTGGTTCTTACCGTCCAGTCTGTGATATGATCTGTTTGGCAATAATCCGGATTTGCATATATACTGTCTCCTGAGGTTTCTCTCTGCGGTTCAACCGGTAAGGGAGTGATTTTCTCACCATTCTGGATTGCCCTAAGCTGCTGCAGATAGGCTGCATACACAGCGGAATTCATCCTGAATTGTTCATCGGCATAAGTATCCGCCAAATCGGCAAAATAATCAAGTGCCAGCAGATCCAGGCTTTTTTGATTTGGATTGGTTATATCCTTCTTCTCTGTCATCTCATTCGTACCAATATCCTGATACATATTTGAGAAAAACATACCGTTGCGGTTATTGTCAGCAACAATAATATTAGGCATCGCATAGTCATTCATTAAGGTTGCACCATGTCCGCTTTTTGATTTATAATCATACGCCTGCGCATCAATTGTCACCAGTGCATCATAGGTCATATTGCCGTCTGACAGACCATCAATTCCAAAAAAATACTTGTCCTGTGCTCCGGACGGACCGCTATAGCTGCTATAGGTACCATCTCCATTTGGCTGCAGACGATTTGTATAGGTTGCAAGCAATTCTTCCATAGAAAGCGATTTAATATTCTCCGCTACATTTGCTGCCAGAGTATTATAATCCTGCAGCTTCTCCGCAGAATTATTGAGTTTCATCGACCTGACAAAGTTACTCATCAGGGGCACCATAATAAGAAGGAGAATGATTATGCTGACTAAAAGCTCCAGCAGAGAATACCCCTGATTATTCAGATTGAAACGAAACCTTTTTCTGTTCTCTTTCATTTTCAGCCAGCCTTTCAACCTCAACTTGTATCTTCTGCCACTCGATCCCAGCAAAACAGATTAATAGAAACTAATTTATACGAACGAAACAACCCTCCGTATTTCATTCTTCCTGCATTCAATACTGCTTTAGCATTCTACGAGTCAGAGGGATGCTATTCTTCTTTCTTATTCTTTTTCTTTAGCGATGCTGTGCCAAAAAGATCCTTCGTACCAATACTGATATCCCCGATATATGGTTCTTCATATACTTTGCCTGTTCCGGTAAGCGCATAACGGTTAATTGTTATATTTGCCATCAATTCACCAGTCGAGTTATCATAGCTTAAAGAGGCATCTGCAATGGAGATCTTCTCCGGATATTGATTAAGATAATCTACCATTTTTCTAAAATCTCGGTTTGTTGTCTGAAAGGTGATTGTAATCCTGCTTTGCAATACTTTCATATATTGTTGTCCCGAAGTATTGACTGTTGTATCTCCTGTACTGCCTATCTGCGTTGTGTTATCTGAGTTATCTGGGGATGGAGAAGTATTGTTAGCCGGTGTATTCGTAAGCTCTGTTTGTGTAATAGTTGCCGTATTACCGGCAGTGGTATTCGTTGCGCCTACAGAAGAATTTGATGTGTTCGTCGTATCAGAAGAAGCTACTGTGTTAGATCCTGCAGCAGAAGTATCTGTTACTCCGGAGGAAGCAGTCACTGCTGCATCTGCTGTTGCCGTCGACGGAGAATTTGCTGTATCAAGAATTTCCTTGCCATCCTTATCCCGGATGGGCAGTATGGTCTGGTAAACCTCTGTATTATCCGCTATACTGATATTGGAAGACGGAATTGTAATATTCAGTGCCTTCTCCAGCTTCTCCATAAAAATAAGGTCATCCTCTTTCGTAATGTTGACCGGATATGCATCTATAATGGCTTCACAATTCTTTGTCATTTCCTCGGTTTTCGCTTTGTATTCCTCTTCCTTCGCAAGATCATCCTGTCTCTGCCTGATCAGCTGATTTGTCGACTTTGTTTTTATACTGTAAGAATCGGCAAGATCCTCAAATCGGGTATAAATATATTGATAGGATAAAGAAAAGATTGCTACAACAATCAGACATATTAGCAATCTGATTTGTCTTCCGGTTAATTTATTCTTCATATGTCATGCCTTCCCCTTGAATCGTTAAATATTACTCCAATAAATGATTTTGATGCCTTATGGTCTATGACACTCAGATCATCGATAGGTACAGGATACTGTCAGACTCACTTCTCCTTCTTCCGAGACTGTCATATTGGAATCCTGCACTTGCGCAAATAATTCTATGTTCTTAATCTGCATCAGCAGTTTCGCTACCAGCGTATTGGCACCATAATGATTATCTGCCATCATTACATTCATAACTACGCCACTGTCAGAGAACTGGATACTTTGAATTTTTGCATTGGACAATATATTTTTCTCTAATCCTGTTAGCACTTCGATTATTCTGTCATCCTTTTGTATTGTATTTTCCATGTTTTGTAAATCCAAAATTCTTTCTGAAGCCTTTTTATAATCATCTTTTACATCACTGATATCTGCCAGGGCCATCAATTGCCCCTCCGCAGCTTCATACTCACTTTTTGCTTCTCTATAATCTTCATAAGAAATAGAACAGATCGCCGCAGTTGCTCCTAAGCTAATCAATAAAAATAAAGCTGCTGCCACGATTGTTTGTTTTTTTTCGCGCCGCTCCTGCAGTTCCTTCGGAACAAAATCTACCGGTCTTAAAACAGCACCGATGCAGGACATAAATTCACTGGGATTTAAGCGAAAAGCCTGTGCCTTCTTTCTGGCACTTACAGTAAAAAGATTCTCCAGCTTCTTATTATCAATACCGATTTTTTCTGAAAAGAGCTGCTCTATTCCCTGTATTCTTATCCCAAATCCCGAGAGATAGATAGATTTAAATTCTACATTTCGATGATTGTTTTTATAATAATCAAGCATACGCGAAATGCTATTTGTTAAAAATTGCAATGATTCTACAACATTCTTTCTAGCCCGGTAATGCTCCTTGTTTGTACTTCCCATCTCTGCTGCCGTAATAAGTTCTCCTGCTGCAGCAGCTTCTTCGAATACCTGGGACGTCTCTGAATCGGGATGTCTCTTGGTTAATACCGGAGCTGTAAGATCCAGTAAATTACTGCTGCTTAACAAATCCATAGCCTCTATATCGTCCTCAATATGGAAACAGCTTTGCTCCTTCACCGTTTCAATCAGTGTAGAAATTCCATAACCGACTGTACGCTGCAGGATCAGAATATTATCACTTAATATACTGATTACCGTATCTTTTTCATTCAATTGAATAAATACATTGGTTCCCTCATTTGCCTGACGCTTTAGCATCTGATAACTGCTATTGCCGCTATAATCAAGCGATACTATATCAAAGCCCATCATTTCGGCAAAATTATAATAATTTTTTACCAGGTTCGAGGGAACGGCATATACCGAGATACGAATATGCTTCTTAGCCTTATTATCTTTTTCTTTTCCACTTCCTGTCGGAGTGCCGGTCTGTTCCGCCTTCTCTGTCTCCTGCACCGGATTCTCTTCCTCGAACATCAGGTGAGGAGTAGAGGCCATCGCCAAATCCGCAGACTTCTTATTCGCCTTTTCCTCCAGCTTCTTCTGCTTTTTCTCAAGATCCCGTTCTAGTTTTAATTGCCTTTTTGCTTGTTCCTTCTCTTTTCGGTCTGATTTTTTCTTCTCCAGTACGACATAGGACAGGATATAATCCTTCATATCTACCGGAAAATAATCAGCTGCTCCAGTCTTAATAATATCTGTGATTCTCTTTTCACTGACAAGCGGTATGATAACCTCACGATTTGCTATTTTACTGGAGGAAATCGAAAAGATAGCCTTTTTTGTATTAATGTTCGCAAGCTGCAGCTGCCTGCGCAGCTTCTCACGAAACACCTCCTTATTCCTGATATAGCCATCCTCGATTATATTTTCAGGAGTGGAAAAGGAAATACTTTTATAGACACGGATACCCTGATTTTGATATTTCTTACGATAGGATACTTCACAAACCTTTGTGATCGCATCCCCTATCACAATACTAAGTACTTTCTTTGCCATAGTTCATCTCCACTTTGTCATATTCTATGATTTTGGCGTCAGAAGCCCTCCTCTGGTTATGTAGATGGATATTCATGTCAAAACTTCCTATACAGCATTTTATTTATCAATTTGTAGAATTAATTCATTAATTCTGTGATCCTATGGTATAGAAGCTTATTCATTCACAGCCGGTTTTCGCTTAGACGAAGTATGTAGTGTTACATTCGTTACTAATACATTGCTATAGATAGATCTTCAGATACCATTCTATCATCTTTTCGCCGAATAAGAGCGCTGTTATAATTCCCGCGGATAAGTATGGTCCGAATGCAAGAACTTTCCCCTGCTTTCCTAATTTCATAAAAATCGGATGAATAATAGAACCGTAGATACACCCCAGGAAAAATGCCAGTAAAATCAACTTCCAGCCAAGTAATAGTCCTGCAGCAGCCATTAGCTTAATATCACCACCGCCCATTCCTTTTCCTTTTGTTATCAGATAGATCAGATACAGAAAACCACTGACAGCAAAAAATCCGATCAGGTATTGCGGAAAATGACGATAGTCCATGAATAGCCGTATAACACCCAGAAGAATAATAAACAGGTTAATGCCAAATGGTATCATGTGTGTTTTGAAATCAATCATGCTGAGCGCAAGCAGTGCAGATATTGCCAGACAATAAATAGCACTTAGATAATTGATCCCTTTGCAGTAAAAAACAAGCACATATACTATTCCGTTCAGTGCTTCGATCATCGGATATTGTATTGATATTTTCACTTTACAGTTTCTGCATTTTCCTCTCAGGAGAAAGTAACTTAAGACCGGTATCAGATCATACCATTTTATTCTGGTCTTGCAATTGTCACAATGTGACCTGCCGGTTACGATACTCTCTCCTGCTGGAATCCGCAAAATGCAAACGTTGAGAAAGCTCCCAATCACGATGCCGTAAAGAAAGACAATGGTGTATATTATATAATAGTCTGTCATTGGTTAGCCTGCTTTCGGGTGGAATGGACTGATATTCAGCAAGGAAAGATGATTTCCTCTTGCTCGTTATGAAGTATAAATTACCTGCTTGATATTGAGTAACTTGATGTTGTACCATCATAATACAGTGTTGTTGTCACAACATCTGTAGACGAATCATATATTATTTTTATCTTTGTGTCAGCGTCAGCCTCAGTAGATTTCAATTTAAAATCACCAACAGCACTCTTAATTTCATTATAACACAATGCATTTGCTGATTTTGGCGCTACAGAACTAACACTCCAAGATTTTTTATCTGACTGTATGTTATAAAAAGCCTGCGTTCCGGTAGCGGCTGAATCAAGATCTGCATTTAAGTCAAGTGTATATATACCACTACTTGAATTAGCATTTAATTGAAAATCAGACCTTAGGGATTCATCAACCAAACTTAATGAAGCCACGTTCAAAATCGTATTAATTACTTCTTGGTCACTTGCTTTTCTTGCCTTTTCCACATAATGCATCAGCCTTGGTGCTAAGGTAACTGCCAATATAGCCATAATAGCCATAACAACAATTAACTCAACCAGTGAAAAACCCTTGTTATTCATCCTCTTCTTCATTTTTTTACTCTCCTTATATTATTTTATTTTTATTTTCAAAACGATATTTATCAAAATTCCGCTCTATGTATAGTCTTCTACCGTTTCGATTTCGATTTTTAGTTACCCCTTCTTTACTGCCCCAGTGTATCCAGCTGGTCATACATCGCAAACATTGGTTGCATGATTGCTGCGATCAGCAGGCTGACCACTAATGCAAGTATAATAATAATCATTGGTTCCATCGCTGCTGTCATACTTTGTGAGCTGATTTCCACTTCCTCGTCATAGTAATCTGCAATTTTAGAAAGCATCGTTTCTATATTACCGGTTTCCTCACCAATTTTAATCATATGATACACCATCGGAGGGAAGGCTCCGGAAGCTGCTAACGGTACTGAGAAAGGAACCCCTCTGGCTACTTCTTCCTTTGATTCATAAAGTATTTTTTTTAGAACCAGATTATCTATGGTACGTGCTGTGATATCAATTGCATCTATCAGTGGAATTCCTGCGGCAAGCAGTGTACTTAGGGTTCTTGTAAATCTCGCACAGGCACTTTTCACAATCAATTTGCCAAAGAGCGGCAGTTTTAAAGAAATCCTGGCATAGAACTCCTTACCCTGCTGCGAATTTTTGATTGCGGTAAATAGCAGTACCAGCAACGCCATCACCGCCACTACAATATACCAACGAAATACCATGAAATCGCTCATTGCCTTAGCCGCCAGAGTAATTGCAGGCATCTTCATATCCATATCGGCAAACATCCTCATGAAAGCTGGTATTACTACGATCAGCATAAGAACAACGACCGCCAGGGATACCAATCCGACTGCCATTGGATAAATCATCGCTTTTCTTACCAGCGATTTAATCTTTGCCTCCTTCTCAAAATGAGAGGACATACGCTCCAGTGCTATCTCAAGGCTTCCTGAGGATTCTCCAGCTTCCACCATGTTGATAAGAATAGGCGGAAAGGTTTTACCTTGATTACGCATAGCATCTGCCAGTTTTTCTCCCTTTTCTACAAGGATTTTAGAATCCTGCATTCCTTTTTTTAGTTCTTTGTTCTCTGTCTGCTCCACAAGCATTTCAAGTGCCTTGATAATCGGAACTCCGGCTGATATGATGCTGACAAATTGTCTGCAGAACACACTGTAATCCCTGGATTTAATCTTTGGTTTTATAGATATGTTAATATCCTTATTAAAAATATTTTGTTCTGCAATTTTGACCGGAAACATGCCTTCTGCTTTTAGGAGGTGAAATACACGGTCTTCATTAGGTGCTTCCATCTTGCCTCTTTTTTCTTTGCCTTTTGAGTCAACGGCTGTATAAATATAACCGGCCAAATTCTTCACATCCTTTTATATAAATGTTTATTATAATATAGTTCCTTTTAAGTTCCTTTAATGTACCAATTAATGTACCTTCTATGTCCCTTCTCATGTAACTTTCAATGTTTCTTTTCATGTAGTTTTCATGTAGTTTTCAATACGCAATTTTAATGTTTCTTTCCTGTCCGCTATAGTTTCCGCTCCATTGTACCGGCATCCTGTGCAAAAGCAAGAGCCTGCTCCGCATCTATTTTTCCCTGGAAGTATAGATTAAAGATTGCGTCATCCATCGTCTGCATTCCAAGACTTTTATTTGTTTGGATAAAGGAGGTTAGCTGATGTGATTTTCCCTCTCTGATTAGGTTTCTGATTGCCGGTGTGGAATACATAATTTCAAAGGAAGCCACTCTGCCTTTTCCATCTCTGGCAGGTATCAGTTGCTGCGATATAACCGCCTCCAAAACAGCTGCCAGCTGAACCCTGATCTGTTGCTGCTGGTGCGGAGGAAATACATCGATCATTCGGTCAACCGTACTGGCGGCCCCTATTGTATGTAGCGTTGAGAATACAAGATGTCCTGTCTCTGCCGCTGTAATTGCTATCTCAATTGTCTCCAGATCTCTCATTTCACCGACCAGAATAACATCCGGATCCTCACGCAGCACCACTCTTAAGGCATTGGCAAACGAAAGTGTATCCATTCCGATCTCTCTCTGGTTTACAATTGATTTTTTATGTATATGTAAGTATTCAATCGGATCCTCCAACGTAACAATATGACGGCTGGAACTGGTATTGATCCGATCAATCAAGGATGCCAGTGTTGTTGATTTTCCGCTGCCGGTTGGCCCGGTAACCAGTACAAGTCCCCGTTTTTTATCTGTTAAGTCTACAACCGAACCCGGAAGTCCAAGCAACTGCGGGGATGGTATCTCCGTATTGATAATTCTTCCAACCAAAGCATAGGTGCCTCTCTGTCGAAAAATATTGATACGGTATCTTCCTGCCCCCTCGATAGAATAGGCAAAATCCGCTTCCCCTTCCGCATCAAATTTACTTTTTAACTGCGCGGGAATCATTGGAATTATCAGTGCCTGCGTATCCTCAGAAGAGAGCGGCTGATAACCCATATCAACAAGCTCTCCGCTAATTCTGCATTTCGGAGAAATTCCTACTGTTATATGTAAATCAGAAGCTTTTCTGTGTTGTGCATCCAATAATAAATCATTGATTGTCAATGTTTTGTACCACCTTCTTTAGAAACTTTACTTTCTTCAAGCATGTCTATATCAAATGATTTTCTGTATGGAGATATGACAGATCATTCAAATGATCAATCATTGTCCACTGTTATTCTTAAGAGCTCTTCTACAGAGGTTATTCCTTTTAGAATCAACTCAATAGCACCATTTTTCAAAGGTTTCATACCTTCACTCTGCGCAATGGCTTCGATTTCCTCGATCGATTTCTTTGCTCTGATCGCCTCTCTGATCCGGCTTGAGGTTTGTAAAATCTCATAGATGCCAATTCGTCCGATGTAACCCGTATCATCACACTTTACACAGCCACATGCCTGATAAATGGGAAGCTGCTGTCCGGAAGGTATCCCCAACATTTGCTTCTCCTCTTGTGTTGCTTCTCTCTTTTTCTTACAGTCCGGGCATAGTTTTCTGACAAGCCTCTGTGCAATTACACCTACAATTGACTCGGATAGCAGATATGGTTCCACTCCCATATCAATCATACGGGATACAGATCCCGCGGCTGAATTGGTATGCAGTGTACTCGCCACCAGATGTCCGGTAATAGAGGCTTTGACAGCAATGCCTGCCGTTTCGTTATCCCTGATTTCACCAATCATTATGATATCCGGGTCTTGTCTTAATATTGAGCGTAGTGCACTTGCAAAGGTAAGGCTTGCTTTTTCGTTAACCTGCACCTGATTAACCCCGGTAATATGCGCTTCTACCGGATCCTCGATTGTTATAATATTTACTCCGTCCTTATTTAAAGAAGAAAGAATACTGTAAAGAGTAGTGGATTTTCCACTTCCGGTCGGTCCAGTAATCAATATTATACCATAAGGATAGGAGATTATTTTGTCAAATCTTGCAAGGTCCTCTTCTGTTAATCCAAGCTCCAACTTGCTTCTGGCATAACCACTTTTGGTCGCAAGACGTAAAACAGCCTTCTCTCCATACACGGTCGGAAGAATTGAGGTTCGGATATCATACTCCACACGACTTACGGTCATGGTAATTCGTCCGTCCTGTGGTTTTCTCTTCTCCGAGATATCCATTCCGCCTAAAATCTTAATTCTTGCTATAATTGCGGGCATTAAGCTTGCATTATACCTTCTGCCCTTATTAAGAACACCATCAATCCGGTATCTGACACGCAGATCATTCTCCAGCGGTTCAATATGTACATCACTTGCACGGAGTCTGATACCCTGTTCGATAATAGAGCGTACAAGCACTACAATAGGAGCATTCTCTATGTCCTCTATACTCCCTTCCTGTACCTGTTCTGATTTGATCAGACTATCGCGTTCCTGTGTATAACGTTCCGCAACCTTTAAGGCTTCTATGTTTCCATAATATTTATCAATTGCTGCGGCGATATCCTGCGGAGTGGATACTGCCGGTTCAATCTGAAGGTTTGTTACGATCGCGATATCATCAATCGCAATCAAATCAAGAGGATTGGACATTGCCACACGCAAAATATTGGCATATCCTTTTTTATATTCAAATGGTATCGCCAAATGCTTACGTAATATTTCCTCTCCAACCAGTTTTAATATATCTGCTTCAATCCGACGTTCGGATAAAATGACAAGATCACAATTTAGCTGACTGTGAAGGGCATTTGCTATCTCCATCTCGTTTGTAAATCCTAAGTCAATCAGAGTTTCTCCAAGCTTCTGCCCCTTTTCCCTCTGTCTTTTTAAAGCCTGCAATAATTGCTCCTCATTAATGATACCTGCGCTGATTAAGATATCTCCCAGCCTTTTCTTATTGTAGAACTCCATTCTTCCCTCTCCTGACTAATCAATTAGTTTAATTATACTATTCTTTATCAGAAATGCAACGTGATTTTATAATTGTCAGTAGTTTTTGTGAATATTCCGACAATTAGTACAGTTTATTTCTTTGTATTTTGTCGATTTTTGATATAGAATGCGATGAATTAACCTCATTTTCACATCGTATTTACTTCTTTTTGATCGTATATCTATCGTCTTAGGACTATATACCCACAGCGTAATTGTTTTATTTCCATGCTCAATTTGTTATTTTTTCAGTTTTTTATATTGCGTTATAATTCATCAGGATATTGACTATTTTCATCATTCTATGGTAAATTATCATAATATGATAATTCATGATACAGTTCAGGTCATCGTACCTCAAAGGAATTCTTATCTGAACTACTTTGGCCAATACATTATAGACTTTCGCAGAAATGGAGAAAATTATGAGTATTTTAAACGTTGTAAACCTTAGCCATGGTTTTGGCGACCGCGCTATTTTTCATGATGTGTCTTTCCGCTTACTAAAGGGAGAGCATATTGGTCTGATCGGTGCTAACGGGGAAGGAAAATCTACCTTTATGAATATTGTTACCGGGAAATTAATGCCTGATGAGGGTAAGGTTGAATGGTCAAAGCACGTTCATGCCGGTTATCTTGACCAGCATGCTGTTCTGGAGAAGGGAATGACCCTGCGGAATGTACTTCAGTCCGCATTTTCCTACTTATTCGAATTGGAAGAGAAAATGAATGAGCTCTGTGATTCCATGGCTACTGCTGAAGGAGATGCTTTACAGGATATGATAGATGAGATGGGAAGCATTCAGGAGCTGCTGTCCATGCATGATTTCTATGTCATTGACAACAAGGTGGATGAGGTGGCACATGCTTTGGGCTTGGATGAGATCGGTCTTGATTGTGATGTTACTGATTTAAGCGGTGGACAAAGAACCAAGCTGCTGCTTGGAAAATTATTGTTAGAAAAGCCGGATATCCTGCTCCTCGATGAGCCGACCAATTATCTGGACGTACAGCATATCGAATGGCTGAAGCGGTATCTGAATGAATATGAAAATGCTTTTATTCTGATTTCACATGATATTCCTTTTCTAAATAGTGTCGTTAATATTATTTATCATATGGAAAATCAGGAATTAAATCGATATGTCGGTGATTATGATAAATTTCTGGAAGTCTATGAAATGAAAAAGAAGCAGCTGGAAGCAGCTTATAACCGTCAACAGAAGGAAATCGAAGAGCTTGAGGATTTTGTGGCCCGTAACAAAGCCAGAGTATCTACCAGAAATATGGCAATGTCGCGTCAGAAGAAGCTGGATAAAATGGATGTCATTGAACTGGCCAAAGAAAAACCGAAGCCGGAATTCAACTTTAAAGAAGCTCGTGCGGCTGGCCGCTATATCTTTCAGACACAGGATCTTGTTATCGGTTACGATGAGCCACTGTCCTCCCCTCTCACACTTTCGATGGAGCGTGGAGAAAAAATTGCACTGATCGGCGCAAATGGTATCGGTAAAACCACTTTATTAAAAAGTATCCTGGGATTAATTCCATCTTTAAACGGTAGTGTTACTCTTGGAGATTATCTAAGTATCGGATACTTTGAGCAGGAAATGGCTCCCGGGAATACCACTACCTGTATCGAGGAAATTTGGAAGGAGTTCCCTGGCTTTACCCAGTATGAGGTTCGTTCCGCACTGGCGAAATGCGGTTTAACAACAAAGCACATTGAAAGCCAGGTTCGTGTCTTAAGCGGTGGCGAGCAGGCGAAGGTTCGCCTGTGCAAGTTGATTAACAGAGAGACTAATATTCTTCTTTTGGACGAGCCTACCAACCACTTGGATGTGGATGCAAAGGAAGAACTAAAAAGGGCTCTGAAAGCATTTAAAGGAAGTATACTGCTGATTTGCCACGAACCTGAGTTTTATGAGGATTTGGTAACCAAGGTGTGGGACTGCACCAAATGGACTACTAAGAAGTAGATGAGAAGGCTGCTATTATCCAGTATTATATGTAACCAGAAATATTCCGGATTTCATATTTAGATGGATCGTAACAGCCTTATATTTTTTCCTATCATTCTGTTTTTCTTACAACAAAAGCTTTTCTCATATATTTACGATTATTTTGATAAATTATCCTGTTAATTTTACTTTCACTTAGTTTGTTCCCGTTGTATTTGTTCCTGTAGCATTCGTTCCTGCTGCATCTGATCCCAATGTACTCGTATCCGTTGAGTTTGTTCCTGATCCTGTTGTATCCACGCTACCAGAAGTATATGTGGTTCCTGATCCGTCCGGATTATCCTGTGCTTTCGAATTCACCCATTCCTTGGAGAAATGATATTCCCCCTGCTTATCACTGTAAAAAAATAAAAATTCCGTATCCGCAGGATTTAATGCAGCTTGGATCGCGTGTCTACCTGGATTACAGATTGGTCCAGCAGGTAATTCAGTACATTTTTTTGTGTTATAATAGGAATTATAACGATTTTTATCACCACTTATATATGGTTTAACATATTTTTCTATATAGAATATAGATGCATCCATTCGAAGTCTCATCTTAATATCTAATCTGTTATATATAACCGAAGCAATAATAGGCATCATATCTTGATTACCAGCTTCCTTTTCAACAATAGATGCCACCGTCAGTACCTGATCCATACTGTATCCCATAGCCTCTGCTTTGCTTCTATCATCCGCCGTAATCCTCGCTTCAGAATTACGCAGAAATTTTCCAATAACATCCTGTGGCTTCATCAGCCGGTAAAACTCATAGGTATCCGGATACAAATAACCTTCCAATTTGAAGCATCTGTTATCTTTCTTCTCAATCTTACCTACTAACGGATAATAAGAAAAATTATAATTCTCCATCGCATCGTAAAGGCTGGCAGTTGAAGCACAAACACCTTTGCTTACAAGCAGTTGAAAAATCTGTGAAGCAGAATAGCCTTCCGGTATGGTAACCTTAACCGTTGCCGATATTCCAGCCACTGTTGCTGCCTTTGGTAATGAAGAAACAGTCTGGTACGGGTGATAAAGAATTAATCCACTATAAATTGAAGTATCATAACCTCCGGTCTGCATCTGATTCTGTGAATAATAACCGTAGCCTGCTGTAGTCTGTAATATGTATTTTAATGAGTTACTCTGTACCATTACAGATGAATTTGCCTTAGATACATACATTTTATAAGTCATAGTCTTTTTTACTGCTTTTGCTTTCGCGTTAGCATAGTAAGAAAAATATTTACTATCCTTTGTAAATACAATTCTCTTTCCGTTGCTGCTGTTGGTTACAGTAACGGTCGTTTTCCCTGAACCATAGTTATATTTCAATGCCGGTATTAACGATACCAGTTTTTCTAAAGGTACCATAATACTGCCGGAAGATGTGGTTTCGATTGCTCCGCTGCTATCCATACTGTCATTCCAATCATAAAAGGTATATTTTCCGCTGCGATCTGCGACCACCATTCCATATTTTTTATCAGCTGCCTGTACAGGTTTAGCAGCTTCCAAATTTATGATGAACAAAGAAAATATGACCAGGATTACAATTATCTTGTTAAAACTTATCTGTTTCATTTCTTTCCTCTTTTCTACGCTGCTTATTAACACTTTATAAAGCATATCGTAAACTTGTATGTGTTGGGTAAATAAATGTTTACCAGATAAATGATTACAGCGCATTTTTTAAATAATATTTCTTAACTACTATTTTCTGATTATCCCGCCGGGAATTGTGCCAAGGATTTCAAAAGCTGCCTTGAGCTTAAGCCGGACTACTGTTTAAACTCTTATAAATTCCTGTTAAAAACCGCAATCCCGTTTCAGTTTTAAAGATCTTGTTCTTAACACTGTCGATTGCTTCGAAACTCATGGCATCTTCACTGATATTCACAAGGAAATCTGCCTCCACAAGAATCTGGTAATCCAACCCATCCATATTGTCATATGTGTGATGATGAGCGATCAAATAGCATACCCGCTCGATGAATGTTTCTTCATACCCAAGCTGCGTCAGCATTTCCCTCGCTACCGGAGGTCCTTCCTGCTGCTGATAGCTTCCTGCACTGCTGTTATATTTCTTTTCGCTTATTTTAATTCCAATGTCATGAACAGCTGCTGCTACTTCAACAATTTCCTGTGTGCATTCCGGTAACTGCTCCAGCTCTCCGATCGTCTTGGCATAACCGTATACTTTAAGAAAATGCTCTATTCTTCTGGTATCCTGTTCATAATAGTCTATCATGGATGCAATTACATTTCCGATTTTTTTCATATATCCCTCACATTCTACTGCAATCAATTAATACATATTATATAGCCTAACCTTGGAAATGATCTATTTGTTCTCTCACTTTTGATATCTGTTCTTGTATCTGTAAAACAAAAGTATCAATAATTATAACATTATCCGGAATTGTGTTTTTCGATCAAGATTATCTATATCTCACATAAAAACCCCCATCCTATGTACTTTTGTTTATATGATATCACTTTTATACTTATCTTTCTATTAATATTTTTTTATTCTATTTTATTATTTTATTTGCTGCCCTAAAGAAATCTCTTTGTATTATTAATCATTACCTATATAAATAAAGTGCTACAATCATCCTATATACCGGACTGTAGCACCTATTTTATATATTTAAGCATAAATCATCATGTTTTCTTAACAAACTCTCTCCTGCATTTCGGACAGGTTATACATATTTTTCCTTTTCCTCGGGGAACCCGAATTGTTTGCTTGCACTGCGGGCATTTGTAATACTTATGCGTTTTATCACCAACCAGAGCCAATTTCGTGTGACTGAACTTATTCTTTACAGCACTCTCCAATCTGTAATATACCATATTTTCCTGGGATCTTTTTTGTATGTTCTTGGATAGCGTTCGAAAGACTGCATAAATTAATGGAATATATGCTACCAGAAATAAAGGAGCAATTCTTGTAAAGGTAGTAATCAAAGATAAAAATAATGATAGGAACACCAAGGCACGGGTAAACTGATCAAAACCATATCTGCCATACATAAATCTTCTTAATTGATTCATAATATCCTCCATTCTGTAAAACACATTTAACCTGAAGCTGCCTTTAGACTGAAACCTTTATCTGTATCATATAGATTAGTTGTCTGAATTCCTGTCTCGTTTTAAATTGATTATGATTTCAGACGAGCCTGATATTCTTTCCTTCCATGCCGGGTGAAATAAATCATACTATAATGTTTGTGTTATTCTCTATATATTGCATCAGGATAAAGGTTATTCATGAAAAACACAACATATTATTATCTTAATATCATACAATAAATACCGACTTTTTTCTAATAAAAAATATATTAACTTTTCATATAAAAAATATATTCTCGCAACAATTTACAATAATCACAGTGCAAATAAGCTTTGTGCTTAGGATTTGCAACTACATTAAGACATCTTCTGTATAAATAATCCTATCATAAAACGGCAGAGGTAAAATTCCTCTGCCGCCTTTTTATAAATCTACATTATTGATATCCTTGCAGTGTCTGCTGTGAATACAGCAAATAGCATAAGACGATAGAATGGATTTTTATCACAAGCTTATTTAACCTTTGCACATTCGTCAAATATTTGTCTGAGTCCTGCTGAAATCATTCCATTCATCGGATACATTTGGTAATTTAAATCATGATTGTTATTTATAAATATAAAAGCATTTAAATTCGTCTTTCCATTTGCCTTATAGGCATCAAAGATGTTGTAAACTCCCTTCACCGGTACATTCTGATCACTAACGCCATGGAATATATTTACTGGAATAGCAAGCTTTGGTAACCTGTCTTTATTCGCTTCCAGCTTGGCATGTCCTGAAAGCCATTCTGTAGTAATATGATAATAATTATTCCAAATCCAATCCCCATCGTTTTGTTCAATTGCTTTTAAAATCCTTTCTCTGCTTTCGGTAAGCAAGGAATAAAAATCTGCACTACTCAGCTTATTGTCTTTGTTAATATCCAAATCCTTAAATTTTACACCACCGAGTACACTTTTTGTTATACCATAAGGATCTGCTTTGAATTCCTCTTTCGTCACGATTCCATCCAGGTTTGTATCAAAGTACTGGCAGTAAAAAATCATTGATGACTCACCGGAGAGCTGCCATTCTATGATATCCTGCATTTTTTCATTGCAATATCCTGCAAGCATCAACGAAGATATTTCGACATTATTTCTTTCTGCCACAAGAGGGGCAATTATTGTACCCTCACTCCAACCAAGCAGTACAATCTTTGCGTTCTTGAGCTTTTCATTTTTTTTCAATTCTGTAATCATAACCTCTATATCCTGGGCTTGATTTTGAGGCGTGTATTTTTTATATTCTTCCCGGTTAATTGTGTCATAGGTCGGAGGCTCGCTGCCTTCCTCTACCCCACGCGTATTATAGCGGAAGAATCCAACCTGCCTTTTTGCCAGCTCCTGTGCGAAGAGATCATAGTAGTTAAACTCTATCGTTCCGGTCTTTCTTTTATTATCGTAAGTATTCGGACCGGTTCCAGGTACAAATATCACCAGCGTTGATACACTTTGGGCTCCTTCCGGTAAATCAAGCTTTCCTGTAAGCGTATAGTCATCAAAGGATTTTATATGTACAATTTCAGAAGAAGTTACTGTCTTGTCGGTTGATGCAGGCTGATCACCAACATATCCGGACGATGTCAGAAATACTGTCTGAATACCGCTGTTCCATGTAGTCTGGCAATGAAAAAGATCAGTAAAGAATTTAAGCGAAACATAGGTACAATTATTCTTCCTGAATGGAGCAGTATCCATCGGAACCGATTTTCCGTTCAACGTAACCGAAGCTTTTTTATTCTTTGCCTTACTTGTAGGCATATTTATCACAATCTTATCTGTAGCATTTACTATTGTCACAGAATCAGTGCTTTCCTTCCACGATGCTGTGGCACCAAGCTTTTCACAGATATTTGTAACAGGAACCATAACTATGCCCTTATTATCGATATATGGCTGTGAATCAGGAAAAAGTACCAGTTCATTGTTAACAACAACATGAGCCGATATGGCTTTTGCAGCATATACCGGTGTCGGATAGATTGACAATACCAGAATTGCAGTGATGATAATAGATATAAGTTTTTTCACAGAAATCCTCCTTCAAAAATGTAATAATTTATTATATATCATATTTTTTTTTAGGACAAGACTATCTGGAAATAATATGAATAAACCTTTGTCACATAGTTACTGTTCACAGGTTCACAGGCTAATCACATATAAAACGACACCCGGTTTCCCGGATGCCGTTTTATTCACAAAAACATATTTAACACCTGTTATTGTTCAAAACATTCTCTTAATTTTTTCAAGGCTTTTTTCTCAATTCTACTGACATAACTTCTGGAAATTCCCAGCATACCTGCGATTTCACGCTGGGTTATTTCCTTTTGATTACTAAGTCCGTAACGTAAGCAGATGATTTCACGTTCTCTATCCGTCAAAACTTTACCTATGATTCGATACAGTTTTTTAATATCGTCTTCCAGCATAATATTTTCTACAATATCAACCTCTGCTTCTTCCATGATATCTAATAGATTGATTTCATTGCCTTCCCGATCTGATCCGATTGGATCATAGAGATATACTTCCTTCGCCAGTCTTTTTCCGCTTCTGAGCATCATTAGAAGCTCATTTGCTATCCTAACATAACGGCGCTGCCGAATTTTCTTCTTTCTCACGCTCTATTTATTCCAGCTAAAACAACTGGTAAGTATGTATTCCAGTAATTAATGTAGAATTATACTTTTTAAGAATAGTACCAAGCCACTTATCATTAACAATGCAATCACTGCCCTCCTGACGGAAGCTTCATTCATTTTCTTATCCACTTTTATTCCCAGATACATTCCTAGGATTACAGCTGGTGAGAGCATCAGAGCCATAATAATTACTTTCTTGTTCAATAATCCTGTATACAGATAGAGGAAGAACCGAAAAATATTATCTACCAGAAACACAAAACAGATATTGGCGCGGAACTGACTTCTGTTATCCGTGGTCCTGCTGACATACGCCACCAATAATGCTCCAATGCCATACATTCCTGCCAGAATACCAGAAAGTATACCAATCCCGATAAGAAAAACCGGATTCGTTTTCTTCTCTGTAAGATTATTCTGTTTTCTTGTCAGCATTTCCAGTGCTAAGCCAATCACTACAATTCCTAAAATAGCTTTTAATATCCAGTCACTGCCAAGCTTCAGCAGCATGGTACCCGGTATAATTCCGGCTAACAGCATGATTGATAAAGGTATCACAATATTATAAGAGATGTTTTTTCTTTCTCTCCATACCATATATATGTTTGTCGGTATCCCAAGGAGAAGATCCACCGGCGTAGTTAGCCGGTTCGATATCACAAAAGAAAACAAAGCACCAATTACGAGTGTATTGCCAAACCCAGTAATTCCTTTGATAAAATAGGCAAATAAAGCAGAAAGGAAAAGATAAATTAGATTCATTCGTATTCTCCGTCATCTATAATAGGTTAGTCTATCAAGCATTCGTCATGAGTTAAGGATGTCATACTATACATAAGGATTCGGGTGTCACTCGCTGGAGGCTGCCTAATTCTATTATAATATGTTTACAGAAAAATACCATCTCATTATCATTCTTATACTAATTGGTTACTGTTCACATTATATTAACTTGGAAATACAACCACGAGCAGCATTTTAAACGCTTCTTGTGCATAGACTGCATGCGGTTTTTTGGCAGGCATAATCAAGGTTTCACCCTCATTTACAATATGCTCTTTTCCATCTACCGTAAACATTCCTGTACCCTCCAGTACGGTAACCATTGCATCTCCATCTGAATCATGGGTGCCGATTTCTTCTCCCTTGTCAAATGCAAACACAGTTATACTAACTGCTTTATTCTGTGCCAGTGTTTTACTGACAACCTGTCCCTGCAAAATATCAACCTGTTTTGCCAGCGATACTACTTCTTCGTGCGCAACATTCTTAATATAAATGCTTGTCATGCTTTCCATTGTATTTTTCGTCATAGCTGCCTCTCTTTCCGCCGCCGCTGGCGACTTTCCATCTGATGAAAGAAGTCAATTTCTTCGACAATCCTCCTATTAATTATGATTGCATTTCTTTCTTCTTTCTATCCCGTTCTATCATAAAATTGTTATCTTGCTGCACAACTATTTATGAACAATTTCCTTATATCTCTTATATTTGTATTATATAACAATTTTATACAGAATTCTGTTGTATTTACAACATTATCCTATAATATATAATTCATGAAGAGAGCTTTTATTTTCTAGGACGTTTCTGAAAAAAAAGAGTTATTCCCCTGTTTTCGTGTAAATTTCTTTACCAATCAAATCAGAAATTATTGAAAATAGGGGAAAGACTCATATCGATTTCTTTAAAAATATGATTTTATTATTACATTCCTTAATGCAATACACTTGACATATTACAGTTATTATATGATTGCCCCCACAAAGTCTAAAATTCATTAAGCCGATGGATAATGAGTGTATCTATATTCATCTTCCTAACCTAAGGAGGACTTTTGTCAGGCAAATCATTCTATATTATTATAATTATCTCTTAAGCAATACATCCTTCTCATATTCCTTCACTGCATCAAACCAGGTATTTTTCTCGGGTACATTATTGATGCTGCAGAAATAATCCCAAACATCACCAAATGGATACATCTTTAGTTCTTCCTGCATAACCATCAATTCACTGAAACGGCTTTCCTTCTGCAGCGTCGCCAGTTCTTTATGAGGTGTCAGTAATGCGTATAATAATGCTTTCTGCATATTTCTCATTCCAACTACCCATGCACTGATCCGATTAATGCTTGCATCAAAGAAATCCAATCCGATCAGCACTCTGTCCGTGGCATCGCAGCGTACGATTTCTTTTGCAATCTCTTTTAATTCATCGTCAAATAATACCACATGGTCACTATCCCATCTAATCGGTCTGGTTACATGAAGTGCCACCTTATCGGAGAACAGGAGCATGGAAGGAATTTTATCAGATACCACCTCTGTAGGGTGGTAATGTCCGTTATCAAGCAGACACATAACTCCCTTTGTTGCAGCATAATTCATGTAAAATTCATGTGATCCCACAGTATATGCTTCTACCCCGATACCGAATACCTTTGATTCAACGGATACCACTACTGCATCCTTATCATATTTTTCAGCTAAAATCTGATCAAGAGAATCCTTAAGGCGCTGTCTCGGGGATAGGCGGTCTGCGGGTATATCCTTATAGCCGTCTGGAATCCAGATGTTCATTAAGCAGGGATTGCCTAACTCCTTCCCGATATATTCCGAAATTTTCAAGCAGGCTTTTCCGTGATTAATCCAGAATCTTCTGATCTCTTCGTCCGGACTTGATAAAGTCAGGCCGGAAGCTGCCTTGGGGTGAGAGAAGAAAGTAGGATTGAAATCAAGACCAAGGCCACGTTCTTTCGCAAACTCCACCCATTTTTTGAAATGCTTCGGTTCCAACTGATCACGGTCTGCCTTCTCCCCGTCTTCAAAGATTGCATAGCAGGCATGAAGGTTTATTCTATGCTTTCCAGGAGTTAAGGATAGTGCTTTATCAATATCAGCCATTAATTCCTGCGGATTTCTTGCTTTGCCGGGATAATTACCGGTTGCCTGAATGCCTCCTGATAATTCGGCCACACCTTCAAAACCTGCCACATCATCACCTTGCCAGCAGTGCATAGAGATTGCAATAGACTGAAGTTTCTTTACCGCTTCATCGGTATCCACTCCTATTTGCTGATACATTTCTTTTGCTGTTAAATATCTTTCTTTTAACATTATTTGATCCTCTCTTTCTTGTTGTTGCATAATTTATTCTGCTTAGTCATACTTGGTACTGGTTCCATAGAATCTTTGCGGGTATAATCTATATCTAGTATTTGAATATCAAATGCCTAAAAAATGATTCGCCAGATGAACATGTGTGCATATATATTCATCTACATAACCTGGATCAGGCTTTTAACAATCGAATCATATCTAGTGGATAATCAATTGAAAACCTTAACATCAAAGGATTCATAAATTCCTTTTCTTGCATCCTTCAGTGATGTAAATATGCCATCTCGAAGCATCTGCGCAGCAAGATTACCAATGGCGGTCGCTTCGGAAGGACCTGCTATCACCTGCTTCTTTGTACTTTCTGCTGTCAATTTATTTAAATAATCCGCATTGCTTCCTCCGCCGATGATATAAATTTTATTATATTTCTTCCCTGTCATCTCCTCCAGCTCTTGTATCGTGTCACCATAACTGTCGGCCAGACTCTGATAAATACAGGCAGCCACCTCGCCCGGCTTCTCCGGTACCTGTTGGCTTGTATCACGGCAATACTGCTGCAATGCTCCGATCATACTGGAAGGTGCCAGAAAACACTGATTATTAACATCCACGCGCGAAGCAAATGTCTTTTCTTCTTCCGCCAGCTCACAAAGACGTGCAAAGGAATATACATCCTTATATTCCTTCTTCACACACTGTATCATCCAAAGTCCCATGATATTTTTTAAATAACGGTATCTGTATTCATATCCACCTTCGTTGGTAAAGTTTCTTATGCGGCTCTTTTCGCTGCATTCCGCTTTCATTATTTCGGTCCCCATAAGTGACCAGGTCCCGGAACTGATGTATACAATGTCATCTTCGGTTGCAGGGACAGATATAACCGCGGATCCGGTATCATGCGTTGCCGGAAGCACAACTGTTAAATCAAATCCGATTTCATCTGCAATATCTTTCTTCATCTTTCCAACAACAGTCCCCGGAAGTTCCAGCTTGCCAAACATTTCTCGTGGATAACCAAGCAAATCCATCAGTTCATAATCCCACTCGTTGGTATTGACATTCACAAGCTGAGTTGTACTGGCGTTGGTATATTCATTCTTCTTAACACCTGTAAGCAGATAATTAAAATATTCGGGTATCATCAGAAAGCTCTTTGCCCTCTCCAGATAATCCGGATTCTTATCCCTCACAGCAAACAGCTGATAGATACTGTTAAACATCTGCTTTTGAATTCCTGTTCTTTCATAAAGCTCTGCTTCTGTAATAAGCTTATAAAGCTTTTCATCCATACCGCTTGTACGAGAATCCCTATAACCTACGGTTTCACCAATAACATGATCCTGTTCATCTAAAAGCACAAAATCAACAGCCCAGGTATCTATTCCCATACTTACCGGTAACTTTCCACATTCTTTACACTTTTTAAGTCCGTTAATAATTTCCTGAAACAGGTGTTCAACATCCCAGCACAGATGTCCATTCTTCTCTTTAAGCCCATTGGCAAAGCGATATATTTCTTCAATTTTAATTTTATTATCTTCAACACATCCCAGGATATGCCGTCCGCTGGAAGCTCCTATATCGACTGCAAGGTAATAATTCTTCATGCTTTTCACACCTTTCTGCTATGATATTATTCTGAAAAAGCAAAACGATATTTGCTTATATCACCAGTAATCTTTGTTCGTCCTACCACTTATAAAGCATATTATTTTACGTATTACGATAACATTATACCTATAAAATGAAACAAAAAAAAGAACGCTATTTTTTTATAATAACGTCCTGATTTGCTGTTATTACAATTCATTAAACAACGTAAAGTCTGTCTGTACTGCAAGAATTAATCATTCCTTACTCTTAGGATATTTGCATAAATAATCCTTCTATCTGCCAATTTGACTATCCCTGTATTCTTTTGGCGTAATCCCATATTTTTCTCTGAAAATACGATGAAAATAACTGGTATTATCATAACCTACTGCGCTGATCACATCCGAAATCGGAAGCATTGTTGAGGAAAGAAGATACGCAGCCTGGTTAAGTCTCTTGGTCTGAAGCAGTTCCTTATAAGTCTGACCGGTTATATTTTTAATCCATTTGCTAAGCTGATAGATCGGCTGTCGCATCTGGTCTGCCATATTGGTCAGGTTTGCTTCCTTATAATTTTCTTCAATGTTACGCAGAACAGCTAAAACAATTTTACGTTCATATTGCTCTGGTTCGTTCTGCTCGATTTTCTCCGTGTGGTTCAGCAGCTGCATGAATAACAATCCCATGGTAAGCTGGTTTACTCTTCTGTTGTTGGGCAGATGGTTAAGCAGTGACCATATCATATTCTCAACTAAATTTTGAACAGGCAATACTTCTGCTACTTTAAAATGAAGATAACCAGCTTCCGAATTATCTCTGCGCAAAGCTCCCAGGATAAACTCTCTCAAAACATTCTCCTCTTCCATCATATGGAAAGCCTGGTCAAAAAATTCCGGCAGTACTATGAAATTGATTGCAATGTCATCTTCACCTGCCGGAAGAATGGAATGATATGAATTTTTATTCAGGAACAGAAGTTCACCTTTATTGAGTATTACTCTGTAACAGTCATTAATATTATGAATTGTCTTTCCGGAACACATATAGACGATTTCAATATAATTATGCTTATGCTTCGGAAAGGATAAAAATCTGGTGTGTGGACGAATGTCTATTAATTTACCGCTTTCCAGCATCAATTTACTGTCTACCACAAATTCCTTATTATTGGTATAGATACTTCTCACAATTTCAGGATGATCAAACAGAATATGCTTTTCTTCTTCTGTTATGACAGTTAATTTATCCATGATGTCTTTATTCATTTTTACCGCTCATTCCTCCGCTCACAATGGTGACTAATTGTCTTATGTTCTTGTAATCTCACATACTGTGAATCCCAGCTTTTTTTCGGTAAAATCAACAATCGCGGTCAGTGCTGCTTCAACCTCAGATACACTGCCGGTAACAAGAAGTGTTCCATTAACCCTGTCAACCGAACCCAGTGACACACCAGAGGTTTTGGTTGCCAGATCACTTGCTATAATAGCTGTTTCACTGGGTGTCATGGTTACAATTCCTATGGCAGAGTGAGCTGCACTTGCTTCCAAACCAATCTTATCAAACAGGCTTCTATCCGGATTAGCGATCACATGTGCTATCGTAATCTGCTTGCCTGGAACTATTTCCTGTATAATTCTTAATTTATCTTCTCTCGTTATCATATCCTGATTGTTCAACTTTTACCTCCTCATTCCTATTTATACTCTAATTTATAACCCATTCTCCGGAACCTTTTATACACTTCCAATCAAATGGGGCAAGGCGGCATCCCAAATAATTGGGGAAGAAGCCTGGAATGAGCACCACTGTGCTCATTTCGGGGTTTTTCTTAATGTGAAGATGCTTTCTCTTCACTTTTTACTCTATCCTACTCTAAGATTAAAATTGATACAAGTCAGCAGTAATATTTAACCACCAATCTGGCAATGCAGTCCGGATATCTTTGCTGCTTCCAGTAGCTCTTCCATATATTCGTTGGTAGGAGGTTCTATCTGAGACATCGTGTATTTTCTTCCCAGCCCATCGTATTTATCCTGTCCAAGGCGGTGATATGGCAGCAAATGCAGCTCCTTAACTCCCGGCAGTGATTTTGTAAAAAGCGCGATATCTCTGATTTCTTCCACGGTATGGTTGAAGGTAGGGATAACGGGAACACGAATGATCAGGTGTATACCTGTCTCTGCTATCTTTCTTGCGTTCTCCAGGATTAGTCCGTTTGGTCTTCCGGTAAATTCCTCATGTTTTTTACTGTCCATATGCTTAATATCCATTAGAAAATAATTCAAATGGGGAAGGTATCTCTTTATTACTTCAAAATCAGCGAAACCGGTACTTTCTATTGCTGTATTTATTCCATATTCCTGACATGCACGAAGCAATGCCACTGCAAAATCCGGTTGATTTAAGGCCTCTCCGCCGGATAATGTCACCCCTCCGCCGGATCTTCTGTAATACGGATAGTCCTTTAATATTTCCTCCATGACTTCCGCCACGGTTACATCCTGGCCGATGATTTTGGGCTTTCCCTGCACCTGCATTGTCTGAATCTCATATTCCTGGGATTCCGGATTGCAGCACCAAACGCAGCGCAGCCTGCAGCCCTTCAGAAATACGATCGTACGTATTCCCGGGCCGTCGTGTATGGAAAACCTCTGTATGTCAAAAATTCTGCCCTTTATCTTGTCCATCTGCTTTACCTCAATCCGTAAATTATATAGTAGCTAGAAAATATAAATCCGGCTTTTGTCGTTAAATCATGCATATCGTATTAATGCTGTTCTGTTCTTGCAATAATATCATCCTGCAGTGATCTCGAGAGAGACGTAAATAAAGCGCTGTAACCCGCCACACGAACTACAAGGGTTTTATAATTCTCCGGATTTTTCTGGGCATCCAGTAGTGTGTCCCTGCTCACGACATTAAACTGCATATGACTTCCCTTTTGATCAAAATAAGCACGGATCAGGGAAACAAAATTATCAAGACCCTTAACACCGCTGAGTGCGGAGGGATGAAACTTCATATTAAATAAAGTACCGTTTGATGCAATATAATGATCCAATTTTGATACACTGTTTGCAGCGGCTGTCGGTCCATGCGTATCCTTGCCGGAGGAGGGAGACACTCCATCTGCCACCGGTTTAAAGGCAAGTCTTCCGTCCGGCGTCGCACCGGTCTGAGCTCCCAACGGAACATTTGCAGAAACAGGATACAGACCCGCCTGGTATTGTCCGCCGCGCGGATTTTTAAATGTCTCAAGCGGCCTTGTATAGGTATAAGCAACCTCTCTTGCAAATAAATCAACCTCACGGATATCATTGCCGTATTTGGGCAGTTCATCAATTAATTCCAGCAAAGCATCAAATTTCTTCCTGTCTTCCTCCGATATACCTCCTGCCAATGCTTCTTTATAAATACCCGCAATATCTGCTTCTGATACCTTCTTCCCTGTACTGTAAAGGCCTCGTACAACCTCCCTGGTCACTTCTTCTGCAACCGCCGGATCAATGCCCTTTCCATAATTCATGGCGAGTGCCTTTTTAAATTCCTTCAGTGTGACTTTCTTCTCTTCAAATACCAGCTTTTTAATCGCATAGAGAGAGTCAGCCATATTAGCAATACCAAAGCCCTGCGGTCCGGTAAAGTTATAAATTGCTCCGCCCTCCTGAACACTCTTGCCTCTTCCGATACAATCCTCTACCATACCTGACAGGAATGGAAGCGGACATCTTTCAGCATGTGCCACATCTATGGCATTGTCTGCATTTACCAGAAGCTCTATCATATAATTCATCTGCTTTTGATATGCTGCATAAAACTCCTCAAAAGTTGTAAAATTCTCTACTTCACCCGTCTGCAGGCTGATCTGAACTCCCTTATCCCTGCCATTTGAGAATACAAACTCTAGCGGTCTGCACATATTAAAGAATGCCGCATCATGCCATCCGTCTGTCTTACCGGCCTTCTGAGGCTCCACACAGCCAATAATATTATAATCTCTTGCATCCTCCAGAGTAAGTCCCCTGTTTTGCAGAGAAGGAATAATAACTTCATCATTATAGTAAGCAGGAAGTCCAATACCCATTCTTGTAAGTTTTGCTGATTTTACTAAAAATTCATGCGGTGAGCCGTTCCAAACACGCACAGAAAGAGATGGCTGAGGCAGTTTGACATGCATGGATGCTTCAATGCACATAAAGGACAGATCGTTGGTGGCATCCTGCCCATCCTTGTTCTGACCACCTGCGATCAGGTTCTGGAACAGGCTGTAGCCGGCAAAGCCTTCTGCCGAAGCGGCATCCCGTGCTTTATTTAAGTCATTTAGTTTCACCCAGATGCAGTCCATAAGCTCCTGTGCAAATTCACGGGTAATTTTACCGTTATCCAAATCCTTTTTATAATACGGATACATATATTGGTCAAAACGTCCCGGAGAGATCGAATGACCGCTTGATTCTACCTGTAACAGCATTTGTACAAACCAGAACGACTGACAAGCCTCATAGAAGGATGTTGCTCCCTGTTTTGGTACTCTGGCACAGTTCTGCGCAATCTTTAAAAGCTCCAGTTTTCTTGTGTTATCATTGCAGGCCTTTGCTTCTTCCAAAGCCAGCAGGGCATAACGCTGTGCATAGGTAATCGCTGCCTTGCAGCTAATAATAACTGCTTCCAGAAAGGTTTTACGTTTTACATAGTCCATATCGGCAACGGACAGCTTACCAATCGCTGCATAAGCCTCATCTATGATGCCGTCATAACCGATCGCTAAAACCTTATCATATAATACGGTTACATGTCCAATTCCGTTATAGAAATAATTACCGGGTGTAAAAATGTTATGTTCAATGGCAAGCTTTGCTTCCTCTGCCATGTAAGAAGTCGCAAGCTCACTTGTGGTCTTGCCTTTCCAATACCGGTATACTTCCCGCAGAGTATTCTTGGTCTCTTCCGAAATATAAAAGGGATCTGCACTTCGGGTTTCAATGGTATCAAACTCATTTTCAAGCCATTCAAAGGAAAACTCGGGAAATACCTGACAACCGCGAGGTGCCAGTGTCGCACTTCCAACAATCAGCTCTTCGTTGCGAATTGTAATCGGTATATTACTAAGAATATGTTCAAAGGCTTTCGCCCGTCGCATGATAATCGGAGCATCCTCCGTCTGTTTATAGCTTTCTGTAATTAAGAAGGCTCTGTCTGCTTCGATTTCAGGCATTCTAGAATATAAATTCTCAATTAATCTGGTAATTCTAGGACTCTTTACAATATCCTCATCATTATATTTCTCCATTGATACCTCCATTTCTGTGCATACAAATTGCATCCCAGATGATTTACTTCTCGTTCGTCAAAAGTCTTCGAAGAAATGATTGCAGTATAGAATTACAATCATATTTGATCTGTACCTAACCAGACTTTGAACGTTTTATACTTTATTTTGATTTGTAATAGTTTTCGATGTGATAGGAATCTAATATATTTTTCCATTTTTGATCCGGCTCGATATCCGTTACTATGGTATCGATGTCTGACAACTCGCCTATTTTTGTAAACGAGATTTTATCAAACTTGGAATTGTCAACTGCCAGAAGCTTTGTAGTTGCCGAATCCAGCATTAATTTCTTAACATTCGCTTCCAGTTCATTGGAATCGGTAATTCCATAATCTATATCCACGCCTTTACAGGAAACAATCGTTTTATCGACGTGAAAGGATGAAATCATTTTCTCAGCCTGATGTCCCACCAGGGAGAGTGAGCCTTCCTTCATTACTCCCCCGGTAGAAAGTACCTTCCAGCCAACAATATCAGCTAATTCAAACAAGATTTCAATTGAGTTTGTAATCAGCGTAAGATTTTTCTTGTTTTTTAAACTTTTTGCTATATATACCGCTGTGGAACTAGCGTCCAGCATAATGTGGTCACCGTCTTGTACAATATTATTAATAACCTCAGCAATTACCTGTTTATTAATTACATTCGCCTTTTTTCTGACCGTATAGGGCAAATCTACATTCAGGCTTTCATTGATGATTGCTCCGCCATATGTCTTCTTGGCGAAGCCGTCTTTCTCCAGTTTTTCGAGATCCCGTCGAATTGTCTCTTCCGTAACCTTAAACTCCCGGCTTAAATCACCGACAACCACCCGGTTCTCCTTCTGAAGTATCGACAATATGATATTTCTTCTTTCAATAGCAAGCATCCCCATACCTACTTTCTAAAGCTATAACTGTCTCTGCTGATTTTCTTATTTATATCCTATATGATATGGACGGCAAAAGCCTGATACAGGTTATGGCGATGTATGTGAGTGTACATATATTCATCTGTACTTGCCTTTAACATACCGTTATTGCAAAATGCAGGCAATCATGGCTGGCCCTGTCTGCGCCATATGGATATATAAATACACCCATATACATCCATTAAATAGGTTTCAGAATTTTGTCGGGCTAATCATAATATACTCTTACATAATTTATCATCCGGGTTGGCTATGATGGAATAATCCAGAAGCATAGCCTTCTCTCCTACAGCTGCCTTCGCCTTATCAATGGCCGCTTCAACCGCTGCCACTTCTCCTGTTAAAAGCATATAGGATTTACCGCACATTCCCTTTGCGATACGAAGTTCAATAAGTTCAACCTCTGAGGTTTTTGCAGCCTCATCGGCTGCTACAATAATGGAAGCAGCCGAAAAGGTTTCCAGGATACCAAGCGCCTTCATTTTCTCGATCTGCGTTGTGCCGTATATTGCAGGAAATATCGCTTCATGCGGATTACCAAGGATAAAGCTATCGATCAGATCAACTGCGTAGTGTGCCCTGGCTGCGTCAACAGAAGCATTGATTGCACTTAGCTCTCCGCTCAGTAAAATGATATATTTTCCGGGGCATACTGTCTGCGCTTCAATAATATCAACCTCCGCCGCTTTTAACATGGCATCTGCCGCAAGCATTCCTTTTGAAACTGTTTTATATTCAACCATACCAATTGCTTTACCCATAAACGATATGCAACCTCCAATTTCCTGATATAACTGTTACTGACAGTTAATTTTCTAAATTAATGCACACTCTCCGGCGCATTAATAATGATATAATTATCGTTCACTTCCAGGACTTTACCTGCAATTGACGCATGGACCGGAAGAGATAGTTTCCCCTCTTGTGCCATAGCAATCAGCTGTCCCTCTTGTACTATTTCATCCTTACTGACAACGGGAACCGCTTTTGCTCCAATGTGCTGTGCCAGCTTTATTCTAACCTGTTTCGGTTTATACTCCAGCTCAGTGACCGGAGCTTTCACGTCATACTCACTAAGTCCAAGTCTCGCGATGAGTCTTTGCATCGGAACGGCACGGTACTCTCTGCGTCTATCAACCTCTTTTGCGAATACTCCCTTCGGGATTGCCACGCCTCTGCTTCTAAGTCCATTCTTATATTGCGTGATTAAAGTTCTTGGACTTAGAGCCTGCGGACAGGAATACAGTTCACACAACCCGCAGCTGCTGCAAAACATTGTATTTAGAAATGGCTCCACAAGCTTTGTTGTACCGCTTGTTGCTGCTCTCATAAACATATGGGGCGAGATCGGATGTCCAAGCAAATAACGGGGACAAAGATCCGTACACATCTCACATTGACAGCAGGAAGCCATGGCACGTTTCATATCGATTGAAGTATTGATCTGCTTTTTCTGTACCACATAATGGTTCGCAGGAAGTACCAATATCGCATTGGTTGTCTTGGTAACCGTATCATATGGCTTCACAATACTGCCGGTCATCGGTCCGCCCATGATATAAACAGGCTCTTTTATTACTGTTCCGCCTGCCAGATTGACCACATCCTTAACCGACATACCAATCGGAACTTCAGCAGTTACAGAAGCTTTCACGGCCCCTGCAATCGTTAAATGCTTCGTATACACCGGATGCCTGTTAATAACAGCGTTATAAATATTCCAAACGGTCTCTACATTAAATACCGCTACTCCGGCCTCCACCGGAATTCCTCCCGGGGGAACTACTTTTCCTGTCGTCTCATAAATCAATATCACTTCGTCACCGGCAGGATATACCTCCTGTAACAGCTTTATAGTAAGTCTCGGGAAGGAAGGGAGGTTTGCCTGCACCGCTTCTACCGTTTCAGTGTATGCCTCCTTCATTGCCAGGAATATCTCTTCTGCTTCCAGACAATCTGCAATTTGATTTAGTGTGTGCATAATTTCATATGCTTTCTGCTGCAGCAGCTGTCTGTGCACCTTCAGCAGCGGTTCACATTCCGCACAGTTTAATATGATTGTTTTCACCGGCTGTGTAAGTTTCGCATACGTAGGAAAACCGGCACCACCCGCACCTGCTACTCCATTCTCCTTGACAATATTTATCAATTCCTTACGATCCATTTTTACCTCTTCAGTTATGCTAAGATGAATGATTTATGCTTCCTAATAAAAATCAGTTTAAGATGTTAAATAAGCTAATTATACCGCTTTGTGGCTGACTTTACTATTTGTGACCATTAATCTTGTTCTGTAACATTATCTACTATGCCTACGATGGCTGCATCAATTGGGGAATTCTCCAAGTTACATCCTATCCGGGCAGCACTTCCGGTTGCAACAAGAACGGTTTCTCCGATACCCGCACCGACATTGTCCACTGCAATAAATCTGCCGCCGCGATCCATTTTTTCCATCGGCTGTATGATTAAGAATTTGCTTCCAACTAAATTCTCATTTTTCCTTGTTGCTACAACGGTTCCCACTACTTTCCCTACAACCATGCTCTCACCTTATCATCTTTCCTGGCTATGATTTTATTACTTACATATTTTTTATAATTTCAACCGTACTACCTGTTCTTATATTCGATGCGTTTGCTTCATCCGTATCAATATGCATTTCCAGAGTATAGCTTTCATCTACTCTGATCAGTACATGATTGAAAATGGTTCCGCGTTCATTATCCGTCTTCACGGAAACAATTTGGCCGTTTACTACTCCAGCTGCTTTTGCATCGTTTGGCGACATATGAATATGTCTCTTTGCAATGATACAGCCTTCGGTTAAGTACAAAACTCCCTTCGGTCCTACAAGTGCTACGGGTGCTGATCCCTCGATATCCCCCGATTCTCTGATTGGAACCTTTATTCCAAGTTTGATGGAATCAGTAGCGGATACCTCCACCTGTGACTTTACACGAAGCGGCCCTAATATTCTGACATTTTCTATAGCACGGAGCTTCAGTCCAACGATCGTTACACATTCTTGTGCAGCATACTGACCACCCATTAATTCTTTCTTCTTTGTTAATTCATACTCTTTGCCAAACAGCGTTTCTAAATCCTCTTTCGATAAATGAACGTGTCTTGCGGATACGCCCACAGGTACGATATACCCTTCCTCTGCCACCTGCTCTTGCTTCATGACTTCCATTACCATTTTTGTTACCAGCTCTACTGTTTTATCGTTCAAGCTTCCACCTGCTCTTTCTGAATGATTCCAGCTCTATGTATGGATAGATTTCCGGATTGTAAATCATAGATCCATACATGATTTCAGTGCCAAATACAAATTTATATCAGATTAATTATGATCGCATCCAAATCCAATAACTCTATTTCTTATTCTTTGATGCACATATCACTCTATTTTACTAACTTTGACATTCAAATCATCTATAGAGAATAAACAAGATAAATACTTCTGTCTTATAGTAAGAAGAAGTTCAGAATGAAGCCGGCTGATTCCATTCTGAATTCTTCTTAAAATATTAAATATCCAGTGCTCCTTCTGTTAAATAGTCACGCCGGAACCTACGTGTTACGTATACAATAATACTTTTCAAGTTTTACAATAAACTTGAATTATTTTACTACAGGAAGAATTTTCTCTACATCTGTATGAGGCCTTGGAATTACATGGGTAGCAACCAATTCACCAAGCTTGGATGCAGCACTTGAACCAGATTCAACTGCTGCCTTTACTGCACCAACATCTCCTCTTACCATAACCGTTACAAGTCCTGATCCGATTTTCTCGGTTCCGATTAATGTTACATTTGCTGCTTTTGACATTGCATCTGCTGCTTCAATTGCTGCTACTAAACCTCTTGTTTCAACCATTCCTAATGCTTCCTGTGCCATTTGATGATTCCTCCTATTAATTGTTGTAGAGGATTTCTCCTCCTTAGGCTTCGTTAACTTTTCTGCATCCTCTGTTTCGGTTTCTTTTTTCACATCGGAAGCTTTTTCTTTGTCTGTTACTTCTTTTGTATTGGATATTTCTTTTGTAACTTTTACCTTCTTTGTATCCTTCGCTACTATTAGGTCAGCCGTTTCTTTCGTGCCGGAAACTTTATTCGTGTCGGCTGTCTCATTTACAGCTTCCTTGGCAGTTTCATTTTTAACCTGCTTTTTTCTTTCTGCCACTATTTCTCACCACCTGTCAGCCTTGCTGCACTGATGCTTACCATTTTTCTTGTTTCTTCATGCGGATTAGCAATTACGGCATGAACACAGGGCTTCATCGCATTTGCCGCTGCGGTTTCAATTGCTTGTGTTACAGAAGATACGTCCCCCTGAACGATAATTGTCACCAGTCTTCCGCCTAATTTTCTCTCCCAGGTAACAAATTCTACGTCAGCTGTTTTACACATTACATCTAGTGCCTCAATTGCAGCCGTAACACTCGGTATTTCGATAAATCCAAAAGCTTTCATTTTCGTCCATACCTTTCCATTAGCCCTACAGTCTCGGAAGAATTTTCTCTACATCTGTATGTGGTCTAGGAATTACATGAACTGCTACTAATTCACCAAGCTTGGAAGCTGCGGCTGCACCAACCTCAGTTGCTGCTTTTACTGCGCCTACATCACCTCTAACCATAACAGTTACAAGTCCTGATCCGATTTTTTCTGTTCCGATCATTGTTACTTCTGCTGCTTTCACCATTGCATCTGCAGCCTCAATTGCTGCTGTTAATCCTCTTGTTTCTACCATTCCTAATGCTTCCTGTGCCATAATAAATAATCCTCCTTGTTTTGTGGAGGATTTCTCCTCCTTGTTTTGTGGAGGATTTCTCCTCCCTGTTATATGTTTTGGAAGAATACTCCTCCTGTTATTGGTGAAGGAGTATTTCTCCTTCCTGTTCTATAAAACCTTCCAGATACTTGCGAAACTCGAATAATTTTATCATTGTGTACACAGAAGGTACATGTTCCGGAGCGGAAGTTAAGCGGAAGGAGCGTTGGAGCGGAGGAATATGCACCTTCTGTGTACACAATTCAGACAACTATATTGTTTCGCAATTAGATCCTATAAACTATTATCTACATTTATCAGTTCTTGTCAAATGCGCTGATTTCTAGCATTTTTTCAATATCCTTTACCGGATTTGCTATAATGTGCTTCGTTACAACTCCGGCTAATTGCTCGGCGGCTACCTCCGCAGCTTCGACTGCTGCTTTAACGTCATCCATGCTGCCGCGAAACTTTACTGTAACAAGTAAAGGGACGGGAAGTTTATCCGCATTTGCCGGTTTATTACGGTCAAAAGCTTCTATTGTAACATTTGCTGCCTTACAGCCCGCATCTCCTGCTACAAAAGCTGTTACCAGACCGTATACTTCTATTAAGCCAAGTGCCTCTCCCATTCTTACCTCCATAGACCGCTAACCGGTAGTTTATTCATTCACAATTGCTATTTTTAAGCCTTCCATCCTAAGGTTTGTCACAAATCCTTCATTAATCTGGCTTAACGGGTATTTATGAGTGATCAGCTTATCCATCGGAAGTCCGATCCCTTTTGCTCTCTTTAAGAAGTCAAAGGTTGTTGCATAATCTCTTAGTGTATATACCCAGGAACCTACGGTTGTGATTTCCTTGGAGCAGATATCAAAATGAGGATTGATGGTTGCATCTCCGCCATTGATAAAGAAACCAAGTTCACATAAACCGCCGCCGTTACGGATGAATTTATAGATATTGGAATGTCCGACCGGCGATCCGGTACACTGGAAAGCAAAGTCTGCGAAGTATCCGCCGAAAGCATCCTTAACCGCTTCCGAAAGAGCTTCAATCCCCTTGTGATCCTTAAAGTTAACGTATTTGGTTGCTCCCATCTGCTTTGCAAATTCAAGTCTCTTCTGTTCACCATCTACTGCTACAATATTCTCAATACCCATGGTACGGAGTACTGCAATACAAATCAGTCCAATTGGTCCGCAGCCCTGAACAACAACTCTGCTGTTAAATCTTAAAATACCTGTTGTCTTAGCTCTTTCTACTGCATGAATAAGAACCGCACAGGGTTCAATCAATATTCTGGAGTCTAAATCCAGATCGCTTACGTTGAATATGCTTGATCCGCCGCGAACTACAAGATAATCAGAGAACCAGCCGTTTAAATGCTTGTCGTCATCCGGTAATAATCCGTATACATCTGCACCGCCAACATTCTGCTTGTTAAGGTCATACATAGTGATATCCGGATTATCCTTAAAGATCATACAGGTCACTACCTTATCTCCAACCTTCAGATCCTTTCCGGCACTGTCCTTCTTCACATTCTTACCCATTTTCACGATCTCTCCGGTGCCTTCATGTCCCAGTACCACCGGTATTAAACCGAAGGGATCTCTTTTATATTCATGTGCATCTGTACCGCAGATACCGCAGCCCTCTACCTTAACCAGAATATCCTCATCGCCAAGCTCAGGGATCGGATATTCTTTTAATTCAATGTGTTCCAGCTTGGTTAACATAGCAACCTTTGCTGTCTTTGGAACATCCTTGCTGGTGCTAGCTGCCGGAGCTGCTTTCGTATTCTTTAATTCCTGAAGCACTTGTTTCACAATATCTTCAATTTTATCTGAATTCATTCCCATGTTAATAACCATACCCTTTCCAAAGTCCAGTGATTTGTGCGGCGCACAAATTGCCGTGTGAAATATTTTTCACACTAACCTCCATCCTGCCTCCAGGCAGGATAAAAACTATATAAAAACACCTAAGTGCTTTTTGCTGGTTGATAAATGCTTCCTAAGTTTCCCGCCACATTAACGGATACAAAGACTGTCGGACATTACGCAGCGTCTCTGTTTGGTAAAGGAACGGGCTGAGGTAAGTCCTTCCCCTGTTCTGCTGGCAATCGTAAAGGTGCAAAAGCCTTCACCACCGAATCCAAGTGCCGCATAGGAGGGAGCATTTTTCACGAAAATTGCGGTATCCACTGCTTTGCCAAAACGGGTAAGATTATCCACATTCTTAGAATGCATATGTGCGGAATGGCGGTTTCCATGCTCAAGCCATACTGCTTTTTCAATGGCATCGTCGATATCCTTAGCTCTCACGATACCAAGGATTGGCATCATAAGCTCTTCTGCAATCAGAGGGTGTTCCTTTTCTCCTTCAAAGATAATGCAGCGGGTATTCTCGTGAGCCTTTATTCCAATCATGGATAGCAGGGTAATTGCATCCTTGCCCACACATTTACGGTTTAGCCTTCCATCCTTTAAAACAACTGCCCTAAGCTTCTCCTGCTCGTCCTGATTAATCGCATAGCAGCCGTTTTCCTTTAAATAATATACCAGCTCATCAACGATCTGCTCTACCGCAACGATCTCTTTCTCTGCAATACAGGGCAGATTATTGTCAAAGGTACATCCGTTTACGATATCTGCTGCCGCCTTCTTAATGTCAGCAGTTTCGTCTACAAGTACGGGGGGATTTCCTGCACCGGCTCCGATCCCGCGCTTTCCGGAGGAAAGAACTGTTGTAACTACACCAGGGCCTCCTGTTGCCACTAAAAGCTTAATGTCCGGATGCTTCATCATAATTTCGCTGCTCTCCAGAGTAGGTTTTACAACCGATACCGCAACATTCTCAGGTCCGCCTGCTGCAACAGATGCCTGATTTACCAGATTAACTGCATAGTTGGACACCTTGATGGCTGCCGGGTGAGGATTAAATACTACTGTATTACCGCCTGCGATCATTCCGATGCTGTTGCAGAGAATGGTCTCACTTGGATTAGTGCAGGGTGTAATTGCACCAATTACTCCAAAGGGTCCCATCTCTATTAAGGTAAGTCCTCGGTCGCCGCTCCATGCAGTTGTTGTGATGTCTTCGGTTCCCGGTGTCTTTTCTGCGAGCAGCTGATGCTTTAAGATTTTGTGAGGGACATTGCCCATTCCGGTTTCTTCCACGCCCATCTTTGCAAGCAGTTCTGCATTCTCTATTGTCATTTTACGAATATTAGCAATTATCTTCTCACGGCAGTCCATGGATAATTTCTGCATCACTGCCTGTGCTTTCTTTGCTGCAGCGATTGCCTCTTTCATATCTTCAAAAACTCCCAAGGTCTCCTGCTTTGTCTGTCCTGCAGCTGTTGTATCCTGTAATCTTTCTAATACCTGCTTCACAATACTTTGAAGCAATGCATCATTTTCTACCATTTCATTACCTCCTCGAGCCTTTTACCACCATACTCTGCAAGCATTGTGTCCTGTTCTTCCGTACCTCCGCTGACACCAAGGGCTCCCACAATCTCTTTGTTATAAATAAGTACTACTCCACCACCGAAGATTACGATTTTCCCCTGGTTTGTAAATTGGATTCCGTATAAACTCTGGCCCGGCTGACTTAATTTTTTAAGCTCTGATGTCGACATTTTGAGGGCTGCGCAGGTGAAGGCTTTATTGTTAGCTATATCAAAGCTTGCTATATAGGCATTATCCATACAGTGGACCGCAATCGGTTGAGCTGCTGCATTGTGGACTGCAACAATGACGGATAAATTCATCTCTTTTGCTTTATTCTCCACTTCTTCGATAAGCAATACAGCTTCCCTTAGACCAAACCGGTTCGCTTTTTCTTTGTGCTGTGCCGGCTGATGTTCCAAAACCGCATCCGTAATCAAGGCCTCCAGAATTTGCTTCTGCGTATGCTCCAGTGTCTTCTCTGCCTGCTGCAGTTCAAGCTTCATTTCCCAATCATCTGATTGGCTCTGTACCTTTTCAACCCCTCGTGCAGCTTCTTGGATACTGTGATAAATTTCTGCCAGTTTTTTTGAATTTCGTTTATTCGAATGGTCTATCATATTCATTCCTCTTTTCTCATATCAGATATCTTTTCCGGGATATGTGACATGTTTCTCGGAACGATTATTTTAAACCTAACTGCTCGATTACCTTTTTTGCGATCTCGGATACAAAAGCATCGGACTCGGAAGAAGAGGTGCTCTCTGCTTTTCCCTGGCAGCTTGCACAGCTATGGCAGCTTGTCTCACCATTATGAAGCTTACCGCACAGATCAGCCGGGTGCTTGCCTTTCATGCCAAACTGTCTGCGGATTTCGTAAAGTCTCTGTACCTGTGCATCGGATAATTCCTTCGGTCCACCGAGCTGTTTGGAGATATATAAAAGCTGAGCATAGAACTCAACGGATTCCATTTTGTGATAAGCGTTAAGCAGTGAATCGGAATATGCCAGTGCACCATGGTTCTCTAATAATACTGCATCATAATACTGAAGATATTTGGATACTGCATCCGGAATTTCTTCTGTAGAAGGTGTGCCGTACTCAGCAATCGGAACGCATCCAAGAGAGATAACAGCTTCCGGCATAATCGGTTGTGTTAATGGAATGCCTGCGATTGCAAAACCTGTTGCATACATCGGATGAGCATGTACTACGGAAGTAACATCCGGTCTCTCCTTGTATACTCTCATATGCATCTTAATCTCTGAGGAGGGTTTAAAACCTGCATTCGCCTGAAGTACCTTACCATCCTTATCAACCTTGCAGATATATTCCGGTGTCATAAAGCCCTTGCTGACTCCGGTAGGGGTACATAAAAATTCATTATCGTTAAGTTTTACAGAAATGTTACCATCGTTGGCAGCTACCATACCCTTGTTATAAATTCTTTTACCAATCTCACATATCTCTTTCTTAATTTCGTATTCAGATTTCATTATAAATCCTCCTGTGTTATGTTGTTTTTGTTGGTTTTTAATTGTTTGTCTTCATATTATCACTCAATACAACACTTGTCAACATTGAAATACTGTTGTTTTGTGGTTTTTGTTGGTTTTTGCTGTGATTTATTTACAGTACTGTTTTTCTTTTACTGACATAGAAAAACCGTCTGTCAAACCTTTGAAAAAGGCCAAGACAAGCGGTTCTGTCTTTTTTGTATCCTGCCATTATTTGCGCTTAGCGCATTTCGATTAGCTTAATAAATCAGTATACCTTCTGTGCCTCATCAAAGAGTGCTTTTATATTTGCAGGAGGAATGTCACATAGAATTGCCTCATGACTGGGTGATAGAATGAGTCCGGTCGGAAAGATGCTACGAAGTTCTCTCACCTTTCTTTGTACTTCTTCCTCCGTTCCATGCACTAGCAGCTCCTGTGTATCAACACCTCCGCAAAAGGATACCTTCTCGTAAAATGCCGCTTTCAGCTTTTCCGGCTGCATTTTGCAGGCAAGTGATTGAATTGGGTGAATAACATCTACACCGGCAGCAATAAGGTCCGGAATAATATCTGCGATGGAGCCGCAGGAATGATAGATTACTTTTAACCCGTAGGAATGTGCCTGCTCCACAAGCTTTTTACAGCCAGGTATCACAAATCTGCGTATCATATCCGGAGACAGGATGAGGCCCCTCTGACTTCCCATATCATTGCCGATTAGTACAGCATGTAGCTTTCCCTTTACGGCCTCGTAAAATATTTCATTTGCTTTCAAATAGAACTCAATTATTTTAGCATTCACAGCCTCTACAATCTCGGGAATGGTAATCATATTCATCAATGCCGTTTCCATACCAAAAGCGGCACAGGTGTCCTGAAAATGAGCCGACCACATCATCCCCAGCAATACCTTATCCTTAGGAGCAGCTTTTACACGGCGCCTGCATTCTTCAATATCAATATAATGAGAGGGATCTGGCCATTGAAAGAAATCCAGATCTTCTAATTCCTCTGCCTCCTTAAAACAGCCGTCCGCTGTCAGAGTTCGTTCCTCATTATCAATATTTCCATCCATATACCAGTCAAATGCGGCATATATGGCATTCGCTTCCGGCGAATGATAAGGCACCTCAACTGCATAAAAATCATCTCCTACGGAAAGCTTCAGCTCGTGCAAATCCTTACGTCCGTAATAGGCAAGAAGCGCCGGCAAAGCTTTGTGATCCGGCATTCCAAGCCAGGCCGCCGGACGGTCCACCGGCTTTCTTTCGACTGTATTATAAAAGCGCTCAATACTGTTCATATTAACCTCCATCCTGTCATCTGTATCCGATTAACCTTGTTTACTATCTCTTCTGACAAATGCATAAAGATGTTTATCCGATGCATCTCTCTGCGCATTCTCGGTTTTTTTCGATTTAAAGACATTTTTTTCGCACTTTCTCTATTCCTTCTATATTTTCCTTCTCCGCACCACTGCCGCACCATAAGGCATAAGAGTTAACTCTGTACCTGTTTCTTCTCCAGTTAACAGATTTTTCCCTCCGCCAGCATCCGTAATCTTATTCTCCTCTTCTGAGAAATTAAGATAGAACTCATAATTCCAATTTGTATCAGAACGCATATGATACTCGATTCCTTCCGGCAGCTTGCGAATTTGTATACCAGCAAGACCAAGTATTTTCTTTAGGATCGCCTCCATACCTGCTTCTTCCACCCTTGCTCCGATATAATAGGCGAAGCCTTTTCCATAAGCATTCACCATAACAGCAGGGGTACCGGCATAAAAATCCTCCTTATATTCTCCAAGTACTCTAGCCGTATCTGTTTTAATAATTTCACAAAAATCTTTTACCGGATAGCTCTCTGTAATAAAGTCTCGCCGGAACACTACTGCGTTCTTATCTGCCGGATACAATGTATCAATCTCCTCTGTATATAACCCGAACAGGTCTCGCAGCCCATCACCCGGAAATCCTCCCAGATAGCACAAAGTATTCTCATTTACATAACCGGTCAGATAGGTTGCTATCAGGATTCCTCCTTCTTGCGTATATCTTTTCAGCTTAGCTGCTGTATCCGGTTTTAACAGATAAAGCATTGGAGCAATCAGAACCTTATAGCCGGAAAAATCTGCTCCCTGGGATATGATATCCGCATCAACACCATTACTTAGCATACTACTGTAAATGCTCCTGCAGGTGTCCTCATATTTTTTATCGTTACTAAGACCAGCCATATCCTCAATCGCCCAGCGGTTGTTCCAGTCAAATAGGAGGGCAATCTCAGGTCTTACCAGGCTTCCTGTAACACAAGAGAGCTTCTTAAGAATAGCTCCGACCTCTTCCACCTCTTTGAACACTCTGGTGTCACTTCTTCCCAGATGGTCCAGGACTGCCCCGTGATGCTGCTCATAAGACCCCCTTCCCTTTCTCCACTGAAAATATCCCACCATATCGGAACCACAGGCGACTGCCTGAAGGCAGGACAGCCTATGGACACCCGGCCTCTTCAGCTTGTTATATGGGTGCCAATTTACCTGGCTTGGTACACTTTCCATGAGCAAAAAGGGCTTATCCTTCCGAAAGGAGCGCATGACACTATGATCAAAGGCATTCTCATAGGCAGTCTTTACAATGGCTTCTCCATCATTATTCCAAGCCGGATAACTGTCCCAGGATATAAGATCAAGCTCCTTTGCCATTTCATAATAATCCAGACTTTTATACAATCTCATAAAATTTGTGGTAACCGGGATGTCCGGTGTCAGTTCTTTTAAAACCGCTATCTCTGACTTCATATAATCCGTCATATTCCAGGTGTTAAAACGCTTCCAGTCCAAAAGCAATCCGTTGATACTGCCTTCTCCATTTCGATAAGGCGGTTCGATCTGTTCAAAGCAATTATAGCGGTGACTCCAGAAGGTAGTCCACCATTCACGGTTAAGCTCTTCTATATCATTGTGGTATTTCCTGCGCAGGTACTCACGGAACCTGTCGCGGCAAAGCTCACAATAGCATTCTCCTCCCAGTTCATTGGAAACATGCCAAAGCAAAAGTCCCGGATGGTTTCCAAACTTTTCTGCCAGCTTCCGGTCTATCACAGACACCTTTTCCCGGTAATGCGGCGATGACATACAATGATTGTGCCGTACCCCGTGATGATTACGCACACCGTCCGCACTTACCCGCATTGCCTCCGGATATGCTGCGTCCAGCCAGGCCGGCCTTGCTCCCGACGGTGTAGCAAGTATCGTATAAATTCCGTTCTGGTAAAGCCGGTCCATCATTTCCTTTAGCCATTCAAAATGAAATACCCCCTCCTCCGGCTCATAAACCGACCAGGAGAATACTCCCAGGGTTACTACGTTAATACCTGCCTGTTTCATCAGGTAAACATCTTCCTTCAAAATATCAGGACGATCCAGCCATTGCTCCGGATTATAATCTCCTCCGTGTAAAACTGCTTGTGTTTTTTCAAATAAACCATTTTTCTTCATAATCAGCTCCATTTCTGTGCTCTGTTTTATGCATTCAATTTATTACCGACTGTATGTACTCCGTATGGTTTTATCTTTCTCCGGAATTATTCATAGAATTCTAGTACCGGTGCCTCACCAAGACCTGTGGCTTCCAGCTGCATATGCGTGGAGGCTCCGTCCCTTAGCCTCCAAACCAATGTATTGGCAACTTCTATGACTAATATATTATTACCCTTTTGTAAGAGCTTTGTTACTTCGATCCGGTCCGGACTAGACAGTAGCATGCCGGCTTCCCGGTCATTAATACTTACCTTTGCGCAATCCCCAAACTTTGGCAGGAATAGCATACATTGCTTTTCTTTCACTTCTTTCAGTTCAAATCTCCCTTCATACCGGAAGGTGCCGGAAAAATGACTGAAATACTTCGGACCATTCATATTCGGAAGCTTCTCGTCCGCCTTCAGAATTAGTCTTTCTTTAAAGTCTGTATTTCGTCCGGCTTCCTTTAGCAATACCCTCCATTCACAGTTGATTTTTATTCTGTTTACACAAATAGGTTGCTTATGCAATACTTTCCTTCGATTTGGAATTAAAATTTTCATCTGACCGGGTTCCAGGTAGAGCCGAAAGGTATTGTGTTGTATTGCATAATTGGTAATTTTATTATTCATAGCATCATACTCTTCCATTGCTGTAAATTCACCTTTTGAAATGGTAACATTTGTATCGACAGATTCCTTTGTATTTTCATTAAAAAGCAAAAATATTCTGCCATCCTCCTGCTGATAGCAGTAGGAACGAAGAGTTTTCAGTGTTTTCCAAATGTATAACGGTGATTTCTGATGCTGATTAATTGCTTTGACCAGCTGCTGCAGCCTTACTACGTTTACAGCGTTTCCAAATTCTCGCGGTAGAGTATTGCCCATAGTATCCGTCTCAGGCAGATGATCCACCATATAGATGATCAGTCCCTTCGCGGCTGCCTTCCTGATAAAATCCACTGCTCCTTCCGGTATTGCTTCACAATAGGGAACAATCAGACATCCATACCTTTCCTTCAAAATGACCAGCTGTTTCTCCTCTACTTTCACGTAATCCTGCGCAAAAATATCTGCCGGTATCACATCACAGTCCAGTTGTGCTTCTAAAAGCTTTCTGACCGGCTGTTGGAACAGCTGAACCTTTTTACCTCCCCATTCTGCTTCTGCATGATACAATACTGCCGCATCCGCTATATGTGTTCCTTCGCTGACCAGATGACTGACCCGGTTCATATACCGCATCAGCTGTATAAAAAATGGATACTGCGGATTATTACCTCCTGCATAGAAATGCGGCGGACAATCCGGATCCGGAAATTTCATGGAGAATGCATGCGGGACAAATTTATTAATTCCTCTCACAAGCATATGGTTAGTCAGCCATTTCATAAGCGAAACTCCTTCTGCCCAACCGTAATTTCCAAAAATCTCACACAATGCCCGGCCCTTTTTCTCCGGATCAATATGAGCACAGGAACTGCCTAATTTCGCTAGACCAAAGTGAAAGAATTCTCCGTCGCAATCGCCTGCAATCCACTGATGTATTTTATCTTCAAATCCCGGAATAATCTGATGATGCACCACATCAATTCCAGACATATGCTGCCCGCTCTGTTCCCTGAAGTAATGTCCGATGCTGCAGCCAAGTCTGGCATGTGCATTATCATCCTCTATAATATGGCCGATGTATTCCACTCCATGTTTTTTGCACCAGCTGCCCAGCTGTCCGGAAAAGCATTCCGCAACCAGCTTTGTAACTGCTTCCATATATTGTGAACGGACCTTAGCCGTTTTCTCCCCCATATCATACCAAAGTGCAGGAAGTTGATACACCAGTTCTTCTTTCCATATTTGACGTAGTTCCTTCAATAATTCTTCACTCCAGGGAAGTTTTACATCTCTCTTCCCCAGGAGCTCGTGAAAATCATACCCCATAGTATTGCCAATCTCCGCCTCATCGGAGAAAAAGCCTGCAAATGTTTTTCCAAAATCATGCTTATAATGTTCATAATGCTTTTCATACACTTCATTAATCAAAACTTTAACTGACTCGCTGTCTATCAAATTCATATAGTTTGGTCTGCCGCCGCGCAGCTGTGTCGTATAAAGAAGAAACAGGCGGTATCTTCCTTCCGGAAGTTCAAAGTACACTAAGCCGTCATGCACCTGACCGGTGAGATCAATGACATCCTCTTCCGATACGGCAAGTGATTGAGCATCCGGTTTTTTACAGGCTAAAACGGCTAGCAGCTTACCGTCTTCTCCCAAAAAAGGACGGATTAACACCGAACCGTTATTCGCCGGTCCTAGGATATCCATATGACGTTCTGCCAGATAAACCTTTGCTAACGCAGGTTTCTTCAAAAAAGCTCCATTTGCATGCCCGGTAGGGAATTTATCATCATCCAGTATCCAGATACGCAGTCCGCGCTTTCTTGCCTCATCCATAATAAAATCAACATCCACCCACCATCCATGACCACAGTAATCCGGATGCGGTCTAGATTCCAGACAGATTTCACGAATACCGCATTCTTCAATCCGGTCCATTTCTTCCCTGATTACCTCATGATTTTCCCCATGCATCCATAAAAACGGAAGAATATAACTTCCGCCCTGGTTGTTTAATAATTCTTCTACTCTTTTCATAACCGCTTTCCTTCCTTGACATTTCACCGGTTTTCTTCAAAGTATTCGGAAACATCCATTTCATCGGTATCTTGACAGAATTTGTTTCATTATCTTATTACCTTACTAATTTATTATTTCTAATTCATTTTATCGAAAAGGGGATGCTATTGGCATCCCCTTTTTAAACTTTTGGATAGCACTATTTACTAATCGAGGAAAGATCAGATTTATCCAGAAGCATCTTTATTGTACCATCAAAATCAACAACCTGACTCTTAACCCCACTTACATAGTCCTGCCACTGTTTATCGTTATTTACATCCCATTCACCGGTGATAAATTTCAGTGCATTTTCTTTTGCATAGGTCTCACAATTGGTTGTCAGTTCTGCCTTATCCGTAGACTGCTGATCACTCAGAGAAAGCACCGGAGTGCGGTCAAAAGGTGATACAGAGTCCTCACCGCCGATTTTACCGGATTCAATCCAATATTGTCCCTCATAGAAGCTGTCTTTCGCATTCCACCAAGGCTCGGTCGGAAGTAATTCTGTCATGGATTCAAAGGTCTGCGGAACAAATGGAATTCCGGTTCGGCATACACCGCCGGCCATAATTCCCAGGTTAGAAGAAGCCTGTACGGGATCCTCTGCCTTCGTAATTGCATCGGAGTAGGTATGATTACCAGAAGCATCTTTGGTATAGGTATCACCTTCCACACCCCAGTTCATCAATTCAATCATTTCATCGGAATATTGATAATCGATCATTCTTACAACCCATTCCGGATATTTCGTATCAGCGGAAATAATAATGCCCATCTGACTCTGAAGTGATTTGCCAGTCTGCTTAGAGCCCCATTTCCATGCTGTTCCATAAGTTGCATCGGAAGGAAGATATGCCAGTCCCCATTGCATGCCATCCACACTTGATTGTGCATTCCATGTTCTTGCCATTCCGGACCAAAGCGTCGGTATCATTGCAATATTGCCATTCACAGCCTTTTCTGTACAAGCAGCTCCATCATCGGTAGCAAATTCCGGATCAATATATCCTGCATTATATAAACCATTCAGATATTTTAACATCTCACGGAAATTATCCTCAATTGGACCAAAGGACCAGGAGGAACCATTCCAATAGGTAGTATCCCAGGTATGGAAGATACCTACAAAGCCACGGTAAAACGCATAATTTTTATCTGAGTTGGTCATTACATATTTCGCATCGATTTTACCATCCTCAATTAGTTTTTTTACATTAGCACATAATGCCGAGAACTCCTCCAGCGTAGAAGCAGGCGTTAAATTGAACTTCTTTAGAAGATCAAAGCGGTAAGCAAAGGAAGTAAAGGACTGAGCACCTGTATTATTATCAGGATTTACAAAGCCATCCATAAAGTAATATGCTGTTCCGTCCGGATTATAGGCGAATTTTTCACCGCCATTTGTGTCTTTCACAAAGGAAGGATAATATTGCATATAATCCTTATACTTTGCAATATCAAGAACCACTCCGTCTGCTCCGTATTCATTAATCATAGAAGCCTGGGAATAAGAGGATACATCCGGAAGATCACCAGACTGCAGCAGTACAGGTTCATTGGTTCTAAAATCCTGCCAGGGAGTTATCGTCCAGGTAATAGCAAGCTTACAGCCTAAGTAAGCCTCCATCTTCTCCTGCCATTTCTGCTGGATTTTAGTTCCTTCCGGTGATGTACCGAAATTAGGAATGGACACCTTAATGGAAAGGGTGTTATCAGGCAGTTTAGGAAAGCTTAATTCACCGGATGCTGCTTTGGTTGGTGCGACTGTAGCAGTTTCCTCCTGCGTGCTTACGCTGGTGTCATCTGCTGATGTTTCTGCGTCTTTGCTCTTCCCCTTACAGCCGGTAAGCAGTGAACAGCACATAATTGCCACCATAAATAATGCTATAACTTTCTTTTTCATAAATTTCTCCTTTCTGAAACTAAAATATATAGACAAATGCGAAACAGTAAGGTTATCTAAATCGTGACTTTCTAATCATACAGACAAATGCGAAATAATATAGTCCTGTTGTAACATAAAAAATACATATTCTGCGCGTTAACGCTCCCTCCGCTTCACTTTTGTTTCGGGACATGTATTTTCTGTGTACACAATTATGATAATTTTATAGTCTCACAATTACCTAGCAAAATTTGCATGTTAACCTTTCACCGCACCAATCTGAACCCCCTGTGCAAAATATTTCTGAACAAATGGATAAACGATCAGAATTGGTCCGATGGTTGCGATGATGCATGCATATTGTACATTTTTCGGATTAATGGCTCCGTTTCTTACCATTTCACTGACACCGTCAAAGGTTCCGCCAGCCGCACCCGAGGTAAATAAGATCTTACGTAAAATCATCTGTATAGGCTGCTTTGCCTCATCCTTAATATAGAGTAATGCCTCAAAGAAGCTGTTCCAAATAAATACTACGGAAAATAATCCAAAGGACGCATACAATGCTTTTGAGAGTGGCATATAAATCCGAAACAGAATACGAAACTCGCTTGCTCCGTCTACCATAGCCGCTTCCCTTATTTCCGTGGATATTCCTTTATAAAATGCGCGATACACAAATATGTTGTATGCTGATACCGCATTTGGCAGCACAAGTGCCCACATTGAATTAAGAAGCTTAAGCTTTGATATGATAATATAGGTCGGAACTGTACCGCCTGTAAAGAACATTGTAATTAAGAGCATAATCGTAATTGGTTTTCTGAGTACAAAATCCTTCCTCATCAGTGCATATGCTATCATCGAGGTAAGCAGCAGATTTATAGCCGTACCAAGGGCAGCGTATATAATCGTATTCTTATAGGCAATCCAGATATCACTTTGTCCAAAGACGATTTCATACCCTCTCAGGTTGAGATTCTTTGGCCACCAGGTGACCTTGCCGGAACTGATCATCGCATTGCTGCTGAGGGAAATTGCAATGATATTCAGAAAGGGATAGATCATTACGATCGCAATTGCTATCATGACTATTACGAGAATGATATCAAAGGCATAACTCCCAACATGTATCTTGTTATTTACTTTATTCCTGTTCTTCATCGCCGGTCTCCTTTACCATAAGCTGTTTTCCGGACTTAATTTCCGGGTAATACGGTTAGTTGAATATACCAGAATAAGACTTGCCACAGAAACAAACAGGTTAACCGCCGTAGCATATTCAAATTCTCCCTGTGCTATACCTACCCGGTATACATAGGTTCCAATCACATCAATCAGACTTCTGTTCGTATCATTTTGCATTAGCAAAACCTTGGTATAATCAGACTGAAGGACGTATCCGGTATTCATAATCAAAAGAATCGTTGTTGTCGGTAAAATAGTCGGCCAGGCAATGTTTTTTATCTTCTGCCATCGATTTGCACCGTCAATATTAGCAACATCATATAAAGTGGTATCAACATTGGACAAGGCCGCCAGATACATAATCGATCCCCATCCCATTCCATGCCATACCGCAGACCCCACATACAAAAGCAGAAAATACTTACTGCCTGAATTCATATTAACGGGCGCAAGTCCGATAAAGCCGCGAAGTGTATTAAATACACCATCGATGGAACCGAAATTGTTTAGCATACCCACGATAACAACTACGGAAATAAAATAGGGTATGTAGGAAATCGTCTGTACTGTACTTTTGAACCATCGAACTCTTATTTCATTCAGCAAAAGCGCAAAAATAATTGGTGCAGGAAAGGTAAACAACAGGCTTACCACACCCACCTTCACCGTATTCCAGATTACCGTACCACAGTCCACATAATTAAAAAAACGGATAAAGTTTGCAAACAGCGGATCTTCCCATGGACTGTTCCAGATACCTAGCTTTGTTTTAAAATGTTTTAATGCAATCAAAATTCCATACATCGGTCCAAATTTAAATATAATGATCAGAACCATTGCCGGTATTGTTAGAAGTACCAGTTCTCTCTGCTTCCATAATGTTTTAGAAAACCTGCTCATTCGCTGCCCTGCCGACAGATTGAATGGTGCAGCCTTCTTATTTTTATTTGTCATAATTTTCCCCATTTCTCACTGCTTATTGTCTCATTCGCATGACTGTATCTTCCTGTAATGAACTCATTATATGGTAAATATATATAGTTTTGAATGTAGACTACTTAGAATCATTATGCAAAATCCTTATACAATTTGAGATATATTTGATTTTTTTCCATATTCTCTTTAGAAATTACATATTCCCCGTTCTTCCCCCATGAAAACCTACTTCTTCTCTCTGAACGAACGGAAGCTGCCTAAATTAATTCTTAAGTATACCGAGTACTTCTATTAAGCTCCTTTCCTTCCTGTTTCCGCTATCGGTGTCAGTATTCCTCCTTTCTCTGCATAATGAACATCTAAATTCTTGTATGGCACTTTTTGGTGATAAAATACAAATCGCATGATCTGGATGTCAAAAGCCTAATATCTATTTGCTGGATGTATATGGGTGTCTCTATATCCAGCTTCATAAGCAGAGTAGGACTTTGCCTTACAAATCCTCCTGTATCATATTATAAAGAAATTACCCATTGAATAAATGTAGCCGGATTATATCTTCTATGTAAATTACGTATGCTTTTACGAGTAATTTGATTTTTTTCCATATTTATTTTAAAATATTCCATACTAGGCATACCTGTTTCGTTGTACAATAAGCGAAGGAGTAAATGCCTGTGTGTCGTCTAAGTCAGAAACGGAGACCAATTCCAACGGTATTTCAGGACATAGATTACAACCCAGACGGAAAGGGCAGGTATATTTATTCGAATGAAACGAAAATTACTACCATTAAAAAACATTATATTGTACCTGATTGGTACTCTTGGTCTTTGTATTATCATTGTTTGTATTTATAGCGTTCACTCGTATTCTGATCTGCTGATTAATACAATTAAAAACAATCAGGAACTCTATTCGAGGCATGTGCTGCAATCAACCGAGAAAAATCTGAATGACATCCAAAATATTGCCTCCAGCATTGCCTACAATCAATCTGTACAACGGTATCTGGTTGCAACGGAAACAGAGAAAAAGTTTACTTTATACCAGCAGATCATTAATCTGCTAAGTAATACTAAATTTCTAAATAACAGTATTCTGGATATTGCATTAATCGGTGAGACAAAAAACAGTGCTAATTTAATCGGTGATCTATCCCTGTATCAGTCCCTATACAATTCCATTCCTGATTATGGCGGTGCGCCAATACACTTTCTGGACAAATCCAACCTAATCATTGATGGAACGAATTATGTCTGCCAGATTATTGCTTTTCCAATCTATAAGCTTTCGGCAACCTCCTCTAAATTTATTGGAGTACTATTTGTCACAATTAATCCCTCCACGATCCTAGGCGATTATCTCTATGATGAGAATATCGTTCCTACCGAATTGATGTTTGTAAATTCAAATCATCAGCTAGTGCTTGGCGAAGAAGGATTATTTCAGGAGCTTCAGAAGCTTGATCCGAATAAGGATACCTTCACATTAAATTTCAATCATCAAACCTATATGTGCCGGCAGTTTCAGGTTAATGCCGAGGACGGAACGATATATACCTTTGTGAATAAATCCATTTATAGCAAAAAAATTGCCAAAACGTTACTTCCGCAATTAATACTGATCTTGATTATATTTTTAATCGCTATCTCAATGATTTTAATGTTTTCGGGCAGAATTACCAGATCCTTTCGCCAGTTAACCAATATTATGGACAAAATCAGTACCGGAAAGCAGAAGGCGATGCATGAAAGGCTACCGGATGATCCGAAAATGAACAGCTGTCTGGAGATTCAGTTAATTTCCAATTCCTTCAATGATATGATGGATGAAATAAACAATTTAAATCATGATATTTTCAGTTCCTATACAAAAATGTATGAGCTCGAAATGAGTAAACGAAAAGCAGATCTGGCTTACTTAAGAAGTCAGGTCAATCCACATTTTTTATATAATACTTTAACTCTGATCTGCGGGATGGCATCTGAAAACAATTCCAACGGAATTATTGATATCACCCAGGCATTATCCCGGATTTACCGTTACAGCCTCGGAAATGATATTGTAACTGTGAAACAGGAGCTTGAAATTATGAAGGCCTATGTAACCATACAGATGACACGTTTTGAAGATCGATTTACGGTTCATTATGATTTTACAGAGGATGTTCTGGATGCATTCATACCAAGAATGATTATTCAGCCTTTGGTAGAAAATGCTGTAAAGCATGGGCTGGAAAAAAGTCTGAAGAAGGGAGCCCTTTTTATTGGCGGTAAGCATCATGAAACAAAGAAGACTCTTCTTCTCTGGGTTAATGATACCGGCATTGGTATGACCGGGGATCGTCTGACTTATGTTAAGGAATTGCTCGAAGGCTCGGACTTTGTACCTTCGAAGAATTTTACACAGTCTCAGACCTCCTCTGAGAGCAACATCGGATTACAGAATGTAAACAGCCGAATTAGGTTATACTACGGTGAACCTTACCGGCTTTCTATTACTTCTGAGGAAGGTATCGGTACTAAGCTTCTGATGGAACTGCCCTTTCGGACGAGTTGATATCCGTCTATCTTTCTTTTTAAACATTAAAAATCTTTACCCAAGTAAGATTAGACACTTAAATCTTACCGATGTACTTGCACTTCGCAATTACCTAGTCGTGATTCGATTGTCATAAGCCTGATCCAGGTTATGCAGTTGAATATGAGTGCATATATATTCATCCCGCAAATCATTTTAGGCTTTTGGCATTCAAATTCTAGTCGTTGAAAGGAGAAATTACATGTATCGTGCTGTCATCATCGATGATGAGAAATGGGTTGTCAAAAGTCTCGCATCTACCATTAAGGATCAGGAATATTTCGAAATAACCGGGGAGGCTTATGATGGACTGTCCGGTCTTGCGCTTATGAAACAATCTAATCCCGATCTGGCATTTGTCGATATTCAGATGCCTGGTATGGGCGGTTTAGAATTGCTGCAGACGGTAAATGAAATGCATCTGGGAACACTTTTTATCATGATCAGCGGATATGCCGAATTTGCATATGCACAGAAAGCGATGTTCCATAATGCTGTCGGATATTGCCTGAAACCCTTTTCTAAAAGTGAACTAATTGATGCTATGCAGAAGGCCTATGATCAGCTGGAAAACAGCCAGAGAAGTTTGGTAGTTCCCTCAGGGGAAAATGCAGATAAACGTTTTAAGCAGGTTAAGGTGGATAATAAAATGGTTCAAAATATGCTTAATTATACCAATGCCCACTACTCGGAGGATATATCCATTCAGAATTTAGCGGATCTTTGTTCCATCAATCCCAATTATGCCAGTCAGCTATTCAGCCAGGAAGTAGGTGAAACCTTCAGTACATACCTGACGAATTTACGCATTGAACAATCCATCTATCTCTTATCTCATACAGATTTGTCCGTTGCGGTAATCGCTTCGCAGGCAGGTTACCGGGATTATTTCTATTTTGCAAAAGTATTTAAAAAAATTACCGGAACGACTCCTACCGCTTATCGGAATCATGCGGAGCAGTGGCGGCATTAAATGATTTACCGGGCAAATCCAGAAAGGATAAGAATTGTGTTCCCTAAACTTACCTATGCCGGGCGAATTATCATATAAAAGAATACGAACATCCGTGCTTACATTATGAGGAGGTCATGACAGTGAAACGCTTTATTCCCTTAATTCTTATCACAGTCTGCTTACTAAGCGGCTGTCAGGGCGGAACAATAATTACCCCGCAAAATACCACCGGTTCTCCCAAAATACTGAATCATGTGGATTTAACAAATCATCTTACTCTCAGTATCGGTTTCTGGGATATACAGAATATGGTAACCAATACCCAAAATGATGCCCTTCTGGATTATATTGAAAAATCCTTCAATATTACTATTGAACCAGTTTCGGTTAACTGGGCCGATTATAAAGAACGCTATCAGATTCTCAGTGCAACGAAAAGTCTTCCCGATATGTTTGCCAATGTAACGATATCCTCCAGTGACAACAATGATTCCGCCAGCCTCGATAATCTGATTTTGTCCAACTATATCCGGAGTCTGCCGCAGGATATGGAGCATTATCCCAATCTTAGGCAGTTACTTACAAAATGCGGAAATATTAAAAACAGTGACGGAAAGTATTACATCATACCAAGGCTATCCTTTCAGGATGAGGCCTTATGCTCCTCCGATGCTGCTATGATTGTCCGTAAAGACTGGATGAAGAAGCTGAATATTTCTACGCCGAAGTCTATTTCGGAATTTACCGATATGGTCTGCGCTTTTGCAAAAAAAGATCCGGACGGAAATCACAAGAATGATACCATCGGTTACAATTGTAATAACAGAGCCGCTTTGGGCAAATGGCTTATGCTCGGAATTGCTCCGGAATGCAATGTATTTACCTGGATTAAAACGAAGGATGGTTATCTTCCTTCCTATCTTACTCCGGCTTTTGATGATGTTATCGTTGCTTACCGTACCCTATATCAAAGAGGTGGTCTTGATCCTGATTTTTATATTAAGAAAACAACGGATGCGGTAAACGACTTTATCAGTGGCAAGCTAGGTGCACTGGAATATAAATCTTCTCCTGCCTCACTGATGGACTTAAAATCACAGTGGGAACTATACCAGACCCTTCCCTTTGAGGATTGTGTGGATGTACTTCCAATTTTTCCGGCTAAGGATGGTAACAGCTACAGTAATTCCAGTATGATTTTCTGGTCTGAAACGCTCTTCTCCTCAGCTGTTGATGATGAAAAAATGGAACGCTTGCTTTATTTGTATGAATATTTGCTGTCTGAGGAAGGATTGAACCTGGTAAAATATGGCATTCAAGGTGTGGATTATGAAAAGCAAAACAATAATTATCACTGTCTGCTGGATACCAAAGAGGCCGGTCTGAGTACTTTGCTGCAGCAGAAGTATCCGTCTCTCCTGCTTTTTGCTAACATTGCCTCCTGGGGCGGAACCTGGGACGATTTTGACAACAACGAGTTAAATACTCTCCGCTATGGAAAATATCCTCTGAAACTTGCAAGAAAGGATTTAATGTGGAATATTAAGAACACAAAACAGGTAGAACGTCCTTTTGACTTTTTTCTGATGCCGAAGGATACCACCGAGTATTTTAACACCGAGACCGTCAAGGATGATTTTACCAGGGTAATTATCGGGAAGGAGGATCCCGTCGCGATGTGGAAGGAAATAGTTGATGGATATTACCAAAATGGTCTTGCTGGTTATATAAAACAACAGAATGAAAAATTTAAACGATATTCAAAATAATTTTTTCACTATCTTAAGTTCCGCTTTGCGGTATTAGACAATTGCTTAACTATATAGTTATACAAATTGTATACACAGAAAGCACATATTTCTCCGCTCCAACGCTCCTTCCGCTTAACTTCCGCTCCGGAACATGTACTTCCTGTGTATACAATTAATATAATTATTGAGTTTCGCAATTACCTAGCTTTGCGGTATTCATGAAAGGAAGTATTTTTATGCATGGAGTATTTATTGAATCCGGACCTTCGGATTGGCAGATTATTCAACACGAAAATGGCACAGCAAACATCCGCCTCTCAGGAACATTTCAGGTTCCCAGTGCCGCAATCGAGGTCGGTACGGAAAGTGCATGCCCGGTTGTCCGTGTTCTCAGTGAGGATGATAACTCACAAATTCTTCCCTGGACAAAAACAAATCTCCATCCTGGCGAGGATGGAATGAGTGGTGCCTGGGATACCACACTTACCCTGCCTGCCGGGGGGTTGTACCGGATTGAAACCGGTCTTGACACAAAAAGTACAAAACCAGAGCTTACCTGGGTTTTTCGCGGCGATGTAAGACTGCATATCGGAGTTGGTGATCTTTTCATTATTGCAGGGCAATCAAATTCCTCCGGATATGGCAGGGATTCCGCTCTCGATCCTCCTGATCTTCATGTACATTTATACCGGAACCGGGACAGCTGGGATCTGGCATGTCATCCGATGAATGAATCCAGCTTTGCCGCAGATAAACCAAATGCCGAGATGGGTATCTCCGGTACTTCTCCGTATCTGTCCTTTGGCAAGGCACTCCATAAAATATCCGGCTATCCGGTTGGTTTCATCATGACTGCCCAGGGAGGCTCTCCGATTAGCCGCTGGGATACCAGACAAAATGGTGACCTGTTCCATAATATGATTACACAAATCAGGAAATGTACCGAAAAAGCTGCCGGTATCTTATGGTATCAGGGCTGTGCCGATACGACTCCAACTAACTCTGTAAAATATTTAGATTGTTTTAGGCATTTTGTTACTGAAACCAGAAAGGAACTAGGTTATACTATTTCCTTTTTCACCTTCCAGCTAAACCGCCAGATGAATGCGGATTACAGCGAGGAATGGGGAATTATCCGGGAAGCTCAGCGACAGGCCGCACGCATGTTATCTAGTGTGTATATCCTTCCAACCCTGCATTGCGGCCTCTGTGACGGAATACATAATAATTCGCACTCGGCTATGATGCTGGGAGAAAATATGGCTAAATTATGCGGAGGAATTCTATACCATACACCAGGATTTTTTGCTCCGGACATTAGTGACGCAGTCTATGCAGACCATGTGATACGTCTGATGTTCGATCATATGAGGAGAGGCTTTCTGGTGGTAAACAATAATCCCTGTCAGTGCTGTTTTTATGTCAGGGATAGTGCAGGAACTATACCAATCATTTCCCTTGGCGCAGTGAAGGACAATCCCTGTCTGGATTTAACTCTGGAACGGGAGCCGGATACCTCCCTTCAGATATCCTATTGCCGGGATGCTGATCCCAGCCATATCGCACTGTTTGATGAGGTAACCTTTATGCCCCCTCTCTCATTTTATGACTTTCCCGTGAAAAGAGTGTGATAAATATCCGCTTTCGCGATGTTTTTAGAGTTACAGATGCGAGTGTGCCTCCGCCGGAGGCTGTCTAATTCTCATGCGGGTTTATGTTAACCACGATGCCGAAAAATCAGCGTGAGAATTTGACACTTGAATCCTGATCAATAATAATCAAAAAAGGAGATCGTATGTCAAATCATTTACCTTCCTATTGGGAGGATCTAAAAAAAGATGTCCCGGAATGGTTCCGGGATGCTAAGTTTGGTTTATTCTTTCATTGGGGGCCTTATTGTGTTCCTGCCTTTGAAAATGAATGGTATTCACGCAATATGTACGCAAAGGGGCTTTCCCAGAATCGTTATCATGAGAAGACCTATGGTAGGTTAGATAAATTCGGTTATAAGGATTTTTATCCCTTGTTCACAGGAGAAAAATTTGATCCTGAAGAATGGGCCGATCTCGTTGTCCGTTCCGGTGCAAAATATGCCGGACCTGTATCAGAACATTGTGATAACTTCTCCATGTGGAATAGCAAGGTAAATCCGATCAACTGTGTTAATTATGGTCCAAAGCGGGATGTTACCGGTGAATGTGCGAAGGCATTTCGGGAAAAAAACATCAAGCTCTTAGCCACATTTCATCATCAATGGCTGTGGGGATGGTTTATGTCAACCGATAATGAAGCGGATGTTTATGTTCCTGAAAATGAGGTTTATTACGGAAAGGCTCTTCCCCTCGAGACAAACCGTTATATGCCCTATCGCCTGCCGGACGATGATTTTAATATCAGCTGGCGCAATAAAGTTATTGAAGTCATCGATCAATATAATCCTGATATATTGTATTTTGACAGCCGTACCAATATTATTAATGAAAGATACCGTTTTGAGCTTGCAGATTACTATTACAATATCAGTAAGCATACGGATAGTATCATTACTTACAAGCAGGAGGATTTTCCTGAAGGAATTGGCATACTAGATCTGGAGCGAGGACGTTTCTCCGAAGCGAAGTCATTTCCCTGGCAGACAGATGATCGTCTCGAGGATAATATTACCTGGTGTATCGTACAGGACCCCAAATACCGTTCCAGTATAAATATTATACACCAGCTGTGCGATATTGTTTCAAAGAATGGTAATCTTCTGCTGAATGTGGGACCTTCTTCCGACGGTTCCTTCCATGAGGATGCAAAACGTATTCTATATGAGATAGGGGATTGGCTGAGATTGAACGGCGAAGCCATTTACGGAACCCGTCCGTTTGTCATTGCCTGTGAGGGTCCGACCGGAACAGCGGATGAGAATTATGATGTCAGCCGGATTAATGACCAGCTAAAGCAAGGGACAGAAGCAAAAATTGGCGGGTCGGAATTTACTTCCCGGGATTTCCGTTTTACTGCAAAAGGTGGTATTACATATGCGATTTCCTATGGCTGGCCGGAGGATGGAAAATTGCTGATCCGTACTTTTTCTGTATCCGGTCCTCTGTCCGGTATTAAGAAGGTGACCCTGCTGGCTTCCGGCACCATAGTAGCATTTCAACAGACAGTGGCAGGATTACTGATCTTCCTGCCTGAAAGCAAACCCTGCAAAGCGGCTTTTGCCTTTCGGATTGAAGTGTAGGATCGTTCGTGCGAGGGACACCGTCGGAACGCCTTAGCTCTTTTTACTTGCTTTTCCTTCGCACATTCACAACGCTCTTCACAAGATGCGATTATCCAGTCTGCACAAAAGAAACTAAGGCGTTGCGCCAGTTTTTAATTATGTGGTTAATGTATGCTTCTTAAAGTGGTTACTTTGCTTTGGTAGATAATATTGATATATAAATATGAAAAGTGGAGGGCTTGCGTTATCCCTCCACTAAGTTACAGTTAGTACCAAGTTGCAAACCAAATTTACTTTGTCATATGTATTGTTATATCATTTATGTTGGATTGCATAAGCAAATAGCTGTATCCATTCAGGATATCATTTCTTTTCAATACTTCTTCCGATAATTATCTATAATTGATATTAATTACGTTAACCCTCAAATTGAGAAATTTCTCATTTCCTCTTCCTAGTTTATCTGTGATGTATAATTATCTTCTTCAAAATAAAGCTGAACCCTCTCGCCATCCCAAACCGCTTTTCGAATTAGGCTTTTTACTGCAATACGTTTTTGTTCTATTTCCGAATTTTGATAGATCCATTCAAAGCTACTAATATTTTTACGCATGGAATATATCTTCTCCTCTGATAATGCAAATTCTGAAGCTTTTGTCTCTTCTTCCTTGATTTTGATCTGTAATTCTTCATTCTTCGCATGTAATTGTTCTATCTGTTGTAATAAATAAGGCTCGCAGCTACTTCCTGCCGTTCTTCCTAATGTATGGACCAGCGTATTGATTTCCTTTTCATTTTCTTTTCGTACTTTCTGATAACGGACCAAATCAGAGCCACGAAGTCTGGTCTGCTCCAGCATGGACTGATATGCCTGCTCTATCTTTTGGATAAAAACGTCTTGTGCGACCGGTAGCTTCGTGATTGCATTACCTAATTCATAATCCAGCAAATTACCATTTGCATTTTTGATAGTGCAGCATTTTCCGTTGCTCTTCTCTTTCATTGTACAAAGATAATCATATCTTCTTTCGCCATCGCTGGTATAACGCTTGGTAAGCTTTGGTCTTAAATAATTCTGACATTTCTGGCAGATTAAGATTCCTGATAACAATGCCTGATTACTTCTGGGTTTCTTATATGACTTGGAGCTATTCGCGGCAAGAAGCTCCTGTACCTTTACCCATCGGCAGCCCTCAATGATCCCCTCATGCTTTCCGACTGCTACAATCCATTCCCCCGGATCGCGGATTATGGAAGACATACCATCCCGCTGCAGGGTTCGATTATATACCATCATTCCGTGAATATGATCAAATTCATTTTTATCAGAAAACAAATCCATCTCCCTTGCGGCAATATATTGATATGCCTGCTCATCTGCTATCATATATACTGGATTGGTAAGAATAGCCCGGATAGAGAATCTGGAAAAGTTGTTATTATTCTTCGTTGTATATTGATTTTGAACTAAATATGCGTCTGTTTTCGTAAGTGAGCCGGTTTCCAGAAACTTATCGTAAATACTGATTACTGTAGCAGCCTCCTCCGGTAATAATTTCAGCCTATATGCTTTTCTGCTTTTTCCATCAATCGTAATTTTCTCAAGGCTTTCACTGGTATAACCGGTGGGAGTGGTTCCTCCCAGCCAGCGGCCGCTTTTGGCCAGCTCATACATATTATCCCTGATCCGTTCTGCAATCGTTTCCCTCTCTAACTGGGCAAATACAGAGGCTATGTACATCATGGCGCGCCCCATGGAGGTTGAGGTATCAAAGGCCTCCCGGATAGAGACAAAATCAATCTTTAATTTATTCAGATCTTCAATCAGAGTTGCAAAATCGCCAACATTACGGCTGATCCGATCCAGCCTGTAACAGACGAGTGTTGTAAATTTCTTTTTCTTCGCATCCTGCAGCATTTTCTTAAATTGAGGCCTGGAAGTATTCTTTCCTGAAAAGCCTTCGTCCTCATAGATAAAAATTGTGTCCGAAGATGCTTGCGGATACTTATTTTCTATGTACTGCCTGCATAGCTCTATCTGATTTTCGATGCTTTCTCCCTTTCCTGTGAACTTTGACTTTCGTGAATAGATTGCAAAGCATGTCTCCATGGAAACCTCCTCAGCTGTAAATCGAGTGATCATTCCTCAATCTTCTCTTTCTTCTATGCTATGCCGGCTTTTTCCTTTCCATGATATCTCTTCGTGAGTATCTTGTAATGTATTTCTCTCCGCTACATCTTTTTATATACATTAATTTAGAGCCTTTTATTAATTTTTAATTACCAAGCATCCATACCCTGATAAAACAGCTTGTAATGCTATTCCAATAGTATCAACCGTTCCGCCGGCAGCTGCACATAAGGTGGCAGTTATTTCTGATGAAGTGTATTCTGTATGGTTTTCGGTACTTTCCACCAAATTGATTGTTTTGCCGCATTTTCCGCTTTCAACAGGTATTGTATTTCAAAGGGAGCCTCCGACATATCCTCTAATTGCATTCTTGCGGTATTTTGACCTTTCTGATAGGCCGGCAGAATATCATGCGCCCTAATTCCAACATATTTCACCGTATCCTTCACCGGCTCCATCGTCTCCAGGCAAAGGTTCCAGTCCTTTGCATAGATTACTGTTTCTTCCCTTTTCTCGATTTCTGAAATATTCTTACACCCGGTCAGCTGTGCCGTATATTTTCTCAGTGGTTTTATAAAAACATCCTTCGTACTTCCCTGTTCAATCAGTATTCCATTCTCCATGACCAGCAAGGTACTGCAAAATTTATATATTTCATCCCGATTGTGTGATACAAAGATAACATACCCCTCATAATCCTTTAGGAATTTTATCATATCCTGCTGCAGAATATCCTTCAAATATCCATCCAATGCGGAAAACGGTTCATCTAACAGAATCACATCCGGTTCATAGGCCATAATTCTTGCAAGTGCCACTCGTTGCTGCTGACCACCGGAGAGCTCTGTGGGCAGCCTTTTCCCAAGGCAATCAAGTTGAAACCGTTCCATCATGGAATTAACCAGTTCCTTCTTTTTTTGCCTGTCTTTGATTTTGATCCCGGCAGCTATATTTTCTTCCACATTCATGTTTGGAAATAATGCATAATTCTGAAACAGATAACCAATATTTCTTTGCTGCGGTTTTATATTAATTTTCTCAGACGATTGATATAGCGTTTTATCATCGATTACCAGCTTTCCCTCATCTGGTGTCGCAATTCCTGCAATCGCTTTCAGTGTCATACTCTTTCCGCAGCCGGAGGCCCCAAGAATACCAATTCGGTGATCCGATGACTTAAAATCCATATCTAGTACAAAATTACCCAGCTTCTTTTGCAGTCTCATCTGAATGGACATTATGATCCTCCTCCCTTTGATCCCATCTACATAACCTACATCGATCTTTTGTCGGGTTAATCATGGAATGCTCCTACCGAGATCTCCTGTGGATAATGATACTTTTATACAGTTACCACCGTTTTAAGTATTTTAACTTTTTACCGGTAACCAAATTCATCCCTGCAATTATGACAAATGAAATTATCAGAATAATGATTACCCAGAAGCCAGCCTCTTCATAATTTCCATCTTTCATTACAACTGCTATTTTCTGGGAAACAGTTGCCGTCTTACCTGGAATATTACCGGCAAGCATTGAAGTCGCTCCATATTCGCCCATCGCTCTGGCGAAGGTTAAGATTGTTCCTGACGCAATACCCGGCCCTGCGGATGGAATCACAATTTTACGGAATATTTTAATTTCAGGCATTCCAAGTGTTCGAGCTGCGTAAACCAGATTTATATCAACCTGTTCAAAAGCAGCTCTGGCATTTCGATACATTAATGGAAAGGAAATTATGAAAGCTGCCAGCACGCAACCCACCCAGGTCTGCACTATTTTAATTCCGCATTCCTGTTCCAGGAACATTCCAAGTATTCGTTTTCTGCTAAATAGCAGGAGCAGGAAAAAACCAGCCACTGTCGGAGGCATTACCATTGGCATTGTGAGTATTCCATCTGCAATCGCCTTCCATCTCGGCCCCGTCTTCATAATAGACCTAGCAGCAAAGATTCCAAAGAAAAATGATGTAATCGTAGCAACTGCAGCTGTCTTCATTGTAATAAACAAAGGACTCCAGTCAAGCCCCGACCAATTTTCCAAGTATGTCTGCATATTTTACTCCAATTCTATATTCGGGTGTTAAAAGCATTAAATATTTTACCGATTAATATAGGTACACTCCTATTCATGTACATAGCCCGAATTAAGCTTTGCTGTGCGAATTATTAGATTAGCCCTACAAAAGCCTAAAAACCGAGGTAAGGCCTGCTTATTCCAAGCCTTGTTACCTACTCATAATTTGCCGGATGGATGTGAGTGTATCCATCTTCATAACCTGCATCAATCTTTTGCCAAACTAATATTCTATTAATCCTTTACCTCTGTATCAAAGCCATAATTTTGATAGATAGTCTTTGCATCATCAGAAAGCATATATTGAAGAAAGTCAGCCGCTGCCTTTTTCTCCAGTTCATCTGCATCGGAATTCTTTACCTGACATACAGGATATATAATATCTCCTGTCAGGTCACGGCTTACCTTCTCAAGTATCTTTAGCGTAAAGCCTTGTTTTGTATATTTTATATAGTCCGAATAATAACAGGTTGCCACTTCATTCGATCCTTCTGATACAGCCTGTGCAGCTGCACCAACCGTATCACATTCATTGATCTCAACACCTCCCAGGGCTTTGGAGACCTGCTGTGTTGTAATCAGTGATGAATCCTCTGCTTTTTTCAGCACGCCTAATGCAATCAGAGCTTTTCTTGTATAATTTCCTGCCGGAACCGTTCCCCCTGGTATAGCAAGACTGCCTGCCTTCATTATATTTGCTATTCCTGTTACCGCTGTCTTGCTTCCTTCGTAGGTCATCACGATCAATTGATTGTTAACCAGATTATGCCTTGTACCCTCCATAAGCAGCTGATCCTTATCCTGCAGTGTATCTACCTGTTTCTGGGCTGCCGATAAGAATAAATCACATCCGCCTGCCTCCTCAATCTGAGCCAGAAGAGTGCCTGAGCTGTCATAAACAGCAGAAATTTTCACATTGGGTTGTTGTTGATTATACTTTGCAATCACCTCTGCCATTGCATCACTCATACTGTTTGCTGCAAATAAATATACCGTTGTAGTGTCGAATTTATCCGCCACTTTTCTGTCTGCGTCCGCGGTTGGCTGTGCGGCTTCTGTGGGTATCTGTGTCGCAGTTGTTGTTGCTTGTGCAGCCGGTGCAGTAGCAGACACTGCTTCCGAGGCTATGGAAGCTTTCGTGTTTACACAACCGGATAATATACCCGCTGCAAGAATAATTACTGCCAAAAAAGTCATAATTTTTTTGATCATTTTTCTCTCCATTCTTTCCTCCATTCCTGCGCCTTTGTTATGCGCGGTTAAGCATGTATTAAAGATGATACAGTTAAGGGGTTACAAATATATGCTTTTTCTGTTTCCTGAAATCGTAAATATCATAACACCTTCCGTGGTATCGGTAAAATTATTAGATGAAATCCCGGTTTCCTGTATCATTAGGAATTACTAATGTTGAGAATATATCTTAATTACAGTATAAAGAAGTATTTTTCAGCCAATCTGTAAACTATGTACTGCCTCGGCCTTTTTATTTTTACTTCGATTGATTACGATATCAAAAAAATCCTCCATATCAGAAGTAATGTATTTATTCTTTGAATAGGTGATCATAAGTTTTCTGTCAAGCTGCATTCTCTCAACCTTCAGGTAACGGATGTACCCATCTCTCAGCTGTTCTTTAATTAACTCATACGGAAGTACGGAAATTCCCATATCATTATGTACCGCATGAACTAAGGCGGAGGTACTATTGCTTTCCCAGTATGGTTCTGCCTTAAGTCCGAGCCTTATCATATTCTGGTCAAATAAATCTCTGACTCCTGCTCCCTTTTCCCTTAAAAGAAGCTTCTCGTTGATAATCTCTTCCGGTCTTAAGCTTCTTTTTTGCTGCCACTTTGTAGCCATAGAGGATACAAATAATATTCGATCCTGTTTAAAAAAAATTTCTTCCAGAAGGTCTTTCTCAGAAGCCTCTTCCATTAGCGCGAAATCAATTTTATTAGCTCTCAGCATCTCCTTTAGAGCTGAGGCGCGGTTAACATGTAATAATACCTCAACATTTTTATGATTTTCCTTAAATTCATTAATAAATTCATAAATCATACTTTCTCCGACTGTAAAATTCACACCAATTCGGATATTATAATCCACCGGCTTATTAAGTTCTCCTTCTAATTCCTTGCACTGCGTAATTATTCTGTTGGCATAATCATAAAGGATTCTACCGGATTCTGTTATATACAGCTTATGATACAGTCTCTCAAAAAGCTCACAATGATAATATTGCTCCATTTCCTTGACAGTCTGGCTAACAGCAGACTGGGTCATATATAATTTTTCTGCAGCTATTGTCATGCTCATCGTATGACAGACCGCCAGATATATCTTAAAATGCCTGATTGTCATTCATATCACCCTGTTTCTTATTTTATTTTCTTGTTTATTTGCTTATTAATTTTCTTATTTTTCTTTCTCTATCTCCACCACTCCTGCATGAAGCAGTTTGGCAAGCAACTCCTCCACCTCCATCCTAGCATCCTCTTCATCAATATCATTTCGAAGCATGACTGCCTCAACCATATCCTGGAGGGATGTCTTCTCCTTAAGTTTCAGCCACAGAAAGCACCCCAGTTCATTCAGAGAATTCATACTTACAACTGCACCTGCCTCATCCTCTGTATGAAAAACATTAAACTCTCCGCCGAATTCCCTTAGAATATATTCCTTCTTTATCAAGATGTTTTTAATTTCCATCGTATCTTCCTCTTTCTATAGCATAAACCAATCCACTATCCTCTCATAATGGGAACCCCTTGCTTTTGCAGTGCAATATCTTCCCTGTCAGGGGATACACTAACCATCAATATTTGTGTATTTAGCCACTCATATACAACGCTTGCCGCCTGGTTGAGTGCAGTTACTACAGTCGTCACAGAATCAAATATACCTGCCTTTATCATATCAGTAAATTCATGAGTAACAACATTATAACCTATTTTTCCTGCCGAATTCTGTATCCTTAGGATTGCTTCCTTCTCACCCAGACTCTCCTTGCGTAGAAGAGCTGATACAGGAGCCTTAAGTGCCTCCAATACCAGCCACTCCCCAAGACGTATTTCCTCCGTTTCATTGCTCTTTAACAGTTCTTTCTGCAACAAACCGGAAATAGCGGCAAGCGCACTTCCTCCGCCCGGCAATACACCTGCTCCTGCTGCTGTAATAAATGCAAGAGCCGATTGTATTCTATGTGTTTCCTCATGCATTTGTAGAAGTGAGGGTGCCCCTACTCTAATCACCGCTACTTTGCCCGTCAAATTGCCAATCCGCTCCCTGTACTGATTTTTATTCAATATTTCCGTATCTCCTGTTTCCATATGTTCTTTTATTTTTTTAATCTGTTTCATTCTCTTTTCCATATTTCCTGCACCTCCCAGGAAAAGTATCTTATTCTTTTCAATTCGGATTTCTGAGGTTCTTCCAAGGTCGGAAAGTGTGGCTGTCTCGAGTGTAAGAGGATGATTACCGGTAAATAACGTACCGCCGGTATATACCGACAGATCCTCCAGCATATCTGCTTTTCTTCTTCCAATTCCCGGAATTTTAATAACTGCAGCGCGAAATATTTTTTTATTAATATTTTGAAGAAAAAGGGTTAGCGCTTCTTCTTTTATATCTTCGGCGACAATAATCAGTGCCTCATTTGCAGCTACTATCTGTTCGAGAAGGGGTAGGAGTTTGGAAAACTTTGTAATGGTTTGATCGGTCAAAAGTATATAAGGTTTATAAAATATTGTAACACCTTTCTCCTTTTCCAGGCGCAGCTGCTCGGACAAATAACCGCCCGTTATTTCAAAGCCTTCCCTGATCTCCAATTCTGTCGATAATCCATGCCCCTCTTTCACAAGAACAGTCCCGCTTTTTCCTACCTTTTCATATGCCTCGAAAATGAGATGCGCCAATTCTTCCTCCGCCAACTCATATTGCAGTGCCCTCATAAGACCGTCTCTTGTAAAAGGCTCTGCCATTTCTTTTATTTTTTCTTCTATCACAGGAATTATTTTTTTTAAACCACGTCCTAATATCACCGGATTGGCTCCTCCTGCTATCAAACGTTTCGCCTGATAGATCATTTCCCGAATAAAGATAAGGGTCAGTACAGATCCGTCCCCTGCAATACATTCCGTATTCAGGGCAGCCTCCTTTGCCAGCTGTATTCCTTCATCGACAAATAAATCCTTAGATTTTAAGTTTCGTAATATGGAACTGGTTTGAGCCGAAAGCAGCAGATTTCCGTTTTCGTCATCCATGACTGCATTCGTACCACCAGGCCCGTAGGTACCTAACAGAAGACGGTAAACCTCTTGTATTCCTGCCGCCAGGGATTCTCTCGCTTCTTCCGCTGTTTTAAATGCTTTTATCATATTTTCCCTCATTCCTGCGCATGTTTTGTGTGCATATTAAGTTTGCGCCAAGGATTACGTAGGCACAAACTACTCTCATTTCTTAATCTGTTAGAAGCTTGCAAAATCCTGTCTTATATTGCAAACATCGTCTGATCACCAATCAGTTCAAAGCTGTATAAAGTATCCGTAAGCTCCCTCTGTGCAAATATCAAAAGTTCATGATACAGTTCCTTATCGCCCTGATATTGTATGGTAACTAGTATGCTGAAGGTTTTATCTTCCCTCCCTGTTTTATATAATTCGCATTTTACTTCGGTATCCTCTGTGATTTTATATTTCGGATTAAGGCCGATATAAGCCACTTCACAAAAAGACATAACGCAGTTACCAAGGGTAATTCCTTCCTGGAGAAAAGCCTGAAAAGATGCACAAAAGCCTTCCGGTGTGGTTTCAAATAGTTTCTTTCCTTCCTTATTTAACTGCTCATAAAATTTTTTACCTAAAAGCATCTTACAAGTTAATTCTTCCTGTACGGTACCTACCTTTGTACATTGTGTCATAAAGCTTCCTTCCTTTCTTTCTCGAAACGCCTGCAGCCGCTGCAGCCACTGCAGCCTGTTGCCTCTGTCAGAGCAATTAAATTCTTAAGAAGCAGCTCCGTTCTTAGTTGACTTCCTGTTATTAGAAATTCATGTGTCAAACTGTCGCTGTCTGCTACTAGCAACCTTCCCTTCAAAAAATCCAGTTTGATAGGAATGATTTCCGTTTTATCTGCATCCGTCATACTCATTCGATCTTCCGGAACAATCCGTATCTCCTGCTTGCCATCCTTTATAATTACTGCTGTGACTGCAGATTTCAGGGATTTTATTCTGCCATCCTCATAAAAGCTTAAGGAACTGCTGCCATCTCCAATACCGATTGCCTGGTTGTCGTATACATAATAATCTGTTTCTGCAATTGTTATTCTTGCAGGCTTATCCGGTTCAACCGACTGCAGAGTGCCATTTTCATAAAAGCATATCTCATATCGGACCCTGATTGATCCTGCCGGTGTATAAACGATAATATTTTCTCCCGGCCAAAGCATAATACTCTTAATTACTCCGGAATCATAAAACTGAATGCAGCTAATTCTGCCTTTGTACGTCTGTCCATACGCATCCACTTCACAAATACCAAGTCTTTCTGCCTCATCCTCTTCCGACCAGTAAGCACTGATCATTCCATAGGATAAAAAGAAACGATGTAAATGGCCTGACGGATAAAAGGTAACTAATTCTGCCTTCCTTCTTCCGACAGGTGTATTTATTTCCTGCTGTTCCTCCAAATATACGGATTTTAATGCTCCATTGCGGTAGAATTTAACGGCATCTCTATAGCGTGTGCGAAAATCCTCCTCCCTGTATTTTGGTATGTAGGTTTCACCCTGGTAAGAGATTTCATTCCGCTCTCCAAACATACAGGATAAAAGCTTACCATTATGGTCTACTGTTTCCCCGACTACACCGCGAAGCAGTCCGACACTTGTGTAATAATTTTTATCTTCCTGCATGTACAGCCTCCTATTCTTTACAGTATTTATGTTTCCCTGTATTTTAACATCAATTTCTCATGTTGCTTATTTAGCCCCTGGGTTAATATTAACCATCAAATCATAATAACTAACTGCCAAACCTGAAGATTTTTTTATATCCATATTGCTGCGAAACAACCTATTTATGTGTAATCAATATCTGACATGCTCCGCTCTCCTGCTTTGCTTCCATATTAAGTGCATTTTCCTCCACATAATGCTCCAGCCAGGGCATTAGATGATCACACTGAATGACGAGGGAATAGAATAAATCATTTTCAAAAAAAGGCAACAGCATCTTTTTACTTGATAAATCAGGATGATATTTGATTGCTTTACGAAAATCCAAATAGTAATTTCCTTCATCATCCGTCGGAATTGGTCTGGGTGGTATAATATCCGTTTCCTCTTCCATTACATTCTGCTCGGCTATGAAATCCTCAAAGATAGCATCAAATAATGCCTTACTGATTTCATCCGCTTCAAATACCTCCAGTCCGGTTCTGCATAAGGTATGATAGGGTATTCCGACAATTTCGCTGCCAACCAGATATTGACAGCTGCGTTCCAGGATGTTTTTAGCAATAAAAACAGCAATCTGCCTTACAGCAATAGTGCTTCGCGTATTGAATTTAGTATCTGCAGGGAAACGGTCAACCATTGTCCAATCTACCTGTTTCTCATAAATCAGAATTTCTTTTATCGAAAAAAAATCTGCCAATTTCCCATCCAAGCCTACTGCCAACGCTATTCGATCCATTGTTTTCTCCATACAATCCTCCTATCAAGATACCGCAAAGCGACATCTCTTATAAGCTATCTTTCAATATTTCGATTAACATATCCTCGATCAGTTTTATCCTATGTTTATCAATTCCAAAGTCATAAAGTCTTTCTGCTGAATGAATTAGATCATGTAAATTGCAATTACCCGCTCTTTCGCCAATTCCCAGAAGAGTACAGTCTAAAAGCATTGCTCCTGCACCTGCCATAGAAATAGTATTGGCCACTGCCATTCCAAGATCGTTGTGTTCATGTGTCTCAATCTGTATCGGAAGCTCACCCACCAATTCCCTGACAATCGCAGCACTATTGGATGGATAAAATGCTCCAACCGTGTCTGCCAGACGTATTGTAGATACTCCCATTTCATTCACAAAGCGTGCCATACATTTTAAGAATCCGATATCAGCTCTGGAAGCATCCTCAAACCCCATTGTAACTGTAATTCCCGTACGGTTAATTATCTCAATACACTTACTTGCCTGACTTCTGATCCAATCCTTGTTCTTTTTCAATTTACCATAAATTTGAAGATAAGAAACTGGCATTCCAATGTGTATCCGATCCGGGCACAAGCTTACTGCCTCTCTGACATCTTCCTCTATCATTCTGCACCACAGGGATATTTCAGCATGCTTCTTCTGTTTCATTATTTTCTCTATAATATAAGACTCCTGTTCCTTAGCAAATACTCCGATTTCTATTTCATGAATTCCAATCTCATCAAGCTGCAAAGCCATTTGTATTTTATCCTCTGGCCGAAACGCAATCCCGGGGCACTGCTCTCCATCCCGTAATGTGGTATCAACAATCCATCGTTTTGGTTTCATAATCCCCTCCCTGCGCCAAGTGGCAGCTTAATTCTGTCAGTTGTAAGGCAGTGTTTTACTGTTTCAAATATCCAGTGTACTTCTTACAATCTGTACAAATTCCTCATCGGAGATACTCCGCCTGTTTCGCATGCTGGTCTCCTTTATCCGGGTTAAAATATTACTTTCCTGACTTTGTGTCAGCAGTGGGAGCTTAAGCTCCTGTCTTTTATATTCTACACTAACTCTTCCAGAGTGTTTTCCCAGTATAATATTTCTTGTCCTTCCAAGCATCTGGGGAGAAACACATTCGTAATTGGTAGAATTTTTTAATACTCCGTCGACATGAATTCCCGATTCAATGTCGAAGATGGTATTCCCTACGATGGGAGCTTTATTTCCGATTTTTCCAAGTCCTGCTCTTTCATAAAGCTCCTTCATCTCAATCAGAGCACCATAATTCTGTCTCATCCGAAATTGACCGGTATAACGAAGTGCCATAATCACCTGTTCGGTAGCCGCCAGATTCCCAATTCCGAGAAAAGAGGTAATAATATCCTGTCCCCCATTCATTACATACTCAACAGCAATTGCGCTGGCACAATTATAACTATTTTCAGGCCGCAGAATAATTCTCACTGTATTCGCATACTCTCTCATCTGCTGAAACTTGTTCTTGTAATCATGACAGATAAAATCATCCAGACCTGTAAGAAGAACCCCATTGGTAAAATGAAAGGTTTTTAATTTCATAATTTCACGAACATCATTTAATTGATAGCTGCAGATTACCCGATCCTCTCCTGTTTTATATCTTTTAAAATACCAGTTGATTCCGTAATAGCCCGAAGTATTTTCCGTTGCTTCCAGCTCCATATAAAACTTTCGATCTGTCGGAATATCCTGTTGCAACAGACGATATACATATTTCGAAATCAGTATATCGGTAATTCCAACCATTTTTAGATGATGAATAAACTCTAATGCAAATTCTTTTGTAAACTCCGTGTTTTCTTCGGTGATATAATTTAAAGTTGAATCGATAATATGAAACATAAACCTCCCCTTTCTGCCGGAGCTATTTCCGTAACGATTTAGGCTCCGGGCATAATACTTGTTATCTATCCTGCTTTGAGTATCCAAACCCTATCCGGTAAATACTGCTAAAATCGAGTCTATCCTCAGATCATCAAATCCTTTACCGGAGTGCCATCTTCAAAATGTTCATCAAATATTCTATCTACGTCATCTTCCGTAACATTTCCATACCAGATTCCCTCCGGATATACAACTACCACCGGCCCCTTTGCGCAGATACCAAAGCACCCCGTATTATTTACGACTACTTGCCCTGACAGGTCCCTGTCAGATATCTCTTCCATAAACTTTTGTAATAAAGCAACGGAACCTTTATTATGGCAAAAGCCTCTTTGCTGTCCTGTAATGGTACAGCTGGTACAGATAAACACATGATATTTTGGTTGAACCATATAAAATTCTCCTTTATTATTTATTTTTATTTAGGTAATTACGAAACGCAAGAATTATATTATTTGTATACACACAAAAGAACATGTTCTGGAGCAGAGGAATATATGCACTCCTATTCATCTACATAACCCGGATCAGGTTTTTGACATTCGAATCCTTCTATTTTTATTGAGAAACTCAAATCTTATCATCTTGTGTACAAAGCAAATAGTAACGTATACGTTGTTTTATTGGTAATTTTCCCCGGCTTTTATAACTGCATCCTCTACTCTGTCATAAGTAGTGATTGCCTTAATCCCTTTTTCCCGTAATTTTATTTTTGGTACTTCACCAATTCGCATGGACAAAACGCCCTGGCAATCGTAAATTGTGTCAATAATCCGTTTTATTTTATCTGTTTCCTCATCACATTCGTCGTTTCCACTGCAATATTTTACTACCACTCTGGTTTCCAGATAAGCAGCTTCTCCCTTCTTGTATTCATATATGTAGAATTCTTTGGCATGCCCAAAATGTAAATCCACCAAGCTTCCATTTTTCGAAGCCACGGCGAAACGGTAGATGGCCTCGGTTTTCTGGGAGGTTTTTCCTTCTGCGAAACCACGGATATCAATAGATTGGTCTTCATCCAGGGTTCCGACAGCATCTGCTCTGCATTGCCGGCAATGATACATCTGCTTAAGTATGCTGCCACATTCCTTCCTTAGCTGGTCTATTTCCTTTTCATTCATCTTCGGTAAGCTTTCAAATCCGCTCCCGATAACGCTTATGTGAGGCATAATATTTGTAATATAAGCACCGGCCTCTTTCACCACTCTAACAACCTCAGGAATATGTGCATCATTTATTCCTTTCAGTGCTACAATATTTATCTTACAGATTATTCCGTAAGAAGTTAAAAGCCGTATACCATTTAGTTGATTTGATACCATAATTGCACCTGCTGCATCCTGTTCATATTTTCTTCCCCTGTAATTAACATATTTATAGATCTGTCCTGCTAACCGCATATCCACTGCATTTATAGTAATAGTTACATGGCTGACTCCAAGTCCTGCAAGATCAGCTGCATATTCCGGCAGCATTAAGCCATTGGTAGAGAGGCAGAAGGTTACTACAGGGTCATGTTCTCTTATCAGCTCCAAAGTTTTCTTCGTCTCTTCCCAGTTCGCAAGTGCATCTCCCGGTCCGGCGATTCCTACAACCGTGAGGTTTGACATTCTCTCTTTAACTTTCATATAGCGATGAAGTGCCTCTTCTGGTGTCAGGATGCTTGTGGTTACTCCTGGTCTGCTTTCATTCGGACAGTCAAATTTTCTGACACAATAATTACACTGAACATTGCATTTTGGTGCAACCGGAAGATGAATTCTGGCATAGTTATGGGCCGAACAGTTGTAACAGGGATGGCTTTTCGTTTTCTGCCGTAATATCTCAGTCCGCTGTTCTACATCGGTTAATGTTATTTTATGCTTCGTACCGGCGTCTGTATTTTCCTCCCTCCCATTCTCTTTTTCCTTCTCTTTCGTTCCCTTATTTTCAGTCCCTGTATCCTCTGTTTTCTTATCTTCTGTTTTCTCATCTTCTGTTTCCTTATTTTCCCTTTTCTTATCTTCTAATCCCTTATCTTCCGTTTCCTTAAAATATTTAGAATACGCCTCATCACGGTAAGCAGTTTCTTTTCCTGCAAGAATTGCATTCGTTATCTCATCCAGAAGTGTCAGCGTACCCTCATACCCCAACAGACGCAGCCTCTGTCCTCCTATACGGTCATGTATCGGAAACCCTCTTCTGATCAAAGGAATTTTGAGTGCCTGCTCTATTCTTCTTCCATCCGAATTTCCGATCAAAAGATTTGCCTTATACTTTATTGCCATCTCTTCAATTTCTTTAAAATCGGCATCATCCTTTATTTCATATTCTGTGATAAAATGAATTTTGGCTGTTTCTTTCACTTCCTGTTCAATAAAGGAAGAAAGCTGCGGGCAGACAGAACCCGTGGCCACCCCTGCCGGTACTATTCCATTTTCCCGGCACAATCTTACTATAGATATAATCTGATCAGGTTCTCCGAAAATAATTGCTCTTCCATCCGCGTTATATTTATGACTGTCCACCATACTGTCCAGGTAGCGTGCTCTTTGCTTTCGTATTTCCTCCGGCATCTCTCTTCCAGAAAGAGTACATAATTCTTCATAAAAAGCATCTGTATCACGAAGTCCGGTTGGTAGATTTAATCGATGACAGGGTACTGCGTATTCTTTCTCCAGATACTTACCAGGGGATTCTAAAAGATCCATATTGCATAATTCCAGAGTAACGAATGCACCAGCCATTTCTCTTATCTCAAACAGAGGTGTTCCCCCCTCCGGAAGTCTCGAATAGACATCTTTATGACCGCCATCCAAATTCTCGGATAAATCCGGCAGAAGAATTGCTTCGAAACCGAATTGGCGAAAAGTCTGCTTTAAAAACCTGGTATCCGCAGGACTAATTGTGGATGTAATCACATTTATCTTTTGATTGGGTATTCTGTTCATGCGAACCTGCGATACAATCTGATATAAAGCCCCAAAGTAGCCTTCGAACTGGGTCCCGCCGTATCCAGCAGAATTAATTGGAACGATCTCAACATTCCGGTACTGAGGATATTCATCATAGAAGTTTTGAATAATTCGTTTAAGATCCTCTCCAATGGTTTCTGCAAGACAGGTTGTCGGAACCCCTACTACGCTTGGGCGATAAACATCAATCAGATTCTTTAATCCCTTCTTTAAATTATTTTCTCCTCCATATATAGTTCCATTCTCGGTCAGGGATGACGATGCAATATCTACCGGCTCATTATAATGAGTTGCCATATGCCGTCTGATATAGGTACTGCAGCCCTGGGAGCCATGCAAAATAGACATTGCACCCTCTATTCCGTATAATGCGGTAACTGCTCCAAGCGGCATACACATTTTGCAGGGATTGGTGTTAAGATTAACGAGTGATTTTATTTTTGTTTTCATATACATCACCTTCTTTCTTATCGTGAAGGAATTCCCATACCGGACTGTTGATACTCTGGTTAATTTCCCTCGTAAAATTATAAACTCCCTCAAAACCGGCTAGTGCATGCTTTCTTTCATGATTATGATCACAAAAGGCAATTCCGAGCTTATATGCCAATGGCCTCTCCTTCACACCCCCAACCAGAATGTCGGCACCTTTCTCCTTCATGAACTTTTCCAGCTCTGCCGGATTAGTATCATCCAGTATAATAGTATCTCCGGCAACAAGATGCTCAATCTTCTCGTATTCGTCCTTCTTTCCTGTCTGTGTACCTACCACCACGGTTTGAATGCCCATCATTTGAAATTGTTTTATCAGGGAAATTGCTTTGAAGCCTCCGCCTACATAGATGGCGGCCTTCTTTCCTGCCAATCGGCTTCTGTAGGGTTCCATAAAGTTCCTGCATTTTATCTCTTCTTTCCTGCAAAATTCAGCGGCTACTTTGTATGCTTTCTCATTGCCCAGTGCCTTTGCAATTCTAAGTAAGGAGTCTGTAGTATCGTCTATTCCAAAGAAACTTACCTTAATAAAGGGAATGCCGAATTCTTCCTCCATTTTGTTGGCCAGATACGTACTGGAACCTGCACACTGTACTATATTAAGTGCGGCCTGCGGAGCCTTTATCATATTCTCATAGCTTGCATCACCGGTAAAAGTAGATAAAACATCGATTCCCATACGTTTTATATAATTTTTTATGATCCACATCTCTCCCGCCAGATTAAAATCACCCAATATGTTAATTGCCTGCACTTTACGATTGGAACGATAAGGCATCAGAATCTCCATAATAGCATTGCAGGCCATTTTGTAACCGGTAGCTTTATTTCCTGAGAAACCGGCTGATTTTACCGGGACAATCGGCCGTTGATATTTGGCTGACATCTGTTTACAAACAGCGTCGACATCATCTCCGATCACTCCCACAATACAGGTAGCATAGACAAAAATAACTTTGGGATGATATTTTTGCGCAATTTCCTCAATAGCCGCCGTCAGTTTATCTACACCTCCAAAAATAATATCCCGCTCTCTTAAGTCAGTCGAAAAGCTGTTCCGGTAAATATCATCTCCACTCGATAGGCTGCCTCGTATATCCCAGGTATAGCTTGCACATCCAATTGGTCCATGTACAATATGAAAAGCATCTGTAATCGGATTTAGAACCACTCTGGCTCCGCAATAGACACAAGCTCTCTGACTTACAGAACCGGATACGGAATTTGCATCGCAGCGCAGGCTTTTGCTGTCTTCGCCGCAGCATCCTTCATTTTTCAATAAAATGAATTGTTTTCTTTCTTCCAATACAGAAGTGTCTTTTAAAAAGATGCTATTATTCATATAAATTTCACCTTACCTTTCTTATTTTACTAGAGATGAATGTGATTTAAAGGTGCCCTTAGATGCCCTTAGCTCCTTTTACTTACTTTACCTTCGCCTGCTCAGAACGCTCCGCTTCACCAGATGGGCTCAGCCAATCTGCGCAAAATAAGCTATGAGCATTCAATGACCGGTTTATTGAGATGATGAACGTTGTGTAAAATAAGTGATCGAAAAAGAAGCCGGAAATGAGCACTTTTACTCATTTCGAGCTTCTTCTTTGAAGAATGGTTTATTGTATTTTTACATTACAACCTCTACATCCTTTTCTTCACAATGACTGTCCTGATAATCCATTAGTGCACTCGTGATCTTATCCAGCATGTGCATGGCTCCACGATATCCAACCAAAGGGTAATGATAATGCAAATAACGGTCTATAATCGGAAAACCAAGTCTGACCAGCGGTATGTTTTCTGCTCTGGCTATATGCTTTCCATGTGTTCCTCCAAGGAGAAGATCTACCGCATCATTCTTGATCCACTGATGCAGCAGGAAAAGATCTGTTGTGGTATTCAATTGCGTAGCTGCCTGCACAATACAACCTTCTACTCCATATTTCGCAAGGAGCTCCTTACCGTCTCTCTCAAAAGATTCACTTGGTGTGCCTGTAATACAATACTTAGGTATCATTCCCATTTCCAGACAAAACTGCATGATCCCCAGCACGGTATCCGGATCACCGTAAATTGCTGCCTTCTTCTCGTAAGTATATTGATGTGTATCTGTCATCATGTCAACGAGCTGACCTCTTTCGTATTCAATCTCCTCAGGAACTTCCTTTCCGGAAAATGCCTGCAGTTTGAGAATGAAATCATCTGTCGCCTGAACTCCCATCGGGTAGGGTAGTATCTCTCCCTTAATTTTCGTTTTCTTCTCAAAGAAATTGATGCACGGTGTCGAAATTGTATTTCCCAGTCCCAAAGCTGCCTTGCAATTCCCCATATCCTGTATATCAGAAATCTTTGTTCCTCCTGACGGATACATCTCATAATTACCGGTCAACGGTGTATCTACCACTCCGTCTGTATCCGGCAGCATAATGAAGGGAACCTGCATTAATTGCAGCAATCTCTTTAACTCTACATAATCGCCCGGATTACCCCATCCCGGAAAGAATGCCAGCTTACCGTTTTGTGTTGTCTTTTGTTTTACCAGGTATTTCACGAAACCGTTCACCATATTGAAGAAACCGTTAATATGGGAACCGTAATAGCTGGGAGTATTACAATGTACAATATATTTTCCGGGTGGAAGTGACGGAGTTATATCCGTTAATAAAGCATTTAAATCGTCTCCTATGGTCTCAGAGAGGCAGGTGGTATGTACGGCAATGATATCCGGATGATACAGATCCATGATATTCTTGACTGCCGTTTTCAGGTTGGAGCCACCGCCGAAGACAGAAGCACCCTCCGTAAAAGAGCTGGTGGATGCCTGGATTGGATCTTTGAAATGTCTTGTCAAAAACATTCTATGAAAAGCTGCGCAACCCTGGGAGCCATGACTGTGAGGCAGACATCCGTGAACTCCCAGTGCTGCATATAATGCTCCGACAGGCTGGCAGGTCTTACAGGGATTAATCACTAAGCTATTTCTTTCTGTACAGACTTCCTTTGGAGTATAATCTAACATTATGCTTCACCTCCTAATTCTGCATTTAAGGTAGGTACGGTTTTCCAGGGAGCCTTGATAAATCCCCAGGCAGGGATATAAAGTCCCATTGTTAAGTCATGCGCAAAGCGAACCGCTCCTTGAAAACAGGAATATGGTCCCTGATAATCATAGGAATGAATTTGCCTGGATAATCGACCGCTTTTTTGGATCACAAATTTATCCTTAATTCCGGAAAAGAATACATCCGGTTTCAAAGTACGTAAAAATTCTTCTGTTTCATAATGGTTAAGATCATCCGATATCAGTGCTCCCTTATCCATATCCTTAAACATCCCGCCGTAATAATTGAGTATTCCTCCCTCTTCAAGCTTCTTTCTTCTCTCCTCCGGAATTCTGTCTTCACGATAGAAGGAGCTATCCGGCTGCATGGTAAGTGTTTCAATATTTTTGGAATCGGCATCCGGTACGATGCTGGGGATAACCTCCCTGCCTTCATAATCATCACGATGTGCAAATTCATAGCCTGCCAGTACCGTTTTCATACCAAGATCCCTTAGTAACAGCTGATAATGATGGGAACGGGAACCACCGACATAGATAGCAGCTGTTTTTCCTTTCAGCTTACTTTTATAAAATTCAATTTCTTCTTCGATTACTGCGCATTCTTCTGCAATCACCTCTTCCACAGACCTCGTCAGCTCAGGGTCATCGAAATACGCTGCTATATCCCGCAGAGACTGTTTTGTAGCATCAACACCAATAAAATTTACCTTCACCCAGTCCATACCGTATTTATCTTTCATCATTTCAGCAACATAATTAATTGATCGGTGACACTGTACCAGATTTAAATCTGCAAGATGCGCATTCTTCATATCTCTGTAGCTTCCACCACCGGTAAATGTGGATACAACCTCAATGCCGCATTTGTGTAATAATCTTTCCGTCTCCCAGCCATCACCGCCGATATTATATTCCCCTAACACGTTAACCGAATATTTTCCCTTGGGTTTCGTTATCCCTGTTCCTACAATATAGCGGATCAGCTGGTTGGATGCGATATGATGGCCGGCTGACTGACTTACACCCTTATAGCCTTCACAGGAAAATGCGATGCACTTCAGTCCCTCATATTCTTCTTGTGCCCACTTAGCAATAGCATGGATATCATCACCGATTAAGCCAACCGGACAAGTAGAGCAGATAGAAATCATCTTGGGATGGAAAATACTCATACATTCTTCAATGGCCTTCTTTAATTTCTTTTCACCGCCAAAAACTATATTTGATTCCTGCATATCTGTGGTAAAGCAATATTCCAAATAGCAGTCTGCATGCTCACCGTTTTTATCATTTGCAGTATTTTTATGTCTGCGTGTTCCCCATGAATAAAAGGAACAGCCGACCGGACCGTGAACAATAATTGCATTGTCTCCCATAGGACCCAGCACAACACCCTTGCAGCCTGCAAAACAGCAACCGCGCTGTGTGATTATGCCCGGAATTGTTCGAACATTGGCAAGTACTTCATTTGCTGCGGTTTCACCTACCGTAATTACATGCTGTTTTCTATTTCTGTAAACCTTAGCACTATATTTCTCCAACACTTGATCCCGAATGTCACTCATGCTTTCAACCTCCATTTCTTATCAATGTCCTGGTAATTGCAAAACTATATAGTTGTTCAAATTATATACAAAGAAAGCACATGTTCCCTTAATTTTCAGATATATAAATTTAAGCATTGCTACGCTAATAATTTATGTTATAATATATCTGAGGATGCCTTCAAAGAGTACTCATCGTTAATCGCCAATTAACCGATATTAAATTCTGAGGTATTCTCATTTATTATTTCACTGCCTCGCATCTCGTGAAATACCTCCCCACTAATAGGTGTCATTATCACTCTGAAGCTTACCATCACGAACCCGAAGTGATTCTGTGATAGGAAGAACAAAGATCTTACCATCCCCGGGATGTCCCGTACTGTTAACCTCCATGATGATATCTATAATTCTCTCAACATCCTCATTCTGTACAAACATCGTGATTAATCTTTTCGGAAATAATCGGATTGTTTCCAAAATAGTTTCATTCCCTTCGGAAACTGTCAGATGACCGGATGACATTGTGTCTACCAATTCCATATTAAACATCTGCTTGCCTCTTCCCATACAGTTTCTGCAGGTGATGGCGGGATATCCGGCTTCAAGCAGTGCCTGCTTTGTCTGATTAATTTTATTCATGCGGATAAATGCTAAATTTTCTTTCATTATTACCTCCCTTCTGCTGCTAGACAGCTTATTGTGAATCAAATCATGTTTTCCGGTTTTATTTAGTAATCCCGGCGGCTACATCATAATATATAATTTGTAAACTTCCTGTTATAATTCTTTCTTTTTTGTACTGACCGTATATGCTTCTTCAACAACAGAAACAAAGATACGACCATCGCCAAAATTACCATTCTCACCTGTTCTTGCATATTTCATAATTATTTTAACCAGATCCTCCTTGTCTTCCTCTTTACAGACAATCATCAGCATTTCCTTGGGAATTTCATCATAATAAACATCCCCGATTTTTACTCCTTTTTGCTTGCCTCGTCCGAAGACATCCATTTTTGTTACTGCCGGAAATCCTGCCGACATCAATTCCTGTAATACCGTATTTGTCTTTTCTGGTCTGATAATCGCTCTCACTAAATACATATCCTATCCTCCTTTATTTTAGCTAACTTGCTAATTGGAACATATACTTGAATATTCTTAAGTCATTGCCTGGATCCGCCATCTGTCTCTCTCAAAATCATTTACTCCAATGCACCATATTCCTGCAGAATTTTTTCCAGTTCTTCAATCTTCATCGGATTTGGTATCACTAGCATGGTATTTTCAGAAACCTTCTTGGCTAATGCCCTGTATTCATCAGCCTGATGAACATCTGGTGAACATTCGATTACTGTTTTTTTCTGGTTCTCTGCATGCTGTACCGCATTATCACGCGGAACGAAATGCACCATCTGTGTTCCGATTTTCGCAGCTACCTGCTCTACCAGCTCCTTTTCATTATCAACCTTACGTGAATTACAGATAAGACCACCCAAACGAACGCCTCCCGTTGTCGCATATTTTCTGATACCCTTGGAAATATTATTTGCCGCATAGAGTGCCATCATTTCTCCTGAACATACTATGTAGATCTCTTGTGCTTTCCCTTCCCGAATCGGCATCGCAAAGCCACCGCATACAACATCTCCCAGTACATCGTAAAAGACATAATCCAGATCATCTGTATAGGCTCCCAGCTGCTCCAGCAGGTTAATGGATGTAATAATACCTCTTCCTGCACACCCTACACCGGGTTCGGGTCCACCGGATTCAACCCCTTTGATATTGGCACAAACCGTTCCATCCGGGCCTGTCTTCATGATTTCATCCAGGTCGATATCGTCCCCCTCTTCGCGAAGTGTATCCAGAACGGTTTTCTGTGCCAATCCCCCTAGAACCAGTCTTGTCGAATCAGCTTTTGGATCACAACCAACAATTAAAATGTGATTTCCCATCTCTGCAAGTCCTGCACACAAGTTTTGTGTTGTTGTTGATTTTCCAATTCCACCCTTACCATAAATCGCCAATTGTCTTAACGCCATATTTTATTCCTCCTTTTATGAATGTGTTTGGAACAAAAGTGTTTTTGACACACTCCCGCGATCATAAAGCTTAAACGCACAGCCTTGTTCCGCGCGAGGCTGCGCATTCCCTCATGGGGTCTTATTTTATAGGATGTACTCCTATAAAATAAAAGACGTTATATAGACCGCAGCTATTTACTGATCTATTAACGTCTTTGTTTATAAGTGATATTTAATTTATATTATTATCATAAATTGTTTGAACATTATTTTCAATGCAATGTTATGTACAAAAAAATGTATATTTTCATTATTTGTTGTGACAATTTGCTCATAGTATAAAAATATTTAAATAATATTATCGATATAGCCCTGCCAATATGGCTACATTTAAAGTATCTTCTCTATATGGTCAAATTCATTGCTAATAATGGACATTCTACAATTCATATTCTTAATATATAAGCTATGATTGGAGAAGTAACTTATGGAAATAACCTTACACCTTCCGGTAACCCCCGAAGCAATGGAACAACTAAAGGAAAAGGCAGCTGCAACACAGGCTGATCTGGTTGTATATTATATTAATCACTTATCTTGTCCTATTGAACAGAAGCTTTCCCTTATGCAATCTATCTGCATGGAGTATGCCATAAACCATAAATGTGTTCCGTAGTGATAGTATACCATTATCTATACAACGGGAAGCATAAGTTGCCAAGCGAATTCCTTTCTCGTCGTCAAATGTATCAATTGCTTTAATCAATCCGATGGTCCCAATGGAAATTAAGTCATCTGTTTCTTTGTCAGCCATATTATATTTCTTTACTATGTGCGCAACCAGCCTGAGGTTGTGTTCAATTAATTGATCTCTGGCCTCTTTGTCGCCTTCTTTACAACGCCGTAGATAATCTGTTTCTTCTTTGGTGCTCAACGGCTTTGGAAACGACTTCACGAAGATAAGCACCCTCAATGCTTAATGTTTCATTACTATCTTATGTGAGAGGCTGACATAAAGTGCCTATCCCTCTTAAAAAAGGACAGAAGGACTTACTTTTTTTCTTTTGTCGGGAAGCTTTTTCAAAAAACCTCGTACAAAGAGAGGGAACCCACCCATGCAAATTCCATTGCTACACATCCCCCGGAGGATTTTTATTACATATGACGGATTTACCTATGTTTGATTTAGTGTCAAAAGCCTAAAAATGATTTGCCGGATGAATATGAGTGCATCTACATAACCTGGATCAGGGTTTTGACATTCAAATTCTAAAAAAGAGAAAAGAGGTTTACTCCTTTCTCCTAATCATATCGTATTTCTGTAATGTTATTCCAAAGTCCACATAAATAATTTGGCGGGGATGAGGACAGCTTTCCATAGAATTACCCTGTTCATCCGTTATTTTTTTGATTATGGTCTCTACTGTATCACCGCCAGGCTTTATTACCTCAACTATTTCCCCTACGGAAAATTTATTTTTTTGTTCCAATTCATACAAGCCATCCCGTTCGTCTGCTATCGTGCCCAGATAAGTATAGGCCTTTTCGTAAGTATTGTGATCATAGATCTGATCTTCCTGCGATGGCTTACCGAAGAAAAAGCCAGTGGTAAACTGACGGTTAACACCTTTTCTTACCTCTTCCATATAGTACAGTTTATTTTTCTCATAAAGCTCTGGATCTTCAAAGTATTCATCAATTGCCCTACGATAGGTTCTGGCAACGGTTGCAACATAGAGCGCTGTCTTCATACGTCCTTCTATCTTAAAACTATTAATGCCTGCCTTCACAAGCTCCGGTATATATTCAATCATACACAAATCCTTGGAATTAAATAGATAAGTACCTCTTTCGTTTTCCTCTACGGGTAAATATTCGCCCGGTCTTGTCTCCTCGACAATATGATATCTCCAGCGGCAGGAATGGGTACATTCTCCCATATTGGCATCTCTTCCGGTAAAATAATTACTGAGCAGGCATCTTCCAGAATACGCAATGCACATTGCTCCATGAATAAAAGTTTCGATTTCCATCTCCTCCGGAATATTCGCGCGAAGTTCGCTAAGCTCCTGAAGAGATAATTCTCTGGCCGATACCACCCTCGAAGCACCCATTTTATGCCAGAAACGGTAGGTCTCATAATTCGTATTATTCGCCTGGGTACTGATATGGCGCTCAATTTCTGGAACTTCCTCCATCGCCATGGAGAATACACCCGGATCTGATATTATAAGTGCGTCCGGACGGTTCTCTCCAAATGCCTTAAGCTCTTTAAAATACTGCTTGATTCCCGTAAGATCCTGATTATGCGCTGTTATATTGGCAGTCACATATACTTTTCTTCCCTTATCGTGCGCAAATGCTATTCCGGCCTTCATCTCCTCCATGGAAAAGTTCTTTGCCTTAGCCCGCAGACCGTAGAGATCCCCACCAATATATACCGCATCTGCTCCGTAAATAATCGCAGTTTTCAATGTTTCTAAATTACCGGCCGGTACGAGAAGCTCCGGTTTTTTGTTATTATTTATCATATCAGTCATTTTGCTTGTGTTGATTGCTGATAAAGATTACTCTTATAATCTCCACAAAGCGTACTCCCTTCTCTATGATGCAAATACCTTTTCCTGCTTTCCAGGAAACAGGAAAAGGTATACTAATAGACTGCAATATCTTTCAAACTTGCTTTCAGATATACTCCTTGCCCGCTGTCTTCTAAGATAAGCTTATTATTCTTCGTAATTTTATAAGTACAATAATAATTGGACACACTTTCCTTGTCTCCGGTGCTTATGTTCACATGTACCATTCCATTGCTACGCTTAAGAAAGCTCGTCTTAAGTATCTTCTTCGGGATACTGTAATCCTTTTCGATTTTTTTTATAATGTCCGCTGCATTCTTATAATAGAAGAATGCCTTCCGGCTCATTTGTTTAGCACCATATTCATGAAAGCCTTTCGAATCCTGATAAAAATAATAAAACTTCCAGGTATGTCCACTGGAAAAACCGTCTGCCGGTGCGTATTCCATATCATAGGCTGTTGTTAAAACAGAAAAATCTCCCTTACCTTTACGAAAAGCAGCACTTCCCAAAGCAGAAAATGCCTCCTGGCATTTACCATCCTTAACATTTAATAAAACTGTCCTGCTGTCGGTTGCATAGGATAAATCATATTGAAAATACTTGCTATTTCCGGAAAGTGTCACAAAACCATACGTATCAGGAAGAATATACTGCCATTTTACTACTCTTGTCACTCTTCCATTCTTACCAAACCATATATCCGCACTATAATTTATGCCATCCTGCTTCGTAGTTCCCTTCTTCGTAAATAAGAAAAAGTATTCATAAGCTCCGTCGTTATCCAAATCTTCCTGTAAGCTCTCCACATTATAAGCAGCATAGGCTTTATTTTTCTGGACAATCAGCGATAAAAGCACATTCTTTTCATTCACGGCTTTTGTGTTTGTGGCAGTATCTTGCACGCTAAGCTGATTTACTGCATTTTCCTTTTCAGCGTTCACATTTTGCGTTTCCTGCGTCGCAGCACTGGCAATCATTGTGCCTTGCAGCCCGAATATATTAATCAGTATTGCAAGGAAAAGAACAAGTGCCGGAACTTTCCTGCTATTAACCTTATAATTCTTATTTTCTTCTATATTTTCTTTCATATGAAGGATCCTCCCATATCTTTCTTCCTATGCTAAACTCTTAACCGCACTGCTTCTGTAACTTAATGCTACACCGTCGCCAACCGGCAGAATAACTGTTTCCAGTTCCTCACTATGCGTTATAGTATAAAGATATTCTCTCATTCTGGAATGTATGGTACGGTCACGCCTGGTAATACTGTATCTTGAATTTACAACTGTACCATCCTGTAATACATTATCGGTAACCAGAAGCCCGTTTTCCTTCAATAGCTTTAGAAGCTCGGGCAGGAAATTCATATACTGCGCTTTGGCAGCATCCAGAAAAATAAAATCGTATTTTTCCCTCTCCTGTACCAAATTCTTAAGTACATCAAGTGCTTCTCCCTTGATTAATGTAATTTTATCCTTATGGGGAAATATGTTGTCAGTCAGGTTCTTATCTGCCTCAACCAGTCTCATCGGAACCTTTTCAATCGTTGTTATTCTACTGTCACTACCCGTATACTCACTCATAAAGAGGGCGGAAAAGCCAATGGCTGTTCCGACCTCCAGGATACGTTTTGGTTGCTTAAGCTGCAGAAAGAATTTTAATAATCCCTGCGTTTCCTTCTTAATAATCGGAACATGGTTTTCCAATGCCGTTTTCTCCAATGTCAGAAGCTCAGGTGTCAGCTCTATTGCGAGGGAATTTATATATGCTGTAATTCGTTCATCCACTATCATTTTCCTATCGGGCCTCTCCTATCATCCTATTCATTGTGTTGTCGGCTGTGTCCCTTTCTCATGATCGGTACCACTGTCTGTCTGCGAATAATCTGTTATTACTTTAAGTATATCTTCATAGGTCATGGAGGAATTTAATTTATAAATTCCCGGCATAATAACCGAATTTTGTAGTTTTGTTTTCAGATAAAATGCGTACTTATTCTTAATAAGTAAATTAAGCTCCAGCTTGCTTGCCACATCCATTGTTTTATCACCTTTTTTTATCTGAACGATGATATCATTGCCCGGTGCTTTATCCACCGTTACCGGCCCATAAAGCTGATAGGTAAAGTCAAATGCCAGTTTGCTGACATTAACAACCAGTATTACGATTAATATATAGAATAAAATATTAAGTAGTAATCGCATTACTAAGCTTGCTATTTTTATTGTTAACTTCACTGTTGTGGAATTAGTAGCCATACTCCGCCTTTCTGATTTCACTGCTTACCGGTCTTTTTTCTCCTTGTAGTGTCTATACCTCCATGATAATCGGTAAAATCATAGGATTTCTCTTTGTTTTTTTCCAGATATAATCACTTAACGAATCCTTAATCTCTGTCTTCATTTTACCCCAATCGGCATTATTACGGTTCAGGCATTTATCCAGAGCTTTTTCCACGATATCACGGGCTTCCTCCATAAGATTCTCGGATTCTCTGACATATACAAAGCCGCGGGATACAATATCCGGACCAGCCATAACCTGATTGCTGTGTTTCTCCAGTGAGATTACAACGATGATTAATCCGTTTTCTGATAGAAGCTGCCTGTCACGCAGAACGATATTCCCCACATCACCTACACCAAGACCATCTACTAAAATACCCTGGGCCTGTACCTCACCAGTGATAGCTGCTTTCTCCTGCGATAACGTTAAAACATCGCCTGAAGATAAGATAAAAATATTATCCTTCGGAATACCAAGTGACTGCGCAACCTCCGCATGTCTTATTAAATGCTTATATTCTCCATGCACGGGAACCGCATATTTTGGCTTGGTCAGGGTATAGATCAATTTAATTTCCTCCTGACAAGCATGCCCTGATACATGGGTATCCTGATAGATTACTTTGGCACCCTTCATGGAAAGATCATTGATTACCTTTGATACGGCTTTCTCATTTCCCGGTATTGGAGTTGAACTTAAAATAACAACATCTCCCGGCTTAATCGTAACCTTCTTATGGATGGAAGCTGCCATACGAGGCAGAGCTGCCATGGTTTCTCCCTGGCTGCCGGTTGTAATCAGTACCAGCTGGTCATCCGTATAATTTTTCATTTGTTCGATATCGATCAGCATATTCTCCGGCATATGGATATATCCCAGCTCTATCGCGGTTGTTATGATACTTACCATGCTACGGCCTTCAATTACGATTTTCCTGCCATATTTTGTAGCTGAATTCACAATCTGCTGTACGCGGTCCACATTAGATGCAAATGTTGCAACGATGATACGCTGCTTCGCATAATCCGCGAATATATTATCAAAGGTTTTTCCAACCGTACTTTCGGACATGGTATAACCTGAACGTTCCACATTCGTACTGTCACACAAAAGCGCAAGGACGCCTTTCTTACCGATCTCACCGATTCGCTGCAAATCAATCGGCTCTCCAAATACCGGCGTATAGTCTACTTTAAAATCTCCTGTATGAAAGATAATTCCTGCCGGAGTAAAAATTGCTAATGCCGCAGCGTCTGCAATACTGTGATTTGTACGGATAAATTCTATACGAAAACATCCCAGATTAATGGACTGACCATATTTTATCACTTTACGTTTTGTGTTCTTTAATAAATTATGTTCTTTTAATTTATTCTCTATAATAGCTGTGGTTAATCTGGTTGCATAAATTGGAACATTTACCTCTTTCAAAATATAGGGAAGGGAACCTATATGATCCTCATGACCATGTGTAATCACAAATCCCTTTACCTTTTCAATATTTTCCTTTAAATAAGTTACATCCGGAATAACTAGATCAATTCCTAACATCTCATCCTCCGGAAAGGATAAGCCGCAATCAATCACGATAATATTATCTTCATATTCGATTGCTGTAATATTCATACCAATCTGTTCCAGACCACCAAGCGGAATAATCTTTACTCCTTTAAAATCATTCCCTTTCACAATCACCTTATCGTTTATCTTTAAATTACTTTTATCGTTGGGCTTTCCTATTGTTTTGTCATACACCTTTACATTGCTTTTATCACTTTGCTTTGTATTATTTTTATCGGTTGGCTTTACGTTATTTTTATCATTCAGTTTTATATTACTTTTATTATTTGACTTCGAATTACCTTTATCCTTTAAATTTATATTGCTTTTATCCGTAAGTTTATTGTCTGTTTTGTCGTTAGTCCTCGTACTATTTCTGTCATTTGCTTTCGTATTTTTCTCATTCTCTTTCAAGTCCATAACCTTGCTTGTAATATCTTCTTTTTCTTTCAAAAATTGCACCTCCAATGGTTTTTATGTACTAATTTATCCATTAACTAAGTGCATTCGATATGAAGCAAACAAAAATAATCTGTTTGCATGAAATAATAATAAAATAATATTATTCATTAGAATCAATAGACCTATTTGTCTCTGCATTTCTTACAGTGTCCATATAGCTTTACTTCATGATCAACCACATCAAACCCCATCGTCTCTTTAATCCGAGTTTCCAATGTTTCTAACAGATCATCCTGAAACGCATAAATAGTTCCGCAATCCAGGCATATCAAATGATGATGGTGGTGGCCTTCGTTTTCTTTGCCCTTCTTACAGATTTCATATCTGACGCATCCATCATCTAAGTTTAATTTATCTATCAGACCTAATTCTGATAACATTTGAATCGTTCGGTATACAGTTGCTATTCCTATATCAGGGTATTTCTTTTTGACATAATCATAAATTTCTTCCGCTGTTAAATGTCTGCCAGGCCTGCTGTTCAAAACTTCGAGAATTGCGACTCTTTGTGTCGTGACCTTAAGACCGTTCTGCTTTAATAAGTTCTTGAACTGTTCCTGATTGTCAGGCATATCATCACCTATTTTCATCTAATCATATCTATGCAATTAATATAATTCAATATCATCCAATAATTCTTTAAAAATTCCGGCAACAGTTTCTAACTCTCTGTCATCCTCAACAATGTCATAAATTGCCTCTTCGTCTGTATCCTTTGATATATCTTTTAAAATGAGCGCTTCCGCTTCTTCTTCATCCTCTGATGTACTAACCAGAAGATAATCTATTCCTCCAAGGCGCGTCTGTTCCAAAACACGAAACATGACTTCCTCTCCGTCTTCTGTAGTAAAATTAATTTCATCCGGTTTATTCCCCATAGTAACCTCCATCCTGCCATCAGGCAGTACAATTACGAAGCAAAAACACTTAAGTGCTTTTTGCTGACTGATAAAATAATTATTTCATCCAATGTTTATCTATGTTTTAAAGCATTCATCAGAAACAATTGCGAATGTATCTGATCGCATCTATATTATTATTCTTGTTTATTTAAGAAATTAAGTTTATCAAGATAACCCTGCAAAATGATAACTGCCGCAAGCTTATCTACTACTTTCGCCTTTTCTTCATAATTCATACGAGTCTGTGATAATACCTGGTGAGCAGCTACCGTAGTCAGTCTCTCATCCCATAATACCACCTTGAGCCCGGTTCTCGTTCTCAGTTTCTCGGCAAATTCCTCCGATTTTATAGCCCGTTCTCCAATCGTATTATTAAGATGCTTTGGATACCCAAGTACTATTTCATTTACTTCGCATTCCGCTATCAGCTCTTCTATTCTGGTCAAGGTCTGCCGCAGCTTATTCTCCTGCTTCCGGCGAATAACCTCTACCCCCTGCGCAGTTAATAAAAGGGCATCGCTAATTGCAACCCCGACAGTAACCGAACCGTAATCCAGCCCCATTATTCTTGCCATTCATACCTCCATACTGCACAATGGTGCAGTATTCTCCTTCTAATTTCCTTCTATGGTCCCTGTATACCGGTTGACCTCTCTTAATTAGTGCTTTTGGAATTAATATCGTTCTCAATGTAAAAGTGTAACAATTCCTCTACAATTTCGTCTCGTTCCACCTTCATAATCAAGCTTCGAGCACCCTTATGGCTCGTTATGTAGGTCGGATCACCCGACATAACATATCCTACGATCTGGTTTACAGGATTATATCCCTTTTCCGTCAAAGCCTGGTATACCGTACGAATAACATCACTTACGATAATCTCTGTATCTTTACGTACTTTAAAGTACTGTGTATTGTTTAATTTCTGCATTGATTCACTTCCTATTCCGTAAAATTTCAAAAGCACGATCGTTTACTTAATATATTAATATATTTGGACGAAAATATCAATGTATTATTTCACAAAGCAGTACATCTTCTGTTAATTTATTACAGACCCTAACGAAAATGATTTGATTTGACAAGTCGCCCTCATCCGGAACAGCCAGTTTCAAATACCTTTCGTTATGACCCAGTTGATATTTTTTTCCTTCACATATCAATTCTTCTTCAAAAAGTACCTTCTCAATTTTACCCAAAAATCCCGCTTTATATTCCTCCGATAAAATTTCTGATAGATGGATCAGTGTATTACTTCTTTTATTCTTTATCTCTTCCGGAATTTGATCCGACATCTTCGAGGCTACGGTTCCTTCCCTTTTTGAATATTTGAAAACATGGATATGGGAAAATCCTATTTTTTTTACAAACTTCAATGTTTCTTCAAATTCATCCTCTGTTTCTCCGGGAAATCCAACAATGATATCCGTCGTAAATGCAGGTTGCTCAAAATAATTACGAATTAACAAAACTCGCTCATAGTATTCCATTGCCGTGTATTTTCGGTTCATACGCTGCAGAACCGTATCGCTTCCACTTTGCAGGGATAAATGAAAATGAGGGCAGAAGGCCTCAACCTGTACTACTTTATCCAGAAATTCTTTCGTAATAATCCTTGGTTCAAGTGATCCCAAGCGAATCCTCTCAACACCACTAATTTTTCCGATACTGACGATAAGCTCTGCCAAAGGCATTCTCTCCTGTACAGCCACTTGCTCTTCATCCTTTAAAAAATCTTTTCCATAAGAGGATATATGAATACCAGTCAGTACAATTTCTTTATAGCCCTTCTTAACCAATTCTGTGATTTCTGCGAGAATATCGTCCTCTTTCCTGCTTCTTACCCTTCCTCTGACATAGGGAATGATACAATAAGAGCAAAATCTATTACAGCCATCCTGTATTTTAATAAAGGCCCTTGTTTTTTCCATCGTTGTACTGATATTTAAATCCTCGTATTCTCTTTCATCGCTAATCTTAATAACCAATTCTTCTTTACTGCGTGTTTCCAGATATCGCTCCACCATGGAAACAATATCGGATTTTTTATTATTTCCAACAATTAAATCAACCGCATCATCTGCAAGCAGAGCTTCTTCTGCTGCCTGAACGTAACAGCCAACCGCTGCTATTACCGCATTATTATTTCTGCTTTTTGCCTGATGCAGCATCTGACGGGATTTACGATCCGCAATATTGGTTACGGTACAGGTGTTGACTACATATACATCTGCTACTTCCTTAAAATCTACAATTTCATAGCCCGCTGTTTCGAACATTGTGCGCATTGCCTCAGTTTCATAAGAATTAACTTTGCATCCGAGGCTTAAGAATGCAGCCGTTTTTTTCATTATTTTCCATTTTTCCTTTCTCATTTACCATTTTGAAATAATATTACATACCTTTTTTTATTCTATATTTTCTGTTTTCCAGCAAGAAGTCATGTCGCTAAAGTGCCTTTTCCCAACGATTAGCAGAAATTTGTGAATTCTGCTACCTATACAACTTTTCCTCTTTTTTTTATGGATTTTGTATATTGACTTTTAATTTGCTAAATTATAGTATATACATATACTGAATAAAGGAGGACTTCTATATGAAAACAGTAAAGATTTCTTTAAACTCAATTGATAAGGTTAAAGCTTTTGTGAATGATGTTACAAAGTTTGATTCCGATTTTGATTTAGTTTCCGGTAGATACGTTATAGATGCGAAATCCATTATGGGTATATTCAGTCTTGATTTGTCAAAGGTTATAGACCTGAATATTCATAGTGAAGAGAATATGGATAGCATACTCGCCGTATTAAAACCTTACATCGTTGACTAATGAAAGTTTCTTAAGGAACAATAGAAGAAGTTGCCGCAAACTGTGGCAGCTTCTTTTTTGTTGTCTTTATATCCTTTTAAAGCTGCCACAGACGTCTTTAAGGTCTTATCAGACAGTATTAACTATATTTATGTTTCGATAGTTAAAGGCCTGAAAATAATTTATCGTAAGGATAAGAGTGTAACATAACTTAATTCGGCATTTGACATTTGAAGCTATTTATACCACTTCGATTGTTTCCACTGAATTTAATGCAATTTCTACCATTTCCTCTATTTTCTCATCTAGTTTCTTTTCTGATTTCTTAATTACTTTAATACTTGGTTTTGTAACAGGATGCTTTGCTACAAATATTGTACAACAATCTT
>JAEZZO010000036.1 GCA_023418475.1 Bacillota bacterium
GGTATACCACAGTTACTTCACCGGCAAATGCAATAACACCTTTATCAATCACAGCCTATAATCCGCAGAATAGTGCATTATTTGAACAGGCCGGCAGAGGTTACTCCAGAAACAATTCAATCAATCCTGAACTTGCTGCACCCGGTGTTGACATTACAGTACCAACACTGATGAAAGGATTTACCACTGCCTCCGGTACCAGTCTGGCCTCAGCACATGCTGCTGGAATTACAGCTATTATGCTAGAATGGGGAATTGTGAAAGGATTTTATCCGGAGATGAATTCCATTGTTGCAAAGAAGTATTTAATCCGGGGTGCTCAAAGAAGTAAAAATTTAACCTATCCAAATCGTGATTGGGGATATGGAATAATTGACCTTTATAACGTATTTAATGTACTGCGGACGGATTTTCCGACTTCTGCAAAATAATAGAATGTGCCCGGATACCAATTGAATTTTTTTCTTTTTGCTTTATTCAGGCATCAAATGCCAAAATTTATTTTATCGGTGGAACAGGACAATAGATACACTTATATCCATCTATATTATTTGAATTCATCTGTATGGAGGTGTGCCCATGTCAAGTGGGTTATTTCGTTTCTATTTTTCTTTTCTCTTCCTCACACATTCTGCCAGAAGATATTCGATTTGCCCGTTGATTGACCGAAAGTCATCATCTGCCCATGCGGCCAGTTCATTCCAGAGAATCGGTGAAAGCCTCAGAAGAATTTGCTTTTTTAATTTTTCTTTTTCCTTAAGGGCTTTCTCTCTTTTTATGACTTCCTCTTCCATTTCCTTTATGTTCTCTAATCGTGCCTTAAGTTTTTCTTCCTTCGCTTCTATTTTATCTTCCATTCTTCACAACCTTTAGATAATATTATTCGAATTATACACTCTGACTATTAATATTTAAGTGCCAAATTCTCACGCTGATTTTTCAGCACAAGGTTATTATAACCCCGTGTGAGAATTTGACATCCCCCAGCGGATGCACCCTCGCTCCGCTCGGCGCGTTTATATAATGAAAGCCTAAAAATGTATGTCAGATGAATATATATGTGCTCAAATTCATCTACATTACCTGAATCAGGCTTTGACTATCGAATCCTATTAGTAAATAGAACCGCTGTTTACAACCGGCTGTGCATCTTTATTTCCGCAAAGCACAACCAGCAGATTGCTTACCATGGCAGCCTTTCTTTCATCATCCAGTACCACAATTTCTTCCTCACTAAGCTGGTCAATCGCCATTTTAACCATACTGACAGCACCCTCTACAATCTTCTGACGAGCTGCTATCACAGCAACAGCCTGCTGTCTCTGCAGCATTGCAGCAGCAATTTCTTCAGAATAAGATAAATGAGTTATTCTTACTTCCTTAATTTCAAGTCCTGCCTCACTTACTCTTTGCTGGAGCTCGTTTTTCATGCTCTCTGCAATTTCCTGACTGCTACCGCGCAGTGTCTTCTCATCCGCATCGTCTTCCATCGTATCATAAGGATATAATCTTGCAATATTACGGATCGTGGAATCACACTGGATGGAGAGAAAAGACTTATAATTTTCTACGTTAAAGACCGCCTTCGTCGGGTCTGCTACTCTCCAGATTACAATAGCACCGATAATAATCGGATTACCCAGGACGTCATTTACCTTTTGCTTTTCATTATTCAGGGTCAGTGTTTTTGTTGATATTTTCTTGCCAGATGTCGCAGGTATGCTCGCTTGAGCATTCGTAGAGGTCGTCCCCGTACCTATACTTGGATTTACCTGCGTTGTGCTAGCCGGATTAAATACTCCGGTAAAAGGATGAACATAATAGAAGCCTTCCTTCTTGATCGTTCCATAGTACTTACCAAATAAGGTGAGTACTATGGCTTCATTCGGGTTGACGATATGAAATCCACCCAGTATTGTAAATAATGCAACCATTAAAATAATTCCGAACGTCAGCATTACTGCACCTCCGGAGGAAGCTTTTGCAAGGCTTATGCTTCCTGCTATGATCAGGAGAATTGATATTGCGAAACCAGCTAAAACAAGTAATAGCATCAACCCACCGGAATAACCTTTTATCTCCTTCTCCTCAATAATATTGATTTCACTATTATTTACTTCATTACCCATAACATGTCCCTCCTATAATATAAATATGATATCATATTGATATCATATTTATACCATTATGATGTACAACTGTCAATTAAAATTTTATTAAAGTAGAATTTTATTTTCAATAAGAATACCATTCCCGAAGTAAGCGTCGTGGGGATTTTTGACAAATGAATTTCCTCGGCGCTTACTCAAATTTCCTGCTATACTAATATGTTTCGAGTGTCAAATTCTCGCGCTGATTTTTCAGCACCTAGGTTACTATAAACCCGCGTGAGAATTAGACAGCCTCCGGCGGATGCACACTCGCTCTGCTCGGCGAATTTATATAATAAAAGCTTAAAATTTTATTCGCCGGATGGATATGGGTAACCTCGTATCCATCTTCATAACTTGAATAAGGCTTTTGCCGTACAAATCATAATATATTGTAACTAGGTGCCCATATAATCTGCTTTTTTACTTAAAATAGATTTTCGTATAAAATCTACCGGTATTACGGTAAACGCAAGCAGAATGACCAAAATCAGATGCTTAAAATCCATCCGTACCGTACGGAATATACTTCCCCCAAAGTATATAATCATAACTTGAATTACAGTAACAATTCCCATAATCCATAAAAAAGGTTTATTCACTGCAATATAATCCAGTAAATTCATTTTATGCGTTCTGGAACAAAAGCTTGTAAAGATGGCAGTAAACATGAACAACGCAAAAAAAGCAGTCATTTTATATAAATTAGTAGGGAATTGAAATATCCTCTCGAGCACCGTACTTTTCAGAAAAAACAGGCAGAGTACCGTTGAATAGATACTATTTACTGCTATCTGATTTTTCATATAAAGATTAATAATTTTTTCCTGACGTGCCTTGGGCGGTTCACTCATATAACTGCTCCGTGCTTTTTCACCACTGAAGGCCAGACCGGCCAGGGTATCCATTACAATATTAATCCACAGCATCTGGATTACAGTGATCGGAGAATCTACACCAATTAGCGGTCCGATGACAGTAATTCCTACCGCACACATACAAATACTCAACTGATAGATAATAAATTTACGAATGCTTTTGAAAATCGTACGTCCATAACAGATAGCCTTTGAAATTGATATAAAGTTATTATCCATTATAACAATATCACCGGCTTCCTTTGCCACTTCCGTCCCGCTTCCCATTGCAAAACCGATATCCGCCAGCTTTAGAGCCGGAGCATCATTTACCCCGTCTCCGGTCATACCCACAACTAATCCCTTTGCCTGCGCGATACGTACTAATCTGCTTTTGTCCGTCGGTAGCGCACGGGCTACTACTCTCAAATCCGGAAGTATCGAGGATAGATGCTCATCGGACATCGTTTTCATTTCTTCCGAGGATAGAATAATATCATTGTTATTTTTAATCAGTCCAATCTCATTGGCAATTGCATATGCCGTCGGTGCAGAATCTCCTGTGATCATAACCGTCTGTATTCCAGCATGTTGAACATCATTTACTCCCTTGACTGCTTCCGGCCGGATTTCGTCTCTTATACCGATCAGTCCTACCAGAATTAGATTGTCAAATCCATTATTTCTCTGTATAACTGCTTTACTCCCCATCGGATCTGCCACTGCAACTGCTATAATTCTCACCGCTTTTTCGGTAAGCTGTTTATAAGTATATTCGATCCTGGAGGTATTCGTAATTGGTAATACCATACCTGCTTCATCATAATATTTCCTGCAATACGGTAATATCTTCTCAGGTGCACCTTTGATTAAAGTTGCGATCCAATCACCGGTTATTGTAGTTGACATATATTTTAGATCACTCGAAAACGGTATTACATCCACAATATTTATTTTTTTATTGCTTTCCGGCAGACCGTTTACAAATTCCAGCATGGCTCTGTCTGATGCATTTCCACCAATTGCTGTTTTACCGTTTAAGACTGCAGAGCAATTATATTTTATGGAATCATGCAAAATTCCCCATAATTTAATACGGTTTGCACCCATCTCACTTTTTTTCCACGTCTTTCCATTACCGCAAACAAAATGTGTTACATCAAGCTTCCCACACGTCAGAGTTCCCGTCTTATCCGTAAATAAAATATTTATACTTCCCGCTGTTTCCAGTCCCACCAGTTTACGTACCAGAACATTATCTCTTAGCATGCGCTGCATATTTGCCGACAGCACTACCGTAATCATCATCGGAAGACCCTCCGGTACTGCCATAACGATAACTGCAACAGCAAGGGTACATGCTTTTAAAATATGAGGAAACATAATCTTCCAGGAGGAACACATACTTAGTATGAGAGTGGGATCGAACTTGCAAAAGAGAATAATGTTGTTAAAAAAATACGCAAAGGCTGTAAAAGCAGCAGCTACATATCCAAATTTCCCAATCCCTTCTGCCAGCTCCTTCAGACGGATTTTGAGCGGGCTGTCTCTTGTTTCCTCCTGAATTTCTACCCCTATACGGCCATAATAAGTTTTATCTCCCACCTGAACCACACGCATGAAGCCTTCTCCGGCACAAACCACCGTACCGGAGAACACCAGCCGAGGATCCATAAAATCTACCATACCCCAATTTGGTTTTTGTAAATTATACTGCGGAAACTTTTTAGCTTCCTTGCTTTCACCATTGATAGAGGATTGATCAACATCAAGAGAGCCTTCCAGGAGGAAGCCGTCTGCGGGAATCCGATCTCCCGGCTGCAATAAAATGATATCTCCCACAACAATTTCATTAATTGGGATTTGCCGCAATCCCTCTGCTCTTTGGACGCGGCATTCAATCCGTGCCGCCTCTTCCTGAAGCTTTTCGAACGCTGATTCACTGCCATATTCTGATATAGTGGAAACAAAGGTGGCAAGCAAAATAGCAACACCGATACCTACAGATTCGAGCCAGCTTGATTGTTTGAACAAAAAAATAATATTTATTGCCAAAGCAATCAATAATATCTTTATAATCGGATCACCAAAGCTTTCAATAAAACTATGAAAGAAACCTTTCCGTTTTTTTTTGCTGATACGATTTTCTCCATATTTCTCACGCGATTGCTTTACTTCTTCTTTGGTAAGTCCTTTTATATTACCGCTAATCATATTCATATTTTGTTTTTTGATGGCTGACCGATTATCCATATTCCCTCACATTCCTGCGCAAGCTCTGTGCACATAATTAGTTTATACCCGGGATTAGGCAGGTACAAACTTTGAAATGAATGTGTGAAGAAGCTTTTACATCACACTTCCAATCATAATGCCGCAAGGCGGCATCTCAAATAATTGGGAAAAACCCTGGAATGAGCACAGCGGTACTCCTTTCGGGATTTCTCTTCGTGTGAAGATGCTTTTACTTCACACTTCTCCTTGCCTAATCTTATGCAGGTAATGTAAAAGTTATATCATATTTTAGAAAATCAGCTCTTGTCCAGTCTAAACAGATCGGCTATACTATTATAATTGATTATTGCTTTTTGATAGGAAATTGCGAAACTATATCGTTATTTAAATTGTATACACAGAAAGCACATATTCCTCCGCTCCAACGCTCCTTCCGCTTAACTTCCGCTCCAGAACATGTGCTTCCTGTGTATACAATTAATATGAGTTTCGCAATTACCTATTGCTTTTTGAATTTAAAAGGAGAATTACAGATGAATGTTTTAATCAGTGCCTGTTTAATGGGTATGGAATGCCGATATAACGGTGCGGGATATTATGTAGAGGAACTGCAAGATCTAAAAGACAGATGCCATCTTATTCCAGTCTGTCCTGAAATATATGGAGGATTACAGACACCAAGAGATCCTGCAGAGATACAGAAAAATCGGGTTATTACCTCTGCAGGTACGGATGTAACGGCACAATATCAGAAGGGAGCACAGGAAATACTGAAATTAGCGCAATTTTATAATTGTTCCTATGCCATCTTAAAGGAGCGCAGTCCTTCCTGTGGTTTTGGCTATATTTATGACGGAACCTTTTCCGGTAAATTAATAGAAGGCAGCGGCCTGACAGCTGATCTATTAAGTCGGGAAGGCATCTGCATCATTGGGGAAACAAAGCTGAAGGAATTTGTAGACAAGCTCTAAACATTTATTTTTTCAGTCGGGTAATGAAAAATTGCAGTGACATTCCCAGGGCAGCCACCCCCAGTACGATTGCACATATCCCTTTTATCGGAGATATCATTTCTTTTGTTTTCTGTCCTTTTTCTATCATTCTAATTGTGTTACCATGCAGATCCGCTTCACCTCCATGCTCCCTGCAGGCACGGTGAAATATCGCCGTTATCTCTACCATATCTCCGGTATAATCATAAGTGCCAAAACAGGTCACTTTACTTGCCTCCTTTTTATTTAACCAGACTCCGATCGCATTGGTAGTATCATTTATGTTAATCCAGGTAAAATCCCCTCTGTTCATACTTTCTCCGATAGCTTCCCCTCGAATTGTCACTAATTTTCCATCATATTCCTTCGCATTATTAATCAGATCATTGATACTTACCTTTATTTCCGCCTTAGCTTTCACGGGAATTAGAAGGGTGAACAGGGCAATTATGATTAGTGTCTGATAAATTTTACGCATGCTTTTTTAACACCTCCGAACGAATAACCAATTAATGCGAAAACTGAAAGAAATTCCAGTCTTCCCAAATACATTGCAATGATATAATAAATTTTCATAACTGCAGGCATAGACGGATCCGTCACACCGATGGAAAGACCAACATTGCCAGATACGGATGCTGCTTCAAATGCAGATTGGGTAAGTGAATATCCATAATAGGTACCAAGCATGGTACCTATCGTAAACATCACCATATAACAGCAGATTATGATAGCAGAGGATTTAATCATTCCATCCTCCAGTATCCGATCTTTCATATAGTGAAATTTATATACTTTCACATTTTTTTCTGAAGAGAGGAGCTTCTTCACATCCATAATAAGTCCTTTCCATACAACACCGACTCTCAATCCCTTAAAACCGCCTGCTGTGGAACAGGCACAGCCACCGATCAGCATGACAATTATCATGATCAAATTTCCGAAATCTCCCCACTCCAGAGCAAATTGCCGGGCATAAATCGTTCCGAAGCCTGTCGTTGTATGAGCCGAAAGTACATTAAATACTACCCTTCGAAACCCCGCAACTGCATCCGGATAAGCCTTCAGTTTGTCAAGACCGGCAAGTGCCAGAATACATGCAACAAAAGAAGTTGCAAAAAAGCTTTGCGTCTCGATATTTTTCATTATCTCTTTACGATTTCCCTGCCATACTGCATAATGCAATCCAAAGTTTAAAGAGCCAAGGATAAAAATCACCATTGCCACTGTTTCATAAACGGCACTGTGATAGTACATAATGTTCTGTGAATTGGGAGCAAAACCTCCCGTACTCCAGGAAGATTCAAAGATATAGAGGGCATGCAGCAGTGCAGATACCGGTTTCAGCCCAATGGAAACACCAACAATCCATAATACAGTTGTTCCGATAAGCAAATAAATCATACTGATTTTCCAGATCTGTCTCGCGGTTCCTTTCACATTAGGAAGCAGCTCAATATCCTTACCTTCACCTACATACATTTTATAAGCTCCGCCAGTTCCTTTGGTCAGAAAGGTAAGTGCCAGAACAACCATACCCTGCCCACCAATAAAGGTTAAGATATGCCTCCACATATTAAGCGCATTGGATAGATGATCCAGATCTGTTGTCAGTGCAAGTCCCGTTGTGGTAAAACCACTCATGACGTCAAAACAGGCATCCAGGATAGATTTGCTATGTCCGCTGAGAATATAGGGGACAGCACAGATAACCATAAGTAAAATCCAGGAAAGTGCTGCAATTACGAAGCCATGCTTCCATTGAAAGCTCGATTTATCTTCGCGAAAGCCATACCCCACCATAGAAAAACCTGTAATCAGTGCTATGGACAGGCTGATCAGAAAGTCTAGAAGCGGATTCCATTCTCCAAAGCATACTGCTGTGATGATTGGTATGATAATAAGCAGGGCAATAATTAACACGATATATCCCGTATAATAACTGATAATTTTTACACTTGAGGTTTTTGCTTTTATCTCATTCATTATTATCCATTCCTTCACATATAACATAACTTATCTTGCAAGACTACATTGATTATCCCATAATGATTGCTGAAATGAGAAATGTCAGCATCAGATAAAGACCTCCCACCATCAATTCGATAAAAATTCCTCTTATTTCTTTCTTCCTAAAATCCATTTTCTATTCCCTCCGTCATATAACTGCATCACAAGCGTTGATAAAACTGTTTTATTTGTGATAATAAGAATTTTATCATTTTGTACAATAAGGGAATCTCCTCTTGGGTAGATTACACTGTCATCATGAAGAATGGATACAATAACACACTCCTTCGGAAGCTCAAGCTCCTTTACGGTCTTACTGCACCAGGGATTATTCTCACGAATTGATAACTCGGCTAATATCATAGCTCCACGCTCAAAAGTATTTACAATCCGGTAATCATCCTTGTCGAAAGAAAATTCAATCAGATTAGCAATTACTTGTGTACTGCATACCGTATTATCAATACCTAAATTTTTAAACATAATCATATTCTTCGGGTTATTAACACGCGCGATTGTTTTCTTTGGCTGAAAGCTTAACCTGGCTATCTGGCATATCACGAGATTTTCCTCATCTGTTCCGGTTACTGCAGCAACTACTTCCGCATCCTCAATACCGGCATCCTTTAACACCTCCAGATTAGTGCCATCTCCACAGATTACATCTGTATCAAAATCTTCAGCAATTCTTGTACAGGTATCTTTATCGCGTTCGATCAGAGTAACTTCATAGTCTCTTTCTCTTAACGTTTTAAAGAGATTGTATCCAATCTTACCTCCACCGATTATGATTGTTTTCATAGATAATTCTCCTTACACAAATAATTAATTAATTTCCATTTTTCTTTCATCGAAACGCTGCAAAATACTCTGTCCCCACTTTCGATCAGATCATTCTCCTGCAGGAGTCTTACTGCTCCCTGCCTCAAAACACCTGCAATGTCACAATGAAATCTATCTTCCAGATCTCCTGCTGTGATTGCTTTCTCTTTATTCACCGGCAGTTCAATCAGTTCATAATTATCATCCAGCGTAGTAATGATATCCATGTTGTTCACCAGCAGCTTACTCTTTGCTATTTCTATCTCATACTGTATTGGATTAATCGTATCAATTCCCAGTTTATGATAAAAATAATTCTTCTCCGGATTATTTACTCTCGCAATGATTTGCGGCACATGAAATATCTTATCTGCAATCATCGATACCGTAATATTGATATTATCATCCGGTGTAACCGCTATTAATGCATCCGCTCGTTCCACTCCCGCCTCCACTAGATTATCACTGTCAAATTCTATTCCTTTTATTCGCTGTCCGTTGAAACCGCTTCCGAGGGAATTAAGTTTATCTCCGCTGCGGTCGATAACACAAACATCATTACCATTATCCGATAAATCCTTTGCCAGATTTCCTCCAAATCTGCCACAACCTATTATAATAGTATACATATCTACCTCTCATTCTTTTCGCACGTACTTTGAAGCGGATCAGATTCCGCTTCATTTTCAACTATTTCTCCATAATTAATTGCTATTTTTCTTGTTGAAAATAGAGTACTGACTCTTTCCAGGTTCTCACACGAGGGCCTGTATATTGGATTTAAAACATAAGCTATTCTATAGTGTTTTCTTGCCAGATCATCATTTCCTTTGAATTCATACCAGATACCAAGAAGATTATGCGGTTCCGGAGCATTCGGATTATGGCAGATTGCTTTTATAATTAAATTGTATGCTTTCTTATACTCCTCTCTCTTAAGCTCAGTAATTGCTTTCTTCAACAAAGTATTAATTTCATCTGTATCAATTATCGTAGAATTGTCCATATTTTCCCTCATTTCTGCGTATGTTTTGTACGCGTATTAAGTTTGCACCGCGGATTACGCAGGCGCAAACTATGTGAGTGTAAGTGATTTTTCCTTCACTCTTCCAATCATGATGCTGCAAAGCGGCATAACAGCTGTTTTAAAATTCTATAAAATAAATTCATGCCTTAAGAATAAATCATTTCCTATAAGTTTTGTGTAAGGTTTTGGATAGTAGAATAATTTTTGCATAAAAAAAGGACTGCTGCAAATACTAATAAATTGATTTGCAGAGTCTCTTTTTATATTATTACCATTATTATTCATCAATCATTCGATAGCCTACACCGATTTCCGTTATTATATATTCGGGCAAAGATGGATCCTGTCCGAGCTTTCTTCTTAAATTACCCATGCACACTCTTAATGACTGGGTATCACTTTGAAGCGAACCTCCCCAGATATTTTCTGCTATATATTTATGTGACAGTACCTTTCCCTGATTTTTAGCCAGTAAAACCAATACCTTGTATTCGTTCGGAGTCAGACGTATCTCATCACTGTTAAGCCAGACACGATGTTTATCCGTATCAATCGTCAGGTCTTTGATTTTATAAATCGGATTTATTATACCGTTCGAATTGCTTTCTAGCATTTTATGACGAAGTATTACACGAATGCGAGCTAGTAGCTCGGGAACACTGAATGGTTTCGTCAGATAATCATCCGCACCGGCATCCAGTGCTTCCACTTTTTCTCTCTCATGCCCTCTTGCAGAGATAATAATGATCGGTAATTGGGAAACCTGTCGTAGCTTTTTAATAACTTCCACTCCATCCATATCCGGCAAGCCAAGATCCAGAACCAGAACATCCGGACTTTGAGATATGGAGAGCATTAACGCATTCGCACCATCGCAGGCATCTATACATTTATATCCCTGTATCTCGATGGAAAGCTTTAAAAAGCTCCGAATTGATTTCTCATCGTCAACAATTAATATAAGCGGTTCCATTCAATTACTCCTTCTCCGCCTGAACACTAAAAGTAGCTACTGTTCCGTGCGGCACATTATTTTCTATCGAAATCACGCCGTTATGAGCTTCTATGATTGTTTTACAGAGTGTAAGTCCTAATCCCATTCCCTTTCGGTTCGACAGGCTAAAACTATTACTGTGATGATATCTGTCGAATATATTCATTAAATTCTCCGGCATTATTCCAGTGCCATTATCTTTTACCTCAAATACCGCTCTGTCCTCCATACGGTATAAAGATATGGTAATATCAGTATACTCAGGATTATAATTGATTGCATTATTCAGTAAATTTACAAGAACCTGCCGGATTAAGATACCATCCACTCTAATCAGAATGATTTCATCCGGTATTATCACATGAAAGTGATAATGAATGGCATGCTTTTTGACATGGCTTACAGCATCCGATATAATTTCTTCTGCCGCCTCTTCTCCTATATTCAACTGCACTTTTCCATCTTCGAAGCGGGTAGTCTGCAGGATATTCTCTACCAGTTCATTCAGCCAGTCCGCATCCTCATATATGCTTTGCAGGAAATTCTTCCTAACCTCGTCATTAATCTTGTCGTAATTATCCCTTGCTGTACTCGACAATCCCATAATACCGGCTAATGGTGTCCGAAAGTCGTGCGAAATCGAACGCAGCATATCTGCCCGTAATCGTTCCTTCTGCATTTCCATCTGCACCTTCTGTTCCTTTCTTAGTATCTTCTGACGCTCCAGAACAGCTGCTATCTGGGGTATGATAACATTAATAAAAGTAAGCTGCGTCCTGCTAAGTGAAGTATTACCCTTTAAAGATATTCCAACTATTCCCAGTATTCCACTATGACTGACTATTGGTGTATAGTACGCTGTTGCCCCTGAATAAAGCGACGTTCCGTGTCCGCACGGGCTTCCGGATTGATAGGTTTCTAAACAGGCTGCCCTATCTTCGTCTTCTTCAAAGCATCCTGCAACCGCTACCTTATTGCTTATAGCTTCATTATCTTCCCTATAAATCTTAACCAAGACATTTTTCTGCATATTTTCTGCTATTTCCCGGGCCGAGATATTTACTAATTCCTCTTCACTTTTCACATCCAGAAGTTTTTTTTCAATATAAAATAATGACGAAATATACTTTTCTCTTTCCTCAACCTGCTGACGTTCCATTTTTATACGAATTGTAAGCATACTTGTTATAAATCCTACCAGAAACATCACAAAAAATGTAATAATATAATCAGGATTTTTTACTTTAAAAGTAAAATATGGTTCTGTGAAAAAGAAATTATAGAGAAGAACAGCACATATAGATGAGGTAATACTAAAAAAATAGCCTTCCGCCAGATACGAAAACAGAAGAATACCAAGCAGATATACCATAACAATATTTGATTCAAACATCCTGATACGAAAGAATAATACTGATATCGCTGTGCATACAGACATAATTAATATCATCAGAATTATTTTCTGATAAGTATTCTGTTTCTTTCCCGTATAGCTTTCTTGTGCATAATATTTAATCTTACGAATTGGATTTTTATTACTTTTATTTTTTTCCATTCCGTTTTCCCTCTTTTTCACTTATCTTGACACAGATTTTATTATTACAAAGACTTTTCTACTCTGTTTCTGCCATTCGATTTTGCCCGGTATAATAGTTTATCCGCCTTATTAATTAATGCATTTGCTGTTTCTCCAGCAAATTGAGCTACACCAATGGAAATTGTTACAGTCAAATCCTTCTTACCATAATTATGGTCTAATACACTTTTACGGATCTTTTCCGCTATCACAGCTGCAGGCTCAAGGCTGATTTCGGGAAGAATAACAATAAATTCCTCTCCTCCATACCGGCCGATGTAATCATTATTTCTTGTATTTTTAACAATCAAATCAGCTACCGCTGCTAGTACCTTATCTCCAAACAAATGTCCGAATTTATCATTCACCAGTTTAAAGTGGTCAATATCAATCATCATAAGGCATACGTTTCCTTGACTGTTTTCTATTTCCTGAAGTTTTTCTTCCAGAATTTCATTCATATGCTGGTGATTGTACAGATTTGTGAGTCCGTCCCTGATTGATTTATTCATCAGGTTATTATTCATCTCCATAAGCTCTTTATTCAGCTCTACAATGTATTCATTTTTCTTTTTTAAAGTTTCTTCTGCTCTTTTATGCTCCGTCATATCAATAATACAGCAAAGAATTACTTTCTCGTCATGGTATATAGAAGGAATTGCTGAAATCAAACCGGTAAACTCCGTACCATCCTGTTTTTTCAGTTCTATTTCATTTTTACTGATTTCCTTATCTTCTTTAATATTTTTTGCAAGTAATTCCTGATCTTTCGGATTTGTAAAAAATATGGATACATCGCTGCCAACCAGATTGCTATCCCCAATACCAAGAAGCTTTTCTGCTTGTGTGTTCAGGTATAATATATTTTTTAAATTCGTGCTAACAAGCAAAATTGCAATCGGTGCTATTTCCAGTATCGTCCGAAACAGCATTTCACTGTTTTGTAATTTCTCATTCGTCAGTTTATGTTCAATTATTTCATTCTGCAGTCTTTTCGTCACTCTGATATCTTCACCTATGAACAGGAGACCTCTCATCAGATTTGTTCTCGTGTGTAAAGGAATTACTGTCATGTTAAAAGGGATAACAGACCCAGTCTTCGTTAAGACATCTATCTCCATAAATTTCATTCTTTTCTGCAGTTCCTCACATTTTTGCATATATTCTGAAATATCCTTATGATTTAGGATAATGGAGATGTGTTTACCGCAGATTTCTTCTTCCTGATATCCCAATAAAATATTTACCTGTTTATTGGCTTTCGAAATATACCCTTTTAAGTCAACTAAAAGAGTTAATCCATTCAGTTCATTAAATAGTTCATTTGTGATAAGAGAAGTGGGAATAGATAAAAATTGATATTCCATTATTGCATAATTAACTCCAAGAAGCATAATCAGGCTGAGAAGTTGACCCATATAGGGAACATTGCGGTTCAAAATCAACGGCAGAACATGCTGTACAAATAGGTTTAAAAGAAAGGATAGCAATCCGCTGACTGCTATAATATCCGCCTGTTTCTTCTGGAGCTTACTGTTTGACCTTCTTCCCCAAAGATAAAGGATAAAGATACTTATTATTAGATAACTGAAATTATAGATAAAATTACCGACATTAAATATTGTTCGTATCGTGTCACTTGTGTCTATGTCCGGACCAAATAAAAAAAGCACCATATATAGAAATACGCCAGCTGGCAGCATTACAAGCAGTCTGGTATACCAGTGTCTGATGAATTTACACTCCGTTAAAACAAAAACAAAATAAAGTACCAATGCTTCAAAGGTACACCAACCAAATGCTGATATTTTATTCCAAAAAGAATACTGATATACGTTACGAGCCAGGTAAACAAAGCCAAATGCAAATGACCATATCGCCATACTCATTGTCAGTAGAAAAAAAGCCCGTCCTACCTCAGATTTTTTATTGGATCTAACCGCATTAAAGCCTACATAAAAATATAGAATAGCTGTTAAATATGATATAACCGACAGATAGACCATAAACTAGTATCTCCTCTAGGTTACTTTTATTTTATATTAACATAACGATATCAATTGTCAATCAAAAGCACTGCTGGTATTTTGCTTTGTTTGATGTATAATAATATCTCTGGCATCTTCTTCCGGCAGAGGTTTGTAAAATAGATATCCCTGTATAATCCTACATCGGTTTTCGGATAAATATTGCAGCTGTTCCTTTGTTTCCACCCCTTCCGCAATTACATTCAGACCCAAATTTTCACCAAGCATGATAATTTGACCGGTTAATGATTTCTTTGCCTGTTCTTGGGAGATACAATCAATGAAAGACTTATCGATTTTTAACGTTGTAATGGGAAGTTGTTTTATATAGTTTAAGGAAGAATACCCTTTTCCAAAATCATCGAGTGCAATTTTAATACCCTTATTGCGGAGAATGGTCAGTTTATCAATCACTGTTTCAAAGGATTCCATCAGAATACTTTCTGTAATTTCAAGTTCAAGACAGTTTGGTGCTAATTCATATCGTGTAAGAACATCAAAGATAAGCTCCACAAAATTGTCCTGCAATATTTGCAAAATAGATATATTTACAGACATGGAGACCCCAGATATTCCCTGATTTTGCAGCTTCTTAAGAAAGGTACATGCCTCTTTGATCACCCATTCTCCTAGGGGAATGATCAATCTGGTTTCCTCTGCAATCGGTATAAATTTCAAGGGGGAAACCTGGCCAAGCTCCGTCTCTCTCCAACGAAGCAGAGCCTCAAAACCAATTATTTTATTTTCTGTAATATCATACTGCGGCTGATAATGCAGTTTAAATTCATTATTTTCTAGTGCCAGCCGCAGCTTCTTCTCCATATGCATTCGCTCTACTATGCTGTCATTCATATTCGAATTATAAACTATATAATTACTTCCTCCATTTTCTGTTGCCTTATGCATAGCAATCGTAGCACAGCGCAGCAGCTCATTCAAATCTTTCCCATGCTCGGGATAGATTGAAATTCCTATACTGATGCTGACATGAACTGTACTGTCATTTATCCGGAAGGGATCTTGAAAATGTTTCAGTATCTTTGCAGAAAACTGCTCTATGTATCCAGGTGTAACTGATTCAGAATTAATATAAGCAAACTCGTCTCCGCCAAGGCGATATAAGGTATTCTTCCCCTCTATTAACTGCACATAACGTTCTGCAATCAGCGCAATTAACTGATCGCCGTAATCATGCCCGAACGTGTCATTAATAAATTTAAAATTCCTGACATCCATAAATAGTACGAAAAATGTTGGTGAGCCAGATAAAATGTTTGCTGCTTTTTCATCTAAAAGAGCCTGTCTGTTAGGAAGTCCTGTTAGTGTATCATGATAAGCCATATAAAGTAGCTTGTCCTGATATGCTCTAAATTCCGTTATATCCGTATGAGAACCCGCCATTCGGTATACTTCTCCGTATTTATCAAATGCCGCTTTTCCTCTTGTCTGAATCCATATATATTTTCCTGCTTTTGTTTTTATTCTATATTCAAATTCATAAAAATCATTCTTGTGTGCAAGATGCTCCAATACTACGTCGGCTAACGGCTTCCTATCCTGCGGATGGATCAGATCACGCCAGTCTGCCATTTCTTCCATATCGTGTCTGGTATATCCTGTTATCTCCAGCCATCGATCTGAAAAAAATCTCTTATTTCCGTATTCTTCCCATATACCGTCGTTCGTCGCTTCGGAAACAAGACGATATCTCTCTTCGCTTATTCTTAACTGCTTCTGGCTCTCCATTAAACTCTCATATTGCTGCCGTAATTCTTCCTCCGATGCCATTAGTTCCTCATGAGATGCCTCCAGCTCCTCGTAGGTTGAACATAATTCCTGATAGTCCCGCTCAATTTTATCTGCATCATGAAGTATTCTCTTTATTGCCGAATGAACCAATAAATACACAATTATTCCGGTTAATAACACATACACCCAACCTTTTATCATACTGATCATCGCTATTGTATGCTTATTACTAAAGGTTACCTCCAGAATTCTGTCCGACAGTAAAATCCATATGCTTCCAACCACAGCATAAACACCTGCTATTTTCAATGCTTCTTTCAGCGGATTTGTTGCCTTGCCAATGTGAAATAATTTTAAAATGAATTGATCGAGAACAAATTTATCATTTTTCTTCTTACGTACTCCACTCTGCTTCATCAGGTGCACACCCCTTTTCGACCCCGGCTATTACATTCATTCCATTTATTCTATTATAGAATACTATATGACAATTTTCAACATAATGTATTTATTAGAATGCGAATACTCCTTATCGGAAGCACTTACCGGATGTGCCACTCGGAATTTAGATGCGCAATGAACTATAACACGGTTAGATTATCTAGCACAGAAAATCGCACAAAAAGACTCCGGTTAATTATGCTACCGGAGTTTTTCTATTATTAAACTATTATTTTAATTTCCGCAATTTGTTAATATCTGCTGATAATCTCTTCCGGCACCATCAGTTCACAATTGTTTGCATAATTACTGCAAAGCTCATCAAAGCTTTCATCCGGAGTCAGAGTAAGGTCTGCAATTTGATCAAGCAAACAGAAATCTTCCTTTGTAAGCTCCTCATCTTTTGCTGCCACCAGACGCCACAGGTTCCAATTTAGGCCTTTACAAATTCGGACAAGATATGGAACTGTTTCTACTTTATTTAGTGATGCAAAATCTCTGAGCAACTGTCCTCTTACAAACCATAATCCGTATAGGGATGATATTCCCCATTCCGGTCTGATCGGACTACTAATGCCAAATTTACCGGGATCGACACTCCCCTCACGGCATAATTTCCAGGCCAGTCCTGCCGTGATAAATTCATCGTGCTTCAAATCACGGGGATTAAATTTCTTAACCTTCTCTTCCATATCACTTCTTCCGGAGGCAAACTCCATTCCCCATGACTGGACACAGCTTTGTTGAAACGGATCCATCTGCGGATCTGCCATTACCCATCTCTCCCCATTCCAGTACTCACAAATCCAGTGATCCTCATATTCACCATTCCATCCAAAATACACAGCAAATCCGCATCTGCTTCTGGCGGGAATTCCCTTTGCACGCAGCAGTGCACACATCAGTGTTGCAAATTCCCGGCAACAGGCAATTACACGATCCCGCGGATGACGCGCAATAGAGAGATTACTTTTATCCAATTCAAGTGCTTTCTCAAGAAGATCTTCCATATACGCTGTATTCTGCGGATATTCGTGAGCGGTGATGTACTCTTCACCATACCGCTCAACCCACATATCATGCACAATCAACCCATTTACTATCTGGTAGATTGCTTCCGGGTCACCTGCCATCCAATCTGTAAATTCCTTATAGCGATTAAGATCTGTGATTTTACCTGGTTTACGGTAGTAATTTAAAACTTCCTGATAGTTAGTACCTTTAGACATTTCTTATCCTTCCCTTCTGCCTATTCTGTAGTTATTTTTTTATTGGTATCAATAATTGGAAGCTATGATAAGCCGGATCCTGAAACATATCAGAGTACAGCTCTATTTCGTCATATTCCGCTATTTCATATCCCAGACTTTTCGCATAACCAATGGTTCCGGCGTAAGCATCCGGTATACTGATGGAATCTGGCACACTCGCCTGAAAAAAACATTGCGCTCTCATTCGTTTTCCAATCATTCCCTCAGGCACTTGTGTCATGGCTCTGACCCCTACTGCTGCCATATATGTAAAATGATCACCCGTAAAGTTCTCACACTCACATATACCGTACATTATAACAGGATTCTCCACCTGTTTGATCTCATCAACACGTGCAAGAAAATCACTCCATAGTCTGCCAATTGCTCCGTCATTATCCCACCTTTGCGCATTGCATTCCATTCCCACTACATCAAATTCCGGTAACTGCAAAATATGAAATGTCATCTGATCATTTTCTGCTTCCCCTATTCTTTCTTCTTTAACGGAATAGCTTTTTAGCAACGGGACCCCTTCCGTACGGCGATATTTTCCGGGAGAAATCCCATATGCACGTATAAAGGCACGCGTAAACACATCATGAGATTCAAATCCAAAATCATAGGCAATGCTGCTTATAGATCTCGTTGTATTAAGTAATGCATGTGCTGCGAGAGACAATTTTCTTCTCTGTATATACGCACCGACCGTATCACCGGTCAATCTTCGAAACAGTCTGTAAAAATGCGGTACCGAAAATCCTGCTGCGCAGGAAATATCATAAAGACTGATATCATTATTGATATTTTGGTCAATGTATTCCAAAGCCTTTAACAGACATTGATCATTTGGCATTTTTTCACCTCCGTTATAAATATCATAGCATGATAAAATAGAATTTTCTCGATGAATATTATCATGTTTGATTACTTATCAAAATCTTGGTTAAATAGTATTAATTCGTTAATACTATAAGAATAATAAAATCAGGTATTTGCGAAACTATATCGTTATTCAAATTGTATACACCAAAAGCACACATTCCTGCATTCCAACGCTTCTTCCACTTAACTGCTCCAGAACATGTGCTTTTGGTGTATACAATTAATATAATTCTTGTGTTTCGCAAATACCTAATAAAAATAGCAGTAAGGAGGACAACTATAATAATGAATCAATATAAGGATTATACAGTAGCAAAGATTTCAGAGGATGATGTTCAATCCATTAGTAAGTTGGAAAAATCTTTAAGTGATAAATCCCAAAAGGATATCGTATTGATTGCATACCAAGCAGGACAATCCCCTATAAATCAGACTGCCATACACTGATTACATCTGCTTTACCCCTGCTGAGAAACCGCTCGGACTCCGTAAAAAGAAAGAAGGTGACCGGGCGGTTTTCCAGGATGCCGCTTACTGTTCATCCGATTTACTTCAAATTATACTTGCTATCTGGGTCGGCATTGAATCTGCACCTGTTATGTTAAGAATGCTTTTGGTAAAGATGAGATAACTACGAATGCAGCTCAAGCATAGGACTCCTACCTGTGACACAGACACACAAGACCTTTACCTATAAAGAAAGCGAGCACTAAGATTTAGTAGTTCTCGCTTTCTTTTTTCATAACTATTTATTTAGTTAGCTTACTTTCCTCTACCGATTATTATCCTGTCACGGCCATTTTCCTTCGAGCGGTACATGACTTCATCCGCCTTTTTTACAACTTGATCCATGCTATGTTTCTCATCGATTTCAATTAATCCTATGCTGACTGTCACCCTAAAATCGTTCTCTATTTCTTCATTTTTTAAATCCTCCATTAAACGGGTGAGTATTTGCCTCGCCTGCTCCGGTTCAACCGACAAAACACCCATAAATTCATCTCCACCCCAACGTGCTGCAATTCCATATCCGCTGATAGCATTTCGCAGTTTATCTGCAACCATCGCTAGAACCGCATTTCCAAATAAATGATCATGCATATCATTAATTTCTTTAAAATGATCTACATCCAGCATGAAAAATGTCTTTTTATGATTGCGGTGCTTTTTAATAAAGGTATGATATTGCTTGGCAAATAATTTTCTATTCGATAAACCGGTCAGTTCATCTATATTTTCTATGACAATAATTCGTTTATTGCATACAATGAAAACTACTGTGGTTACAACAATACAGGCTGCAAGTGAGAAGAACATAAAATACACATTACTTTTTATTCTTTCCTGAAAGGATCTGCTGATTGAATCTGTTTCCATTTTCAGTATCAGGTACCAGGATAAGGTGCTGTCATATTTTATGATTAGACATTTTCGCTCTCCTCCTGAGGTAAACCACTGTATTTTCGAATCGTCTGATTTATTCAGCTTAATATCTTCATTAATACCGGTGTACTCCTGTAATTTATCCCGATTTACAAAAATATCTGTGCTTCCGGTGAAGGAGTTAAGTGCACCTCCTACATTAACGATATAGACCGACATATCATAATCTTTTTCATAGGAACGGATGGTGTCTTCAATAAAGGATGCTTGAAGACCTACGCCAATTACCCCTAAAAGTTTACCATCATTCCCCATTACCCGAAAGTTAACAAATACCGTTATATAATTTTTATTAGCTTGGTTTGTATCCACCTCCAGATCATATTCCTTTCCGGAAGCTATAAAGTTATAATACCAGATGTCATGCGTATCGTCCTTGGACAGAGTCTTGTTCAAGCCATCCTGATAATAATAGTTGCCGGTTTCAGCTGATATACAAAATACCGTTGAATAGTCATATTTTGACTGATATGCCTTTAAATAACTATATAAATCATTCAAATATGCTGTATTTCCCACCTTATCCGGTTCCTTTGATAACCAGGTTTTCAAAAACTCATCATTCGCCATTGTTTTTGAAACCATAACCGGTTTGCTCATTGAATTTTCGATGTGATTGGAAATGTCAATCCCGGCAAGCGTCACAATATTCTCCAGGTGTTTTTCTGCTAACTGCTGGTAAGATTTTGTATCTTTATATACACTGATAGTGAAGCCTGTTACTACAGCTAGAATAATAATTATGTTACTGATCAGAAGCATATGTTTTTTCATACTTATCCTCATTCCTGCGCATGTTTTGTGCGCATATTAGTTTGTGCCGAGGATTACGCAGACACAAACTTTGTAAGTGAAAGTAATTATCTTTCACTCTTCCAATCCTCCTGCTCGCAAACAGGATCACAAATAATCGATAAAGATCTAATGATTAGGGCGTCAAAAACCTTAGAATCATTTACTGGATGGATATGTAAAAAGAACCAAACCGGAATGTTTGATTCTTATTTTTGCAATCCTGATAACATAGTTGCATATCCTTATTCATTATCCCTTTTTAGCACGAATTTTGTAACATCATAGATAAATGCTATTAATCCCCATAACATAAGCGTAGCACCAACGTACAAATTAATCGTCCATGGCCCTATACGTTCTGTTCGATTCAAAGTTGGATAGATGATAGAAGTACCCAGACCTAGCAAAAGCAGCAGTCCCGTGATATTAACAATGATACTTTTCTCCCTGCTAAGTCCCCAGGCAGCTAACAAAATCACAATTGCAATATATGTAAAATAAATCCAATCTATGCTTCCTGCACTCATTCCGATAAGGCTTATAAAAAGTAACAGATAAAGCGGAGTAAGTAAGATAAAAAACATTGTTTTATTATTCTTGTTCAGCATACAATTTCCTCAATTCTTATTTTTCGTTACATCCAGCCTTAAGATAAATTTCTCTTCTACTATACCTGTTCTCAAAAACTTCTGATTAAATGGCTGTAGAAACAGTAAATGTATCGCTCTTATTATAACATACCAGATATAAATGTACAAATTTTTAATCATTAAAGCAAAGACAAAAACTGCAAGAAATCGACAATGATTTATCCGATTGTAGATTATTTTTATCTTTTTATCGGAGTAAAAATAACCTCAATTGTTCTGATTTATATATGTATATTACAAATCGACTTGTTTAACTGTAAGATTTTTCATTTTATATTCCTGAAATTTCTCAAAAATATCTGTATTATTTAAAAAACAATTTAAAAATTCTATTTTACCGGCAGTCTTTGAACTGATATTATGTTCCATTAATTCCGTCTGCTCCAATAAATCCTCCTCACAACCAATGCTGCGAAGAAAATTTTCAATAATATGATGTCTATTTAGAAGATATTCGCCTATTTTTCTACCGTTCTCATTTAATATGATAATACCGTATTTTTTATAATTCAATAGTCCTATTTCTCCTAGTTTTTGTACCATTCTGGAAGCAGAAGCCGCTTTTACATGGAGTAGGTCTGCAAGCAAATTAATTCGGATATATCCATCCTCCAGACTATTTCTATATATCATTTCCAGGTAATCCTCCATAGAAGAGGTTAATTTATCCTTATTCTGTTCCAGCAGCTGATAACCGCGAACTGTGTGAAACTCATTATTCATCAAAATGATCACTATCCTCATTCTTTTTTTAGCAATAGCCCAGACAATCCTATATTTGCAATTACTTTTTTGATTCGATTGTCAAAAGCCTGATCCAGGTTATGTAGATGTTTGAGTGCATATACATTCATATCCACCCGACAAAACATTTTAGGCTTTTGATATTCGAATCCTTTTTTATTATATGCTGTAACAGATGCATTTATATTACATATGTTAGAGTATGGTAAGAAAATCAGTCCCCGCTAAATCAGCGTGCGGATAACTATAAAATGTTAAAGAATCACCCAGGAAGGAACGGTTGAAAGAAGTACATTATCAACCTAAATAGTTTTGTACCCGTAAAATCCCCGGTACAAAATTTCGATGCACAAAAACATGCGCAGAAACGGAGTATATAATGATACCACTTAATTGCCTACCGATAGGAAAAAAAGCCAAAGTAAAAGAATTAATCTCAGAGGGTACTGTTCGAAGAAGAATGTTGGATTTGGGTTTGATCACAGATACGGTAATAGAGGCCTTGCAGCGAAGTCCGTGCGGAGACCCCATTGCTTATAATATCAGAGGTGCCGTTATTGCATTACGCTCCGAGGAAGCTTCAAAAATACTCGTTGAAGCCATGTGATTTATATAAATACATGAGTGGATCCCTGTTATCTGCTCATGTTACATAGATTTTAATCCAATCAGGTTATACTCATTTTCCTGTATACTTTAGGATCCGAGTAATAAATCTCATTAAAAATAGTGTCTGTTGCATATGGTTGCATAATTATTAATAAAGGAGAGATTAAGAACATGGGTTTAACAAGCCAATCGACAGGAGCAGGCGTATTGGATCGAGAGCTTAAAATAGTACACACCGGTAAGGATGATAAAGTAATAGCACTCGCCGGAAATCCGAATGTCGGAAAAAGTACCGTATTCAACAGCCTGACCGGTTTAAATCAGCATACCGGCAATTGGCCCGGTAAAACAGTTACAAATGCACAAGGCATCTATAAATACAAAGACAAAAATTTTATTATGGTAGATATACCGGGCACTTATTCCCTCATGGCCAATTCTGCCGAAGAAGAGGTTGCCCGTGATTTTATATGCTTTGGTAATCCCGACGCCTCTGTAATTGTAACAGATGCGACCTGTCTGGAAAGGAATTTAAATCTGGTTCTTCAAACACTAGAAATAACATCAAACGTCGTTGTCTGTGTAAATTTACTGGATGAAGCAAAAAGAAAAAGAATTAAAATAGATCTGAAAGAGTTATCCATGCAGCTAGGTGTTCCTGTAATTGGTACCAGCGCAAGAAGTGGGAAGGGTCTGAATGAATTAATGGATTCCGTCTACGACATCACAGAAAAGGAAGGAATTAATACTCCGCTGAAAATAACGTATAACGCTGCCATTGAAGAGGCCATCCAAATACTTGAGCCAGGGTTAAGCAATCTATTAATGCATAAGCTTAATAGCCGCTGGGTTGCGCTTAAGCTTTTGGAGGGGGATGAGACCCTTATAAAATCCTTAAGTAAATACCTGGACCATGATATCCTGTCAGACAAAGCTATCCTGGATAAATTGGAGGAAGCTCGTGAGATATTAGATCAGGGCAGTATGGGCCATAATATGCTTCGGGACAGGATTGTTACACATATTGTTAATAAAGCGGAAGAAATAGGAGGTAAAACGATCTCTTATCAGGATGATAAATATAATCAGACTGACCGTAAGATTGACCGCATTCTGACTTCGAGAATATTTGGATTTCCCATTATGATAGGGCTGCTTGGCATTGTTTTCTGGCTGACGATAACGGGAGCAAATTATCCGTCGAAATTAATTGCAAAGCTTCTTTTTGGTATAGAGGATAGGCTAATTGATTTATTTGTATGGGCAGGCGCACCGACCTGGGTATACGGACTTTTGGTAATGGGCATCTATCGCACCTTAGCCTGGGTGGTCTCTGTTATGCTGCCTCCCATGGCGATCTTCTTTCCCTTATTTACTCTTATGGAGGACCTGGGATACCTGCCAAGAGTTGCCTTCAACCTTGATCATTTTTTTAAAAAAGCATGTTCTCATGGTAAACAGGCGCTGACAATGTGCATGGGCTTTGGTTGCAATGCTGCGGGTATTATTGGCTGCCGAATTATTGATTCTCCGAGAGAGCGGCTTATTGCGATTATCACGAATAATTTTGTTCCCTGCAATGGCCGTTTTCCCACATTGATCGCTATCATCACCATGTTTTTTGCGGGAGCAGTAGCAGGTCCTTTTCAGTCAATCTTATCGACCCTGCTATTAACTGCAATTATTGTGTTAGGTGTCTTTATGACATTACTTATTTCTAAAATTTTGTCTAAGACTATTTTAAAAGGAATGCCATCTTCCTTTGCGTTAGAGCTGCCTCCATTTCGAAAGCCACAAATAGGCCGGGTAATTGTTAGATCCGTTTTTGACAGAACTTTGTTTGTTCTTGGGCGAGCAGTTTCGGTAGCTGCTCCTGCCGGTCTCATCATATGGATCATGGCTAATATTCGGATCGGAAATCTAAGTATACTTTCCCACTGTGCAGGTTTTCTTAACCCGTTTGGGAAGCTTATCGGTTTGGATGGCTACATTTTAATGGCATTTATTCTTGGCTTTCCTGCAAATGAAATTGTTGTGCCGATTATCATCATGAGCTATATGGCAACCGGTAATATATTGGAGCTAGACAATCTGGATCAATTACGGGATCTCCTGGTTTCTCACGGCTGGACCTGGGTTACAGCAATTTGTACCATGCTGTTTTCCTTAATGCATTGGCCTTGCGGCACGACATGCTGGACAATAAAAAAAGAAGTGGGTAAATGGAAATGGACTGCAATTTCATTTCTTGTCCCGACAATCACCGGAATTGTAATCTGCTTTCTTTTTGCCAGCGCTGTGCGGTTAATACGTTTATTCTAAACCATCTCGACCAAATTGCTCCTGCCGGTACTTTGTCGGAGATATGCCGTTTTGCTTTTTGAACATCCTGCTAAATACTTCAATATCCTGATATCCGACTGCCAGACTAATCTGTTGAATGGAATTATTCGTATACACCAGCAGATTCTTCGCTTTATTCATACGTAATTGGATAATAAGTACGGACGGAGTGATACCGATTGCACGCTTAATCTGCCTGGTTAAATAATCCGGTGAAAAGTGGAAAAGCCGCGCCAATTCTAAGACTGTCAGCGGTTCACAGTAATGTTGCTGAATATATGCGATTACCTTTTTCACCGGTGTATTCCTTATTTCCTTTTCAGACTCCAGCCGTACCATTCGTTCCAGAAGCTCCAAAAAACATGCTTGCTTACCGATCGCTCCACTGCCAAAAATCTGTTTTTGCTCCAGCCGGTCAAGCATCTCCTTCCAGTCTGAAAAAGGAAAAATCCCCTGCATAGGCAGTTCAATCTCATACCGCGGAATGGCGATACCCTGTCCGCTCTCCAGCTGTTTTATCCGGGAGGCAGCCTGTTCCCGATTTGGGATGCGGTGGGTGATATACCATTTCTCCTGCGGCAGGAAATGAATATAGTGAAATACGGTTCTTACTCCACTCGCTTTATACCCATAATGGCGGATTCCTGGGGTCTGAATGAACCACTGTCCCGGTGTCAGCGTATACTGCACATCACCTTCTTTGAAATAGAGTATACCCTCCTCAATAAACATTGCCACAAAGGCGGGAAAAATTCGTTCCGGATGCTTATCCTCCGGTTCATAAACCACCCTGCCCGATGAGATAAAGGCAGGAAATGGATTGCAGTGAAAGCACATTACAACATCAGTTTTCATCTTTATCCCTCCCTGACTATCTAACGCTTTTCAAAGCTCTGAAAGAGCCAGTTTATAGGCTCATAGTTTTCATTTTTTACTTTACAATACCAATATAATCACTCTTGTAAATTTACGCGAATACAAACTTACTGACTGTGATCCCAGAAAAAGACACAATTTTATGAGGAACTTATGGAATTCACTCTACATAATATAAAACAAAAGAATTTTAAGGAAATAACTTATGCATCATTTATTGTTAAGCATCATAGAATCTACTTTATTCGTCACAGCATTGTCGACTGACGCACTGATAGCCAGTTTTGCATATGGGAGTAATAAAATTAAAATGCCGTTTTTATCCGTGCAGGTAATTGCTTTCTTAAGCACCGGAATTTTAGGAATTTCACTTATGCTTGGCGTCTTTATCATGCCTTATATTCCCAACAAGTTATTGAAGCTAATATCCTTTCTAATTTTACTATTCCTAGGCATAGCCAGGTTGATGGATAATATTATTAAAATCATAATCAATAAATACTTGACCGTTAAAAAGGAAATCAAATTCAGTATGTTAAATGTAAATTTTATTTTAAACATTTATGCCAATCCAAAAGATGCGGATGCAGATCATTCTAAAACACTTTCTCCCAAAGAAGCCTTTTCGCTTGGGTTAGCCTTATCTATAGACAGTATGGCTGCCGGAGTAGGTGCCGCTTTAGGAAATATCAATATAATAGCCGTTCTTATTTTATCACTTATTCTAAGCAATCTGTCGATCAAAACAGGTGAATTGATCGGCAGAAAAATAAGCGATAAAGCACCCATCCAGATATCCTGGTTTGGTGGTGTATTACTTATTCTACTTGCCTTTTTAAGAATATTATAATTCATCTGATTGGCTCTGCAACTTATATTTACATGAAAAAATCTTCATCGGATTTAATCAAAAACATATCTGATTTTATCATATAAATCAAATATTTACTATGATATTATAGTCTTGAAATAATCAATTTTTAAGTTCTCCATTGGATTTCACCAACAAACGCGATTTTATTTTGCTGACTATTGATCTTCTATTATCAACTAATTTATTGACAAGGAGCGTAAGAAATGAATTTGAATGATTTTTTAACCCCTAACAAGTGGCCAAAGCCGGTTCTCACCGGCTCCGGTGTGTCCGGTGCATTTGACGAGAAAGCAGTTGATTGTCCGTTTGTATTCCGCCACCGAGATCAGTACTATATGATGTACATCGGTTTTGATGGCGTAGGATATCAGACGGGCCTGGCAATAAGTAATAATTTACTCGATTGGCGTCCAATCGGCATCATTTTGCGCCGCGGAGACGGTAATGGCTGGGATTCGGTAAATGTTGCCGGATGCTGGATTCTACGAGAGAATAACATGGATGGACAACCTGTATTAAAAAAATGGGACAATAAATATTGGCTGGTCTATCATGCTTACCCTAATGAAGGTTATGAGGCAGGCCCGGGCCGTATTGGCCTGGCTTGGACAGAGGATCCTTCTTTACTTACCTGGAACCGCCTGCCTGAACCAATCCTGGTTCCTGAAACCGGAGCTTTATGGGAGCAGGGAGGCTTATATAAGGAATGTCTGCTAGAGCATGATGGTTTATTCTATTTATTTTACAATGCCAAGGATAAGTCGGATCAATGGATTGAACAGACAGGTCTCGCAACGTCGAATGATCTGTTAAATTGGAACAGATCCTCTGATCATCCTCTTCTTACCGTAACTCCTAACGCATGGGACAGCCGATTCGTGAGTGATCCCTGTGTGCTAAAGTATCTTAATCAATGGGTGATGTTTTATTTCGGCTATGACAGCAAGCATGCACAAGAAGGAATTGCATTCTCTGATGATTTACTTACCTGGGTGAAGCATCCGGAGCCAATTATTGAGTATGGCCCCTCCGGCAGTCTGGACAGTTTGTATGCTCATAAACCATCTGTTATTCAACATGAAGGGGTCCTGTATCATTTTTATTGTGCATGCCGTCCTAGCCTGCCGGGTGATATTACCAACAGTTATAGCTACTATCGAACAATTGCGGTTGCCACTTCGAAATCATTGTTATAAAACTTGATTAAGAAAGTAATATACTTTTTTATCAAATGTTAACATTCACCTTTATGCTTATACAATACTCCTAGAATAGTCAATGCCCTTGGAGATGTATGGCAGCATGTCCAGATGAAAAGTTTGTTAATCAGACAAAGTTAATGCTCGAGGGAGTACCATCTCCTTTATTGGGTAATACAAATACCATAATAGCCGTCGTTGCTACAACAGCAATTCTTGATAAAGCAGAAGCCAACCGCGTGGCAACACTTGCCCAAGATGGAATGACGCGGGCTATTTTTCCGATCCATTCATAATGGGATGGCAATACTGTTTTTTGCCTTGCAACAGGTACGGATACTTATTACTATAAAGGAGATGCTGCTATAATGGTGATTGGAACCGCTGCTGCTGTAGTACTTGAGAAAGCGATTATACGAGGAGAGCTGTCTGCGCAATTTAGTATTACTAAATAAGACAAAGTAACAGACACTTCATGTAATCCAGGTAATCGAAGAAAAAATAACATTGTTTATATAATAAATCCATAGTTTTATCTCGATGCATTCCAAACACAAAAAATCAAGGGTTTCAAAGTTTGTTAAAACTCTGAAGCCCTTGATTTTACGTAGTGCAGTCGAGGGGACTTGAACCCCTACCCAGAAACCCGGACTAGATCCTTAGTCTAGCGCGTATGCCAATTCCGCCACGACTGCTTAACCTTGTTCGCTGTTTGCCGCGAACAATAGTGATTATATCATCCCAAGAATATAATTGCAACACTTTTTTTCATTTTTATTTTAGTAAAATTATAAACTGTAAATTATAAATAGCACTCCTCTCTTTCTCGTCGCTTGCTTTTCCATTGATTAGAATATTATTCATTGAAATCATTCGTTCCTCCACAGGACTCCTGAAATCATAGTCTTTTATCCACAAAGATGCAGTACCATATGCTTTTTTGTGCATGTTATGGTACTGCATTTATTACATCTATTTTCAGACACATACGTCTATTTGTTCTCCTGCTCCGGTACATACCTCTTTTTCCTCTGACAAGCATTAAAGGTATCCCTCATTGCCGGATTACTGATCAGATTACCTTTATAATCAAAACGTGATCCATGGCATGGGCAATCCCAGCTCATTTCATTCTGATTCCACTCTAGGCTGCAGCCAAGATGAGGACATTTGGTTGTTACAAAATAATATTTATCCTCCGTTGCCCGGTAAACACCAAAACGTTCTCCATCATGATTTATGATACCCGCTTTTCCGATATCAATATCCTTCAGTTTATCATGGGGTATTTTCATATGCTCCTTCAAGAGGCTGACCGTTATTACCACCGCATCCTTCAGAAATTTTCCTGTGCCGGAGAACATTAATCTGCGGGGGTAGAATACGTTACGGTATTCATTCTCTCTGCCGGTTATCATATCACTGATAATCATAGCAGCTGCCATTGAGTTCGTCATTCCCCATTTGTTAAATCCGGTTGCCACGTACATGTTCTGCATGTTTACCGAATATTTCCCGATGTAAGGAACAGAATCCGGTGTCATGCAGTCCTGATTTGACCATTTATATACCATAGCAGAATTCGGATACCACTTCTTTTTATCCTCCTCAATTTGACGATAAGCATCCAAAGGTTGATATTTACCTGCACGGTGATTACCGCTTCCGATGATCAGTCCATCTTTGTAGTTACGAAAAGTATAGCCCTCCGGAGCCGCATCCCGGTACATACCATCCAGGCGTGCATTCCTTAGGATATCTTCCCCCTCCAGCAAAGCTGCGTATTCTCTTTCCTGGTGCATTTTAAGAAAATAATATCCCGGTACATTAATAAAGGGATAATGCGTCGTTATAACAATTGATTTGGCATGTACGCTGCCTTTATCCGTTATAACCATGCCCCCTGTTCGTAACTCCGTAACCCTGGTATGTTCATAAACAGTCAGTCTGTCAGCAACGGCATCAAGAAACTTTATCGGGTGGAATTGTGCTTGGTGATCAAAACGCGCAGCAGCCTTAACCGGAAACGGCAATGTTGTATCTCTGGTAAAGGAAACCGGCAGACCTAATATTTTTGCTGCTTCCACTTCTTGACGGATCAGCTGCTCATGATCTTTGGAGTAAATATAATTCGGTAATATCTCATAGTCGCAATCTATTTCATACCTGTTGACAATTTCCTCAAAAAGCTCCAGGGCATGCTGGTTAGCCATTGCATACTCTCTGGCACGCTCTTCTCCCTTATACGTCAGCAGCTTTTTGTAAATGATACCATGCTGGGAGGTTATCTTGGCCGTTGTATTCCTTGTCATACCGCTCCCTGCTTCCTGGCACTCCAACAACACTGCCTCAAGACCCCGCTCCTGCAGCATATAAGCTGTAAGAACTCCCGCAAGACCGGCACCAATCACCACCGCTTCTGTCGTAATATCTCCTTCCAGAGAAGGTCTAACCGTTTTTTCTCCACGTTCTTCATTCCTATATCGTTCTTGTACCCATACAGACTCTCCACGCTCTTTACCTGATGTTTCAAAGGCACCATTTTCTTTCCAAATTGTCCTCATAACCGCCTCCAGCAATATATATTCCTAAAGTTCAGTAAAATTCTACCATATAGGTATCATAACCGAAAGGCAAGGTATTTATGCTTAAAAATAATTGAATGCTTTATTAATAACTTCAAGGCTACCTGATTTAGAGGACTATTTTAGATTTTTACGCAAAAAAATAACTCCCCGAGTAGGGCTCGAACCTACAACCCCACGGTTAACAGCCGTGTGCTCTACCATTGAGCTATCGAGGAATATGTTGTAATTTTAATACTCCTTTGTACAGATGTCAATACTATTTTTCTTGCTGATGTAACATATATTTAATATTTCATTGTATTTAAGTTCACCTAATAGTAATTTAGATAAGCAAGTGTGATAATATCATAATGATTTTAATTAACTGCAGATACCGATTTTATACTCTACCGGTATCTGCACACTAGTTACAATATATCAACGTATTGGAAACCTGATGTTTCTTACAAATAAAAGTTATTTTAAAACTCTGCTTTTCTTTCCGCATCGATCATACAGTTGATTTACATTCATCCCGGTCTATTTTACTTCCAATACCGTATTGACATCCGTGCCTTCTGTATAGGAAATGGTGATACTATCCCCCACATTGTATCGGAGAATATTAATGTTATCCGCTACTGTTACATCAAAAATAAGATTTTTCCCCTGCAGGATAAGATAATAATGTGTATTTCCATCCACTACAATATCTGATATTTTTTGAATAAATCCTGTAATTTTCGGTACAGAGGCATCTTCATTGCTCTTAACACTGACGTTATTTTCCTTCAATTGCAGGCGATAATTATTCTCACATTCAGAGATAGTTTCTCCGATTGCAACAATATTATATTTGGATATATTGACCATTGCATAATCCTTTACAAGGCCTGCACCATCCTTCAGCGGCATAAAGTAGGTCGGTTCCCCTGAAATGTTTAGAAGAAGCGGGAAGCTGGCAACATATTTTAAGTGCTGTACTTTACCTTCAGCCGAACGCATTGCGGAATATTCCTTTGCGCCGGACATTGAATAGTATCTGGTTTCCGCTGTACGCTGATTGATTAATACAAACCCTACTAAGGATTCATCACTTACCATACTTGTTACTCCGGTATAAACCCAGACATCGTCATCTAACGCAATATAATTGTAACCTTCCGTAGCTTCTAGACAGTCCTTTTGTCCAAACAGCGTATTCAGATAACCATGTTTTAAGGAAGCATAATAGTTATAATAAGAAATCAGTAAATCTGATGAATAAACTCTATCAACCCATTGCGGACAATCCTTAATTTTATAGTTCTTATATTCACCGTTGGTCGCATTTACAATTACAACATTACGGATGGTCTGACCCCCGAATAATCCGATGGTATAATCTTTCACAGGACAGATCCAGAAGGGCGTTCCATTATCATCCACTTCAAAATTAATCTTATCAAACATATAGGTTGGAAAATGAAAACGAAGATATCTGTAAATATATCGACCAAAATGCTCTGATTCAGAGTATTTTATTCCATTCTCAAGCTTCACACACTCCGCATTCTGCGTTGTCATATCAATGCTGATATAGGCAGGAATTCCTTGCTTTCGGTTAATGAGCCATTTGAAAATGCTTGCATATTTAAGTGGTGTAACACGTGTTGGCACATTCTTATAATTAATCTGCGTATAGTTATCCGCTATCTCATATTGGGAAACATACTCGACCATACTGCCCATTTTTCTGGAAGCCAGCAATGCTGCGGAATCCTTATCCAATACCGGAACCTTATTAAAGGAGATTTGTGCTATATCCTTTGAAAAGTCACGGTTTGTGTCAATATTAATTAAGGTCTGATATTTTTTTGCATTCACAATCGGAGAGGATAATATATTGCCTATGATAAAAATCAATAGAAGGGCGACCGAAAGTAAAACACATAGAGAGAATAGTCTACCTTTCAAGCTTGTTTTATCAAAGCTTAATTTGGATCTTCCGGTATGCGAATAATCTGTTTTAAAACAAGTAATTCCCACTACAACGGTGATGAGAACGGCAACTACTATGATAAATGCCCAGAACCCGGATGAATGAATGTTAATGGCCGGCAAGGTTATATAATAATATAGAAAGCCGATGATACCCACCAACAATACTGACAATAAAATTTTAATAAATTTCTTCATGATTTACCTCATTTCTCATTTCTACTGCACTGCATATTCTATGTGACTCAATGCCGCGTGCATAGCATTTACTAGAACATTAATTCTATTTTTCTCTACAAATATAAATTCATCATACCATACAAATAGAATAAATTGAATTAGAAACAAATTAAAACTATATAAAATAATTCCTATGAGGATACTTCCCATGATTTTACTTCAATAAAAGATTTTTATTTTCTTCTTGAAATCGAAATAGATGTATGCTATAATCAAATTCGTTCCGTAACCTAGGAAAACGATTTGCAGTTGTGGCGGAATTGGCATACGCGCTAGATTCAGGTTCTAGTTCTCGCAAGGGAGTAGGGGTTCAAGTCCCCTCAACTGCATGAAAGAAATGCCTTGTAAATGTTGAGTTTACAAGGCTTTTTACTTTTTTACAATTACTTTATTAGGTTTTATATTTCTTATATTTCAACTATGTATCTGACAAACATCTGACAAAATCTCTTATATAAATATTATTAGCTATTTTCTAAGCTATGAAGCATATCCCTATTCACTTAAAATCTGATTTTTTTCATCATTAATAAACTTTTCAATTTCCTGTAAATAGCATTGAGGAATACAGAAGAACTTCAATGGATCGAGTTGAAAAATGTAGTCATTTTCAACATGATTAGTCTCATTAATAAATTTACATGATGCAGGGTATTTTTTCCTCAACAATGTTAAAAGTTCTTTTTTTCTTTCAAATAGTAGACGGATTGCTATTACTTTCACATATGCTTCTTGGCTATTTATAAACTGTATAAGATTATTAGTAGATACATTACCTATTATTTCATCATAGGTATGATCACCTAAATAACTTCTCAACTCTTGGCATCCCAAGCTAAATATACTATCATCCAATTTATTTCCATCCTTATCTAAAGCTACACTCCTTCCATGAATGATATTAGATAGTATCTCGTATAATGGACTGTCATTGTAATTTGGATTCACTAATTCAACATATTTACGCAAGTTTACTACCCTAGTATGCATTTTATTATTCTCATCTTTTGCTAAGTTCAATGTTATTTCAACTGTATTTTTTAAATCACTACGAATAATGTCGTATTCTATTATCTCTCCATTTTCATTTTGTAGCAATTTAGCCTTTACTGGAGTCGTCAAACCATATCTGCTAAAAAAATTCCCATGTACATAGTCAATAAGTGGTTGCAAGTCATGTGTAAGCATCATTACAGTTCTATCTCTAAAACTTGGTTTCTGGTTATCAAATAATCTTCTAACCACAGCAAATTTCTTATTTTCATCAAAAGAAGATATTGGATCATCAAGAACTATTAAATCTGGATTATCACTAATTGCTTCAAACATGAACATAACCAAAGAAAAAGCATTTTTTTCTCCCCAGCTTAAACGCTCATTTGGCTCCTTTACGCTTTCTTCAACATGCGATGTAGGGACTAAATATGCTATTGCTTTCTTCTCCCCATCTTTTTTCAGCCCAAATTCATATGGAAAACCAGCCAAGGAAAAAAATTGATTAATGTCTTCTTTTCTTACGTCAATTAATTTCTCTAGTTTACTTTCATGTTGTAAGAATAATGCCTTTAACTTACTAGTATTCTGTTTCAAATAATCCACTTTAGAATCTACATGATGCACCATATCAAGTATTAAATCTGTACTATAAAACTTTGAAATTTGTCTTTCTTCAATAAGCATATTATCAAGGTTTGCTTCGATATTTAATAACTGCTCATGTGTTACATTCATAGGTCTAAAAAGACATATTTTCTCAATTTTCCCAAACAAATAATCCGTTTCTGTCGCAAGTTGCTGTAATTCAGCCAAAAGAGCATCCTCTTTACTGCTATTGCCTATATAACTTTCAAGTGCTACTATAGCATCCTCTTTAATATAATTCAAATCAACAGCTTTTCTCAAATAATCTAAAACAGCACTGGCAGTTGCAAGTGCCGAATTCTTGAAAATCTTTGTTATAACTGTATTTTGCTGTTTGATTTCTTCTTCTAAGCCTTTTGTACAAAACGGACATAAATCTCCATTCATTTCATTTATTCCATCGTTTCTCCATTTTGCCCATTTGGAAACACGTGCCAACTCTCTGCCAGCATAAAAAGGTTTATATGAGTTTAACTCAGAATAATTCTCGAATCCACCCCCATTACCCTTGATGAATTCTCCAGCACCACCTTTTTTCGAAATAGTTCCATTGTTATACTTAACCGCTTTAAAATATTCAGGTAAAAATACTCTTAAATTATAGATTTCCGTGGAGGATTGGAAAATTCCCTGAAGCTCAGATAAAAGTGTTTCAATTTGTGACGTTAAATTATCGCATTCATCAGATCTTAAAAACACCTGAAAGGAATCATTAAAAAATTCATCACCCTTAAATAAATAGGAGTTTACATACTTCTCATCAAACACTCTTACCTCAGAAAAAGGTAGGTTTGTTATAATAGGCAGTTCCTCAGAAGATTCAACATTAGAACCGTATGGTAAAAGTCGATTTAAACGTTCTTCATTATTACTTGCCTTGGCATATATAGCTTCACTAATTGTAGATTTTCCCGTTCCATTAGTTCCATACTTAATATTTAATGTATGTGCTTCGATCTCAACATCAGCCTTTTTTATGCAATTACAATTTCTTATTTGTATTTTGTTATTTTCTGATTCCATATTGTCCCCCTATTTTAGAATGCATAAACTAATTCTTTGTTTTTACAAAACTTGATAAAGTAACATGATTAATCAGCTTCTCATAAATGTAATAATTTATAAATCTAGTTCATTAATACTATTAATTTTATTCCATATTTAGCCATTATGCAACCGAATTTTTACCAATTTAAACCATTAAACCTTATTTCTACTCAAGGATAAAATTATTCTATTCATACAGTAAATATAGTAGGATTACCTGTCACTCTTATAATTAATTGTATAACGTTGCAGTTAGTTGCAGGGGAATAATTATTTTATCTGTCGACTCGCTTCTATCAAATTAAATCCTGTTCATAATTCATCCACTGGAATTGCCATTTCTCACAACAATTTCATTTTCGGTTATTTTATGCGATTTATCCAGCTTTTTACCACGTGGGTATCCGTTAAAGATCAGAATCATTGAATAAGGAAGTTAATTTATCAAGTCGCCCATGCGGACGGCTTTAAAAGCATGCGCATTGTTATAAGCAAGGCTGTCATTACGTCTGTTTCTACTCGGATTTTACGGAGGTTAAACAAAAATAGTATCAGCTTTAGGTATCTGAGAATAAAATCAAATTTACATATACCGTCCGCATGCGGGACTTGGTTCAAAGGAAAAGTACTAAATCAGGGGCTTGAAGTTTATCTCAGGCTCCTAATTTTGAGCCCCTGACTTAGAACTTTTCTAATCTATTGTATTCAATCTTTTTAGAACTATTTCTATAATTTTCATCACAAACATCAACTAAAAGTATTTTACAAAATTATCATAAGTTTTTTTGGAAAAATAATGTAATTTGTAATATATTGTGATATAATTTGTCTAAATAAAGGATAATAGCTAATTATCCCTATAATGATTGGGGTGCATGATGGAGTATAACTACGCAATCAAGCGGTTTAAAAGTACACGTGATAAAGGATATAATGAAGCACTCAGTATATATGCTCGTACTACGCCTGCCGATATAAGAACTAACACAAATGAAATATCAAATTACTTAGATAATCCGGTATCTTCTTTAGAAGATAGAGGCATGTATTTCTTTGCGTTACTTTTTAATGACAATATAATAGGATTTGCTGAATTTGCATATCTTCGTAAAGTACAGACTATTGTAATCGATTACATGGCTATGGATGAACAATATAAAAAGAATAGTATTTTCTATCCTTTTCTACATCTTTTGCTTAATTATATCTCGTCAGACAAGATTGATGTTGTTTATGTTGTAACTGAAATCAGTGTTCGAAATCATGGAATTGATACTGATCAAGAAAGTGCGTTTTTTAAAAAGATGCTTTCTACAGAAGATTTCTATGTAATTGATGCACCTTATTATCAACCATGTCTCGGAAATAATATAGAAAGTAATTTTAAGTGTGAATTACTAATTAAAATGCCAGCTCCAGCTAAACATATAACTGCAAAGACGTATAGAGACATTATTTACGAACTTTATTTTTCGCATTATTATACTTGGTATAGACGTTTTTTGAATGTTCAAGATATCGATATATATAAGGCACATTTAGATGAGCAAATCAATAAAATAGAATCAAATATTTCAAATAGTGAAATACATCTAACCAGCTACAAAGCAACGGAGTGCAGTTATTTCGAAAGTAGCAGATGCGCATTTACTGAAAAGAGTACTGCTGGAGATATTCCAAACAATAATCCGAAACCTTCAGGAAAAATATGGCTTACTATACCATTTTTTACTGTTATAATATTTGCATTATCTATAGGTATATATTATTACCTTCAAAAACTGTCAATTCCAGCAACTGCCTTTGCACCACTTTATGCTACCACAGCGACGGCTATAGCAACTTTAATTGCAGCCATTTTTGCTACTAAATATAAGAAGTAGTTGATTTCTGGCAAACCAGTATACCATTATGCGCTAAATGATATGATAATGGGCTAACCGCTATATCTCCAGATATGTATTTTGCTGAAACATTCTCATTATGAGTAAGGCGATAAACCAATGAACTTAAAGAGTGATAGCGATGTATGTTAACAATGTTTAAATTCTCTGCTTGTAAAGCCTTAATGATATATTTTTCTGAGTACAACCACAAGCGGTGCGTTTGCTCATTATAATAATAATCTTTTTGAAAAGAAGATTGATGGTGGAACTTTGTAAAAAGGAATTCCGCACTATCACTTCGCTCAAATTCTAAAACGAGCCATCCACAAACCTTCAAAGTTCGAGATAACTCAGCTATTGCTAAGGTTGCATCGCAATAGTTAATTACACTGCCGACACAGATTGATATATCAAAAAATTCATTAGGACATGGTATTTTTTCAATACTAGAGACGATTGGATGTGCGGAATGAGAAAGGGTATTTTCAGCAATATCACAGTCATAAAATTCGCCATTCAGATTATATGTTGTACCTCCAGCTCCAGCATTTAGAATTTTCATACTAGAAGAACATTTATCTGAAAGCAAGTTCTCAACTTTATGTTTTAAATACAGTTTTGTCGTAGTATGCCATGGATCATTTTCCGGCCACGTGTTCTTCGAATTATTATATAGTTTGCGAATGTTTTCTGTTTCTTCCTTATACTCCATCATACACCTCGATTATTATGAAGGATAATTAGCTATTATCCTTTATTCAATAAAAAAGCCGAATGCAAACATCTACATTCAGCTCATTTTCTATTTTATATTTAATCGATTCCGTGGATGTTTCAAGCTTAAAATATCACTTTGCTTCTTTGTTGATACGTGAGTGTATATTTGAGTCGTGGTGATCGAGCTATGTCCTAAAATCTGCTGTATGTAACGAATATCGACGTCCTCTTCCAGTAGTAAAGTGGCAAACGAATGACGAAACATATGAGGAGTTAAATGTCTGTAGATATTTGCCTTCTCGACGTAGTTATTGATGATTATCCGAACCGATTGTTCAGAAAGCCTACTTTCAATTCTATTGACAAACAGGTATCCGATATTCTCTATCTCCTCCGAAAACGCTTTTCTATAATTTCTAAGTACCGTCAGCACGTCTTTATTTGTAATAGTCACTATTCTTTCTTTTGACCCCTTTCCCCAGATTCGAACCTGTCCATTTGTCATATTAACATCCTCTGCTTTCAACGAACACAATTCAGAGACTCTCATTCCGCTAGCAAATAAGAGCTCTAGTACGGCAATATCACGAACACAAGTCTTGCATCTGCCGTTTTTTTCATTGAGCATTAATTCATGGTATGCTGCCTGCAGCAACGTACCAATCATGTCAAGTGTGATTGTTTGAGGAAGAGTTTTTGGCTCATGAAATTTAAGATCAATTTTAGAAAATGGATTTTCCTGAAGTATTTCTTCATATTCCATCCAACGAAAAAAAGCTCTAATACAAGCGATTTTACGTTTTATCGTTTTGGCCTTATATGTTTTGTGCAAATAAGTGGCGTACTGTGATAAGTTGTTCTTTGTTAGACAACCATCCATTTTTTCAATTATCTGCTGAAATTGTTTAATATCAATTCTGTAAGCTTTCAGAGTTTTCCCATTCAGCTTCTTTTGATACTGACAGTAATCAAGATATTGTTTTGTCTCCAATGTTAAGTCATGCATTTATAATTTCCTCCAGTTTATGTAGTGAGGATTATTATAATCATATTTTGGATGATTGTCTAATTTGCTACTATGTGTATCACATTCAACTAACCTTCTGTCAAATACATTGCTACGGCCTGATCAGGAATTTTCTGTAGAATTTAATGGTATCCAAGGAAGTACAGTGAAACGTTTCTCCTCAGAACAGCCTCGTTCCGGTCAGAATATTGAGAAAATGTATGTTAGCGGTGTTTTTGGAGGATTGCCTAATTATAAGGATCTGAATGATGAAAATTAACAAGGATAAACATATCGGACGTGTACTCTTTATCGTTGAAGGCAGTCGAAATGAATTCAACCTAATGAGAAAAATTTTTTGTGATATTCTCAAGTATGAATATATTGAGAAAAGACGTAACAGACCAGATACCTTTAAAAGTAAAAACGATAGCCATTAAGCGATTGCTGTTATTAATACCCGTGAAAGTAATATTAAAGATATTTCAGATCATACAGAATATCTAGATGCTGTTTTTGAACTCCTTTTAAACAAATATCAGTTTCCAGTCGATAAGTCTGCGGTTTACTACTTATTTGACCGAGATCCCGAGTCAAATATAGATGCAGAGATGATTAGATCCTATATAGAGACTTTAAATAATCCCTATGAAAATGATACCGGCTTTCATGCAGGGCAACTGCTCCTAAGTTATCCTAGTATTGAGGCATATACTATATCGAATTTTTGTACTGGATTATTTAATCTTCGCTTTCATCTTGGAAGTGAAGCAAAGCACTTCATTAGCGAAAATCGTAAAATACAGCTATATAAGATATCTGAGGATACTTTGGTAAGCGCTGCAATCGAGTTTGCAGAATTTCTTAATGCTGAAGGTATAACATGGGACATTGATGATTTTCGTTCTTCATGCCATGAAATATTTAACCTCCAGGAAAAGGAATATCTTATTGGCAGCGGATTCAAAATATTTAGTATGCTGACATTAGCATTTTTGCAGTTAGGAATAATTGAATTGAATTAGTACCAGTTGCTCTTACGCATAATGCTCCTTGGAATGCAATTGGAATGCAACGCCAGTAAAAACCCATAGAAATATTCCAAAACAAAAGAATCCAACCCTAAAAATCTCCCAAAACAAGGCTACTTCCAACTCAATATAATCTGCAATACCATCCCCACAGAATTCAGGTTTTAGTCCAATTTTTTCCATTTTGCTATTAATTCAATATCACCTAAGCTTTCTTCCGGAATGGAGTTTATTTTCAGTTCTCCTCTACAGCATCCGTCTTCACAAATAGAAACATCCTTATACCAGTATAAAAAGTTATAACCTGCTCTCGTTGGATTTCGCAATACAATAGCAGGAGATTGATAATTATAGGATGCCGGATTTTTGGAATTATTGGTACCTCCATTCAGAACATAGGTTATCTTATATGTCTTATCAAAGGCTAAAAAATTAATTTCATGCTCCGCACAGTACTTTTCGATAGCGCTCCCATCATATCCATATACATAAAATTGTGGCTCGTTTGCAGCTTTACAGAGCGTCTGGGAATTAAAAATGCTATTTCCAAAGGAGGTAACACTTTTTGGTATGATTACACTTGTGCCTACATTCGGAAAAGCATAATTGCCGATTGAAGTCACATCATCAGATACTTCGATATCCCCGGAGGACGGATTACAAATTAGCTTTGTCTTATCAGCATTATAAAGAATACCATTTTCACTGGAGAAATTAATCTTATTATTAGCCTCATAAACATTAATATGGCTTAATTTTTTACAATACTCTAGTTTCTGATCCCCAAATTGTGAAAGAGATGAGGGAAGATTTATTTCAGTTAAATTATCGCACATATGAATTGTATCATTTGCTATTACTTTCAGAGTACTTGGTAATGTCAACTTAGTTACATCACAATCATAAAAAACATTTTCTGCAATACTCTCTATCCCCTCGGGTATTATTATATCTCCGACTAAATTAAAACCGTATAGCAATTGTGTCTTATCATGACTAAGCAAAAATTTTCCTTGTACAGTATAATTCGGATTTTCAGGATGTATCTTGATATTCGATAATAAGATATCGCGATAGAATATATCTCTCCCTAAAGTAGTTAATGATTTCGGTAATATTACTTTCTTAAGTCTACTGCAAAAGGCAAATGCTTTAAAGCCTATGTTTGTTACTCCGTCCGGAATTTCAATGGATTTTAGGTGCTGGCATCTAAAAAACATAAAATCACTAATGGAAGTAAGACTGGCTGGCAGCGTAATATCAGTTAAATGTGAATCTGAAAACGCGCTATTCCCTATTTCGGTGATACCGTCCGGTAAAGTTATTTTCTTCAGAGAGGATGTTGCAAAAGAAGCTTCTCCAATCTTTGTAACACTCTCTGGAAGTATGATCTCTCTTGCATGAGAATTCTGAAATGCCCTCTCACCTATTTCGGTAACACCTTTTGGTACTGTAACTACACCAGTGCATGTACTTGCATCATAAAGTATATGATTAATAATAATCAAAGGAGTCTTTTTACTCATAGTTTTCAGCCAAGCGGTATTGTCAAAGGCCTTGGACCCAATCTGCGTTACAGTGGCAGGAATTACAATGGAGGCTAAATTTTTACATTCTGAGAAAGCATAGTTTCCTATACTTATCACCGCTTCAGGAATTTTTATCTTCTTCAAACTAGTACAAAAAGTAAATGCATTATCAGGAATTGATGTCATATTCTCTGGAAGAGTTACATTTGTTAAATTAGTGCAGTTAGAAAATGCACCGATACCAATCCATTTTATTTTAGCTGGAATAGAAATTGAAACATTTAACAAACCGCAGTAGGCGAAAGCATATTCGCCAATATGCGTAACCTTATCTGGAATATTTATTTTTTTTAATCCGGTACAATTATAGAAAGCATTGTTTCCAATTTTGGTAATGGAGCTTGGAAGCTTGATGCTTTGAATTTGCTCCTGATCGGAAAATGCATTATTCCCAATCTCTGTTACCGTATCAGGGATGACAACGTACTTACTGTTACCCGAGTATTTGACCAACACGCTGTTGGTAATTTTAAAATCTTTTGTTGCGGCCATTGCTTTTGCAGGTAATATTACCATGAAAGGCAAGGTTATCACAAAAAACAGAAGATAAAGTATTGCTATAAAACTAACTTGATGATAAATATTTCGTATTTTATTATCTTTCCCTTGATTTATTATCATAACATATCTCCCTCAATACTCAGTAGAAATAATTTCTGCGATTTTATTTGAGCACAACATTACCTAATTTTACATAGAATTCCCATAATATTCAATAGTTTAATAAAAATAATATTGATGTACTTGAAATAAATATAATCCGTAAACATATTTATATTCAATATCGAGTTAAGCGATATTACTTCAACCATCAGGTGAACAGTAATGGCGAATTGATATCCCAAGCAGCAGGAAAGCAGCTTCCATAGTATTCCTGAAGCTGCTTTTACTCATTCCATTATCTATTCTCAGAGAGCCAGAAATTCCCCGTTACTCTCAATTACTTTTGTATACCAATAGGCAGAGGCCTTTCTGGTTCTTTTCTGCGTCTCATAATCCACATGTATTAGTCCGAAGCGTTCCGTATAACCATTGGACCACTCATAATTATCCATGAAGGACCAAGCAAAATATCCCATGACAGGTGTTCCGTCCTGTAATGATTTCTCCAGCTCAAGAAGATAACGATGCATAAAATCAATTCTTTGGTAATCCGGTATCTCTCCCTCCAAATTGATCCAGTCCGAGAGAGAAAGTCCATTTTCAGTGATTATGATCGGTAATTTATATCGCTCAAACAGGTAATTTGGCATATAGTGCATGATACGTGGTGTCACTCCCCATTTGAAGGCAGTGAGATCGAAGCCCGGCTTTCTCGCAACAACTACCGGTGTACCATTTTGATCCGCTTTGATCTCCGTTCCCTGATAGAGATTGACGCCAAGAAAATCAAGTGGCTCGGATATAAGTTCCATATCTCCTGGACGGATCAACTCAGCAGGGAAATCCTCGCCAAAGGCTTTTATACCGTCCGCAGGATACCTTCCATAAATAATCGGATCCAACCACCAGGTAGTCTGCCAAAGATTTCTGTCCGATGTAAGGAAGGACATTTTGTTCGCTGCTTCTATGTCCTCCTGTAAGTCTGTTGACGGATAGAAGGCCAGCGGATTGGGAGCAATTCCAATCTGAGGCTTTTTTACAGCATACTGACGGATGGCCCTCACAGCTTTACCATGCGCTTTCAAGAGATTATGCATCAGATAAAAGCCTTGTTTATCTCCTTCTTTAAGCCTGGGAGCACACGCGCCATCTATATGCCCCAAAATAATATGGCACTGTGGTTCATTAAGGGTCATCCAGTAAGTCACACGGTCTGACAGAGCCTTAACTACAATTTCAACATATTCGGCAAAAATATCCGGCATTTCTGGATTTGACCATCCACCAATATCCTGAAGAGCCTGAGGAAAATCCCAATGAAACAGTGTGACAAAGGGTTCTATTCCTGCTTCCAGCAGCTCATCCACCAGTTTACCGTAAAATGCAATTCCTTCCTGATTAACTTTTCCCCTGCCTTCCGGTAGAACTCTGGGCCAGCAGATGGAAAAGCGGTATGCCTTCAGTCCCATCTCCTTCATAAGCTGCACATCTTCTTTATAGTGATGGTAATGATCGCAGGCAACATCAGCTGTGCTTCCATCAATAATGTTACCGTGTTTCGTGACCGCGTCCACTCTCTTATCATAGGCATAGCTGTCCCAGATGGACAGACCTTTCCCATCCTCTCTGGCCCCGCCTTCAATCTGGTGGGCAGAGGTTGCCGCACCCCAGATAAAATTCTTTGGATATCTCATTTTTTATGTCTACTCCTTCTGTTGATATTTCTAACCCTTGACTGCCCCGATTACAATTCCTTTTACAAAGCTCTTTTGAAAAAAAGGATAAATAATCAATATAGGAATTGCACCAATTACGGCTACAGCCATTCGAATTGAAGTAGATGGCATCTTCATGCCGGTACCGCCTGAGGAAGCTGCCTTCTTAATCATCTCAACATTTTGCAGCATTCTGTTAAGCAAAACCTGTATACTGTATAATTTATCATTATTCAAGTAATAGAGACCGTTGACCCAGTCATTCCAATAGCTAAGTCCTATCATTAATACTAATGTTGCAATAATCGGTTTTGCCATTGGCAGAACAATCCGCAGCAAAGTTCTGACTTCTCCCGCTCCGTCAACTCTGGCTGCTTCAATAATCTCCTCCGGTATGCTTGTTGTAAGATAGGACCTCATCATAATTACATTGAAGGCATTAAGCAGCAGTCCGGGAACGATCAGCGCCCACAGTGTATTTTTAATATGAAACATCTGTGTCCACATGATATAAGTCGGCACCAGTCCTCCATTGAACAGCATTGTAAAAAAAATAAAGAATGCAAAAAAATTTCTTCCGGGTAAATTTCTTCTGGAAAGCGGATATGCAAACAGTGTTGTAAGCATGAGACTTATCAATGTACCTGTTACTGTTACAAAGATTGATATACCATACCCTTTGACAATTGACTTGGAGCCGAAAATCAGGTAGCGGTATGCACTTAAATCCAGCTTTCTTGGCAGGAAGGAGTACCCGTACTTTACCAGATCACTATCTGCACTGAATGAGGAGCTGATGAGAAGAAGAAAGGGAAGGACACAGATCAGGCACAGCAAAATCATTATTAAGTTAAGAATGATCTGAAATATTTTATCATTTTTTACCATTACAGCCTCCTAAAACAACGCATTTTCTTTACTGATTTTTCGTACGATATAATTCACGGTAAGAACAAGGATAAATCCAACCAGTGACTGGTACACACCGGCCGCCGCTGCCATACCAATATTGTTCTGCTGCGTTAAGCCCCGGTAAACATAGGTATCAATGGTATTTGTCACATCAATCAGTGCTCCGCTGTTCATAGGCACCTGATAGAAGATACCGAAATCCGAATAAAAAATTCTGCCGATAGCCAGAAGAATAAGTGTAATTAAAGTATTCTTAAGCCCCGGCAGACTGATATGCCTGATCTGCTGCCAGGTCGTGGCACCGTCAATAACAGCTGCCTCATAATAGCCTTTATCAATACCGATTAAGGTCGCATAATAGATAATACAGCTATATCCGAAGCTCTTCCAGATATATGTAAACACCAGTATAAAAGGCCAATATTTTTCTTCTGAATACCAGGATATTGCATTTAATCCCAGACTTTTCAAGATAGAGTTATTAATAAAACCGCTCTGTGTATTCAAAAATCCATATACAATGTAGCTTACCACGACAATTGAGATCAAATAAGGTATCAAAATTAATGTCTGATATACTTTTTTTGCAGATTCAATCTTAACCTCATTCAAAAGAATAGCAATCGCAACTGCAACAACTGTTCCGAGCAGAATGAAAATCAAATTATACCCCAAGGTGTTCCTTGTAATATTCCAGGCATCTTTTGTCCTAAACAAAAATTCAAAATTCTTAAAACCAATATTGGGGCTTCCATACATGCCCTTTTTCATGTCAAATTTCTTAAATGCAAGCACAATACCGGTCATGGGTACATAATTGTTGATGAGCAGATAGATAATTCCGGGCACCATCATAAGATACAAGGGCATAAACCCTTTTATTCTTTTCAGGCCACGAAGTGGAGATTTTTTACTTTTAGTTGGCATGATTTTCCCTCGCAGAGTAAAATATCCGGCAGCATATCCTGTTGCCGGATATTCAATTTATAATTCTGTTCTTCTACTTCTTTGCAAGCCAGGCATCCAGTTGTGCCTGCTTCTCAGTAATGATGGTGTTAATTCCGGCAGAAATAAGTTCCTTATTCATCTCCGGAATGGCATCCTTTGGATTTAAACAGCCAGTAATCAAACCCTTTTCATATTTATCAATCACATTGTTGCAGACAGTGAATTCATTTAGAACTTTATCATTATTAAACACAAAACCCTTTGCCGGTGAAGAATGCGCTGCACTGTTGAATTCACCTAACTGCTTCCATACATCTGGAGAATCGCCCTTCCATACATATGTAATCTGTTCATTTGGCCATGCCCAGCCTACAACAGAATAATCTGTAGTAGCAGAATCCACTCCGTCTGCGTAATCGATGATATGATTTGTTTGGTCGATTACTTTGTAATTCACTCCTTCCATACCATTAATCAAGAGATTGGCAATTTCCGGATTTGTGTACATTAAATTCAGCATTTGCATTGCCTTCTCCGGTTTTTCGCTGTTACCTGCAATACACCAGCATGCATTTACCATTGAGGTTGTAGAATGTGCTGCATAAAGCTGAACGGCTGCCATATCAACACCGCATTTTCTGGTTTCCTCTGCCTCAAAACCAGCTTTGATTGGAGTAAAGGTTCCGAAACCGATTCCGGAGCTAATATAGGTATCATAGCCCTCATCCGTATTTGCTCCATCAGGCATCATCAATCCATTCTGTGCCCATTTATAGATGTAGGAACAATATTCCTTAAAGGAAGCCGTATCATATAGATTTACAACCTTGGTACTTCCATCAAGGCAGTTTTCCAGTACACCCAGCTTATCTCCAAGCACATCACAAGACCAGGCCGGGAAATTCATACTTCCTGCATTGGGAACACAGGGATACATATCCGGATAGGCATCTTTGACCTTCTGCAAGTCCGCCTCCAATTCAGCATAGGTGATCGGCTTGCTGTAATCAATGCCTAGTTCGTCTGCTATTTTTTTATTCATTTCAAAGCCTCTTGCCTGTGCCTTATCCTTGTTCATAGGAATTCCATAGACTTTTCCGTTCACCGTAACACACGACCAGTCATCAGCAGATATAGACGACTTGGTATCCGGTGCATATTTATCTAACAGATCATCCATTGCTACAACTTCGTTACTGGATACCATACTGGAAAGGGATACTTCCCAGGGAAAGGCATAGAATAAATCCAGCTTTTCTCCCGAAGTCAGAGTCAGATTTAGCTGATCTTTTGTCACATCTCTAACAAGCTTTACATCACAATTAATTAAGTCTCTGGTTATTTCACTAATCTTTCCGGACACGGCTTCGCATGCATCCGTAGTTGCAGCATAAGGAGCATATATGGTAATTGTATAAGGATCCTCCTTTGTTCCATCCCCCTCATCAGAGCTCTTTCCGGCTGCCGTTGTAACATCTGCCGCTTTGCTGTCCGTTGTATTTTCAGCCTTTTTACCGCATCCGGCAAGCAGACTGCAAACCATGGCAGACACCAATAAAACCGATAATAACTTCTTTAATTTCATAACTTTCCTCTTTTCTGCGCTGCTTTCTGCATATCTTAAGTTTGCGTGCGCAGCGCTGACGCAAACTTGCTGAGTGAAAGTGATTTTTACTTCACACTTCCAATCAGGATGCCGCAAAGCGGCATCTCAAATAATTGGGGAAGAAGCCCGGAATTAGCACCGCTGTGCTCATTCCAGGGTTCTTCTTAAGTGTGAAGATGATTTACTTCACACTTCCAATCAGGATGCCGCAAAGCGGCATCTCAAATAATTGGGGAAGAAGCCTGGAATTAGCACCGCTGTGCTCATTCCGGGGTTCTTCTTAAGTGTGAAGATGATTTTACTTCACACTTTACCCCTTAAATTGATGTTCTTATTATATATAATAAAAATTATTTCAACTACCTGATCTGTGCACACTTATTATCTGCTTTGTAAGCATTTCATGTAATATCATCTTAAAACAAAAAAAATGTAACATATCTTTGACAGTAATGTTACATCTTTTCAATATCGATATCCGGTATAACACTTTCTTAGCTCCTACTGCTTTTTTATTAATGTCGCTTCTGTGACTGGCATTTACATTAAGAAAGTCCTGCTATGACGCTATTAATGCCTGCCATTCATTTCACGGTCTTCTGCCGGTGGCAAACCATTCATCCTTTTATACACCTGTGCAAAGTAAGAAAAATTATTATAACCAACCTTCATAGTGATCACACTGATTGGCAAGGTTGTATTTCTAACCAGCTCCTTCGCAAGCTTCATCTTCTCTTCCATAATATATTCTTTAATAGACTTTCCTGTCTTATTTCGAAAAAGCCGTGAGATATAATTGGGATTTAGGTGTACTGCTTCTGCAATATCCGTTCTTCGAATATCTGTTTCTATATTACTTCTGATATACTGCAAGATATAATCCACCTGTGTCTTCTGCTTTTCCTCCGAAGCGCTTTTTTCATTAAAAAAACTGGTACAGTAACGAATTAACCACTTCATCTCCTCTACGGAAGAATACGCTTTTAAGGAGCGCCTCCTGTCGGCATCTTCTTCATAAAAATCCGAATAAGATATATCTAATTTTTGTGCTGACTGATATAAAATTCCTTGAAAATCCTGATAGAAACGAATTAGTGTATCTGCATTCATCCGCTTCTCCTCCGATAATTCGCTGAGCAGAAGTAATGCATCATCACAAATTTTATCAAATAAATTATTATCTGCCAGCATTCCCGCATAATCAAAAAACTTCTTAATTTTGTCAGCTCCGGATTGTCTGCTGGGCTCCAGGTCCCCATCCACAACACCCTGGCTCTTGGTAACATCATTCGTACTGATTTGTTCCAGCCTTTCTGATATTATCTTTAAAGACTTGATATCCTTGCACGAAAGAATATAGCAAACTGTCATGCAGCCATTAAAACTTAGATAAAAATCCAGGAAATGTTTCATCTGTGAACTTACAATTTCTTTCTCAATTCTACAGGGTTCTTTCTTATAAATATAGAGAATATATTTTGTACGTGATTTTAAGTAAAGTAAAACACCATAACCGTAACTTTCGAAAAGTTCCTCGAGAACATTTTCAATCGTATAATGCAGTAAATCACTCTCCCAGTCCTTCGTTACCTGGCTTTCCTTATATATCTCAAGTAATATAGCATAGGTTTCGCAGTTGTCCTCCAGTGGTATGCCAAGCTTTCGAATATCCATAATTGCCTGCTCCTGGGAATTACCTGTCTCATAAAAGAATCTTTGCAAAACTGCATCCAGAAACAATTTCTTTCTCTTATGTATCAAATCATTGCAGGAAACCATCTCTGCCTTTCTTCTGCTAAGCTGTATCTTGTCTATTACCTTTCCCAGTGTGTTTTCAATGTCTTCATATCTGGCAGGCTGCAGGATATAATCAAAGCTTCCAAGACGAAGGGCTTCCTTTGCATACATAAAATCAGCATGTGCAGTGAGAAAAATGCATTCTATCTGGTATTCCTTCTCCTTAACCCATGTATAAAGACTTAGACCATTCTCTACCGGCATCTCAACGTCGCATAAAAGGATATCTACTTTTTGATTCTCTATGATACTCTTAGCCTCACCGGCACTATAAGCCTTTAACGTTTTTACGATACCTATTTTCTTCCATTCAATACCAAAGATCAAACTGCTTACAACACTGATCTGGTCATCAACCACCAAAACTGTCATTCATTAAGCCTTCTTTCCATTGGAATATAGATTTCTACACAAGCGCCATTGGAGCTTGAGAAATGTATTGTTCCTTTCCCGCGATATAAAAGTTCAACCCGCTTTTTGATATTCATAATACCAATATGTTCCTTCGTATTCTCATCATAGTCCGAATTCAAAGCCAATAGCTCTGTCCCCGAATAACCTGCCCCATTATCCAAAATAGTAATACAAGCATATGCTTCCGTCTCGGTAATTAACTTAGAAATCCGAATACTGCTAATGAGACTTTTACCCGATACTCTTCCATATTTCACTGAATTTTCTACAAAGGTAATGATAGATAATGGCGGTATCTGCAGCTGCCAAAGCTCCGGATCCACCTCGATATGGCATTCAGAAGAAGCACTGCTGCACATTCGCTGGATTGCCATGTAATTCTTGACTCCCTGGATTTCCTCTTCAATACTGACCAGCGAGGGATTGGACTGAAACATACTTCTTAGATATTGAGACAAAAGAATTATCATCTCCTGAATGGTTTCATATTCTTGTTGCTTAGCCATTGCATAGATATTCTTAAGGCAATTCAGAAAGAAATGCGGGCGTATTTGAATTTGAAGGTATTGCATCTGCACATTTTTATAATGTATTTCCTGTTCATATGCATTGATTTTTAATTCCCTTATTCGATCAATCATAATATTAAAGGCATTTTTAACCTTTTTGAATTCTTCAATATGATATTCCGCTTCCATCTTAGCCTCAAGCTGCCCGGACCCAATAGAAACCATGGTATCCACCATAGTCTCCAATGGATTAAAGAGCTTTTTCTTCATATAATAAAAACCAACCGGTATAAAACAAGCTATTATGACAGTAAAAAGAATTAGCAATATTTGAAACAAATCCAGATAACGAAATACTCCCTGATATGGCACGACATAGTATTGTCTGACTTCTGCGAATGGGAACTGCTTCTGTACAACCATATGCCGCTTAGGATTTCTTCCAGAGATATAATATCTTTTAGAGGAGGGAATTAATTCGATCTCATGCTCACCAACATATTCCTGCATGGTTAATGGTTTATTGTTTTTAGACGTATAGATAAGATAACCATTACCTCCATCCTTTGATGCCTGTGGTGATGTCAGCAGTGAAAAATCGATTATAATTGTAACATACACGCTTCCATGTCTTAATACTCTGAATAGAAAGCTTCTTTTTTCAAGTATTAACAGCTGCCATCCTAATTTATAGTAATTTCCATCCAGCATATAATGCCTCATTTTACGATTCAGTTCTGCTTTTTGCTTATAAGTATAATGACCGCTAACAGAGAATACCGATCTTAAAACATTGAAGTCTGAGGAGCATACTCCCAGTGCTCCCAATCCCTCCAGATCCGATTGTATCAATGCCTTAAAATCATTTACAATATTATTGCAGCAAATATATGCTTCCATATAATCGGAGGCATAATTAAGCTGCAGCATATTAGGGTTATTTGCCAGTGCATTTGCCATAGAATAACTGGTGTAATTAATATCCTTAATCACAGGCTTCTCATAGATGGATAAGGTATCCTTGCTGTTCGCCGCAATCTGATTGTTCAGTATCTTTATGGTATAGAAATTATAAGCCAGTAATACTACGAGCAGCGGGAAAATCAACACCGTCATCCATACCCATATCTGTGTCTTCAATCTTCTCATAAAAAGCTCCATTCTGCCCGGTGACAACGATTGGGTCTTATTGTACTTAAATCAATTCCATTATATATAAAAAAGTATCTTATGGCTATCAGTTATATCTTTCTTCGCTACCAGAAATGAATACATCCATCCTATGAGAATTCTCTAATGTAAATTTTATTACCTGTGATTGTTGTTATTGTTACATTTACATCTCTGCTATTTTATTTCATAGAATTAACATACCTATGAACTGCCATACTTTACAAACATCACCATAAATGATGTCCGGGAGGCTTTCCTAATAAAAAAGGATTTTAGAAGCCTTCCTAACTTCCGCAACCCTTATTTATTTTTAAACTCTTACTTCAATTTGATAAACCATTTCTCTTTCGAAGCCCGTTACTGTTCTCAGGTATCTTCTATTGCTATGGATCCGGTAAGTACTGTAAGCTGTAACAAATATGTCATTTTCTGTGACACAGTCTTTTTCTTCCTTTACAGTAATGATAAAGATTTGTTATACTTGGATAAAGACACAGCCTTTACTGTAATAATAGTAAAACCATTGAAAGGGGTGAACTCAGCATGAGATCAAAACGAGGTAACTACTCAGTACAGTTGATATAATCTGTTAGCAGATTGTACTGAGGTTATTAATGTAATATGCTGGCAGTTTCGACTGTACTGACTCATCGTAATTAATCATTCAATTAATGAAAAGGAGTACAGTTATGAACTATTTGATAGAGATTGCAAAAAAGAATAAATTTATGGTAGGTGTATATATATTTTCAGGCATTTTAATAGCCTTCTTAAGTAACTTTAATGCGAATTACTTTCAAAGACTTATTGATAAGTTTAATGATGGAAGTTTAACCGTTAACCATATACTTCTTTATGGATTTGTCCTTATTACAGTATGTATTCTCGATTATCTGGATGAATACCCTGGGCGCAGCCTTGAACACGGCGTCTATATTGATTTGAAATTGAAAGCATTGAAAAAAATAAGTCATATAGATTATCAGGTATATCAATCTATAGGTACCGGCAAGCTAGTTCAGAAGATAGAGAATGGCGCATCTGCTGGCAAAGGTGTTTTATTTGATTTCCTGTTATGCTTACTCCGTCAATTGTTTCCCTCTATTTTATTTAGTATGATCTTTATTTATAGCATAAATAAAAAGGTCATGCTGATAATATTGATCGGTTATATTGCAGTATTTTTCATAACAAATTTTCTTCTTAAGTTTTTATATCAAATCAAAGAACATATTCTGTCAAATGAAGAAATGATGAATCATATTTTGGTTCGCGGCTTCATGGAAATGGTAGTGTTCCGAATCAATAAAAGATTCAAACAAGAAATTGAAAAAGCGGAAATGGCAAAAAAAGAAATCGTAAATTCTAAAGTGAAAATGACGCTTATTCATGAAGCTTTTTTTGTAATTTTTGCATTATTGGTAATCATTATTAAGATCGTTATCATAACTTACGGATGGATAACTAAATCGTTAAGCATTGGAGCAATTATTGCACTGATTACTTTAATCGATAATGCATTTACCCCCATTGCTATTTTCAATGTCCTGTTCGTACAATATAAATTAGATAAAACAGCATTTAAGAGGTATACCGATTTCCTGGATTCAAAGAATGATGAGCAGCTTGAGAAGGGAGAAAAAATAACCTCCTTAAAAGCTGATATTTCTTGTAATGGATTAAAATTTTTATACGATAACAGAATTGTTCTGGATAGTTTAGACTTAAATATCAGGTACGGAGAAAACGTTGCTCTTGTGGGAGAAAGCGGATCCGGTAAGTCAACCTTGATAAAATTGTTATCTGGTTTATTAAAGCCACAAGGTGGCAGGATATCGATTGGTACCTATGAGTTAATTCATATTGATTTAAACAGCTATTATGACTGTATTACGTATATAACGCAGGAATCACCCATCTTTGATGGAACCTTGCGGGAAAATCTTGTGTTTGATAAAATTGTTGAAGACCATGAAATTATCAAAGCCTTAGAGCAGGTTGAATTATTGGATTTATACAACAAGCTGGAAAAAGGGTTGGATACAGAACTCGGGGAAAGAGGAACCGTTTTATCCGGTGGCGAACGCCAAAGACTGGCGTTAGCCAGACTGTGGTTTTCACAGGCAAATATTGTTATATTGGATGAAGCAACCTCAGCAATGGATAATATAACAGAAGAAATTGTAATGAACCGTGTAATGGATTTATTACGTACGCAAACCGTTATCGTTATAGCGCATCGTTTAAACTACATCAAGAAATTTGAACATATCGTTGTATTAAGAGAAGGCCGTATTGTTGGTCAGGATACCTTTCATAAACTACTTGAAAATAATATATACTTTAAAAATTTATACTTCGCAAATACAGGCAATTAATAGTAGCAATAACGTTAAGTAATTTTTTCTCAACGGGTTTAAAAGGCAAGTGCAATACGCTTGGCACTTGCCTTTTAAGATAGCGCTACAAAGGCCTATAATTCAATTGGGTAATGGATATTAAATTAGATTACCCTCTTATCCATTTTCATAACCTGAGGAGGACTTTTGTAGGGCATCCTCTTCCTCTTTGGTTAATCTAATGAAATCACCTCATCTGCCATGGATATGATATTATTATTATGGGACACAAATATAATAATTTTATCCTGTTTCATCTCGCTTAAGACATTCTTTAATTCAGAAATACCGGAAGTATCAATAGCTGAAGAAGCTTCATCAAAAATCAAAACCTTAGGATCTTTGATAAACAGCCTTGACAGTGAAATTCTCTGTTTTTCTCCTCCTGATATATTACTGGAGTTTTCGGATATGTTGGTGTCAAATCCACCAGGCAATTGAGATATAAAATTATATATATGAAACCTGTCACACCAATAATAAACCACCTCTTCCTTAATAAATTTCTGTTCGGTTCCATAAATCAGATTTTCCTTTATTGTATCATTAATCAACATCGGTTCCTGTTCTATCATGCCAATCAGATTTCTTCTGGCTTTATACAGGTCAAGTTCTCTGATATTGTAGTGATCATACCGTATCCTTCCCTCATAATTTTCATATAATCCCAGAATCAAATCCAATAAAGTACTCTTACCTGAACCATTTCTGCCTGTAATACAGTATATTTTTCCTTTTTGAAAGCTGTAACTGAAATTATGCAGAATTTTTTTCTTATCATGATAGGCAAAGGATACTTCCTCCAAAGAAATTTCATTTATATCATCAATTTGCTGCTGTCCATTATGCTCTTCTTTTATCTCAAGTAGTTCATTAATTCTTGTAAAGGATACCAAAGCACCCTGATAGGATTGTCCAAAGCCTATAAAATATCCTGTGCTGTCAATTATCATGAAAAAGTAAGCATTAATAATTGTAAATTGTCCTATTGTCATTCTACCCTTGATGATTTCCAATCCTCCTAAGAAAAACAAGAGAATTTTTGCAAAGTAACCTATTGCTACTCCGGAGTTTGAAAATAGGTAGGATACTCTTGTAGATTGAAGCAATGACCGAAATAATACCATGAAGCTTTTATAAAGCTCTGCTGAAAATTTATCATACCACGAATTTATTTTCAGCAGCTTTATCCTGTAAAGCTGCTCATTTATCTTTGAGAAGAATTTATTCTGGCTTTCTCTATATGCATACTCTGTTTTATACAGCTTTTTTCGAAATATATAATAAACCAGTATATACATCGGAATAAGAATAATTAGAGAGCTTCCCAGTCTTAGATTCAACATCATAATATATATTGTTAAAAACACAATGGTAATTGCCTTTACTGGTAAATTGATAAAGTTCTCTATTACAAATGAGGTTATATAGCTTGTATCAGAATTAATTCTTTGATTCATATAAGCTATATCTACCTCATTAAAATACAGAAGGGGCAGTCTCTTCAGATGCTCAATCACGGATATGTTCATATGATAGGATATCTGGGCTTTCAGTTTTGCATTTACTATGCTGACTCCATAAGAGGACATGATAAAAATAACAATAACAAGAATAAGGCGGCTGGTAAAATTATAGATAACACTCTTATCCTTTGTCATACAGATGACATCTATATATTTCCCCGTAATATAGGGGAAAATCATGGAGGTTGCCCAAATAATAAGATTAAGCAGAGAAAACATTACTGCCAGAAAAATGTATTGCTGTGCATATTTTTTAACATATCCAAATACCCGCATAATATAACACCTATTCCCTGAAGTATTTTATTTCACTAGGCACAATCATATATATGATTAAGCTTCTTATATTCCTCAAAGACGATTCTTAAATTTTCTTTAAAGCTGACTGTCTTGTTCCAGCAGGTTGGAGTGTTATCATTTATTAACCGTCGATGCGGACAGCCACCATTGCAAAGAGGCAACAGATTACATTCCAGGCATTGTATGGGTGTATCCATGCATAGCCAATTAAGATTTTCCCGATTCATAAGCTCACCGTTAAAAATATCTCCCACATTTTTGCTGCTGTCACTCATTACATCCCAGCATTTATATAAATTGCCCAGGGGATCTACTACATAAAAATTCGTACTGATTGCTGCACAGGAAACGACCTGTGAGGTTGGATATAAATATTGTATGAGCTTGAAGCTGCCCCGGTCGTATATTTTCCTTAATAAATCCGACTCTATCAAACCAAATTCCTGTCTGGAGTAGCAATGAGACGAGTTTGTTTTGCAATGGTCACTGATATTTTCCACCGGTGCAAAATAAAGACCCACTGCTTCTCCCCATTTTCTTTCCGTCAAAAAATAATCAATCAGCTTCTCAGCCTCATTAATATTTGTTCTATCAATATTACATCGAACCATGATAAATATAATATCCTTAGCTGCATCAATATTATTTGTAATGATCTCAAAGCTGTCCCCATGGCTTGCAAGAATTCTCCGCTTATTATGTATTTCCCTGATTCCATCAACCGTTATCTGTACAAAGGAAACCTTGCATTTTTCCTTCAACATAAGAGCTGTTTCTCTGTCTAGTAGTATCCCATTTGTGATAATCTCGGATTTATATTCAATATTATTTTCTTTACATAATCTGATAAATTCACCAGACAAATATTCTATGATATCCTTTTTTAATAAGGGCTCTCCGCCAAACCAGCTGGTGGCAAATTTTTTATAAACACCACTCTCCAATTTGTTTTTCACAAATTTTATCAATGCCTCTTGTGTTTTGTCGTCCATTGCCTTGTCAAGCTTATCCTCATAACAATAAGGACATCTCATATTGCAGTTCAGTGTAGGCGCAATCGTTAAGCCAAAGGTATCACTGGAATATCTCCCGGTACGTTCCCAATATTTATATAGCTTAAGCTCATCTATATCCTTATCTACCAGGAATTTATGATTTCTCATTACTTTAATATTTTCAAGTAACTCATCATCCGTTATCGAAGCAATATCAACTTCTTCGATTGTTTCATACAATTGCCGCATTTTCTTTTCCACAATCCCGAAGGCAGTCGTAAGTGTATTGAACAACAGCAGCTCTCCACCGGTAAGTTCATCTATCTCTACATTAAAAAAAGACTGTTTTAAAGTCATGCTCCACTCCCTCTCTAAAATATTTTCCAAACCTGAATTAGCCTGTCCCAAAAAACATGAATTTAACCTGGCAAGATCTGTTCAATCCTGCCAGGTAATATAATTATGGCATATACGGCTGATGCGGATCGAAAATCGCAGTATTATCAGTCTGGCAGTTCTGACAGGTCTGACAGGTCTGACATACCTGACATACCTGGCACACCTGGCATACTTGGCAATCTGAACATCCAGTACTGCTTAGGGATGCCATATTGGTAATTCCGTCAATGATCATTTTCATCCTAAATACCTCCCTACTCTATAATTTTTTAAGATGACTCTTCCTTTATTATTTATAAATCATCTTAGTACATTATATTTGCACTCGCATATTAATATGCTCAGATATCTTTAACGGATATTAATTTCTCTGTTTTTTTGATCACTGCCAAATTGTATTGTTATTGCTACTTTCCATAAAACAAAGGCTCCGGAAGCTTTCATGACCTCCAGAGCCCTTATTTATTTTTATCTTTGTTTCTATTTTAGTAAATACTTCTCTTCATCTGTCCTTTCCATATCAAATTATCTCTCTGTACCATAGACTTATTTTCTTTAAATCCAATTACGCAATACTGTCTATGTCCCCTACAATGCCTTTCTCAGATACCTTGCCGTAATCGTATCTGCATTATCTATCATTTCCCTGGGTGTTCCTGTAAAAACAATTTCTCCGCCGGTGCTTCCTCCGTCCGGTCCTACATCAATGAGATAGTCTGCCTGTTTCATTACATCCTGATTATGCTCAATTACAATCACTGTATTTCCTTTTTCCACAAATCTCTCCAGAAGCTGCATAATACTTTTGACATCAGAAGCATGAAGTCCTGTGGTAGGTTCATCCAGCACATAGATGTTCCCTTTTTTATCCAGATATTTGGCAAGCTTTAATCTCTGCCTTTCTCCGCCTGACAAGGTGGACAGGGGCTGCCCCAGTGACAGATACGAAAGTCCTACCTCTATCATCGCTTTCAACTGCTTTGTGATCTTATTGCTGCCTTGAAAGAATTCCAATGCTTCCTCAGCGGTCATTTCCAGTATCTCAACCATATTCTTACCCTTATGGGATATCTCCAGGGCTTCTTTGCTATACCGCATTCCTTCACAACTCTCACATACGGTTGTCACTGGATCCATAAAGACCAGCTCCGTTATAATGACACCCCTTCCCTTACAAACCGGACATCCGCCCTTACTGTTAAAGGACAGCAGGGATGCATCCGCCTTATTTTCACCTGCAATCAGCTTTCGTATATCATCAAAAAATCCAAGGAAAGTAACCGGTGCAGAACGGCCCGTTGCTGTAATCGGTGATTGATCCACTAGTACCACCCGATCCTCATGCTGCGCAGCAAATACATCCCGTATTAAGGTACTTTTACCGGAGCCTGCCACACCGGTTACTACTGTAAGTACACCCAGCGGGATATCCACCGATACATTTTTAAGGTTATGTATACTTGCACCCTCCACTCTCAGAAATTCCGACGGAATACGGGGGTTATTTTTTAACGGAATTACTTCCTTCATTGCATTACCGGTTAAGGTTCCTGACACAAGAAGTGCTTCATAGCTGCCCTGAAAGAGAATCTGTCCTCCATTCTTACCTGCCAGCGGACCTACATCAATTACTTCATCTGCAATACTAATAATATCCTTATCATGCTCTACTACCAGTACCGTATTCCCCTTATCTCTAAGATTTTTTAACAGCTTTGTCATTCTGTGTACATCCCTCGGGTGCATTCCGGTACTTGGTTCATCAAAGATATAGGTCATTGAAGTCAGAGAACTCCCCATATATCGAACCAGCTTCAGTCTTTGTGCCTCGCCTCCTGACAAGGTGGCAGATTCACGATTCATATTCAGATAGGGAAGTCCGATCTCTATCATTCTGGTCAGGGACTGCACCAGTGTCTCTATTATAGTTTTCGCTCTCAAATCACCAATCTTTGCAAGCACATCCCGAAGTTTCACAAACTCCAGCTCGCACAGCTCAAATATATTGTATCCATTTACCTTACAGGAAAGCGTATTCTCATTTAACCGTTTTCCGTGACAACATGGGCATTGCTTTGTCGTGATATACTTTTCCAGTTTCTTCATGGAAGCTTCCTTCACCTCAGATATATCACGCTTTAAGAGAAGTCTTGTCATCTGGCGCTTAATTCCTTCCACCTTTTTGTTAATTTGCTCTCCGTCTGGTTTATTCGCTCCGTAAAGCAAAAGATTCCGTTCTCTTTCCGTATAATCCTTCAGCTTCTTGTCGGGATCAAACAATCCGGAGTTCACATATTGCGACCAGTACCAGTTACCTACATGGAAGGCAGGTAAATCCACCATGCCGGTGTTCCAGGATTCCTCTTCTGATAATGAATCCGACAGATCAACGTCCAATATATTTCCAAGGCCAGAGCATACCGGACACATTCCATTAGGGTCATTAAATGAAAAATAGGATGCCGTTCCAATGTAGGGCTCTCCTATTCTCGAATATAATACACGCAATGCCGAGTACAGATCGCTAATCGTTCCTACTGTCGAACGGGCATTTCCGCCAAGCCTGCTTTGATCCACTATCACGGATGCCGTCAGGTTGTCAATATAATCTACCTTCGGCTTCTCGTATTTGGGAAGTCTTCCCCGCATAAATGCCGTATAGGTTTCATTCATCTGACGCTGACTTTCTGCTGCGATTGTATCAAATACAATACTTGATTTACCTGATCCTGATACTCCGGTAAATACAACTATTTTTTCCTTTGGTATCCTTAGGGATACATTCTTTAGGTTATTTTGATGTAATCCTTGTATAATAATTTGATTTTCCTGTTTCATCCTGATATTATCCTTTCTTGCTGCTTTATTCATGAATAAGGGGTTTCATTACCCCTTAAATTTCTCAAATGATATCATAGCATAATTTAAAATAGTAATAGTGACAATTCTTGCTCACTTTGACGTTTCTATAAATTAGTTTGATATCAGATGTTAAGTGATAAATACGGAAGAAAGCCTATCCTGCTAACCTGTAGTGTCCTATATATGTTTTAATATAGGCTGTGCTCTTTCAACTAATATATCCTTCCTTGTTCTTGCACGCGTCATGCAGGGAATTGCGACAGGCGATATTCTTTCATTTTATTTCCCGCAATGCTTAATCATGTTCATATATTTCCTTCTATTATTGTTAAAGAAGCAACATTCAAAACGATGGGTATCTTGTTATAAAAATCAATTAAATTTAAAGATCCATTGTACATTTATTAATACCGAGCTGTTATTTTTTACTAAATTAATTATCCACTGTAAATATTATATAAAATATTAGGATCGGTTAAAATAAAGTTATAAGTTTTGAACAATTATTTAGTTGACAAACAAAAAAGCTCATGTTATATTTACAGTATAACGTTATAGTACAACGTTATACCTAGCATTGATAAAGACAATACAAAAAGGAGAGGCGAAATGAAAATGAGAAAAAAATTACTATCATTTCTATTGGCTACAACTATGATAGCAACCTTGCTAAGTGGATGCGGTTCATCCAACGCAAAAACTGATTCCCCCTCAAAAACAGGGGATGTTACAGAAGCCGCACAACAAAGTACGATAACACCTACTAAGACCGCAAAAAGCACAGATGGAACTCAAAAAGAAGCAAAAGCAGGGGGAATATTAAAAATTGGTACAGGCCAATCTCCCACCGTTATAGGATATACTCCTGAGATAACAAATAATTCCTTTATTCAATACTTAAGATGTACTTTTAACTCATTACTTTTTTATGATGAGCAGGGTAATTTAGCACCACAGCTTGCGCAGACCTGGGAAACAGATGCCGATAAAGCAACCATTACCTTCCACCTTCGTCAGGGAGTAAAATTCCAGGATGGTACTGATTTTAATGCAGAGGCTGTTAAATGGAATATCGAAGAGTATCAGAAAGCAAAAAGAACAGAAGTTGCCACCATCAAGTCCATTGAATGCCCTGATGCAGATACTGTTATTCTACAGCTTAGTGCCTGGAGTTCCTCTGCTCTGGAATCCATCGGTTTCTTCGTTTATTATATGTCTCCTACCGCAGTGCAGAAAAATGGCGGGGCGGATTGGGCTAGAACAAATGCAGTAGGTACCGGACCATTCCTAGAAAAATCCTTTGAACAGGGTGTTGCTGTTAAATATGAAAAAAATCCAAATTATTGGGAGGAAGGAAAGCCCTATGTGGATGGCATTGAGTTTTCTATTATAACTGATGCCACAACTCTTGAGAATACTTTAAACTCCGGTGAAATAGATATGATTTCATATGCCGGCTTGGATCAGATAAATAATCTAAAATCGAATACCAGCTATGCAATCGAACAAAACAGCAATGGTATTGGTGTGGAAAGTACAGGAATTATCCCGAGCAGTGCAAAAGAAAGCGATCCTTTCTATAATGCAAAAGTGAGACAGGCCTTTTGTTATGCTATTGATGCGGATAACATTGTTAGTGCTTTAGGGTACGGATTATTAACCAGAACAAACCAGTGGGCAGCTCCTAATGCAAAAACTTTCAATAAGGAGGTACAGGGTTATAAATATGATCCGGAAAAAGCGAAAGCTCTATTAAAAGAAGCCGGTTTTGCAGACGGATTTGATACAACTTTGTGGTGTCCCACCGGATCGGATAACTGGGCAACTGCTATTGCTGATAATCTTACAGCCGTGGGAATTCGTGCTAAGGTTGAAATAGTAGATGGTGCAAAAGCATTTGATTTAATGTCCAATGGTTGGGAAGGCATCTTCTTCCACTGGGCATCCGTAGGACCTGATTTAGGATTATTTATGGGACGTCACTTAGACCCGAACGGAGCTTATTATACAAAGGGAATTCAGCATCCTAAGGATTGTCTTGATTTGCTGGCTGCAATTCGTACGGCAAAGGATGACACCAGTAAATTAGCAAGTGAAATGGAATTACAAAAGAAAATATATGATGACTATGCACTTTTTGGTTTACCCTTATACATTACTCCGGTAACAGCAATAAAGCAGAACTACGTAATGGATGATAACTATACAAAATATCATAATGCAGCATGGACACCGGCACAAGTATGGCTTGACAAATAAATACTGGGTTTTAAGAGGCTGTCGTAACAAGAGTTATATTTAGAAATATTCTTTAGAAGACGACAGCCTCTTTTCAGTACAGGAGGAAATATATATGGGTAAGTATATAGCAAAGCGTTTAGGTCAGGCGCTGGTCGTATTGTTTACTGTCATGGTTTTTCTGATGATGCATATGCTGCCCGGTGATCCGATACAGATTTACCTGGGAGAAACAGCTACACCAGAGCAGATTGCACATTATACAAAGGAATTTGGTTTTGATAAACCCCTATATGTACAATATCTTAAATGGATCACTGGATTATTACACGGTGAAATGGGCACTTCGGTAACTTATAAAGCAGATGTGTCAACGTTACTGGCCAAGAGAATAATTACTACTTTATCGATAACCGTACCGGCCTTCTTACTTTCCATATTAATCGGAGTAACTTTAGGAGTTCTGGCAGGTACCCACAGAGGTAAAAAATTAGATTCTATTATTTCTATATTTGCAAATATCGGAATTGCAACTCCTGCCTTTTGGATTGCAATGATTTTGGTCTGGCTGTTTGCGCTAAAGCTCAAGTGGCTGCCCGTACAGGGATATACTCCCCTGTCTGAAGATTTTGCTCTGGGCATCAAGAAACTGGTTATGCCCGTCCTTGTATTATCCTTAGGTCATATCACGGGTCTGACAAGGCAAACAAGGTCTGCTATGTTAGAAGTAGTTTCCCAGGATTATATTCGTACCGCAAGATCAAAGGGTTTAAGGGAAAAGGTAGTAGTGTACCGCCATGCTCTAAGAAACGCCTTAATTCCTATTGTTACCTTATTAGGTATGTCGATTGGCGGTTTAATCGGAGGTACCGTTATTATTGAAAATTTATTTGTTGTTCCGGGTGTAGGTTCCCTGATGATGACTGCAATTATTAATAAAGACTATATGGTTGTACAAAATGTGGTATTAGTCATTTCGTTCTTTGTTTTGACATGTAATTTACTAGTCGACATTCTATACGGGTATATAGATCCAAGAATACGACTAGAGTAAGGAGAGGTTAATATGACAAGGAATAATTCCGAGAAGAAAGTTCTTACAGCAAAACAGGAACGCCAAATTCAATTCATTCATGCGTATTTTTCCAGAAAGCCGGTAATTGTGGGTTTTGTCATCATTGTAATTATGATAACTATGGCATTATTAGCACCGTTATTTGCACCCGCTGATCCTTATAAACAAAATTTGCTGGAAAGCTTAAAAGGTCCATCCAGTAAACATTTATTCGGTACAGATGCTCTTGGCAGAGATTTATTATCCAGGCTTATTTACGGAAGCAGATCCTCCTTAATTGTTGGTTTTGTTTCCACAGCAATCGCCGGTATCTGCGGTATAACAATCGGTTTAATATCGGGATATCTGGGTAAAAAGGTAGATATGATTATCATGCGTATTATGGATGCTATGATGTCTATTCCCGTTATCATATTAGCACTATTTTTAGGTGGTATCTTCGGGAAGGGTCTTGGCAATATCTGTTTATGTATTGGTATTGTAATGATCCCAAGCTATGCCCGCTTAACGAGGGGACAGGTATTATCCGTAAAACAGCTTGATTTTGTTACAGCTGGTAAAATCGGCGGCGCTACCAGAATAAAAAATACAATTAAGCATATTCTTCCAAACTGTTTATCTCCTAATCTGGTATTAATGACAATGAATTTAGGCACTGCAATTTTAACGGAGGCCGCACTAAGTTATTTGGGTATGGGAATAAATCCACCGACAGCATCCTGGGGTTCCATGGTAAGCGAAGGTTATAAATATTTAAATAATCATCCGAATTTAGCAATTATTCCAGGTGTTTTTATTATGTTAATTGTTTGGTCTTTTAATGTATGTGGAGATGCTCTCAGAGATGCATTAGATCCAAAGCTGAGAGGTTCCCGCTAATCAAACAAATAATGCAGCCAAAACGGCAGATGGAGGTTAAAATGCCTGAACATTTAATAGAAGTTAAAAATTTGAAAACCGAGTTCAAGCAGGAAAAAGGAATCTTAAACGCAGTAAATGGAGTTTCCTATTATCTGGATGAAGGAGAAATTGTAGCGTTCGTGGGAGAAAGCGGCAGCGGTAAGTCCGTTACACAATATTCCGGATTACAGCTAATCCCCTGCCCTCCCGGGAAAATTGCAGAGGGAGAAATTATTTTCAACGGTCAGAATCTGTTAGCCTATGGTTCTAACAGTGAAGAAATGAGAAAGATAAGGGGTGGCCAGATTGGCGTTGTATTCCAGGAACCCATGACCTCCTTAAATCCGGTTATGACAATTGGAAAGCAATTAGAGGAATCCATTCGACTTCATCTAGGATTAAATAAAGCGGAAGCAAGAAAAAGAGCATTGGAATTATTACAAAAAGTAGGAATTCCGGATCCTGAAAGCAGGCTGGATTCATACCCTCACCAGTTCTCCGGCGGTATGCGCCAGAGAATTATCATTGCTATGGCCCTATCCTGTAATCCAAAACTTTTAATAGCAGACGAAGCAACAACGGCCCTGGATGTAACAACCCAGGCTCAGATATTAGAACTTATGAAGGATATTGTAAAAAGCACCGGAACTGCCTTGGTAATCGTTACGCATAATCTGAGTATTGTAGCCCGTTATGCAGATCGTGTTTATGTTATGTATGCCGGAGAAATAGTAGAAGCCGGAAAAACAAGAGAAATATTTAAAAGCCCTCATCATCCTTACACAATTGGATTATTAAAAGCCGTACCAAGTTTAACCGATCCGAAAGACAAAAAATTAATCCCCATAGAAGGTTTTGTTCAAAATTTGGTTAATCGTAAGGACCAATGTGCCTTTATAAACCGCTGTCCCTTTTCTACCAAGGAATGTGAGCTTTCAACCACACCCAAGTTACACGAAGTGCCTGGCGAGGATAAGCATTATGCTGCCTGTCACAGGCAGATAGACAAAGAAACAAAAGCGACAAAAATCTTTGGTTCAACAGACCGACATTATGAAAAGAAGAGCGAAAAAAACAACAAAGTCATATTGTCGGTACGTGATTTAAAGGTTTACTTCCCTGTTACCAGTGGTTTTTTTAAAAAGAAAATCGCGGATGTAAAAGCAGTGGATGGAATTTCTTTTGATTTATACCAGGGTGAGACTTTTGGTCTGGTTGGTGAATCCGGCTGTGGAAAATCTACCGTAGCAAGAACCATACTTCGTCTCAACGATGCTACCGGAGGAAATATTATATTTAACGGAGAAGATATTACAACATTAGATGATGTAAAAATGAGATTGATTCGAAGAAATATGTCTATGATATTCCAGGATCCCTATGGCTCGCTTGATCCACGCCAAAGAGCAGGAGATATTGTGATGGAACCTATGAAAAACTTTGATTTAGGCATGTCAGCCAGGGATATGAATGACAGGGTAACAGAACTATTTCAGATTGTTGGATTGGATCCTTCCTATCGGGAACGGGTTCCTCATGAATTCTCAGGTGGGCAACGGCAAAGATTAGTTATTGCCAGGGCATTATCAACTAATCCATCTTTTATCGTTTGTGATGAAGCTATCTCCGCCCTAGATGTCTCCATACAGGCACAGGTAATTAATTTACTGGAAGATCTTCAGCAAAAATTAAACCTGACCTATCTTTTTATTGCCCATGATTTATCCGTTGTCCGGCATATCAGTGACAGGGTTGCCGTTATGTATCTTGGACAGTTAGTAGAAATGGGAGATTGGCAGTCTTTGTATGCCCATCCGCTGAATCCGTACACCAAGGCCCTTCTGGCGGCGGTACCGGTGCCGGACCCAGATATTGAAAGTATGAGAAAACGTATTATCATCGAAGGAGAAATCCCTAGTCCTATGAAACGTCCGGCCGGATGTGCTTTTTCTACCCGCTGTCCCTATGCCACAGAGCAATGCAAAATAACTGCACCAAATCTGGAAGAAAAAGAGCAGGGCCATATGGTTGCGTGCTATAAGGTAATATAGTAAAATAAATCGTTATGCGAACGTAAATTGTTTTTATTTACTCATCTTAAATATATAAAAGGGAGTTAATCAAATGGATTATCAGGATTTTATGAAAGAAATAGCTGTCGGTATTCGAAATCAGTATAGTCAAATCTCCTATCCGATATTATTTAAAGTAAGCCCCTTTGAAGAGATCATGCTGCCCATGTCAGATGGCATGAAGCTAAGAACAAGAATATATAAGCCGGATGGGGTTGAACATCCATTGCCTGTAGTGATACAACGATGCTGCTACCCTCAAAATGAGCTATTTTTAGAAATTCACGGTGAAGAGTATGCCAAAAGAGGAATTGCTTTTGTTTATCAATATTGCCGGGGAACAGGCGGTTCAGAAGGGGAATGGGAGCCAAATGAGAATGAGCGCTGTGACGGAGCAGATACACTAGCCTGGCTTTGCGATTAATCCTGGGTGGATATTGCAGGTTATTGGGGATCTTCCTATTTAGCACTAACTGGCTGGTCTATCATAGATATAGTACCTGATAAGGTAAAAACCATGTATCTTACGCAATATGGCACTGACCGGTTTACTTCTGCTTATAAGGATGGTTTATTCCGTCACGACGTACTTACCTCCTGGGCAATGGGAAATGCCGGATTCTCTGTTGATGCAGATTTTATAGAATCTTGCAAATATCTTCCGCATATTGAAGTGGATGAAAAGTTATGGGGTGGTCATCTGGATTGGTACCGTAATTGGATTACCTCTACCGAAGCAGAGGATGAATACTGGCAGACCGGTTTTTGGAAGCTATTAAAATCAATCCCCGAGAAAGTATCCATCCCTATATACCTAGGAGAAAGCTGGCATGATCATCATTTAGCGAGCGCACTAAATACCTATGCTGCTCTTGCACAGGAAGCCAAGCTTCACAGTACTCTTCGTATAGGTGCCTGGAATCACATGTTTATGCCCTGCCTGGCAGGACACGAATGTTCCAATCTTCAAAACAATGATTCCGTCACAGCTATGGATTGGTTCTATACAATTCTAGTTAAAAAGGAAATTCCGAAGAAAAAAGTACTTACTTATATTATTGGCGAAGATCGTTGGATGGAATGGGATACTTTCCCTGTTCCGTCAGAAAACAAAAAACGCCTTTATTTATCCGGCCATTTATCTGGATCAAATCAATATGCATTAACGGATCATAAAGTAGACGAAGTTTTACTTACTTACGTATATGATCCACAAAATCCAGTTATGTCCTTGGGCGGAGATACTCTTCTGTATAATATAGAGAAAGCTGGAAGTGTATTACAACCAGAATGTGGGTTCAGGGATGATGTCCTTAGCTTTGTAAGTGAAGTATTTAAGGATGATATCCTCATTGCAGGGAAAATGCTTTGTCATCTTTTTGTTGCAAGCGATGCAGAAGATACTGCTTTTTCAGTAAAAATAATAGAAATATTTCCAGATGGAAAAGCCTATAATATCCGTTCCGGGATAACTACTCTGGGCTTTCGAAATAAAGCAATTCACCGTGAGGAATACAAGCCCGGTTATATAGAAGAAATCGAAATTGAAATATTAGATATTACCTGGAAACTGCAAGCAGGTTCAAGGCTGCGCTTAGATGTCAGTTCCTCAAATTTTCCGGAATATGCAGTACATTCAAATTATCCGGGAGTATGGTCTTTGCAGAAGAAAACAAGGAAGGCAAATCAGACAATATATACCGGCGCGAATTATCCTTCCTATATTGAACTACCCTATTAATTTCTTTCAAACTGGCCCGGGTCTTCATTTGAAAAGTTAATAAATGAAAGGTTTAAAAGATCATTGACAAATGACTTTAGAAATAGTACTATTAAGTACAACGATGTAGTATAACGTTATACTTAATAGATTATATCATAATAAATAAGAAATTATAGCATTAGCAATTGGATATCCTTAACGATTATTGGCAGAAAGGGAGAACAATATGGATAAAGTAATTATAGGCGGAGGTCAGGGCTTTTGGGGTGATAGTAATGATGCAGCTATTCATATGGTCAGAAATAGTAATATTAATTATATGGCATGTGATTATTTAGCAGAATTAACCCTTTCCATTATGGAGAGGCAGAAACTAAAAAATCCTCAGGCCGGATATGCCAGGGACTTTGTAGAATTGATGAAAGAAGCGGGAAAAACCGCTTATGAAAGAGATATTCGCATTATTACTAATGCGGGCGGTATGAATATTGTCGGTGCGGTTGAAGAAGTAAGAAAAACTTTGAAGGAACAAGGTATATCCAATGATTATCGGATTGGATATATAGAAGGCGACGACATTACTGACGAGCTTCCTAAAATGTTTGAGGAAGGTTATGATTTTAAGAATCTGGATGATGTAGGCAGTTTCTCAGACATTAAAGATAAAATTCTCAATGCCAATGTTTACTTCGGTCATGAACCCATTGTAGAATGTCTGGAGCAGGGGGCTAATACAGTCATTACGGGCAGAGCCGCTGATTCCGCACTGTTTTTGGCACCAATTATTCATGAATTGAAATGGAAAGCTGATGATTACGATAACCTTGCCAGGGGAATTATGGTCGGACATCTCCTGGAATGCGGCGGTCAGGGAGCCGGCGGTAATTATCAATATGATTGGCGAAGCGTTCCGCGTATGGATGAACTTGGCTTTCCTATCGCTGAAATAACAAATCAGGATTTATATATAACCAAAGCTCCGGATTGCGGGGGTATTATATGTGAACAATCCTGCAAGGAGCAATTTCTCTATGAAGTACATGATCCGGCCAATTACATAACCCCGGATGTAAATGTTGATATCAGTCAGGCGACAATTACCCAGGCTGGAGATAATCGTGTCAGAGTAGATAATATCAGAGGAAAAATTCGTCCGGACAAATTGAAATGCAATATCGGATATCATGCAGGCTATAAAGTAGCGACTTATTTAAGCTTTGCATGGCCGGACGCATACGAAAAGGCTCAATACGCTGCTGAAATTCTTATGAAAAAAATGAAAAGAAAAGGGTTAAAGGCAGAAGAAATCCATATTAGTTATGTCGGTCTTAATGCTCTTCATTTGGGAGTTGCCGATATGAATCCCGAATTACTGAAGAATATGAACGAAGTTGTTCTAAGAATTGCTATCCGTACCTTAACAAAGGATGAAGCATACAAAATCATTCCGGAAATTGCACCTATGCAATTAAACGGACCTCCCGGAGCAAGCTTTTTTGGAGGACGTGCTAAGATTTCGGAAGTTATTGGATTATGGCCTACTTTAATTCCGAGAGACGCAGTGAAATTAACCAGTCACATTTTGGAGATGAAAGCGTGATGAGCTACACCTTCCTTAAGGTGCAGGAATGTAGGATAGGTTGAAAAGAAAGCATTTTCAACCGGCAAAAAGTATGTAAGTGCTTTTCGCTGAAGTTTTGTATGCCGTATAAGCGGCAGATGGAGGATAATATGGCAGAGGTATATTTAAAAGATATTGCCCACGGACGTTCCGGAGACAAGGGGGATACCAGTAATGTCTGTGTATTTGCCCGGGAACCTAAGTATTATGACATCATAGCAAAAGAAATCACTGTGGAACGTGTAAGAGAGCATTTTAAGGATATGGTAAAGGGCGAAATCGTGCGCTACGATGTTCCTTCTCTCCATGGCTTTAACTTTGTTATGAAGCATGCTTTAGGAGGCGGTGCAACACATTCTCTCCGACTGGATAGTCTGGGTAAATCCATGGGGTCTGCTTTCATGAGAATGAAAATAAATGTTGAAGATTAGTAGGAGGAAAAGCAATGTTGACAAGTACTGAAACAAAAGGTGCGCTAGAGAATATTACTGTCCTTGATTTATCCCGCGTTTTAGCCGGTCCTTATTGCGGAATGCTGCTTTCCGATATGGGTGCCACAACCATTAAGGTAGAAATGCCCGGTATTGGAGATGATTCTAGAAGCTATGGTCCTTTTAAAAATGGTGAAAGTATTTATTATGCAAATCTGAACCGGAATAAGAAGGGAATTACTCTTGATCTGAAGAAGCCGGAAGGAAAGCAGATCCTATTAGATTTAGTAAAAAAAGCAGATATTCTGATTGAGAATTACCGTCCCGGTGTAATGGACAAGCTTGGCCTGGGTTATGATGTATTAAAGGAAATAAATGATCAGCTTATCTATGCGGCTGTATCTGGTTTTGGCAGTTATGGCCCCTACTCTCAAAAACCCGGATATGATATTATCGCTCAGGCTATAGGAGGTCTTATGAGTGTTACTGGACAGCCAAATGATCCACCTACCAGAGCAGGCAACGCTATGGGTGATATATTGGGGGGACTTAATCTGACCATAGGAATACTGGCCGCATTAAATGCAAGACATATTACCGGAAAAGGTCAGCGGGTAGATGTATCCCTGGTTGATTGTGTAGTAGCCAGTATGGAAACCGCTCCCCAGCGATATTTTATGGATGGAAAACTGCCAAAGAGGATGGGCAACCGTTATGCGGCCATAGCACCTTATGACTGTTATGCATGTAAGGATGGGCATTTTGTATTAGGCTGCGGTAATCAGAAATTATATGAAAAATTCTGTAATAATGTAATTAAAATGCCTAAGTTAATTACCGATGAACGTTTTCTTGATGTCCCTCTTCGAGTGAAGCACAGCGACGATTTCCAGATTATCGTAGAAGCATGGTCTAAAGACTATACCGTAAAAGAATTAGTGGAATGGCTTGATAAAGAAGGACTGCCTGTTGCTCCTATCAATACCATTAAAGATATCGTAGAAGACGAACATATTGCAAATGCAAGAGAAATGTTTGTACCCTTCTCGCATCCGGTAATAGGTGATATGAAAGTAAATGGATGTCCCATCAAACTCATGGATACAAAAACAACATTAAGATATCCCGCACCACTTTTAGGTCAGCACAATAAAGAAGTGTTATCACAGTACTTAAATGTTACTGAAGAAGAATATAAAGAATTATTAGAGAAACAGGTATTTTAACAAGATATAAATTTGCCTTGCGAAAACTTTATAGGGAAAAGGAGTGATTACAATTATGAGAGAAATTGTGATTACAGGAGCTGCGCGGACACCAATCGGTAAATTTGGCGGGATGCTTGCCGACACTTGTGCAGTTGAACTCGGAAGTATTGTAATCAAAGAAGTATTACTACGTTCTAAGATAGCATCCACTCAGGTTGACGAAGTATTAATGGGTTGCGTTCTTCAAAGTGGATTAGGACAAAATCCCGCCAGACAGGCCTCTATTAAGGCAGGACTTCCCATTTCTGTTCCTGCACTTACCGTTAATAATGTCTGTGGATCTGCACTAAAATGCGTAGCAATGGCTTATGGATTAATTTTATCCGGTGAAGCCGACGTTATCGTAGCGGGTGGGATGGAAAATATGTCAATGGCTCCTTATATTTTGCCAAGTGCCAGGTTTGGTTATCGTATGAATGACGGCGCAGTAGTCGATACCATGATAAAAGATGCTTTATGGGATGCCTTCAACGATTACCATATGGGAATTACCGCGGAAAATATAGCTGAAAAATATAATATCACCAGAGAAATGCAGGATATATTTGCGGCAGAAAGTCAGCAAAAATGTGAACGTGCTCGTAAAGAAGGCGCATTTAAAGAAGAAATTGTACAAGTACCGGTCAAAGCAAAAAATGATATTTTATGGATAGCAGTGGATGAAAATCCCAGGGATAAAATCACAGCCGAAAGCCTGTCAAAACTAAACCCCGCTTTTAAAACTGATGGTACTGTTACAGCCGGAAATTCTTCCGGTATTAATGACGGAGCTGCCGCTGTTGTTTTAATGACGAAAGAGAAAGCACAAGAATTGGGTGCTCCCATCCTTGCAGTAATTAAGGGGTGCCAGTCAATGGGCGTAGATCCCTCATTGATGGGAATTGGCCCCTATGCAAGTACGGAAAAGCTTTTCAAAAAGCTTGGTTATACCGTAAATGATATGGATTTAATTGAGGCAAACGAAGCCTTTGCCGTACAGTCTCTGGCCGTTCAGCAGCTATTAGGATGGGATAAGAATAAACTGAATGTGAATGGAGGTGCCATTGCACTGGGCCATCCGGTGGGCGCTTCTGGCTGCAGAATTCTTGTAACTTTACTGCATGCATTAAAAAGACGGAATAAAAATCTTGGCCTTGCCACTCTGTGTGTGGGCGGAGGAATGGGTGTATCTATTATTGTTGAGAATTATTGTTAATATTATAATACATTATAACTCCATGCATATAGGTAATTGTGAAACGTAAGAATTATATTAATTGTATAGTTTCACAATTGCCTAACTCCATGTATAGAGAAAGAGGAGGTAGGGGAGAATTAATTTAACCGTAGACTTCTTCCCGTATACCATCTTAACGCATATATTTCATTCTTTTATTACTATACATCAGATTATCAACATGATTTATAAATTGCTCTATACTGCAAAATTCCGAACTAAATAAATCTGCGCCAAAGCTGCATTCTATCTTATAGCTCTTATCAGACTGGTGATTATATTCCATAAATGCTTCTCTTAATTTATCAACGATAAGATCCAATTCCTGTTTTGTTTCGTAATTTGTTATAATGATAAATTCATCTCCTCCCATACGCACAATGATTTCATTTTTCATGATTACATCCCTCATGATTGAAATGGATGCTTTTAATGCCGCATCCCCTTCTACATGCCCATAATTATCATTAATATATTTCAGTTTATCAAGATCACAATAGATGATCCCTATGATATCATTATTATTTCGTTTTAAGCGCTGCTCAATATAGTAATCAAACGAGCCTCTGTTCCATGCCCCTGTCAGAGAGTCTAGCTGAACCATTCTCTGCTGCAGAAAATTGTAAGTAATCATTAGAGAAAATGCGGTGCTGCTGAGCATTAAAAGCGGCCCATAGAAAAATAACTGTATGGCTCCTCCGATTAAGGGAAAGATATTTGCCGTAAACAATATCATAAAATCTTCTTTAATCAATTTATTTCTATTCACCAATATAAGAATACCGCTAAGAATAACATAAAAATAGACAATCATTTCTACCAGTATATAAAACGGTCCGCGATGATATACATTATTGTCGGTAATGTAAAAAACCAGATGAAAAGCCGGTGACAAAAACGTTAACGTTATACATACAATAACGGGTAGAAAAAGCAATTTATTTCCTTTTCTCACAATATCCTTCTCAGATGCGACCAGGGTTTTGATTAATTGATACCAATAATAGGTAAGAATAGGAGAAATTGAAAAAAGACAGATATGCATCACAATTGATATGGGAATGAGCCATTTCTCATTGTGACGATTCATGATACAGGTGGTAGTCTCCAGCATTAATTCTACGATAATTATGAGTGAAACCTTTAAGAACACCCTATTTAATGTATCTTTTCGATCAAGACGGTGAAATGCAATGTAAAATGTAATGCCAAGTAAAATAATTGCCATAATATTGATATCTATTCTTAAAAATACATCCATATTCTTATCCCTTCCTCATTTTTCCTTATACTTTTCTAAAATGCTAGGATTCCGGTGCTAAATTATATAAAGAAAAGGACCTTTGGTTATAAAAGTCCTTTCTTTTTCCTTCACTGTCTTTTCGATTTGGTATTTGTATGGAATAATTATACTATATATATGAGAGAATTAATAGTACTTTTTACCTATATATTAATTTTCACGAAACCTCCAAAGACTTTGCCAGTTGATCCTTGTCAATAATTTTAAAGCTGCTCCCGTAAAAATCGATAAAGCCTTCTTCTTTCATTCTAGCCAGTTCCCTGCACATTGAAGTCCGGGATACATTCAGATAATCTGCCAGTTCACTGCGGTTAAGTACAATCTGAAACATACTGCTCCCCTGATTATTCGCTTCATTCAGAAGATAGCTTGCCAGCTTTTCACGCATGCCTTTTAGCGTCAGCAGCTCCAGTTTACGATTTAAAATAACATTCTTTTCCCCAAGGATCACCATCATATTCTTGATCAGACTGATGTGAAATGCACAGGCATTTCCGCAGGATTTAATAATCCTTTCATAAGGTATCATAAGAATTTGCACATCCTCCTTTGCTCTTACTGTAACCGGAGAAATACGCTTTACCGTACACACGATCCCCTCCGCAAAAATATCAGCAGGCTCCAGGAATGCCACAATATGCTTATTTCCTGCAAGGTTTTCTTTCATAATCTCAACGATTCCAGTAAGGACCAATCCTACGTTGTTAATCTCATCACCGGATAAAAATATATATTCTTCTGCCTTATATTTCTTAAGCTTTGCACCCAGGCACTGTATCAACGCTCCTAATTCATTCTCCCTGATGTTACGAAACAGGGAGCATTTCCTGATTACCGGTAAATGTTGCTCCATTCAAATTATCCTGCCTTCCTAGTTTTTTGCATTAAATGTTTAGGATAACAAAAATTAGTTTTAGATATCAAGTTAAATATGATTGCATATATCTTCTTTTACTACCTTTGCTGCGTAAGCATTAAATATATTTTGCACCTATAATTTTATTTTTGCTTATAATTGTAGCCACAGCTACACTTATTATTCTCTATCTGCATTATACTCATCTTGTTCCGTTGAAGTCAATACAAACCATCCAATACAATATCAAAGGAGAATAAGCTATGGAGAACAAGATGTTTTGCTATCAATGTCAGGAGACAGCCGGATGTACGGGCTGTACACAATTCGGTGTATGCGGAAAATCACCTGCTTTGTCAAGAATGCAGGACCTGCTAATTTATGTTACCAAGGGGTTAAGTGCGGTAACAACAGCATTAAGAGTACAGGGAGAAGAAATCTCTCCGGAAATAGATCATTATATCACCATTAATTTATTTACAACCATCACGAATGCAAACTTCGATGATGAGATATTCTATAAAAGGGTTTCTGAAACCTTAAGCCTGAAGGAAAAACTGCTTCCTAAGGTATCCGATACCTCCAAGCTGCCTCAGGCTGCTCTGTGGACAGCTGCTGCAAGGGAAGAAATGCTTGAGAAGGCCTCCTCCGTTGGTGTTCTTGCAACCGAGAACGAGGATGTAAGAAGTCTTCGTGAGCTGGTTATCTATGGTTTAAAAGGCCTCGCTGCTTATTTAAAGCATGCAAATGAATTAAATCATGACAATGCCGAAATCAGTGCCTTCATGCAGAAAGCTCTTACTGCTACCCTGGATGACACCTTAAGTGCAGATGCTTTAGTAGCTCTTACCTTAGAAACCGGTAAATTCGGTGTGGATGGCATGGCACTTCTTGATACCGCCAACACAGCTACCTATGGTAACCCTGAGATTACCAAGGTTAATATCGGTGTTGGTACCAGACCCGGCATCCTCATTTCCGGCCATGATCTGCATGACTTAGAGCAGCTTCTTGAGCAGACCAAGGATAGCGGCGTTGATGTTTATACCCATTCCGAGATGCTTCCTGCACATTACTATCCTGCCTTTAAGAAATACAGCAACTTTGTCGGAAATTACGGAAATGCATGGTGGAAGCAGAAGGAAGAGTTTGAAAGCTTTGGCGGACCGATTTTAATGACCACTAACTGTGTTGTTCCTCCGTCTCCTTCTTATAAAGACCGTTTATTTACAACAGGTGCGTCAGGTGTAGCCGGTTGTGTTCATATTGAGAAGGATGAGAACGGCCGCAAGGATTTCTCACAGCTTATTGAACTGGCTAAGACCTGCAAGGCTCCGGTTGAGCTTGAGAAGGGTGAGATCATTGGTGGTTTTGCTCATAATCAGGTGCTTGCACTCGCTGATCAGGTAGTTGCTGCCGTTAAATCCGGTGCGATCCGTAAGTTCTTTGTTATGGCAGGCTGCGACGGACGTCAGAAATCCAGAAATTACTATACCGATTTTGCAAAGGCTCTGCCTAAGGATACTGTAATATTGACCGCAGGCTGTGCAAAATACAAATATAACAAGCTTGATTTAGGTGATATTGGCGGTATTCCAAGAGTACTTGATGCCGGTCAGTGTAATGACTCCTATTCACTGGCACTGATTGCCTTGAAATTAAAGGAAGTTTTTGAGCTTTCGGACATCAATGAGCTCCCGATTGCTTTCAACATCGCCTGGTATGAGCAAAAGGCTGTTATCGTTCTTCTCTCACTTCTCTACCTAGGAGTGAAAAACATTCACCTTGGACCTACACTTCCGGCATTCCTCTCTCCGAATGTGGCAAAGGTGCTTGTAGAAAACTTCGGAATTGCAGGTATCGGTACTGTAGAAGATGATATCAAATTATTTCTCGAATAATTTATAATAGAAAAGGTAAATCTACCGGATAGATAGCTACTCGCTATGATCCGGTAGTTTTTTTATGAATTAATTTTGCTTTCGTGTCAAATTTTCACGATGATTTTTATTATATAAATGCGTCCAGCGAAGCAAGTGTACATCCGCCGGAGGCTGCCTAATTCTCACACAGGTTTATAATTAATCTAGGTGCAGAAAAATCAGCATGAAAATTTGACACGTAAATCAATTTCATAAAAATTACAGTGCGGACATCTGCTAAAATAAATCAAAGGTCAGGTGTATCAAGATGCAAGAAACATTAACGGCAAGGCACTACAGATTATATAACAAAATACAGCAGCAACAGGAAATTCTGGAGGCGATCTGGAAGCTGGGAGAAAAATATAGTCTATTCCTTGAGGAAGATTGTACTGTCCGCTTTGGAAATACTTCAAATAATGCTCCCGAGGAGCTTGCCAAACAGGGCAATATCGAAACACTGCTGAAAGAACAGGCATCCCAGTCTGAATGTAAATATGCTTATTCAACTGGAAAATTACTCGAATGTGCGCCTGAGAGCCTGCATTTATTGAAATCTGTGTTAAAAAAGCAAGGTATGCTGTTAGCGGTTATACTTAAGGAATATTATCTGGATGCCACAGGTATTTTCAAGGCAATCGTTGAAAACCTGCCGGACAGCAAATCAGAGCTTATCCCCTGGAATGTCTTAAAGCAAAATGAAAATCAAGTAATCTGGACCAGAAATGTCTGTGCCGGCAACCCCTACGGGGAAGCATCTGGCATAGGAAAGCATATTTATTATGAATTACAGGAGGCCTGGATGGAAGGTCTGATAAGCGAACTGGGTTATATTTTTGAAATAACCGGTAGTGATACTTATCAAATACAAGCATATGATAACATATAATACCATGGCAATCGAAAATTTGTTCATATTCTTCTTTTCCGTTTCTTAAATTCATGCTATAATATCCATGATAAGCAAGGCAAAGTATATCCAAATAAGACCGCCCGGAATGCAAGCTGAATTTGAAAACTAATTCACTTGTCATGATATAAGCTTTCCATGGCAGTCTTATCTTTATTGTCAGGAAGTAACAAACAGGAGCATCCGGCCTAACCAAGAATAATCTGTGTACTCCTATGCAAAGCATATTGCTGGATAGAATCCTAGCCAAATGATACATGCAATCCTATTTCATCCTACACCTAAGTATGACCTTTGTGAGGCTAATCATTTTATTATACAGTCAATCCGTTCTGCTTATCTATTGAAGGAGTTATAACATGAAATCAGAGAAAGAAGCCCTAATTAGAGAAATTGTTGATACTCATATCCGACAGTTTATAGATGGTCTTGAAGTCAGATATCGCCAGGAAACGGAGGATCCTCTGGGCGTAATCAATGCTAAGAAAAATAATGCATTTATCTCCCTGCTGGGGGAGGAATTTATGTTTTATTCCGCATTTGTACGCTCCTTTGACAGCTCCTTCGGCAAGGTGCTGGAAAACATGGGCAACGCCATCGCTAAAATATCCTATACCGTAAAAGGAAAAATTGAATCTTATCTGCTTCCGCAGCAGACGCAGCATATCGATTATCTGATGACTGCTTATGAAAAAAGAGATTCCAAACCAAAGATATCGGATTACATAAATTTTAATTGCCTTATCCCTTCGAATGTAACAAGCTTTTTAACCTCCCACGAGACGGACAACTATTTTTATGATGAGGAAAAACGCTGTCACTATCTGATTGAGCTGAAAGCCGGAGGAGATCTGGATAATAAGAAAGCCAAATCGGAGAAAATTGCTCTACTGAACGAATTCTTCATTCTGAAAAATTCGTTGCAAAATGATGATACCGTAAGAATTTATTTTGCAACAGCTTACAATAAATTTGGCGAAGGCCTACCCTGGAGGCAGGAACGTGTCCAAACCTTCTTTGCGGAAGATGAGTTATTAATTGGAAGGGACTATTGGAATTTTGTCTGTAATGATCCCGAGGGCTTTCAGGTGATTTTCGAACAGTATAAAGTTAGTTCTGAATATATGAATCGTGCTCTGGAAAGAATTAAGCGGCTGTATTTTGCAGCTGATGATAGCAAAAGCTCAGATAATACCGATGATAAGGATTATTTTCCAAGGCAATACCGGTTTGATGATAATCTGAACTGTATTTTATAAACTGTAGTTAGATGAGAGGAGATTTACTGTTTATGATAGACGTAAATACCATAGATAAATACCTGCTGATGCATGGTGACTGTATGGAGAAGCTGAAGGATATACCAGACGGCAGCATTGATCTTATCCTCTGCGACCCTCCTTACAATCTCGCAAAATATTCCACCGGCAATATGAAATTTGACTGGCGCAGCGAAATTAATAATGATGTGGCAAAGTGGGACCTAAAGGAGCTTGCTCCTCTTGACTTTATTGATGAATTCAAACGGGTTCTCTCTCCAACTGGTAACATCTTTATTTTTACCAGCTATAATTTGATCGGCAAATGGCACGAGGTCTTTGACAGTGAATTTGATACCTTTCAATTTATGGTGTGGCATAAGACCAACCCGGTTCCCAATATCCGCAAATCTTCATTTTTAAACAGCTGTGAGCTTATTGTATGTATGTGGAACAAGGGTCATACCTGGAACTTCTCAAAGCAGAATGAGATGCATAATTTTATTGAAAGTCCTATCTGTATGGGAAGTGAACGCCTGAAAAGCCCTAAGCATCCGACGCAGAAACCCCTTTTTGTACTGAAGCAGATCATCAAGACTGCCAGCAATGAAAATGATCTTGTTCTCGATATGTTTATGGGCGTAGCTTCTACTGGTGTTGCCGCAACAGAGCTTAAACGCCGCTTTATTGGAATTGAAATAGATGATGCTTATTATGAGGCATGTGAGAAAAGGATGTTCGAAGTTTCGCAAAAATCTCTTTGATTCTATGCAGTATTTCTATAACATGATTTTTGTTATATTTTGTTATATATAATAGGAAGCTTATACTATATTTTACTAATATGAAGCATTCCTATTGCCAACTTTTATTATAAAACAAGCTGTATGTGCTCACACCAGGTGCATACAGCTTGTTTTATCTTTAAATTCTCCGGACTCTATACTCTATTTGGGACTAGCGGCCTAGCCTTTTACTCATCGGCAAAAGATGTAAGATCATTGCGATTTATATTATGAAACGGGATATTTCCTGTTTCAACCGATCGGAACTATCCTTTGACTGCTGTACCTCTTTTGTAATCTCTGTATACTTATCTGTAATTCTTGTGACTTTCTCAGCTATATCGCCCGTTCCAACAGCTCCCTCTGTTGCAGCGTTAGCGACTTCATTCACGGCTACAATGATATTGTCTATAGATGCCAATAGTTCCTCAGAAGTAGCACTAAAATCAGAGATTAAACCATCAACAAAGGTTGCATCCTCCTTATAATCATCTGCAACTTCAATAAATCTCTGGAAGCTTGACGAAATATCAGTAGAAACATATTGAAGCAGAGCTCCCGCACTCTCGGAGAGATTATCAACCGCCTGAGTGACTTCTCCTGTGACATTCTGGATTTTTACTACCGCGTCTTTGGATTGATCTGCCAGATGACGAATCTCTTCTGCAACAACAGCAAATCCTTTGCCGCTTTCTCCCGCTCTGGCAGCTTCAATTGCTGCATTCAGGGCTAATAGGTTTGTCTGTGAGGTAATGCTCATGATCGCTTCCGTCAAAACCTCTATCTGTGTAACTACTTTTGCCTGCTCTAATGCACTATTAAGCTTCTGCTGTATTTCATCCCCGATTATCTTTGCCTGTTTACGGGTATTTTGTGCATCCTCTCTGGTGCTTGATGCACGTTTACTGATTTCAACCACTTTAAGCGCTGCATCCTGAGATTTCTGAGCGATCGATTTCGACGCTGCTTCAATACCGGCGGAGGTTTCCGTCATAGCCTGCGCAGAAGCGGCTGTTTCTTCCATGCTAGCTGCCAGTTCCTGCGTTGTAGCCGCTACATCTTCTATATTACCATTTAACTCTTTTACATTGCTGCTTATGGCATCTACCTCAACGGTAATACTGTCTGCTTCCCGTTTTGAGCTGCCCGCTAGCTCTGCAACTGCTTCCTTCATAATTTCCAGATTTGATGCCAGCAGACCAAAATCGTCCTTTCTTTTCGTAAATTCCTCCGGCAGCTGCACCTTAAAATTACCGCTCGATAAGGTATTAAAATACTGATTAATGATGATAAAATCTTTATTCAGCCTTTTAGAAACATAAATGGTAATAAATAATGAAATAAAAATTGTTGCCAAAAAGATTGTACCAAACTTTATGACACTATTCTTTAATTCAATATCTTCCTCTTTTGCCAATTTATTAATATCATTGTCAATATAATCTGTGTAATTACCCGTTCCAACTACCCATTGATATGGTTCGAAGGCCATGGTATATCCTCTCTTGGGAAGAGGCTCGCCTCCACCACTCTTCGGAAACCAGTAATCGATATATCCTCCTCCTTTTTTTCCTATTTCTATCATCTTCTGTACAATATAATCTCCTTTTTTATCCTGGAAATTTATTCTGTTAGTCCCTTCCGTCTCACTGCCATACAATACTACGTTATCCCCTTCGTAAGTATCAATCCAAAAATAACTGTCTTTATCGTACTTTAATTTTCTCACTATATCTGCTGCAAGCTTTTTTGCCTGCTCCTCGGTATACTCTCCCGCCTGTTGCTTGTCATAAATCCCCTGCAAAAGTGATATTACATTATTAACCTGATTTTTTATGTTAGTATCATAACTATCCCGGATATTTTTTTCCATACTTCCCAGATTACTGTTGCTCTCCTGTATCTGGTTATAAACTGCCATTACACTTATCAATACTGTCACGAATAACAAGAACGTCGCTAAAACAATAATCTTTGTCCTTACTTTCACGTTATTGACCCTACCTCGTATCATATGCTATTCCTCCGTTAATTTTTTTATAGAAAATACTTCTATTTCTATTTCATTTCAATTATATTTCATCTTAAATATACATTATTTTGCATAATCGTTCAATATTTTCACACAAATACAGTACTTTCGTACTATTTTTCAACCTTTTTCGAACCAATTAATTGCTAAATCTATCTTAGGTCACCATAATACTTATCCGTTCATAGCATGTTGTAACTTCCACCTTATCTATTATGTTACAATACTATTTGAGCCTGGCCTTCGCTCAATGAATTCAAATTTATCACGACAAAAGAGGATGCTAAAAATGCTATATTATGTTTCTTCCTGTATGTCAGCAAAGACATTGTGCACATCTATGCGCAGGGATGAAAGCATAACCAACCTTTTGAGTCATCCTCGATTAAAACTTTTGAACATTCTCCCGGATCTTTTATCCGTTCGTCATTCATTTTCATATTTCACCAGATTATCATTTGCATTTGCCAAAATCCACTGGTGTGTTTTGATATGATACTTAATGTTTATCATTTGCATACAATCTCCTACACGTATCCTGCAGCAGTAAAGCAGTGCTTCCACACCAGCATACTTTTCCTCCCGGCTAAATACGATGCTTTCAATTTTGTAGGTCTGCAGGACATGCTCCTCATCCTCCAGACGAATGTAAACCGGCTTAATCTTACCTTGTACATTAAAGGTTGCATTTACATCCACAGGCATATGAAACATTATTTGATCCCTTCTCCATAATTAGGTTTACGTTTCTCCGGCGGTATTCCGCCGGACATATGATATATAGGATTTTTCAGGAAAATTGCTCTTATAAGGCTGTCATCGCCATAACGGTCCCTGATCTTATCCACCGTTGTATCGAGCTTTGAAAGCCTCTCATAGCGGTTCATATCAAACAGGTTGATCTGGTGTGCCGTGCTTCCCTTCACTACCTTGCTAGTATGAATGCCAAGATTTCTGATGGGAGCTCCGTCCCATAGCTCATCGAAAAGAATACAGGCAGCACGGTGTATTTCATTCGTAGTATTAGTGGCGCCAAGCAATGTCATCTGATGGGATACATGATGGAACTCTGTATCCACAATGCTTACCGCAACTACCGTTGCCAATACAGAATCTGCACGCAGCCTGGTACATACTGTTTCTGCCAGAGAAAGCAAGATCATCTTCGCTGCACCCTCCTGATCCACATCAAAGGCAATGGTTGTAGAATTGCCATAGCCTTTATTCGCGGGCACCTCATTCGATACTACGGACACATCAATCCCATTGGCAAAGGCAAAGATTACTTCTCCATATTTTTTAAAATGAGCCCGCAATATATCCAGGTCCGTCCTCGCCAACTCTCCGATGGTATGAATGCCAAGGGCATGAAGCTTCTTCTTGGTAGCATGGCCGACATAAAACAGCTCTTCTACCGGAAGTCTCCATAGTTTCTTCTCTATTTCATCTGGAAATAAGGTATGCACCAAATTCGGTTTTTTAAAATCAGAGGCCATCTTCGCAAGCAGCTTATTGGAGGATATTCCAACGTTCACCGTGAACCCGAGTTCCTCTGCAATTCTATCCTTCATCAGGTTTGCAGCCACAACCGCAGAGCCATATAGCCCTATGGTTCCGGTCATATCACAATACGCTTCATCTACCGAATACTGCTCCACACAGGGAGAGAATTCACGAAGTATTTCCATAAAAGCCTTAGAACAGGTATCGTATAGATCATAATGCGGCGCTACCATGACCAGCTCCGGACACAGCCGCTTTGCATCATTAATTGTATCTCCTGTCCTCACTCCGCATTTCTTAGCCGGCGTTGACTTAGCCAGTATAATTCCGTGGCGCTTTTTAATATCTCCTGCAACTGCCGAGGGTATTTCCCTTAAATCTGTTTTCTCTCCAAGGATATGCAGTCGATAAACGGCTTCCCAACTTAGGAAAGCCGAATTGACATCAATATGAAAGATTACATTTTCCATACATATGTTCTCCTTATAATGGCATTATAGCAGAACTTATGTTCGATGTAAAGAGTAAATATATTACATTTGTATCTTCTAAGTCTGATTACTTCGCATAAAGTTTGGAAAATCTCCCATAAAGTTTGAAAAAAAATGGCCTTTGCAAAAAAATTGGAAGCTGCATGTTAATATTGCAAGAGCCTGCACATTAATGCTGATAGCCCCAAGGGGTGTTTTAAGTTCATGGCTTGCATCGGAGACAAATTGCTTTTCTCTTACTAATGCTTTCCTTGCCGGTTCAGTAACATAACGCGATAAATAGAAAGTGATTAATGTCAATTTACCCCATATTTATATTTAACGAGCATAAATTTTTATATATGCTTCTATAATTTTACATTATAATATAAGCTAAACAGTATACCAGCCTTTAATGTCACTCAACATTTCTTATTAAATACTTGCTTTTTTGTACCATCCTCATTGAAATTCCTCTTTAGCTCTTTTTCAACAGGCGAAATTGTTGCGATTAATGCTACTAATTGAAGTATACAAAGTAATACTCCTGTCAAACCAACTATAGTATCATTGCCTTTCATAATTGTTAATGTAACAGCAATGGATACGATAATAATCGATGCAGCGAGCATAGCCCATCCTACTTTCCACCATAGCTTACCACAAGTCTCGTGTGCAAACAGCCAGGTATCCCTATTTTTCATAGACATTGTCGTTCGGTATCCACAGACTCCATTAATATTCTTTGGAGGATGCTTTCGCATAGATCTGCTGAATATTATCGTTAACAAGGGGATAAGTACGCTGCAAAATAATATTAAAACCATATATTTTTCTGCTCTCCTTTAATTTATATGTAAGTCTAATCAACTCTAAAGCCATTTATCCAGTTCATTCTCTACCTCTGCATATTTTTTTACTTTCGGGTGCTCAAACCGCTTGCCGCGTGCAACAATCATATAGGGTGTCCTTAGTACAGTCAAGTCTTCTAGCGGATTCCCTTCGGTAATTAGAAAATCAGCTGATTTTCCGACTTCAATCGAACCGGTCACTTCTCCAACCCTTGCAATCTCCGCATTTCGCTTCGTCACCGTATAAAGAGCAAACCCATTGGAAACACCCACATATTTGCAAAAATAAACCAGCTCACGCCACATATCATAATGTGTTATGAACGGACAGCCGGAATCAGTGCCAAGACCGACCGGAATACCGTTTGCAATGGCTGTCTTCGCTCCGGCAATGATCCCGTCCATAACAACTTTCCCGTTAAACTGTGTTATTTCCGAGCTGTTGGAAATGCTTCGGTCAAACAGGGCAAGCGGAAGCGCAGGAGAAATCGTGCAGATGAGGCTTGCTTTCTTCTCTTTGAAGAGAGCTACTTGGTGCTCATCCAGAGCTGCTCCATGTTCAATTGTATCGACACCGTTTTCCAGAGCAACTCGAACCCCCTCCGGACTTTCTACATGAGCGGCAACCGGGTAGCCGTATTTGTGCGCCACACTGCAGCAGCCCTTTACATAATCCGGCGGCATCCGAAGCACTCCCGGTTCTCCCTTTTTCTTAGCATCCAGCACTCCGCCGGTTATCATTAGTTTAATCAGATCCGGATGATCTTTTATAATCAGCTCGACATCCCGGCAGGCTTCTTCCGTACTGGTAGCTTCATAAGCCAGGGACCCAGCCATATGCCCTTCTACTACAGAAACTGCCATATTGGCCGCCAGTATGCGAGGACCATCCACTTTTCCGGCAAGAATACGGTCACGAATTCTCGTATCAAAATTGGTGATTCCGCCTACTGTTCTAACGGTTGTTACGCCTGACATAAGCTGCATTTTGGCATTGCCTTCGCATATAGTCTGAGCAATTTTACGAGAAAGTGCCGTACTTGTAAGTAATTTCACAAGCTTCGCCGCATCTGTTTGTTTTTTCGAGGGCTTCCCGCTGGAGGGAAGGTGAATATGAAGGTTAATAAGTCCTGGCATCAGATAACGTCCCTCCAGATTAATAATCTGACAGCCAGAGGGCGTTTAGTTGCTTTTTGCGATCGATTTAATTTTCCCGTCCTCCACCAGGACAGTCATTTCAGGAATTGGTTTCATCTGTTCGGAACCATCTAAAATTGTGCAGTTTATGTATGCTGTTTGCATGTTTCGCCTCATTTCTGCGTACGTTTTTTGTGTATCCAGGTTTTGCGCTGAGGATTACTCCAGCACAAATGGTCTGAGGTTGAAAGCATATTTCTTTCAACCTTTACCACCTTCCTCTTTTACTTATGCTTGATTATATCATCTTCCTAATATTTTCTTTATTATACCATTAATCGCAAAATAAAACGATAATCTAATTTATAATTTAATTAGCATTCATTACGATATTACATCTTTCCTTTTCATCCTCCGAATTGCCATTCCGCTGATAACGGTTATATACAACCCATTCACCGCCACAAACAGAAGACTGCTTCCAGTCGAGGAAAGGCTTGTCTGGCTAAGTACTCCCATCCCAATGGTAAGCAGAGAATGGGGAAAAAACATCCCTAAATGCACTACATACATACCCAAACCTATAAAAGCAGCACATAATCCAATACCGACCGGAACAGCAAAACTGCGGATATGCATGGATAAAGCCAGCTGCAGGCTGCTGATTGTCAATGCTGCTATCCATCCCCGAAGCAGCCATCCCGGTATTTCACCCGGTATCGCAGCGGTTAATCCCATGTATTTTCCACCGCAAAAGTACAACAGGAAAAAAAATATCTGAACAAAACACAGCATAGCACCGGTTACCATTAATTTAGCAAAAAAAATTCCGGATGCAGGTACAGGAGCTGTCATAACGATATTCCAATTTTTATTAAAATGTTCCAGTCTGCACATGTAGGCACAGCAGATCGCAATGAGTACCGGAAAGAAAAATTCTCCGTAAAACAAGCCCACCTGGGACCATAGGCTATACCATTCCTCCTGTAACACAGCCCTGTTCATAGAATAATTGGCACAGCCAATTAATACACTTACCATTGGAAGTACCATCAATACTATCCACATATGTGAATGCCGTAGTTTTATCCATTCCGCCAAAAAGCACCGTCTTAACATCATCCATCCTCCTTATAATTCCTGCCTGGATACTTGAATGTTTCCAAGCATGTAGATACAACTGCCAACCAGAAGCAACACTGCTGCCGCAGGCATTAATCCGGTGCTGTCCTTTGCAATAAATTGCATGCTGTCACTTATATTGCTCTGTGCAACAGGACTTAATACAGAATAGTAGGACCATATAAAAAGTTTTCTTACTCCCGATGGGAATAAGTCAGCTGTAATACCGATAAAGCCACCGATCATGCCTGTGCCCAGTGCAAAAATCTGATTTTTTACCGCCAACGATATCCATTGCTGTAATGTAATAATTACCATATTGGTAAGAACAATTCCTCCCAGAAACCGGATAAGTAAATATACCGGAACAGGCTGCCCAAAGCGATTGAATATTCCAAAGAATGCAATTGCAAATATCTGTAATATGCAAAAACACAGCATAATAGTCGCAGCGCAAATAAATTTAGCAGAATAAAGCTGGCTTCGCTTTACAGAAACAGAAAGCAGCAGTCTCCATGTATCCCCTTTGTGTTCCATATCGCAGATTCGTGATACACATACCGCTGAGAGAATTGGCAAAAACAAGCCATTCATAGAGGAGAACATTGCAATCAGCGGCATCCACCCGGCATTATTGGCATTACGCGAAATCGACATAAGACTTGCCATAAAAGCCCATCCTGCTTCAACCGATAAAAATAATAATACCATCAAAAAAATATGTTTATGACGTATTTTAAAGAATTCAAGAGTAACCGCTTTCATCATAGACTTCGCCCCTTTCCCGTAATATCAAGGAAAATCTTCTCCAAATTCTGCTTCTGTTCCTCAATACGCAACACATCAATATCGGAGGCTACTAGTTTTCTGTTTACTTGTGCTACCTGCAAATCGGTCAAATTCTCAAACACCAAAGAATCCTCCTGCCAAACAGAGGGAAAGCCTTTGGCGGAAAGTAATTCCTGTGCCAGCATATTATTTACTGTCTTTATTATAATTCTGGAACGGCTTTTTTCCTGAAGTAATCCCATATTACCTTGAAACATAAGGCTTCCATTGCTGATAATACCTACCGATGTGGCAATTTGCTCAATTTCTGAAAGAAGATGACTGGATATCACTACTGTCATGCCATAACGCTGTGGCAGGGATTTAATCAACTCTCTGATTTCTCCGATACCCGCAGGATCAAGACCGTTTGTAGGTTCATCCAGAATTAAAAGCTTCGGACAAGCCAAGAGCGCCATTGCAATTCCCAGCCGCTGCTTCATGCCCAGGGAATATTGCTCTGCCTTTTTATCTTTTTGATTTTCCAGCCGGACGGTTTTCAAAGCATCCAATACATTCTTGTCCGGCACATTACGCAGTCTCTGCATTACAAGCATATTTTCCAATCCGGTAAGGTGGCCGTAGAAGGAGGGTGCCTCAATAAGAGAGCCTGTTTTACTTAAAATCAGACGGCGGTTTTTTTCAAATTCTTTTTCAAAAACCTTAACTTCGCCTTCGGTAGGCCGGGTTAATCCCAAAATCATTTTTAATGTTGTGGATTTTCCCGCCCCATTCGGACCAAGGAAGCCATAAATCTCTCCCTCATTTACCGATAGATTAACGTCTTTTACACGGTACTCCATACCATATCGTTTTGAGAGATGTAAAGTGGAAATAACTGGTGTCGTCATTATTTACTCCAATCTGATGTTTCGGACGTCAAAAGGCTAAAATATATTTGCCAAATGGGATATATATGCATTCATATTCATTTACTTAACCTTATCCGGCTTTTGACGCCTAAATCATTTCATTCATAATATTTTTACAATCAGAGCATAGCAAAGCAACCTTACTTTTATCTGACAGTAACCTTACACCAGCCTTAAATCAGATAGACAGTCCAAACAAATGAGTGAAATACAAAAAAAGATACGCTATAATTAACGTAAGGAATTGAGAAAAAATAGAATCTAAAAGAATTTTTGCTAAAAGCCAGGCAATTATAATGATATAATAAATAGGTTTTCTTATAATTAATTTCATATGTAATTTATTGCTGACCTCCAAATTCAAAGGTATCAGCAGGATGGAGATGTTCAATGGATGATATAAAAGGCAAAAAATTGCTCATTGTAGATGATGAATATGAAATAAGAAATATGATAGACCGTTTTTTTCGCAAAGAAGGATTTTCTCGTATTTATCAGGCCTCAAGCTGCAGGGAAGCATTGGAGACCTGTCGTTTCGTCAAACCCGATATCGTTATTTTAGATGTTATGCTGCCGGATGGAGACGGTTATACTCTTTTAACCTCCTTACGGCAAATCTCGAATATTCCCATCCTATTTTTATCCGCACGAGGAGAAGATGAGGATCGTTTACTAGGTCTCGGCCTCGGTGCAGACGATTATATTGTAAAACCTTTTTTACCCCGTGAGCTGCTTCTACGCTTAACAGCTATCTTAAGGCGGGTCTATTCTCCGCCAGTACAGGAGCCGCATCCTATCTTCTGGCTGAATAATCGGATGATTGATCTTGAAAGCGGCGTTGTTCGGGATGGCACAAGCGAATATCCTTTTACAGCAAAGGAGCTCATATTGTTGCTTAAACTTTATGAAAACAGAAACCGTATTGTTACCAGTGACGCACTATGCCAGTCTGCATGGGGAGACGATTATTACGGTTATGAAAATACGTTGATGGTACACATTCGCCGGATACGCGAAAAGATTGAAACAACCCCATCCAGTCCGGTACATTTACTGACTATTCGGGGATTAGGGTACAAATTAGTAATAAAAGGAGGACAATAATGGAGGGTAACACAGGGATATTGAAACGCTTTATTATTGCAACTATTATGATCTCCGCTTTTCTTTTGATATTCAACTACTTATTATTAAGTATCTGGGTACTGAAAGAGATGCGTATGATTGAATCTCCCGCCTCAGTTGTTCAAAATGTGGCAGAAGGATTACAAAGTGCATCCAATTCCTATTCCCTGACTTCCTCATCAGTAAAGCTGTTAAGAAGGAAGCATGCATGGGCAATGTTGATTGATCAGACTGGTCATGTGGTGTGGAGTTATATGCTTCCTAATGAGATTGCAAAAGTATATTCCTTAACTGATATTGCAAAATTTACACAAAGCTTCTTAATGAATTATCCCGTTTTTGTATGGGAACATGAAAAAGGATTGCTTGTTGTCGGATATCCCAAAAATAGTGTCGCAAAATATCAATATATTCTTCCGACGAGCTTCGTTTCTAATCTGCCCGTAAATATGCTTATTTTATTTATTTTTAATATTGTACTTGCACTTATCATCTCCCTTATTATCGGAAAGCAGCTTATCCATTCTATTCTTCCTCTGACACGCGGTATACAGGCTCTTGCGGAGGATAAAGAAACTTATGTAGAGCCTAATGGTATCTTGGCTAACCTTGCGCAAAGTGTGAATAAAACATCCGCCTTACTACAGAAAAAGAATCACAGCTTAAGAAAAAGAGATGAGGCTCGTTCAAACTGGATTGCAGGAATTTCACACGATATACGTACCCCTTTGTCGATGATTCTCGGCTATTCATGCGAGCTGGAGGAAAACCATGCTATCCCAGCAGAACAGAGGCGGCAGGCAGGTATAATGCGGCAGCAGGCAGAAAATCTGCGTTCTCTTGTAAGTGATCTAAATCTTGTCTCACTGCTGGAATATGAGATGCAGCCCATGAACCTTAAGCGGGTCCGCTTGTCCGTATTGGCACGGCAAATCGCGTCCGAATTTTTAAATAATGAATTGGAGGAACGTTTTTCTCTTGAAGTCGATATCATGGATGAAAATATTCAGATCAGCGGTGACGAACGGTTATTGAAGCGTGCTATTATTAATCTAGTTCAAAATAGTATTAACCATAATTCTGACGGATGCCGAATAAAACTGCAAACATATGCGGATGCCTCTCATGCTTCCTGCCATTTTATCGTCGAGGATGATGGAAAAGGTATTGCATATGGTGAGCTTTCCGACTTGCTTGAGCTGCCATATTCCGCCAACCGTAAATATCACAGATCGGGCGGTCATGGGCTTGGATTACCCATGGCCGCAAAAATTGCGAAGGCTCATCAGGGGAAGTTAATGCTTTCCAGTGACCAAAATAAGGGCTTTCGTTCGGAAATGATATTACCTATGTTATAATTTATCCGATTTGTGAAATCATGACCACCGGCTTAGCCGGTGGTTTGCTCTGCCCCTATAAGGGGCTCTTACTTGCTTGCGCCCGGAAGGCGCCCTGAGGGATTTGCCAACCGCACTACTTCCTCAGGCTTGCCCTAAAGGGC
>JAEZZO010000038.1 GCA_023418475.1 Bacillota bacterium
TATTAATTGTATACACAGAAAGCACATGTTCTGGAGCGGAAGTTAAGCGGATGGAGCGTTGGAGCGGAGGAATATGTGTTTTCTGTGTATACAATTTTAACAACTATATAGTTTCGCAATTGCCTAAAATATAAATATTATTGCATAAAAATACATCAATATTTTTATGTATCTACTTATATTTGTTATATTTACTTTTATCTTTCTGTATTTCGCTTTATTTTTCCTTATCCCCCTATATTTACTTTATATTACCATTTTTTACTATATTACACCTATCCTTATTTAAAGTCAATTGAATATCAGAGCATCAAAATCAAACGTAAAACGACTAAATTACATATGGTACACAGTTTTTTTATATGCGATGTTCCATTAATTTAATACACGGTTAACAGCTTTCACGATATCAAGGAACCAATCATACATCTCCCTCTCGCCGATTGCATTCATTTTTTCCAGATCAATAATCACTCTGTCCTTTTCTATTCTGGCAATGCTATTGAAAGGTTCATAGTTTAAAGCTTCCAAATTACTGAATTCGTTCCATTCATCCAGCGTGAACTCACCTTTCTCTGCAGTCGCCTTCAGGGTTAGGTATAGTCCCCGCTGCATCAGCTTCAGACCATTGTTAAGTCCAATTATTTCACAAAGATGTGCATCAACTGCATTCCATAGCTTCTCCATACTTTGTTGTCTTTGATATAAGCTTTCTAGGCTCATATCTCCTGCGCTTAAAATCTCTGCAAGCAGAATATTGTAATTTTCAGGCTTCCATTCCAGCGTTCTGCTCATATGGATCAGCCATTTATCATGGGGAATATATTCTCTGTTGGCCAGAAATAAGGATGAAATCAATGGTTTTATGGCATTGTTCAGACAATAATGTCCTTGCAGTGCATCTTCTCTGTGAAGCCATATATCCCCTGCAAGCCGATAGCTCCACCAAGCCTGAAACATGAGGCCTTCTGCCTGAGCTTCTTCCCTTTTTCCTTCCAGCTTCTTATCGAATAACGCCTGAAGCTCCCCATTGCAGTCATAAATAATCTTTGCATAGGACAAATCCCATAAAGCGGTGCTATCGTAATCACGGATTAATTCTTCCTCATAATTTACCGTCTTAATATCATACAGGTATCCATTCATCTTTGTAATTCCAAGACTAACCGGTGTCTTTTTTTCTTTATAACTTTTGTAAGCCGCATCATGTAAAAAGATTACTACATCTATTTCTGATAAATAATCTGCATAGCCTCTCGACATGCCTCCATCCAGCATAATTCCTGCTATTTGATCAAATTCTTTGAATTTATCCATATTGTTATGGAGTGCAAGCAAAAGCTCATTCAAACAGCTATCCTTAGTGATACTTACTATAGGTCTATTTTTCATTATAATTACTCACTCTTCGATTAATATTTTGTGTGATAACATGAAAAAAGCTGTGGAATGATCCACAGCTAAATAAAATAATTTAGATATTGTGGAAAATGTGATGAAAATCATTTTATGATATCAAAATAAAACTGTATCGAAAACAGTTCCAATTTTCTATTTAATAATGATTTTTATCCTCGTTTCCACGTGCCACTTATATTACCGATTATGTAATATCAAGTATACCGGATTATTTCACCCCTTAATTGTTATTACTTTTTCATGTTATCACTCTTTCATAATATCACCGAAAGTATAATATTGTCAATCGCTTCCTACTAAATAAAACGCAACACTCCAACTAAGATTACTGTTTACAGGCTAGTCAAATTTCAAGCTGTGCATCCGGTAAAGGTTTCCGAAGGAAAAGTATTTGCATCCACTGGCTTTCGCCTCTGTCTTTTAAATCGCCCAAAACCCGCTTATTTCCTGACTGGCTTAACAGTCGGGTCACGAAAAGCCGGTATTTTATTGACAAGTAACGGGGTAGTTTTTATCATACAGGTAGAACAAATTTGTGGGAGGGATTATTAATATGGAAGACAAAAAACCTTTTGGAGAATATATTCTTAAGAGGAGAAAAGAAGCAGGATTGACACAAAAAGAATTTGCCGAAAAATTATTTGTAACAGAATCGGCCGTATCGAAATGGGAAAGAGGTCTCTCTTATCCTGATATTACCTTAATCAGTGATATATGCAAGTTTTTATCGGTCAGTGAGCATGAGCTTTTAACTGCCAGTGATGATATGGAGGCAAGAAATTCAAAGAAGCTGGCTCGCAGGTACCTGCGAATGGTAAGTCATTATAAAAATATACTGGTCTTCCTCTACGGCTTTTCATTGCTTATATGCTTCATCTGTAATATTGCTGTCTCACATAAGCTCTCCTGGTTTTTTATTGTAGCTGTCTCAGAAATGGTCGCCGCCTCCATTACCTTATTGCCGGTTATCATACCTGATAAAAAAGGACCGGTTACCCTGGGCGCTTTCACTCTGACGCTAAGCCTCTTGCTTTTCACCTGCTGCCTTTTTACAGGGGGTGATTGGTTTTTTATTGCATTTATATCGGTTTTGTTTGGATTAACATTATTCTTTTTACCGTATTTATTAAGAAATCTCAATCTCCTCCTTTTCTTTCGAAATAAGAAGGCTTTGCTCTACCTTCTTACAGAAACCTTATTGCTGTTTCTATTGCTTTTTATTTGCTGTTTCTATACCGGAGGAGATTGGTTCTTTACAAAAGCTCTTCCAATCAGTTCCTATACTTTGATCCTCCCTTGGGGAATGCTTCTGATCCTTCGCTATACGAAGACGGACAAATACCTGAAGGCTGCCGGCTGCCTTGCTCTGGCTGACTTCTTCGTATTCAGCCTGCAGGGTTTTATCAGTCTAATTCTGAAGGATCGATTATACCGTTTCGGAGCAAGCTTTGATTTTACTGATTGGCGTATAGAAAAAATGAATGGGAATGTTATGGCTATCCTTTTTATTGTACTTCTTGTGCTGACAATCCTATTCTTATCCTACGGTTTATATCGTATTGTTAAGCCAAGGACTCTTAAAAATAATAATATCACAAAAAATTTATTACTATTAATTATTACCTCACTATTTCTCCTCACCGGCCAGGCACAGGCATCCGCCTCTACCCGTTCTGATGAATTGGAACATATAAATACCTATCTGGAACAATCTCTGAAAGCCGCTCACATTCCGGGTGCAGCCTTATGTATTGTAGATAAAGATAAAGTATTGTATCAGAACACTTATGGCAACTGTAACAGCATAAATAATTCCTTTATCATCGGATCTCTCAGCAAATCCTTTACCGCGATGGCTGTTATGAAGCTGGCGGAGGAACACAAAATCTCTCTGGACAGTCCCATCTCAAGTTATCTGCCTGATGCAAGTGATGGAGAGCGCATTACTGTCCGGCAGCTGCTTAATCAAACCAGCGGTATTGCCAAATACGCAAGACAGGATAATTATAAAGTCTCCGCCCGGCAGGGCAAGCATGTATATGCGAATGTAAATTACGGCTTGCTGGGACAGATTATTGAGAAGGCTTCCGGTTGCAGCTATGAGTCCTATATTCACGATAATATCTTTGTTCCCTCCGGTATGCAGCACAGCTATACCTCCTATGAAGCAGCAAAGGAAGACAGTTTGATTGGTGGCTATCGCAATTATTTCGGACTGCCGGTAAGGGAACGCATAAGCTTTCCGACTGCCGACAACAAGGGCTGGCTATCTGTATCGGCTGGATATATCATCTCCAGTGCTGCCGACATGGGAAAATATCTGCAGGTATACTTAAAGGATGGAGATAATATAATCTCAGAAAAAAGTATCCACACTATGTTTTATGACAATGTAGAGGTTCAGAAGGATATCTATTATGGAATGGGCTGGGGCCTCTATGACAATTTCAGTGAACCATTTCTGGAGCATGGGGGCCTGGTGGAAAATTACAGCACGACAATGCTGCTGCAGCCTGAAAAAGGTCTTGGACTAATCCTTATGATGAATATGAATGATTATCTGGTCTCAAACGATATCATGTATACTGTTACGGAAAATATCAAAAAAATAATGCTTGGCGAAACTCCTGCACCGGTCAATAAAAATGTGTATTGGGAAAAGCATCTTCTGATCGATCTGATCTGTCTCGCAGGCGTTTTATTAAGCCTGCTACCTTTGCTTCGTATAAAAAAGTGGATCAGACGATGGGGTGACCTAAGCTCCTCCCGCTGTCTGATCGGCGTAGCTGTAATCCATATGATATTGCCAACTGCTATTCTAATCGTATTTCATTACTTGCTAGCCACCCCTTATGATGTCGTGTGGCGATTTGCACCAGATGTATTTATTATACTGGTTCTTTGCTCCTTGCTGCTTTACACAACTGGTTTCTGCAAGATCATTATAAAAATAAAAACCAGATACACTTTCCTGGCAGAGTAATATTCCCCTAACCCTGTCACTATAAATGCCTTATATCTCTTTGACACACTTCCGCTTATGATACCTTATGATACCGCAAAGCAGCATCTCATATAATTAAGAAGAAGCTTGTAATGAGCACTGCGGTGCTCGTTGCGGGCTTCTTCTTGACACCTGTATATAACATGTTCCAGAAACCTCCATATTTCCCATGAAAATACTCCGCACAGTTTTTTTCTCTAATATCATAATCGTCCTTATTTAAAACACAAGCTACAAAACAGGGACATTTTATGTATTTCTATGTATTGCTAAATATTTTATTTTTCTCTTGACAAATTAGAAATACGATAATAATATAGTGTTATAGTTAGTTAGTAAAGTAATTAACCAGTCATCATAAGAAAGGGGGGGTTTACATTTGCAGCTTGACTTTAATTCAGATAAAGCAATTTTTCTTCAGATAGCCGAGGGAATTGAAGACGCCATTCTATCCGGTGCATTTGCTGAGGAAAGTCAAATTCCGTCCATTACTGAATTCTCCGTCAACTATAAAATCAATCCCGCGACTGCCCTGAAGGGGATAAACATATTAGTTGATAATGGTATTGTCTATAAGAAAAGAGGTCTGGGAATGTTTGTTACAACAGGTGCTGTCCATCAATTATGTACGAAACGGAAAGAACAGTTTTATGAAAATTATATTGTCGGCTTGATTATGGAGGCAAAACGGCTTGCTTTGACAGAGAACGAAATTAAATTAATGATAGAAAGAGGGTTTGAAAATGAACTGCATAGAAATTAAGGATATCACAAAGCATTATGGCAGTGTATGTGCGCTTAACCATGTGAGTCTGAAATTCGAACAGAGTAAAATCTACGGCCTGCTTGGCAGAAACGGAGCCGGTAAATCTACCTTGCTCAATCTGATTACGAACCGGATCTTTACCGATAATGGTGAGATATTCGTGGACGGTGAACCAATCACGGATAATGATAAGGCACTGAGTAAAATATATTTAATGAATGATAAAAACCTATATCCCGAAAAAATGAAAATCAGAGCCGTCTTTAAATGGACAAAAAGCTTTTATCCTGATTTTGATGTGGAATATGCCAATAAATTGGCGGAACGCTTTGAGCTTAATCTGAATAGAACGGTAAATTCTCTCTCAACAGGTTACTCCTCTATTTTTAAGCTGATTATTGCGCTGTCCGTCAATACACCCTATATCTTTCTGGATGAACCGGTTTTAGGTCTGGATGCCAACCATAGAGATCTTTTCTACCGGATCTTGATTGAAAAATACAGTGAAAAGCCGTCTGCCATCATAATCTCCACCCACCTGATTGAGGAAATTGCGAATGTGATTGAGGATATCATTATTATTAAAAATGGCAGCATTATTAAAAACGAATCCTGTCAGGAGCTTCTATCCCAAGGCTATACCGTATCCGGCAGCTCCAGCGCAGTTGATACCTATATTAAAGGTAAAAATGTTCTTGGCACCGATACACTCGGGGGTCTTAAAACGGCTTATATTCTGGGGACTGCAGCGCATCCCCTGCCGGAGCAGCTAGAGATATCAAAGCTGGACTTACAGAAGCTGTTTATTCAGCTTACCAATTCATAGGGAGGGATTATTTTGAATATAAAATCAGCATATCATTATCAGGTTTCGGAGAATACAAAAGCAATCATCTCCTTTTATATCATAGTAACGATTGTATTATTATCCTTATTCGCTTGTTTTGGTATTACTTATTCTTCAGAAGAAGGACCGTTAAACTCCGGTAATTTCGGAGGTATGGAAATGTCTTCCATGATTTTCTTGCTTGTAGTTGGTATCAGCAGTTTTAAGGATTCCTTCTCTATGCTGCAGCAGAATGGCATATCAAGAAAAACCTTTTTTATCAGTCATATATATACTTCCATTACCATTACACTTATCATGGCCGCTATCGATACTCTTCTCTCCCTGATTTTTAAGGCATTCACCGAATTATTAGGATTATTTCATTATTACTCAATGTATGAACAGCTTTATACGAACAGTGCCTTTGGCCGTGGCAGTATAATCTATTCCATTATAGGTTATTTCTTTAACTTTTCTCTTTACCTTAGTATCCTCGCAGTAGGATATTTCATAAGGTTGGTTTATTATCGTCTGGGTAAACCGGGTACTACCATGTTGAGTGTTTTTGTACCAATATTTTTTACATTAATTCTTCCTATTTTTGATTCAAAGGTTACGAACGGTAAAATTTATACCAGCTTTGTAAAGCTTTTGGATAACGCTTTCGGCATAACCTCGCAGCAGCCTGTCAATACGATCATAACCTGCTTACTGGCATTTATGCTACTTAGCATATTCTCCTGGCTTCTTACAAGAAAAGCCGTTCTGAAGGATAAGTAAGAAAGAATTACAGCCAAATCAATGGATTTGCAATTCAAAGCTGAATTATTTGATGAAAGTAATTTATATTATCGCTATACGAACAGCATTCGGTTCATTCTCTAAACGATAAATAGCACGCTTCTTAACTTTCTATCGTCATGAATAAAAAGATGACAGTTTGAAAATAGATATTCAAACTGTCATCTTTATTATTTCAATTAATTTTTTAATTTTATTTTTTCCGTTTATTTTTTCGTTTACTTTTCATTTTATTATTTCTCTTTATTCATATATATTTTTACCAGGACTACATAGCCTCGTGGTATAATGCCTCTACCTCTTTTTGCGTTGTACTCCTGGGATTTACAGCTATATTACCGCTCTTCATGGCATCTGCTGCCATAGCAGGAATTTCATCTTCCTTCACTCCTACCTCTGAGAGGGTCTGCGGCAATCCAAGCGAGACTGTCAGTTTTCTGACAGTCTCTACCAGCATTTCCGGTTTGAACTGTTCTGCGGTATGACCGGTAAGATATTGATAAATCTTGTTGTATCTTCCCTTATCAGCCAATGCATTAAATTTTAGAACCACAGGTAGAAGAATAGCATTTGCCACTCCATGTGAAACATCAAAAAATCCGCTTAGCGGATGTGCCATGGCATGCACATCTCCAAGTCTTGCCCAGGCAAAAGCTATTCCGGCAAACATCTGCCCGGTCAGCATAGCAGCTCCGGCCTCCAAATCCTTTCTGTTTGCGGTAAAGGCACGAATATTAGCGCCCAGAAGCTCCATCGCCTTCTCTGCCATAGCATCGCTAAATGGAGAAGCATCCAGAGACAAATAGGCCTCAATGGCGTGTACAAGTGCATCCACACTGGTTGCTGCTGCAACAGATGCCGGCAGGGATACCAACAGCTCCGGATCAAGAATCGCATGGGAGGGAATGATTTGATAACTGAAAATGGTTAGCTTATAATTTCTGCTATGATCTGTAATGACGGAGAATGCGGTTACTTCTGAACCAGTTCCAGCCGTTGTTGGTATCGCAATCAAAGGAACGATAGCACCCGGTACTTTATCCGCCCCTTCATATTGCGTAACAGAACCTCCATACCTTGCTAAAACTCCCACAGTCTTCGCTACATCCATGGGGGAACCCCCTCCAAGAGCTACAATGGCTTCCGCTTCAGACTCTTTGTATACCTTCGTTGCCTTATCGACTGTCTCCACACTTGGATTTGCTTCTACCTCTGTAAAAATTGCGCACGAAATTCCAGCTTCTTTAAGGAGCTCAGCTACTTTTCCTACCGTACCCATTTTATTTAAATTAGGTCCTGATATGATCAGCACTTTTTTCAAACTATCATTTTTAAGTAATTCCGGAAGCTTATTAAGGCTTTTCGCTCCATAAATCACTTTCTGTGGTACAGAAAACATAAAATCCTTCATTTTTACCTCATTTCTGCGCATGCTCTGTGCGCATATTAAGTTTGTACCGAGGATTACGCAGGCGCTGCCTGCCCTTTATCATTATTCAGTAATTACGGCTTTAATTATATCAAATGCCTTATCACAATCCTGCGTGGTAGCAATCAGAGGCGGTACCATACGAATCATATGAGAACCGATTGCTGTAATCAGAAGCTTATTGTCAAAGCAGCCATGCTTAACCTCTATTCCTTTTACACTGTCATCAAATTCAACACCTACCAGAAGTCCCTGACCTCTAACTTCTTTCACATGTGGTAATGTTTTCAGTTTATCCATGAAGTAACCGCCTACTTTCTTTGCATTACCCGCAAGATCACGATCCAAAAGCTCTGTGATTTGCGCAAGTGCCGCAGCACAGGATACCGGATGACCACCAAAGGTAGTTCCGTGAGATCCCATTGAAAATGCCTGTGCGACCTCTTTTGTAGCACAAATTGCTCCGATTGGCATACCGCCTCCCATTGCCTTAGCCATGGATACGATGTCCGGTTTGATATCGTAATTCATATAGGACATTATCTCGCCTGTTCTGCACCAGCCGGTTTGTACTTCATCCAGAAGCAGCAGCATGCCCTTCTCATAACAATAATCCCTGATTCCGGTCATGAATTCCATAGTAGCAGGGTGTACGCCCCCTTCTCCCTGAACCGGCTCAATCATAATAGCAATCGTATTTTCCGTACATGCCGCTTTAAAAGCCTCCAGATTATTAAAATCTGCATAGGTAAAGCCCGGCACCATACCACCAAAGCCAACCTGACAAGCATTATCAGGCTGTCCGGTTGCACTCATGGAACCAAAGGTACGGCCATGGAAGGAAGCTTTTGCTGTTACAATATTGTATCTGTTAGGACCATATTTTTCTACGCCATATTTTCTTGCCATTTTGATCATGGCTTCATTTGCTTCTGTTCCGGTATTCTGAAAGAAGATTTTGTCCATACCGATAGCAGTACATATTTTTTCTGCAAGCAAAGCTTGAGGAATTGTATAAGGATAGTTGAAGGTATGCATAATGTCACTTACCTGATCCTTTACCGCTTCTACAACCTTCTCATTGCAATTACCTGCAGAATTTACTGCAATTCCTGCATAAAAATCCAGATATGCTTCACCGTTTTCATCATACAGATACATATCCTTTGCTGTCTCAGCTATAAAATCAAACCTCTCATAGGTATCGATCATATACTTTTTAACAAGCCCCTTCAGCTCTGCTGCTGTAAGCTTCGTATCCTTTAATTTCATTTCTTCTTCCTCCTGTCGAAATTGTTATTCATTCTTTTACTGATCGATCAAATAGAAATTCATAAATCTAATGCTTCAGGCGTCAAAAACCTGGAATTTGCTCAACTGATGGATATGGGTGTATATATATTCATATGGCGCAGACCGGGCCACCTATAATTGCCTGTATTTGGTAATCATGGGTGGTTAAAGGCAAGTCCAGATGAATATATATGCACTCATATCCATCTATATAACTTGAATTAGGCTTTTGACGCTCGGAAGTTAATTACCTGCCTTTCCAAACATAAATCCATAGATTAACGGGTCACTCTCATCCAGAACCCAGTTATTAAACCCCGTGATATAGGCACTTCCGGTAATTTGAGGAATAATCGCTTTCTGACTGCCAATGGTTGTTTCCTGCATTACCATTCCGCGAAAAAGAGAACCCGTAATACTCTCATAAACAAAGGGCTCCTTAAGACCAATTTCTCCTTTTGCATACATTGTGGCCAGCTTTGCACTCGTTCCTGTTCCGCAGGGTGAGCGGTCTGCCTGACAGCCTCCGAAAATGACTACATTCTTCCTGTTTGCTGACGGATTTTCCGATTTACCGTAAAACTCACATAAATCCACCGTTTGAATATCAAGATACGGATGCTTTATGGCAACCTCCTGATTGACTCGTTCCATTAAAAGCATTCCAAGTGACGTAAGCTCCTCAACATGATCCATAGAAAGCTTCAGATTAAGCTTTTCTGCATTTACAAGCACAAAGAAACTGCCGCCGAAGGCTATATCATAAGTGATATTACCATAGCCGGGTATCATGATCTGAAGATTTTGTTTATAAAGGAAGGACGGTACATTCAAAAAGCTAACCTCAACCGCTTTTCCCTGTTCTACTTTTACCTTTGTCCTAATTACACCGGAGGGTGCATCCAGTACTACCTCGGTGAAAGGCTCCGTTACCTTAACCAGTCCGGTTTCAACAGCTACTGTTGCGGTCCCTATACTGCCATGACCGCACATGTTAAGATAACCGCCGCTATCCATGAAGATTACTCCAAGGTCGGCTTCCGGATGAACCGGTTCCGTAATCAAAGCGCCGAACATATCCCTGTGTCCTCTTGGCTCCAGCATCAGGGCTTTCCTGTAATGGTCATAGTGCTTTTCAAGAAATTTCTTTTTCTCCATCATAGTACTGCCTTCTATTGCCGGGAACCCACCCAAAATAATTCGGGTGGGTTCTCCCATCGTATGGGATTCAACTGTTTGAAATAGTTTTTCGTATTTTTCTTTTTGTAACAGCGGCTGTAAAAACATATGAATGCCCATGCCTTTCCTTTCAAATAATAACTGCTTAAACGTTATGTCTGTACTCATAAGGAAGCACCTTGCACATACCATAGTGATCTGCTTCCTCTGCTATAAAGTTCAAAGTATCCTTTAGAATAGCTGTTTGCATTTCTATATTATTCGGTTCTCCTGCATTGGAACCGATCGGAACATGCGGCGCGGTAATTCTTGGTGCTCCCTGCTGTTTTGCAATAGGAGGAAGTGCTGCTATGACACAACAAGACATTCCTCTTTCTTCACAGCATCTGGTTACGATAGTCGCGGAACGGTGACAGGTACCGCAGCCTCCGGTGCACAGAACAATGTCCACTCCCTGTGCTTTCAGTTTATCCGCTATTTCAGGACCGGTCTCACCGCGGAATTTCTCAACATTTCCGCCGCCTCCCATAAAACCGTACATTTCATCTGCAAGACTTCCGATTACTCCTTCTTCTACCAGCTCATGAAGTCTATCCAAAGGAAACATAGCATTAACATCTTTATTGATATCAGAGTTATCAAATCCCCCGTGTGTTACCATAAGCTCTGAAGTAGGAATACTTGAAGAAATAGGACGGTAGGAATAATCACCGGAGGTATCAAAAGGCTTTTGGCTTTTCTGGTGAATACCTCCTGCTGTAATAAATGCTATCTTACATTCGTTCAATGGTTTTTTTAGCGGAGTCCAAACCGGATCCGGCGTGATTGGAACAAAGATTTCTGATTGCATACCCTCTACAACTGTTAAATTCATTGAATTGCCTCCATTCATATTGTTTATCTTTGTCTTTCATAAATAGTTTGAAAATGGTTTTCTTTCAAACTTATACCCCGTCCACTACCTGCATATAGCTGAAATAAAATTCAACCTTCAGGCCGGGCTCCAGGATTTTGTCTGTTAATACCCAGCGTCTTGGAACGGTTATGACGCCAAGCCTTCCCTGAATGTCTACTTTTATTGCCGTATCGTTTACCGATACAACCTTTCCTTTCATAAGCACCGGATTAAGTTCGTATTGCATCCTCACCACTCCCTTGACAGCTCTCAATTATAAACCGAGGAGCTTATTATTATGATCAATTACTTCCTGAGACCATTTCTTAGGTGCTGGCTTAATTTCTACACCCATCATCTTATTCTTCAGCATCTGTACCGCACGTGCCGCATCCTTCGGGCAGATTTCAGAACAGCCTGCAATTTCGTTTTCAAAGCCATCCTTGTCTTTATTAATTTCAATCATAGCGTCTGCATATTTATTTCCAACTACCAGCTGTCCCTGATAAGCACAGAAGGATACACCAACTACCGGAATATCTCTTTTACCGATTTGTTCAATATGGCTGGTAAAATCTATATGGTTATTGCCAAAGCCCTCCGTGGTCACAATAGCTCCTTCCACTGCCATCGTCTCAATCCATGCTCCAAGTCTTTCAGAAACAAAGGATTTCTCATCGTTAACCTGTGGACTTCCTACAAATATAACGCCGATCAAATCCAGCTCTTCGTCCTTGGCAAGTGCCTCTACCAAAGGCTCTCTGAAATAATGACGTGTCATTTCCTTGGTAGCAGGTCCGATACAGGTTAAGGCGTGGATACCGCCGTCACGTACCTCATTCGGAGAAAGCATCAGCGGAACATTTCCAAGATCCACATTCTTCTGTCCGCCAAGCACACCGCAAGGCTCTGTCGGGCAGAGAACATTATCATGCATTGCGCCCTGTCCCATAATTTCCTTAACGAGTACAACCCTCGGTCTGCTGTACTTCTTCACATCCTGGCAGAGTTCTTCTCTAACCGGTGCTGCTGTTGTTTTCTTTAATACATTACGTACCGCCTGAATGATGATATCCTCACATTTATGAGCAGCATAAGGTCCTCTTCTCTCCATACCGGTCAGTCTCTGAATAATTGTCTCCACACGGATAATGATATCATCCTCATCTGCACAGCCGGGATTACCGAAAGCCATTTTCTCATCCAAATAGCCTTCGGAGGAACCGAATTCGTGTACCTGCGTACCATCCTCATCCAGACCTGTAAGCATGAACACTGCACCTTCTACAACATTTGTTATCCCTTCCCCAAGAGTACCTTCCACCTTTGTTGCAATCGGGCATACATCCATAATGGTATCCGTGTAGATATGACGATCTGCCGGTTTAATAATATCTATCTTAATTTCTTTTACAATAGAATCTGCCTGAAGGGCTTCTTTCACTAACTTATTGTCTATTGTAATTACGCCGTTTTCAAAAGAAGTGGTTTCTCCTAAGATTACATCCGTTACCTTGTAATATCTTTTTTTCAAGGTTCTGATTACCTTGTCTTCCGCCTTCTTTACAAGCGGTGCTGCTGCCGGTGCCGGAATGCTTGCGCCGAAAGCTGTTCCAACCGGAATATCCAGTTTTAAACCTTCTAATTTATCTATCTCTATATGTATCATGCCATCAACCCCCGATATTTTGCTTTGATATACTGTTGAAGCTTCCGCTGTAGTTTCCTTTTTTTCTTGTACTTTCTTTTCCTGTTCCTTCGTTTCGTTCACCTTATCAATCATAGATGCTAATATCGGAGTCAGGGCATCACAATCCTTTGTCAAAGTAGTTCCAAGCACCTGTTCTATGGTAAGTCCTTCCTCGCTAAGTGCCAGAAGACCTGCCTCGATCATATCCTCGAAAAGATTAGGATCTTCTAAATCCGCTGCTCCAATCATAATGCCTTTTTTTCTCTGACAGCAAAAAATTGCAGGATCTTTTAAGTGTTCTTTTACGGTTTCGTTACTGATAGACATTCTTTTTCTCCTTTTCGTTTTCATCATTTAAAATTCTTAGTGTAAATCTTATTCATCATTTTTATGGTTTCGACGGATTAATTTATGGTTTACCGCTCGTAAACTTCCGTCGGTACAATGAAATACCGGAAGGCCCAGCTTTGGTGCACAGGACATTACCGTATTCGTGCAGTCCGTACAGTTACTGATTAACAGTGCCTGCGCTCCCTGCCGTTTAAGTTCCATTACTTTACCTACCTGTCCGGGACAATGTCCGGGATTTTCACATTTATAGGCTGTATGATTGGCATGCGCCTGCTTGCAGTACTCTGTTCCCGCAACCTGACTGCCCATACTATCCGCAATTTCTCGCAGTCTATTTTCATCAGCGCCGCAGGCACAAACAAGTAATCCGATTTTTTCCGGACCCTTTAGAAAAGCTTCTGCTGCAAGAAGTCCTCCGGTTGTCTTTTTTATTCCCTGCTCCGGATAAGCTCTTACTCCGGTAAATGGTCCGCCCATAATAATTTCACCGTATTCTTCTCCTATTCCGCCTGCAAGTTCAAAAACTTCGGTTACTTTCATTCCGATCGGCACATCTTTTAACACTTTAATCTGTCCTGCATCCTTCAATTTTCCGCCTACCGTCAGGTCCTTATCGATCAGAGGCTTTCTATCCTCCACGGCTTCCCGGATACGAAGAACTGTCTCTGCGTTCAGTACAACCGCATCAGCCTGTGCGGGAAGTGCATCCGTCGAAAGAAGTACACCTAGTGTATCTCTTATTATGGCTCTTTCCTCTCCCATCGGATACATATCCTCAAGCTCTGCGATTTCACAGATATGATCGTGGTCCGCTACCTTTAACCTTTTGATTGTATTCTGATGCTTACTCTTGATTGCAATAATTCCACGCTTTACAGAAAGGATTTCCATAACAAGCCTCAAGCCACGAAGCAGCTTTTCAGGGTCCTCATTAAGTCTTGCGATATTATGGGATAGTATCGGCTCGCATTCTGCTGCGTTGATGATTACCGCGCCCTTGTCAGTAAGTGCGGTTTCAAGCTTCACCGATGTCGGAAAGCCCGCTCCGCCCAGTCCAACTATTCCAGCCTCTTCGACCAGTTCTTTCGCTGTACTTCCTTTTAATTTTTCATAAGTAGTAAAATCCGTTTCTATGGCTTCTATGTAGATTGCTTCTTCGTTTACCCTTATTACTTTCCCGTTGATGCTTGAGTAAAGATGAGCTCCAAGCTTGCCAGGCAATCTGGCGGCTATCCTTTCTCCCCTCTTTACATAGTCTCCGGCTTTTACCAGTGCAGCCGCCGGTGCCCCGATATTCTGTTTCAAATAAAATACATATTCTTTCGCCATAAATATTCCCACTGCCTAATCCGTCCGTTTTATGACGGTATGCTCTCCTCTCCTTGTTTTCTTTCCTTATAAAAAACAATCATGACCACCGGCTTAGCCGGTGGTTTGCTCTGCCCCTATAAGGGGCTCTTACTTGCTTGCGCCCGGAAGGCGCCCTGAGGGATTTGCCAACCGCACTACTTCCTCAGGCTTGCCCTAAAGGGC